>DIUN01000013.1 GCA_002423025.1 Sphingomonadales bacterium UBA6157 | reverse complement strand
CGGAAAGACCGAATTGTGCAAGGCCTTGGCCGGTTTCCTGTTTGACTCGGAAGACCACCTGATTCGCATTGACATGAGCGAGTTCATGGAAAAGCATTCGGTCGCCCGCCTCATTGGCGCCCCACCCGGTTACGTGGGTTACGAGGAGGGCGGTTACCTGACCGAGGCCGTGCGCCGCAAACCCTACAGCGTGTTGCTGCTCGACGAGGTGGAGAAGGCCCACCCGGATGCCTTCAACGTGCTGCTGCAGGTGCTCGATGATGGTCGGCTCACCGATGGCCAGGGCCGAACTGTAGACTTCACCAACACCCTGATCATCCTCACCAGCAACCTGGGGTCGCAGTACATTGCTGCGTTGCGCGATGATCAGCCGGTCAGCGATGCCGAGCCACAAGTGATGGAGATGGTGCGCGGGCATTTCCGCCCTGAGTTCCTCAACCGGCTCGATGAAATCGTTCTGTTCCAGCGGCTTGGTGAGAGCGCCATGGCACCGATCGTCGACCTGCAGGTGGCGCGCGTCCAAGCGTTGCTCAAGGATCGCAAGGTGGTGCTGGAACTCACCGATGCCGCTCGGCGCTGGCTGGCGCGTGTGGGTTACGATCCTGTTTATGGCGCCCGACCGCTCAAGCGCACCGTGCAACGGCATCTGCAGGACCCGCTGGCCGATCTGATCCTCAAGGGCGAGGTGGCGGATGGCTCCACCGTCCATGTCGATGAGGGAGACGGGCGGCTGGCCTTGTCTGCCGCCTGAGGCGACGCGCGGCTGGAGCTTCAGCTCTGGCCGCGCACCAGCCCTGTCATTGGCTTGATAGCGGCTCCCGCAAAGCCTGCGCGTACGACCTGCGCCGGGTCCAGCCCGAAATGCTCGGCAGCAAGCCCGGCGAATAGAGCCCTCAAGTCGGCTGTAGCGCGCAGATCCCGTCCTTCGTGGAGCTGTGCAGGCGCCAACCCTGGCCAGTCGCTGATCACCCGACCGCCCTTGATCGCGCCTCCCGCCAAAATTGCGGCGCTGCCGGTGCCATGGTCGGTTCCGCCAGTGCCGTTGGGCGCGGCAGTCCGGCCGAATTCGGTGGCTGCTACAACTGCGGTCTGCGCCCAGGCTGGTCCAAGGCCCGTACGCAGGGAGTTTATCAAGCCATCGAGCTGGCGCAGCAGGCCTGCAAGCCTGCCGGGCTGGTTGGCATGCGTATCCCAACCCGTCATCTCGATCACGGCGATCCGTGCGCCCTGCGGCTGTGCGAGGAACGTGGCAGCGAGAGCGCCGAGTGCTGTCGGGTTGCCTCGGCCCTCGGCCTTGTCTCCGGCGAGGGATCGGGCTTCCATCGCTTGTGTCCAGAGGGTGTGGAGTTGTGGATCGCTCTCGTAAAGCGCGCCGGCGCGAGACATCAGGTCGGCATCCGCCTCAGGCAACTTTGAGGGGGCAAAGGAGGTCGCCGGCGCTACGCCGCGCAGCGCCATCGGCAGAGTTGTGGAGATGGCGATGGCAGGCTCCCGGGCAGCGGGGAGCATCGGCAACAGCCTGTTTAACCAGCCATCCTTCAATGCGTAGGCGGCGTTTCCTCCCGTTTCGAGCACATTCTGCGCATCAAAGTGCGAGCGTTCGCGATAGGGCGAGGCGACGGCGTGGATGAAAGCCGCTTCGCCCTTGGCAAAGAGCTTGCCGGTCTCTGCCAGCGAGGGATGCAGGGCAAAGGTTCCATCCAGAGTGATGGGTGCGCCTGCCATTGCTGGTGGGCCAAAGCCACGTCGCAGCGCTGCATATGCCGGATCTCCTACAGGCATCACTGTGGAGAGTCCGTCCATGGCACCGCGCAGAATGATGAGTACAAAGCGGCGTTCACCTGACGCTGCGGCAAGCGCCAGGCCGGGAGTGAGCAAAGCGGCCCCGGCAAGACCGGCATGGCCGAGGAAGCGGCGACGGTCGATCATACTCATCTCCGCAGGAATTCGGGTGATGCCAACAGCAGTGCCAGCCCCTGTTCGGGTCGATCGGCTCTGGCGATAGCGCTGCTGGTGGCCGGGCTCAGCACGCCCGGCAGTATCCGAGGTGCCAGGGAACGCGCATCGATACGGTCACCTACGATCGCCGCGATGCGCCCAGCGATCTCCACCCGGCGCAGCAAGGCATCGGGCGCCGCCCAACTCTCGGCCACATCCTCCCATCCCGCCGGAGAACCTGGCCTCCAGACCGGCTGGCCGAGCTCATTGAGTGCCGCGACGATCCGCAGGTCTGGGGACTGGCGGGTGCCCGTAGCGCGCAATGCCGAGATGGTCCAATCCCAAGGCGTCTTGAACTTGGGGTTCGTGCTGACCCAACTTTCTGGAGATGAGATGAGAACTCGATACATCGCCATCAAGTCGCCACCGCTTGTGTGATAGGCTGAAGCCAATCGTTCGACGAGCGCCGGCGGTGGCATGTCGGCCACAAAGTGGCGTGCCAGCTTGGTGGCGAGATGGCGTGCGGTGGCGGGATGTGCGGCAAGGTCCTGAAGCATGGCATGAGCTTGAGCTTCTCCCTCCTGCCCATAACGCGTGCCGAGAAGGGTGCGTGTCCCTGGCTCGTGCCAAGCAGGCTGGAAGACAAAGGATCCGTCCGGCGCTTCCACGCCCAACGGCCGGCGCACAAAGCCGCCAACGCTCCAACCCGATAGCGCACGGGCCAGCTCGAGCACGTCTGGCTGGGCGTAGCCGCCGCCAACACCCAGCGTATGGAGTTCAAGGATTTCCCTGGCGAGATTTTCATTCAGCCCCGGCTGGCGCCGCGTCTGGCGGCGGCGTGCGGCGGTGGCGAGCCGGGAATTGGGACCGATTGACTGGGCTTGGTCCAGATACATCAGCATGCCCGGGTGACGCTCAACCGCCTGTAGCATATCAACAAAGCGACCGGTAATGTGCGGGCGAACGGCCTCGAATTCGAGTGGGCCCGCAAGGCCTATGGTCTGCGCCTTGTCGACCGAAATCGCGAAATGGTTGGCCCAGAAATGTACGAGCCTCTCCGCGAACGGTGTTTCCGTCGAGAGTGCCTGGGACACGCGGGCGCGCACCTGCTGGCCATATCCGTCGCGATATTGCTGGCGGATCGCTTTGCGGATGGCTTGCTGTTCGTCCCTCTTGCTGGCGTCGTCGCCGAGCTTGCTCGTTTCGTTGGCCATCGGCCCGCGGCGGCCTGCGCCACCGCCCATTAGCGCTCGAATACGCTGCAGATAATCGCGGGCGCGCGCTGCCATCTCGCTGCTGCCTGGCGCCGAGGCGATGGTGGAAGGGCGCGGCTTGTAGTTGGCGAGCTGGTCCAGAAGCCACCGCTGGGGGTCAGCCGGGGGCGTATCGCCGGGGCGCGCGCCAAGACCGAAGCGGTTCCAGGCGATGGCGGCATGCTGGTCTCTCATGCCAGCTATACGGCAGTTGAGAGTCTATCCCTCGCCAAGACAAACGTCGCTTGGCGAGGGATGAGCTTAGTTGTTGATCTGGCGCTTGAAAAACGGTGGGATGTCGACATCTGGCTGGCTGCTGGGGCCGGCATCAGGCTCGGGCGCCAGTGTGGCGGGAGCCGCTGGCTTTGGCCGACCGCCGCGTGAGAGGTTGCGCATCTTGTCGAACAAGGTGAGCACGCGCTCCTCCTTTTCCGGCTCCGGAGCAGCCGCTACCGGGGCGGGCGCAGGGGCTGGCGGCGGTGCAGCCGGTGCTTCGCGCGGCGTGAAGCGGAAGGTATCGACGGGCGCCGCGTCTTCGATGCGGACGCCGGCGGCGCCGAGATCGATCTCGTCATCCTCGGCTTCAAGGCTCTCCGCGATTGTCGCAGCTTCGGCCGGTGCCTCGGTGATTTCGGGATTTTGCGGGATCGAGGCGGGCGCTTCAGCGGTGCCGGTCGGGAACGTGAACGGCGCTGGGCCGGCACTGAACGGTGTGGGCGCGGTAGCTGGACCGGCGATCGGCGGGGTCGGGGCGAAAATGCTCGGCTGGACGGGCAGGGCCGCATCGCGCCCCCTGGCCGGCGGCGCGCGCATCGGCTCGATCCGCGTGGTTGCATCAATGCCGGTGGCGACCACCGAGACGCGCATCACGCCTTCCAGATCCTTGTTGAAGGCCGAGCCGACGATGATGTTGGCTTCCGGGTCCACCATGTTGCGGATGTGCGTTGCGGCCTCATCCACTTCCATCAGGCGAAGATCGTCGCCGCCGGTGATGTTGATGATCACACCCTTGGCGCCGCGCATCGAGACTTCGTCGAGCAGCGGGTTGGCGATGGCCTTTTCCGCGGCTTCGATGGCGCGGCGTTCGCCGGTAGCCTCGCCGGTACCCATCATCGCCTTGCCCATTTCGGACATGACGGTGCGCACATCGGCGAAATCGAGGTTGATCAGGCCCGGCATGATCATCAGGTCGGTGATGCCGCGCACGCCCTGGTGCAGCACCTGGTCCGCCATGGCGAACGCCTCCTTGAAGGTGGTGTTGGCATTGGCGATCAGGAACAGGTTCTGGTTCGGGATGATGATGAGGGTGTCCACCACCTTCTGGAGCTCGGCAATGCCTTCCTCGGCGGCGCGCATGCGCTTGCTGCCCTCGAAGGTGAAAGGCTTGGTGACGACACCCACCGTCAGGATGCCCTTTTCACGTGCGGCGCGGGCCACCACAGGGGCAGCACCAGTGCCGGTGCCGCCGCCCATGCCGGCAGCGATGAAGCACATATGGGCGCCTTCAAGGCTGGTCTCGAGCTGGTCCAGGGTCTCCTCGGCAGCAGCGCGGCCGATCTCGGGGCGGGCGCCGGCGCCCAGCCCTTGCGTGATCTTCATGCCGAGCTGGATGCGCGTGGCGGCCTTGCTGGCGGCCAGCGATTGGGCATCGGTATTAGCGACGATGAACTCGACCCCCTGGAGATCGGCATTGATCATGTTGGCAACGGCATTGCAGCCGGCTCCACCCACGCCGATGACCGTGATCCGGGGCTTCAGCTCGGTCAGTTCCGGACGTTCGAACTCCAGCATTTCGTGTCTCCCCTGTCTCGCGCCATACTATATAAAGTAGAATCAGGTTCCAAGCGGCATCAGAAGCTGTTCTTCAGTTTTTCGAGTGTCGTTGCAAAAAGTCCGCCCTTGCCGGGCGGCGCCTTGGCCGGGGGCGGATTGTTCCAGATGTCCGGCACTTCCGAGGCTGCAAACAACACCAGGCCCGCTAAAGTTGCGAATGCCGGGCCGGATTGTGCCGGTGGCAGGCCGGTCAGGCCGCGCGGCCGGCCAATCCGCACGTTGCGGTTGAGCGCCCCTTGCGCAAAATCCACGATGGCGCGCAGTTCCGCCCCGCCGCCTGTCAGCACCACCTGCCGGGCCTGCGGGCCGGTGAAGCCGAGCTTGTCCAGCTTGCTGGCCACTTCGCCGAACAGCAGATCGAGCCTGTGCCGGATGACACCGATAATCTGCGCCTTGGGCACCCGCAGCGGATCGGCCAGTCCCTCGTCGCTCATCGGCGGGATTTCGACACCCTCGTGATTGTCCTTTGGCGCGGCCATCGCCGAGCCATCGAGCGCCTTGAGCCGCTCTGCATGGATGAGCTTGGTGGAAAAAGCCGCGGCAAGATCAGCGGTGATGTCGTTGGCGCCCATCGGAATGGTCGCCACGCCTACCAGCATTCCCCAGCGATGCACGGCCACTGTCGTCACCCCGGCGCCGATTTCGATCAGCGCGACGCCAAGCTCGCGCTCCTCCATCTCGAGGCTGGAGAGGCTGGCGGCGAGCGGCGAGGCTACCAGCGTGCGCAGGCCGAGGTGCGCGGTCTTGATGGCGCGATCAAGGTTCTTCAGCGGCGGCGTGTCGGCTGTCACCACATGGATGTCCATGCCCAGCCTGTCAGCATGGAAGCCGATCGGCGATTCCACCCCGGCCTGGCCATCAAGGGCATAAAGCGCCGGCTGGGCGTGAACGACAGTGCGGCCATTGGGGTCGATCCGGGCACGGCCTGCGGCGCGGAGCGCCACCATGTCCGCCTGGGTGATGCTGGCGCCGGCGATATCCACCTCGGCGCTGGCGACCGAGCTGTCGAGGTTCCCGGCCGAGATCGAGGCATAGACGAATTCGATCTGGAGGCCCGCCGCGCGCTCGGCCTGGTCCATGGCACCACGAATGGCAGCCTCGGTGCGCTCGAAGTTGGTCACCAGACCGCGCTTCAGCCCCGAGCAAGGCTTCTGGCCGGTGCCGATGACACGCGGCTCGCCATCCTTGCTGACCAGCGCGATGAGCGCCGCCACCTTGGAGGTGCCGACATCGAGCACGGCGATGGTGCGTTCGCCGCTGCGCTGCTGGACGAGGGGAATCTTGGGGGCCATCAGATGGTTGTCGGCTTTTGCTGGGCGGCTGCCTTGGCTGCCTTGGCGGCATCCTCGATCGCCTGTTTCACGCCGGCTCCGCCAATGGTGATCTGTCCGGGCAGGCGCATGTCAAACCGCTCGAAGCGGCCACCGAGCAGGTTCTGCCCGGCATCTAGATTGGCAAAGCGCTTGAGCGCGGCAGTGGCCGCTGCCGGCGTATCGGGCAGCGCCAGCGTCTCGCCAGTCTTGAACTTCACATCCCAGCGACGCTCGCCAACCAGCACGGCCGCATCGATGCGGTCCGCCAGTGCCGGCGCTGCCGCTGTCAGGGCCAGCATCTCGCGGACGCGGCGGTTGGCGCCGGGGCCAACCACCAGCGGCAGGCTGGCGAAGCGCTCGAGCCGCTCGGTGGTGAGGGTGCGGCCGGTGATGTCGATGGCGCGGAAGCGGCCACGGCTCTGCCACAGCGCAACCGGCTGGCGCTCGACAATATGGATCGCCAGCGTATCAGGCAGCCGCCGGCCCACACTGGCATCAGCCACCCAGGGCAGCGCCAGCAACCGGGTGCGGATGGCGGCGAGATCGGTGGTGAGGATGGCGTTCTGCGGCCCGGAGAGTGCTGCATCATACACCGGCAGTCGCGCCATCTCGCGGGTGCCGGTGACTTCCACATGACGAATCTCGAAGCCGGCATCGGCAGTCTCGATGACGAAATCCTGCCAGAGCCGCTGCGGAATACCCATCAGGCTCACCACCAGCAGTGCGACCAGCACGATGAGCGCCGCAAAGCCGATCGCAAGGTTGCGACGCAGGATGCGCTGGCTCACCGGCAGCGCTACCGTGGCAACGGGGGCGGCGTTGGGCTTGCGCCTGGGCGCCGGGGCGCCGCGCTTGAGAGCCACGGCGCTCATTCTGCCGAGCCTGTCGCAAGGGCGGAATCAATCAGCCGCTGCACCAGTGTTTCATAGCTGATGCCGCGATATTTCGCCTGCTCCGGCACCAAGCTGAGCGGCGTCATGCCGGGCTGGGTGTTGACTTCGAGCAGGTAGATGCCGGCCTCGCCCTGTGCCGGGTCCCAGCGGAAATCCGAGCGGGAAGCGCCCTTGCAACCCAACGCCGCATGCGCCTGCACGGCCATGGCGAGCGCCGCTGCTTCCACGCCAGCCGGCAGTTCGGCGGGGCAGACATGCACGGTCAGGCCATCGGTATATTTGGCCTCGTAATCATAAAAGCCCTGCGCCGGCTTCAACTCGGTCACGGCCAGCGCCTCGGCGCCATTCGGGCCATCGAGCACGGCGACGGTCAGTTCCTTGCCGGCAATGAAAGGCTCGGCAAGCAACTCGGCAAAGTCCTGCCATGGCCCGGTGGCGTCGGCGGCGATCGGGTTGCCATAGTTGGAGCTGTCGGTGACGATGGCGACGCCCACCGATGAGCCCTCGTTGACCGGCTTGAGCACATAGGGCCGTGGCAATGGATCGGCCTCGTGCAGCGAGGCGGAGCTGACGATGCGGCCGGCCGGCATGCGAATGCCCAACGGCACCAGCATGCGCTTGGTCAGCACCTTGTCGATGGCGATGGCCGAAGTGGCGCAGCCGCTGTGCGTGTAGCGCAGGCCCATCAGGTCGAGCAGGCCCTGCACGCTGCCATCTTCGCCGGGTGTGCCATGCAGCGCGTTGAACACCACATCAGGCGCGGCTTCGGCGAGCCGGGCCGCCACATCGCGGCCCATGTCGATCTCGGTGACACGGTGGCCCAGCGTGCGGCAGGCAGCGGCAATGCCCTTGCCCGAGGTGAGCGAGACTTCGCGTTCGGCGGACCAGCCGCCCATCAGCACGGCGACATGCAGGGGTTTTGCGCTCATGATGGCTTCCCCTCGGTTGCGGCCGGCACACCGACGCGTTCGATCTCCCATTCCAGCGCCACGCCGGAGTTGGCGAGCACCTTCTGGCGCACCAGTTCGCCCAGGGCTTCGATATCGGCCGAAGTGGCGCCGCCAGTGTTGAGCAGGAAATTGGTGTGCTTCTCGCTCACCTGCGCGCCGCCCAGCTTGAGACCACGGCAGCCGGCGGCATCCACCAGTTGCCAGGCCTTGTGGCCGGCGGGGTTCTTGAAGGTCGAGCCACCGGTGCGGGAGCGCAGCGGCTGCGAGGCCTCCCGCTCGGCGGCGATGCGGTCCATCTCGGCAGTGATGACGGTCTTGTCTCCCGGCGTGCCGCGCAGCACGGCCTCCACCACCACATCACCCTCTGGCAGCGCGGAATGGCGATAGCTGAAGCCGAAGGCAGATGCCGGCAGCACTTCGATGCGGCCATCCCGGCGTACGACGGTTGCTTCCACCAGCAAGTCTGCCACATCGCGCCCATAGGCTCCGGCATTCATGCGCACCGCGCCACCGACAGTGCCGGGGATGCCGCGCAGGAACTCAAGGCCAGCCAACCCGGCATCACGCGCTGCGCTGGCAACAGTGATGCCCATGGCGGCCGCGCCGGCGCGGACATTCGTGCCCTCGATCGTCACCTGCGCGAAGCTCTTGGGCAGGCGGATGGTAACGCCCGGCACGCCGCCATCGCGCACGATGAGATTGGAGCCAACGCCCACCGGCAGCACCGGCATGTCCGGATCGAGCGCGGCGAGGAAGCTGGCAAGATCGTTCACATCGCGCGGGCGCACCAGCCATTGCGCGGCGCCGCCGGTGCGGAACCAGATGAAATCGGCAAAGGCCGCGCCGGCTTCGACGCTGCCTGCCAGCGGTGGCAATGGCGCAGGGGCAAGAGCGGCGGCAGCCATCAGGGCCTGGCCTGTTCGGCGCGAATGGCATCGGCAAGGCCTGCGGCCCATTTTGTGATGTCCCCGGCGCCGAGGCATACCACCATGTCCCCGCCGCGCACTTCGGCGGCTAGCACGCGGGCCAGATCGGCTGCTCCGGCCACGGCTTCGGCGCCGCGATGGCCTGCGCCGCGCAGCCCGGCCACCAGCGCATCGGCATCGACACCCGGGATGGGGGCTTCGCCAGCAGCATAGACGGGTGCGACGAACACCCGGTCGGCATCGTTGAAGGCCGCCTGGAATTCGCCCATCAGGTCCCGCAGGCGGGTGAAGCGGTGCGGCTGCACGACGGCCAGCACGCGCGCGCCGGATTCGCGGCTGACGCCTTCCCGGGCTGCGGCGAGCACGGCGCGGATCTCCACCGGGTGATGGCCGTAATCATCGATCACGGTGAGCACGCCGCCGGGCAGGGCGACTTCGCCTACCTTGGTGAAGCGCCGCTTGACGCCGCCGAAGCGGGCAAAGCCGGCGCGGATGGATTCGTCGTCAATGCCGAGTTCCACCGCCACGGCGATGGCGGCGAGGGCGTTCTGCACATTGTGCCGGCCGGGCATCGGCAGCATGAGGTTCTCGATGCGGCGCTCGCCGCTGCGGGTGCGCAACGTCACGGCAAAGCGATTGCCGCCCGGCACCGGCGTCACGGCTTCGCCGCGCACATCGGCGGTGGCGGAAAAACCGTAGGTGATGATCCGGCGGTCCTGCACCTTGGGCAGCAGCGCCTGCACTTCGGGATGGTCGATGCACAGGATGCCGGCCCCGTAAAAGGGCACATGGTTGACGAACTGGCGGAAGCCTTCGCGGATCTTGTCGAAATCACCCCAATGGTCGAGATGCTCGGGATCGATGTTGGTGACGATGCCGAAGGTGCCGCCGAGCCGCAGGAAGCTGCCATCCGATTCATCGGCTTCCACCACCATCCACTCGCCGGCACCGAGCCGGGCGTTCGAGCCATAGGTGTTGATGATGCCGCCGTTGATGACAGTCGGGTCCAGCCCGCCGGCATCGAGCAGCGCGGCGACCATCGAGGTGGTGGTGGTCTTGCCATGGGTGCCGGCGACTGCAACGCAGCTCTTCAGCCGCATCAGCTCGGCGAGCATCTCGGCGCGGCGCACGATGGGGATGCGCTTGTCCTGCGCAGCGATGACTTCCGGATTGTCCCGACCGATAGCGGTGGAGGTGACGACGACGGCGGCATCGGCGACATTCTCGGCCTTCTGGCCGATGAACACCTTGATGCCCTTGTCGCGCAGGCCCTGCACCACATAGCCCTCGGCGGAATCGGAGCCCTGGACGGCGAAGCCCAGGTTCGCCATCACCTCGGCAATGCCGGACATGCCGATGCCGCCGATGCCGATGAAGTGGATGACGCCGATATCGGTGCGAAAGCCGGGGAGGGAGATGGTCTGGCTCATGCTGGGCTTCCGGTGGCAATGACAAGATCGGCCAGCCGCGCCGCTGCGTCCGGGTGGCCGGCACTGCGGGCCCCCGCTGCGGCTGCTGCCAGGGCCTTCGGCTCACCAAGCAGCGCGGTCAAGGCCGCAGCGACACGCTCTGCGGTGAACTGCGGCTGCGGGATGATGATGGCGCCGCCGGCTGCGGCCATGGCCCGGGCGTTATCGGTCTGGTGATCATCGGTGGCGATGGGCAACGGCACGAGAATGGCGGGGCGACCGGCCACGGCAAGCTCGGCGACGGTGGAGGCACCGGCACGCGCCACGATCACATGCGCCTTGGCGATCTGCTCTGGCAGGTCGGTGAAATAGGCGCGCATCTCGGCAGCGACACCGGCGCTGCGATAGGTTTCCGTCACCAGCCCGGCGTCTTCATCACGGCCCTGGTGCACCACTTGCAGCCGGGCGCGCAGTGCTTCGGGCAGCAGCGCGACAGCGGCGGGCACTACGGTGTTGAGGATCGCGGCGCCTTGGCTGCCACCGGTGACAAGGAGGCGCAGCTTCGGGCTGTCCGCCTCGAAGGGCGTGTTGCGGGCGGCGATGATCTCTGGCCGCACCGGGTTGCCGGTCAACACCGTCTTGCCGGCCCAGCCCGGCTGCATGCGGCGGACATTGGCATAGCTGGTGGCAATGGCGGCTACGCGCGGCGCCAGCAGGCGGTTGACCCGGCCGAGCACGGCGTTTTGCTCATGCACAAGGCTCGGCAGCTTGAGCGAGAGCGCCGCCAGCAGTGCCGGCAGCGCCGGATAACCGCCAAAGCCGATGACGGCGCGGGGCTTGAGCTCCTGGAAAAGCGCCCGCGCCCTGGCCCGGCCGCGCCAGATGCTCAGCGCCACTGCCGGCAGCGTGCGCCAGCCGGAGCGGCCCGGCGAGCCGCTGTCCACCACAGTGCGCGGCACGCCCTCGAACAGTCCGGGGAAGCGGAGCCCGCGGGCATCCGTGACGAGGTGCACATCATGGCCGCGGGCGCGCAGTTCCAGCGCCAGCACATGCGCCGGCACCATATGCCCGCCAGTGCCGCCGGCGGCGAGAACATACGGCCGGCTCATGCGCCCTTCCAGCGCTCGACATAGGGCGAGGCCTTGAGGAACGGGTTCCGACGCGTGAGGGCGAGCAGCAGCCCCATGCCGATGGAGAGCGCGATGAACGACGAGCCGCCATGGCTGATGAACGGCAGTGTCATCCCCTTGGAGGGGAGGAGCTTGAGGTTGACGCCCATGTTGATGGTCGCCTGCAGGCCGAACTGCGTGGCAAGCCCGGCAGAGGCCAGCAGTACGAACGGATCCTCCTCGTCAAGCAGCAGCAGGAACACCCGCACCACGATGGCGATGAACAGCCCGGCGATGAGCAGGCAAGCCAGCATGCCAAACTCCTCGCCGATGACCGAAAAGATATAGTCCGTATGGGGCTCTGGCAGGCGGAACTTCATCACGCCCTCGCCCGGCCCGACGCCGAACAGCCCACCGGCGCGGAAGCAATCCAGCGCCTTGTCGATCTGGTAGGTATCGCCGCCGCCCGTCAGGAACTTGTCGAGCCGCTGCGAGACATGGTCCACGGTGAGATAGGCGATGCCCAGCCCGACCAGCGCCGCCACCGCAATGCCGCCCAGCATCCACAACGACATGCCGGCAAGCACGGCCTGCACCATCCACACCGCCAGCATCAGCGCCGTCTGGCCATAATCCGGCTGCTGCACGAGCAGCATGGCGATGAACGCCAGCAACCCGAAGCTGATCTGCATGGTGGGTAGCGAGCGATCCTCGAAGCGCAGCGCCAGCAGCCAGGCAGTCGTGACGATAAACACCGGCTTGAGGAATTCCGATGGCTGTAGCTGCAAGCCGGGCAGCGCCAGCCAGCGCGTGGCGCCATTGGTTCCGGTGCCGACGAACAGCACGGCCACCAGCGCCAGCACGCCGAGGCCGGTGCCCATGATCGAGAGCCGCTTGGCCCAGCTTACCGGGAGCATCGACACGCCGAGCATGATCGGCAGCCCGGCCAGAACCCAGAGGATCTGGCGCTTCAGGAAGAACAGGTCATCATATTTGAAATTGGCGCCCGAGAGCCGCTGCGCCGCCGCTGGAGAAGCCGCTGCGACGGCGATGACGCCGCAGCCGATAAGCGCGAAAACCAGGGTCAGCAGCAGCTTGTCGATGGTCCAGAACCAGCGGCCAAGGCGCGAGCGATCGCCGCGTGAAAAGGGCGTGCTGGCCGGCGATGCCCAGGGCGTGGAGGCGGGAGCGGTGCTCATGCCAGCGCCGCCACGGCAGTGCGGAACGCCTCGCCGCGCGCCTCGAAGTCGGTGAACTGGTCAAAGCTCGCACAGGCTGGTGAGAGCAGCACGGTCTCGCCCGGTCGGGCCGCGGCGGCGGCCTCGCGCACGGCATTGTCGAGCGTGCCGCACATGTGCACGGGCAGCCGGGGCGCGAGCAACGGTGCGAAAATGGGGGCAGCCTCGCCGATCAGATAGGCCGCCACGACGCCGCCAAGATACGGCATCACCGCATCGAGATCGGCCCCCTTGGCCTTGCCGCCGGCAATCCAGTGGGTGCGCGGGAAGGCGGCGAGCGCCGGGGCGGAACTGTCCGGATTGGTCGCCTTGCTGTCGTTCACCCACAGCACGCCATGCTTCATGCCCAGCAGCTCCATGCGGTGCGGCAGGCCAGGGTAGCTGGCAAGGCCGGCTTCGATCTCGGCGGCGCTCAGCCCCAGAGCCTGGCAGGCGGCGGCGGCGGCGCGGGCATTCTGGAGATTGTGCGGCCCCTGCAGCGCCGGCCAGCCGGCCTGGCCCTCGAGCGCTACATCCTCGATGAAGGTGATTACCGGGTCCTCCGCCTCATCGAGCACGCCATGCGCTCGCTCGGCAGCGCCATCGAGGATCGCGGCCTGGCCAGCGGATTGCATCGCGAACAGACGGGCCTTGGCGGCGGCATAGGCCTCCAGCGTGCCGTGCCTGTCGAGATGATCAGGCGTGATATTGAGCAGTATCGCCACGTCGCAATCGAGGCTGAAGGTCAGGTCGATCTGGTAGCTGGAGAGCTCCAGCACATAGATGCCATCGGCCGGCAGCGGTTCTTGCGAAAGGATCGGCAGGCCGATGTTGCCGCCAAGCTGCGCTGCCCGGCCGGCATGGACGAGAATGTGGTGAATGAGCGCCGTTGTTGTCGATTTGCCATTGGTGCCGGTGATGCCGACGACGCGGTTAGGCGGCAGCGTGGCGCGCGCCTGGGCGAACAGCTCGATATCGCCGATGATCGGGATGCCTGCCGCCTTGGCCGCGACGAACAGCGGCGCCGAATGTGGCACGCCGGGCGAGACGACCAGTGCGTCGAGGCTGGCAAGGTCTGTCTCGTGCAGGTTGACCAGCGGACCCTCGAAGCTGGCGCGGGCCTTTTCCCCGTCGTCCCAGCACAGCACGGCCGCGCCGCTGGCGATCAGCGCTGCCGCAGTCGCCTTGCCGCTGCGGGCGAGGCCATAGACCCCATAGGTCTTGCCGGAAAAGACGGGTGAAGTGATCACCGCAGCTTCAGCGTCGCAAGGCCGGCGAGCGCCAGCACGATGGCCACGATCCAGAAGCGGATGACGACCGTGGCTTCGGCCCAGCCCTTCTGCTCATAATGGTGGTGCAGGGGCGCCATTCGGAACACCCGCTTGCCGGTGGTCTTGAAGCTGATGACCTGCACAATGACGCTGACAGTTTCGAGCACGAACAGCCCGCCGATGATCAGCAGCACCAGCTCATGGTTGGTTACCACTGCAATGGTGCCGAGGGCGCCGCCCAGCGCAAGGCTGCCGGTGTCACCCATGAACACGGCAGCCGGAGGCGCGTTGTACCAGAGGAAGCCCAGGCAGGCGCCGATGAGCGCGGCGGCGAACACGGCAAGCTCGCCCGCGCCGGCGACATGGTGCACGCCGAGGTAGTCCGAAAAGCGAATGTTTCCGATGAGATAGGCGATGATGGCGAAGGCCCCGGCGGCGATGACGACCGGCATGGTGGCCAGCCCGTCAAGCCCGTCGGTGAGGTTCACGGCATTGCCGAAGCCAGTGACGATGAAGGCGGCAAAGGCAATGTAGAACACCCCGAGCGGGATGCCGATGTCCTTGAGGAAGGGCAGGTAGAGCGTCGTGCCGGTGCGGCTGGCGATGAAGGTGCAGGCCAGCCCGGCGATGAAGAACTCCATCAACAGCCGTGTGCGGCCGGAGACGCCCTTGTGGCTGCGCTTCGTCACCTTGTCATAATCGTCCATGAAACCGATAGCGCCGAAGCCGAGGGTGACGCCGAGGCAGGCCCAGACAAAGCCGTTGGATGTGTCCATCCAGAGCAGTGTCGAGATGGTCATGGCGATGAGAATCATCAGCCCGCCCATCGTCGGCGTGCCCTTTTTGGTCAGCAAGTGGGAGGCCGGGCCATCCTCGCGGATCGGCTGGCCCTTGCCCTGCTTCGAGCGCAGGAAATTGATGAAGCGCGGCCCGATGAGCAACGCGATGGCCAGCGACGTGACCAGAGCGGCCACCGAGCGAAAGGTGATGTAGCGGAAGAGGTTGAGGATTCCCTCGAAACCTGCCCAATCGGCCAGAGCGTTGATCATGCGTCCGCCTCCCGGGTCTTGAGCGCAGTCACAACGTCGCCCAGCTTGATGCTGTTCGAGCCCTTGACCAGCAGAACGTCATCGGAACCCAGCAGTTTCGTGACCTCCAGCTCGGCCGCGGCCGCATCATTAACATGGTAAACTTCTAGCCGCCGGGCGAGGGCTGCCGCCAGCGGTTTCATCTCGTTACCCACAAGAATTATGGCCGAAACGCCTGCATCCACCACATGTGGTGCCAATTCGGCGTGAAACTGGTCCGAGAGCGAGCCAAGTTCGCGCATGGCGCCGAGCAACGCCATCCGCCGTCCGGCCCGCGCCGGCACGATCTCGCCGAGCACAGCCAGGGAAGCGGCCATCGATGCCGGGTTGGCGTTGTAGCTCTCGTCGATCACCACCGCATGGCCGCCATTGGCAGCGACGCGCAGCCGCTGGCCGCGCCCGGGAAGGTCGGTCAGTTCTGCCAGCGCCAGCCCGGCGAGCGCCAGATCACCGCCGGCGGCATCCACCGCGGCAAGCACGGCCAGCGCATTGCCGACCCAGTGGCGACCGGCCATGCCGATCTTGAACGTCAGCCTGTGCGCGCCGATCCGTGCTGTCACGCAGGAGCAATCCGGGTGGAGCACAAAGCTTTCCGCAACGACATCGGCGCCGGGCTCCAGACCGAACGTGATGATATTGCTGGCGTATTTCCGGGCATGGCCGAGCAGCCGGTCGCGATGCGGATTGTCATGCGGGATGATCGCGATGCCGCCGGGCAGCAGGCCGGAGAAAATCTCGCCCTTGGCATCGGCGATGTCTTCCTCGGTCTTGAAGAACTCCCGATGCGCAGACGCGACCCAGGTGACGATGGCGATCTGCGGGCGGACCAGCGCGCTCAGGGCTGTCAGTTCGCCGGCATGGTTCATGCCCATCTCGAAGACGCCGAAGCGGCTTTCGCGCGGCATGCGGGCGAGGCTGAGTGGCACGCCGGTGTGGTTGTTGTAGCTCTTTACCGAGGCGTGGACGGCGCCGGGGGCGTAGCGCCCCAGGGCGAGGCGCAGCGCTTCCTTGACGCCGGTCTTGCCGACGGAGCCGGTGACGCCGATGCGGAGCGCGGGGCTGCGGTCCCGCGCTGCGATGGCGAGGGCATCAAGGGCTGCGGTGGTATCGGCAACCAGCACATGCGGCGCATCACAGGCTTGCGAGACCAGCATCCCGGCCGCGCCCCGCGTTTGCGCCTGGGCTAAAAACCTATGTCCGTCAGTAGCTTCGCCCTTCAACGCCACGAACAGTTCGCCGCCGGCGATCTCCCGGCTGTCGAAGGTCACGCCGTTGGCGGTAAAGTCTCCATGCACGGTTCCGCCGGTGGCGGCGGCAATTTCGGCGGCGGTCCACAGGCTCATGCGGCGCACTCCCGCGCCACTTGCACATCATCGAAAGGCAGCACCTGCGTGCCGACGATCTGCCCTTGCTCATGGCCCTTGCCGGCAATGAGCACGACATCCTGCGGCCCGGCCTCGGCGATGGCGGCGGCGATGGCGGCGCGCCGATCGCCGATTTCGGTGGCGTCGGGGGCTGCGGCACGGATGGCGGCGCGGATGCTCGCCGGGTCTTCCGAGCGCGGATTATCGTCTGTAATGAACAGCTTGTCTGCAACCTGCGTGGCAGTTTCTCCCATCAGCGGGCGCTTGCCCTGGTCCCGGTCCCCTCCGGCGCCGAACACCAGGATCAAGCGGCCGGTTGTGTGGGGGCGCAGCGCCTCGGCAGCGGCGGCCAGGGCGTCGGGGGTATGGGCATAGTCCACATAGACCGGCGCGCCGCTGCGGGTGATGACGGCGCGTTCGAGCCGACCGCGCACCGGCTGCAGGTGCTCGAGGTTGGCCAGAGTGGCCGCAACAGCGCCGCCGGTGGCGATGACGAGGCCGGCGGCGACAAGCGCATTGGCGGCCTGATAGGCACCGATGAGCGGGAGATTCACGGTGAATTCCCGGCCCTCGGCGGAGACGCGCAGGCGCTGGCCGAGCGCTGTGGCGGAGCGGGACAGGAGCCGCAGGGCTTCGCCGCGGCTTCCCACCGGATAAATCCGGAGATGGCGCTTTTTTGCGGCCTCGATCACCCGGTCGGACCAGGGTTCGTCATCCGCCCACACCACGACAGCGCCGCCATCCCGCACCACTTCGCTGAACAGCCGCAGCTTGGCGGCGAAATACGCCTCCATCGTGCCATGGTAATCGAGATGGTCACGCGAGAGGTTGGTGAAGGCCGCTGCCGCGACCGGCAGTCCCTCGGTGCGATACTGGTCCAGGCCGTGGCTGGAGGCCTCGAAGCTGGCGTGGCTGATGCCTTCGCGCTGCAGCCCGGCCATGGTGGCGAGAAAGGTGACGACATCGGGCGTCGTCAGCCCGGTCACTACCTGCTCCTGCGCCGTGGTGATGCCGAGCGTGCCGATGCTGGCGGCGCGGTGCCCGGCGCGGTGCCACAATTGGCGGGTCAACTCGGCGACCGAGGTCTTGCCGTTGGTGCCGGTGACGGCGACCGTGGTGGCGGGGAAGGGGGCGTAGAAGCGCGCCGCCAACTGGGCGAAGCGGGCGCGGGGCTCTTCCGCTGCAATGTGCAGCGCGCCTTCCACGGCAACGCCGGGGCGGCAGACCACGGCGATGGCGCCGGCCTTGATGGCATCGGGAATGTAATCCTCGCCGTTCACCCGCGCGCCGCGAAAGGCGCCGAAGATCGTGCCGGGCGAGACCTTGCGGTGATCGAGCGCAAAGCCCGTCACCTCTGCGGTGCCGCCGTGATCAACAAGATCGGCGAGGTGCACCGGCGCTACTCCTTGGGAGCGTCTGGGGCGGCGGGCAGCAGCGAGGCTGTATCGAGGTCACGCGTCGGATCGGGCTTGACGCCCAGGATCGGCCCGATGCGCTGCACCAGCCGCGAGATGGACGGCGCCACGACCATGCCGGCGGTGCGGAAGCCGAAGCTCTCCTTGCTGCCGCGCGGATCATCGATCATCGCGATGACCACGTAGCGCGGCGCATCCATCGGGAAGGCGGCGGCAAAGGTGGAGACGTTGGCGCCGTGCACATAGCGGCCATCGGCAATCTTCTCGGCCGTGCCGGTCTTGCCGCCAACGCGATAGCCCGGCGCATTGGCCTTGCGGCCGGTGCCGTTGGTGACGGTGAGGCGCAGCAGCTGGCGCATCTGCTCCGAGGTCGATTCCTTGAAGACGCGGCGGCTCTTCAGCTTCTCGCCCGGCTGGCGCTTGAGCAGCGTCGGCGCATGGTACACGCCGCCGTTGACGATGGTGGAATAGGCGCTGGCGAGGTGCATCGGCGTCACGGTGATGCCATGGCCATAGGAAATGGTCATGGTGGAAAGCTCGCCCCAGCGCGCCTTGCTGGGGTATTGCGGCCGGGCGCGCTCGGGGAGTTCGATCTCCACCGGCTTCAGGAAGCCCAGCTTCTCCAGCATCGCCTGCTGGCGCTCCTTGCCGGCTTCCACGGCGATGCGCGCGGTGCCGATGTTGGAGCTGTGGATGAAGATTTCCGGCACGGTGAGCCAGCGGTTCTTGGCGTGATCGTCCCGGATGCGGAAGCCGCCCATGTAGATCGGCGCGCTGGCATCATATTGCTTCTGCATGTGCGTGATGGTGCCGGCATCCAGCCCGCTGGCGATGGTCAGCGCCTTGAAGGTGCTGCCCAGCTCATAGCCGGCAAAGGTCGCCTTGTTGTAGCGGCCATCATCGCCGCTCTGGCCCGGTGCATTGGGGTTGAAGTCCGGCAGCGACGTCATCGCCACCACTTCGCCGGTATCGACATCCATGACGATGCCGACGGCACCCTGGGCGCTCTGCTCCATGTAGAGCTTGCGCAGCTCATGCTCGAGCGCCTGCTGCACGCGCACGTCGATGGCCATTTCCAGCGGCTGGCCGCGCGTTGCAGCGGCGCTCAGCTGTTCGTCAAAGGCCTTTTCCATGCCCACGGCGCCTTTGCCGGCATCGCTGGCATAACCGATGGCGTGGGAGGCGAGGTTGAAATTCGGGTAGAGCCGCTCGGCCTCGCGGCGCAGGTAGATCGCCGGCTCGCCGAGATCGTTGATGCGCTTGGCCTCGGAGGGCAGTACCCGCCGCGCCACATAGCGGAAGGCGCCCTTGTGGGTCAGCTCGTCATACACTTCGGCTTCGGTCTTGTCGGTGAGGATGCCGGCAATCTTCTGTGCCAGGATGCGCGGATCGGAGGCCAGCTTCCGCGGCTCCACCGAGATGGCATAGGCCTCGAAGGTGCGGGCCAGTTCCACGCCGTTGCGATCGACGATGTCGGCGCGCGGCGGCGCGGCGCTGGCGATGCTGCGGCCCGTGGCGGGCTGGGCCTCCAGCACGGCCAGATCGATCAGCCGCAGCCCGAGGACGATCGGCACGGCGAGAAACAGCAGCAGCAGCACGACCAGCCGCTGCCGGGCCATGCCCTGCGCGGCCTGGCGCTGGCCGACGACGCGCGCGGCGCCGGGGCCACGGCTGCCCGGCAAGCCGGGGACCAGTGCGGCCGCGACATTCATCTCATCAGGGAACGGCCGTGTTGCCATCGCTGCCTATTGCCCGCCTTCCGGCAGAAGGTTGCGCGGCGGCTTGAGCGCGGCAGGCGGGGTGGCAGAAGCCTGGGCCGGGCGCTGTGGCTCCGGGCTGGCGGAGGGCGCCGTGAAGGCAGCCTGCACGATCTGCGAGCGGCCAGCGGGCGAGCTGGCGGCTCCGGATCGGGCAGGCTGCGTTCCAGCGGATGACGACCGGACGGGCTGTGACCGTGCAGTGGCGGGCGTGCCGGCTGAATCTGCCGCGCGCGAAGCCGCCGGTGCTGGTGTGGCCGATGCCGGTTTGGTCGCAGGGGACGTTTTCGCAAGAGACGCTACTGATGAACTAACACTGGTGGCGGCGGGCGCTGTTGCGGCCCGCGCCTTCTTGGCTTCGCTGCCAAGCCTTCCTTCACTCATGGTGGCGGCCATGATGGCAGCCGCGGCGGCGGCATCGGCATCGCGATCGGGCTTGTAGTTGACCTGCACGACCGAGGGTGCCGCAACGGCCGGGGCCGCCTCGCCAGCCGGGGTAATGGCAAAACGCAGGGCCGGGGCAGCCGCCGGCGCTTCGGGCGCAACGCCGAAGCTGGCAAGCTGCACGGGCGAGCGCAGATACTGGTCCGCTGCCGGGGCGGACATCATCAGCACATTCTCGTTCCAGCGCTCGAGCTGCGGCAGCCGGGCGCGGGTCCGCAGCTCGGCCTGCAAATCGCGGATCGAGCGGCCGTCCGCCACCAGCTGGCGCTGCAGCTTCGTTACCGCGGCGCGCTCGGAGGAGACCTTGAGGGTGATGGTGTAGAAGCCGATTGCGGTCACCGTGGTGATCGCCAGCATCAGGGCCGAACCTGCGTAATGTCTCATGCGAACCTCACAGGGGTAGCGGCGGAAACGGCAGCAGATGCGGTGGCCGACCAGGCCGGCGCGGCCGTGCGCACGGCCGCGCGCAGCGTGGCGGAGCGGGCGCGCGGGTTGGCGGCAAGCTCTGCCTCGCTCGGCCGCACGGCGCGGGCCGGGCGCTCGAAGCTGGGCAGGCGCCGGGTGGCAGCCATCGGCATGTGGCGTGAGCCGCCGGGGGCATTGCCCGAGCGATCCCGCAAGAAGCTCTTCACCCGCCGGTCTTCCGCCGAGTGGAAGCTCACCACGGCGAGCCGGCCGCCGGGACGCAGCAGCCGCTCGGCCGCATCGAGCCCGGCATCGAGCTGGCCAAGCTCGTCGTTCACATGGATGCGCAGCGCCTGGAAGCTGCGGGTGGCCGGGTCCTTGCCGCCGGGCTTGAAGCCGAGGACGGAGCGGACGAGGCGCGCCAGCTCCGAGGTGCGGGTGAGCGGGCGATCATTGACGATGGCGCGGGCAATGCGCCGGGCACCGGGCTCGTCGCCAAGGTGGAACAGCACATCGGCGATCTCGGATTCGGATGCGGTGTTGATGAAGTCCGCCGCAGTCATGCCGTGCTGGCTCATCCGCATGTCGAGCGGGCCATCGGACTGGAAGGAAAAGCCGCGCTCCGGCTGGTCGATCTGCATCGAGGAGACGCCGATATCGAAGGCGATGGCGTCCACCGCCGTCACGCCATGCGCGGCAAGGCCGGCTTCCATCTCGGCGAACGGCCGGGCGATCAGCGTCACATCGTCATGGGCGGCGAGATCGGCATTCAGCGCCAGCGCCGTCAGGTCCCGATCAAAGCCATAGGCATGGGCGATGCCGAAGCTGCGCGCGGCGCGCAGATAGCCGCCGGCGCCGAGCGTCGCATCGACATAGAGATCCCCCGGCTGAAGCGCGAGCGCCGCCATGGTTTCGGCCAACAGGACGGGAATGTGCAGGGCAACGCTCAACGCGCCGGCTCCTGCTTCGGGTCCAGCCCACGGGATTCCAGCTCGCGCGAGAGGATGCGGACCATGCGCGGGTCGAGCCCGCTGCGCTCCAGGAAGCGCCAGGGGTTCCATAGCTCGAACCAGTCCCCACCGGCGACGAACCAGACATGGCCGTTGATGTCGCCAAGCTCCTTCAGGGTATTGGAGAGCACGATGCGGCCGGCATCGTCGATCTTGGCCGGGGAAGCCGCGCCGAACAGCAGCGAAGCTTCATCATAGCGGGCGCGATCCGTGCCGGCGCCGTGGCGGGCGCGATGATCGGCGATCAGCTGGGCGTCATAGCTCTTGTCATAGGCCATCAGGCAATCGGCACCGCCGTGACCGGGGCCGATGAACAGCTCCTTGGTGCCGGAGCGGGCGACGATGACATCACGGTAGTCAGCTGGGATCGACAGCCGATTCTTGGCGTCGACCGTGTTCAGCGCATAGCCGTGAAAGAATTCGTCCGACACCCTGTTCCGCCCCAGCAATGAGAGCGGATGGCGGCGATTTCAGCATTTGCCGGTTCATCCCGGCCCTACGCTTCAACCAAGCCACGCAGCAGCGTTCCCGCCCTCATTGTGGACAACATGTATCATGGGAATATGTGCCACTCAATGGTGATTCATGGTCCAGACTGGTCCCAGAAGGGTCTCACCATGGGAAAACGGTGGAATCCTGGAAACTGTTCTTGCTTTGATCTATGCACATCTTCCTGTGGATAAGTCTGTGGCCAAAATTGCAGAACTCGGGACGAATGGTGCGGAATCGATCTGGCTGCCCGGTGGAGCAGTCTGTGGGCAGGATTGGGAAAAACTGCCAGCGCGCGGCGGATTGAGGATTCGGGCTGCCGATTGCCCGCGATGCGTCAGCCGTTGCGTGGGCGCGGGGCAGTCTGGATCCGGGTGGTGGCGGTGGCCGGCGCCAGCGATTCGGCGGCCGGGCCGGCGCCGGGAGCGACGCCGAGCACGGCCAGCGGCTCAGAGGTGGTTTCCCGCGCGGCGGGGGCGGGGCGCAGGCCGACAGCGGCGACCAGCACGAGCAGGAAGACGGCGGCAAGCCCGGTGAGGCCCATGCGGATACGCTGGGCGGCAGCAACACGCACCAGCCGTGTGGCGGTGCGGGCCGTACTGGACTCTTTGCCGAATGGACCCTTCAGCAACGACATTGACCCTCGCTTGTTCGTTGGTCCGCCACCGGGCGTTGCCGGGTGCGGCGCGAGGCCTGGAGCCGGCAGGAGCCGGTCTGGTGCCCCGCGAGACGGAATCGCGTTGTATACAGATATAGGGTGTCTTGTCGGCTCTGTCGATATGCGACGAATCGAGGCGGCGTTGCGGCCAGCGGTGCAACCAAAACGAGGGCCGCTCTAAAGCGCCTCAGGCAAGGCCTTTTGCGGCCAGCCACTCGGCGTTGTAGATGGTCGAGAGGTAGCGCAAGCCACTGTCACACAAGATGGTGACGATGGTGTGGCCGGGGCCCATGTGCCGGGCCAGCCGAACCGCGCCGGCAACGTTGATGCCGGAGGACAGGCCAAGGCACAGGCCCTCCTCGGCATTGAGGCGGCGGACCCAGGCCAGCCCTTCCGTATCCGGCACGCGGAATTGTGTATCCACTGTCAGCCCATCGAGATTGGCGGTGATCCGGCTCTGGCCGATGCCCTCCGAGACGCTCGAGCCCTCGCCCTTCAGCTCGCCATGGGCGAACCAATTGTAGAGCGCGGCGCCCTCCGGATCCGTCAGGGCGATGGTGATTCCGGGCTTTTCGGCGCGCAGGCCCAGCGCCACGCCGGCCAGCGTGCCGCCGGTGCCGACAGCGCAGGTGAAGCCATCGATATCGCCGCCGGTCTGCTCCCAGATTTCGCGCGCGGTCGTCTTGATGTGCGCCATGCGGTTGGCGACATTGTCGAACTGGTTGGCCCAGATGGCGCCGGGCGTCTCCTCGGCGAGGCGGCGCGAGGTGTGGACATAATGCGCCGGGTTGGAATAGGGCGCGGCCGGCACCAGCACCAGCTCGGCGCCCAGGGCGCGCAGCGTATCCTGCTTCTCGCGGGATTGCGTCTCGGGCATCACGATGATGGTGCGGTAGCCGCGGGCGCTGGCCACTACCGCGAGGCCGATGCCGGTGTTGCCGGCGGTGCCCTCCACGATGATTCCGCCCGGCTTGAGCAGGCCCTGCGCCTCGGCATCCTCGATGATGCCGAGCGCCGCGCGGTCCTTGACGCTGCCGCCGGGATTGAGGAACTCGGCCTTGGCGAGAATCGTGCAGCCGGTTTCGGCGCTCGGGGCCTTGAGCTTCACCAGCGGCGTATTGCCGATGAGTGCGATAATATCGGGGGCAATGTCGGTGGGCATGGGCAGAGGCTTACTCCCGCAAGCCCCTGCGCGGCAAGGAAGCTCTGGTTTTGCGCTGCCAAGCGGCGCTAGAGTTGCTGCGATGAGCCAATTGAAAACAGCCGCGGGACGGAAAGCATGAGCCGTGCGCGCCTTGCTGCGCTCACCGCGCTGGCGCTGCTGGCCGCCTGTGGGGACGCGGCGCCAGAGGGCGAGCAACTGCGCGTGACGGTGCTGGGCGAGAGCGACATGCCGGGGCCGCTGGCCACTAGGCTGGCGGACCAGGTGACGGTGCAGACGCTCATCACCCGCGATGGCAATGGGGAACTGGTGGGCGGCCTCGCCTCCAGCTGGCGCTTTGTCGATGATGGCCGCAGCCTGATCCTGCGCCTGCGGCCGACGCGCTGGAGCGATGGCAAGGCGCTGGTTTCCGAGGATGTGGTGGCGGCTTTCCGGCGCGAGGCGCGGCGCGGCGCGCTGCTGCGCACGGCGGGCATCGACAATGCCGCGGCGGTGGCGGCGCGGCGGCTGCCGGAGGCGCGGCTGGGTGTTCTGGCGCCGATCGCGCGGGTGGTGGAGTTGCGGCTGGAGGCGGCCTCGCCGCTGCTGCTCGGTTGGCTGGCCGAGCCTGGCCTTGCCATCACCCGGCCCGGCAAGCCGACTCTCACCCGCTATGCACGGGCGCTGGAAAAGACCGATGCGAGCCAGCAGATCACGCTCACCCGCATCGCCCGGGAACAGAGCGACGAGGCGCGGCCTGCCGAGATTCGCATCGGCGCCAGTTCCGATGCCGCGGCTGCCGTGGCGGCGTTCGGACGGGGGGAAACCGATATCCTGATCGGCGAAGGGCTGGCCGGGCTCTCCGAGGCGCGGCTCTCCGCCCGGCGCGAGGTGCTGCGGCTTGATCCGCTGTGGGGGGTTTATGGCTATCTTGCCAATGGCTTGAAAGGCCCGCTGGCCTCGCCGGACGTGCGCCGCGCGCTGGCGCTGGCGGTGGACCGGCCGGCGCTGACGGCGCGCTATGGCATTCCGGCCATGGCGCCTGTCGCCGGGCTGCTGCCGCCGGCGCTGCGCCCGCAGCCGCTGGAGGCGGTGGCAGGCGAGGCTGGCGAGGCTGAGCCGCCGCCGCCGCGTGGCGTCGCTGCCGGGCTGCGCCGGGCGATCGGTGGGCAGGATGCTGCTGCGGATGTGCCGCTGGAAGAGGCGCGGGCGCTGTTGGCCAAGGCCGGCTACACTGCCGAGACTCCGCTGCGGCTGACGCTGCTGCTGCCGCCTGGACGCGAGCATCGCAGCATCGCCGAGCGCGTGGGTGCGGACTGGGCGCGCATTGGCGTGACCCTGGTGGTGAGCGAGGCTGCGGCTCCGGCGCGGGCGCGGCTGATTGCGCGCGGCAATTTTGATCTGGCGGTGAGCGAGGCCAGCGTGCCGGTGCCCGATGCCGGAGCGCTGCTGGCCCGCTACCGCTGCGGCGCCGGCCCGCACTGCAATGCCGCCGCCGATGCGCTGCTCGATGCTGCGGCGCTTGCTGGCCCGGCCGAGCGTGAGCGGCTGCTGGCGGAGGCCGAGCAGGCGCTGCTGGCCGGGCCGCCGCTCATCGGGCTGTTCGCGCCGGTGCGCTGGGCGCTGGTGGCGCCGCAGGTGGATGGCTGGATGCCCAACGTGGCAGCCAGCCACCCGCTGAACCGGCTGGTGCGGGACCCGAAGAAGCGCCGGTAGCTAGACCTCGGCCCAGAGCCGCAGCAGGTTGTGGTACATGCCGGTGAGCGTCACGACATGGCGATTGGTGTGGCCATGCTCGGCGGTGAGGGCCTGCACGGTCACGTCCAACTCGCGCAGCATGGTGCGGGCGGCATCGTCCCGAACCATGGATTGCACCCAGAAGATCGCCGCCAGCCGTTCACCGCGGGTGACAGGCGCCACCCGGTGCCGGGAGCTGGCCGGGTAGATCACCAGCGAGCCGGCGGGCAGCTTGACGCTGGGCGTGCCGAAGCTGGTCTCGATGAGCAGCTCTCCGCCATCATAGCTCGCCGGATCGGACAGGAAGAGCGTGGCGGAAAGATCGCTGCGCAGCTTGGCGCCGTTGGTGCCGGTGCGGATGCTGTTGTCCACATGCAGGCCGTAATGCTCGCCCTCGCCATAGCGGTTGAACATCGGCGGCAGGATCTTGTCCGGCAGCGCGGCGGAGACGAAGGCCAGGTTCTGGCCGAGCAGCTCGAGGATGCGGGCGCTCCACTCGCGTGAGGCGCGGCTGTCCGGCGGCAGCTGGCGGTTGGCCTTGACGCTGGCGGATTGCTTGCCGGCCGTCGTCTTGCCGTCCACCCAGCCGGCGCCTTCAAGTTCGGCGCGGCAGGCAGCAAGCTCGTCGCCGCCAAGGAAGTTCTGGATGATGGTGACCATGGGGAGAGCTTAATCCTCGCTGCTGCCGGCACAAACAGCCCGCTGATACAGCCAGACGCGGATGGCGCTGGAAAGGTTGGTGGTTCGCGCCTCGTCGATCTCGGCGACCAGCGCTGCCAGCGCCTTGCCCTCGGCCTCTGCGGCGGCCTTGAGTGCCTCCCAGAAGATGGGCTCCAGCGTCAGTGACGTGGCATGGCCGGCGATGGTGAGGGAGTGTTTCTGTGTCACGCCCTCACCCTCCAGCGCATCAATACATGTGCTGGCCGCCGTTGATGCTCATGGTGCTGCCAGTCACGAAGCCGGCATCCTCGGCGGTGAGGAAGGCGACACCGCGCGCGATCTCATGGGCCTGGCCGAGGCGGCCGACGGGGATTTTCGCGACGATCTTCTCCAGCACGTCAGCCGGAACGGCGGCAACCATGTCCGTATCGATATAGCCCGGTGCGATGGCGTTGACGGTGATGCCGAAGCGCGCGCCTTCCTGTGCTAGCGCCTTGGTGAAGCCATGGATGCCGGATTTGGCGGAGGCATAGTTGACCTGGCCATATTGGCCGGCCTGGCCGTTGATGCTGCCGATGTTGACGATGCGCCCGAAGCCGCGGGACTTCATGCCCACAAAGGTTGCCTTGGCCATGTTGAAGCAGCCACCGAGGTTGACGCGGATGACCTCTTCCCACTGCGCGTAGCTCATCTTCATGAGGGTGCCATCGCGCGTGATGCCGGCGTTGTTGACGACGATATCGACCGGGCCGAGTGCGGCTTCCACCGCGGCGACGCCGGCAAGGCAGGCCTCATGGTCGCCCACGTCCCACTTGAAGGCGGGGATTCCGGTGCGTTCGGTAAAGGCCTTGGCCTTGGCATCATCGCCGCCATAGTTGGCAGCGACGGTTACGCCCTGCGCCTTGAGCGCGAGGCAGATCGCCTCGCCGATTCCGCGTGTGCCGCCAGTGACGATTGCTACCCGTGCCATGTGCCAGACCTTACCCCAGAGATGCGCCGGCATCTTGCCGTCCGCATACCCAAGTCTAGCGGGTTAAACCCAGCCTGCAAGTTCGCGTGTGATGAGGGCGTGCAGCATCTCGATGCCGTTTGGCGTGTCGTTGAGGCAGGGCAGATAGGCAAAGTGCGTGCCGCCGTGCTCCATGAAGGTTTCCCGGCCTTCCATGGCGACTTCCTCCAATGTTTCGAGGCAATCAGCCGAGAAACCGGGGCAGACCACGGCGATTTTCTTGATGCCTTCGCCCGCCAGCGTTTCCAGCGTGCCATCGGTATAGGGCCGCAGCCACTCCGCCCGGCCGAAGCGGGACTGGAAGGTGACCTTCACCGGCAGGTTCAGCGCCTCCTGCAGCAGCCGCCCGGTCTTCAGGCACTGGCAATGATAGGGATCCCCCTTGTCGAGGGTGCGCTGCGGCATGCCATGGAAACTGGTGACGATCAGGTCCGGCATGAACTCGAGCTTGGCAATCTCGTCCCGCACGCTGCGGGCCAGCGCGGCGATATGGTCCGGATTGTCGTAGTAAGGCGGCATGGTGCGCAGCGCCGGCTGCCAGCGCCAGCCGGCGATGGCGGCATTGGCGGCATCGACCACCGTGGCGTTGGTGGCGGCGGAATATTGCGGATAGAGCGGCGCCAGCACGATCCGGTCACAGCCCTGGTCCATCAGCGCCTTGAGCTGCTCGGGAATCGAGCGGGTGCCATAGCGCATCGCCCAGTCCACCACGACATTCGGCCCGAAGCGCCCGGCCAGCGCCTCGGCCTGGGCGCGGGTGATGGCGGTGATGGGCGAGCCTTGCGGCGTCCACACCTTGGCATAATTCTGCGCCGTGGTGCGCGGCCGGATGTTGAGAATCAACAGCTTGAGGATCGGCTGCCAGAGGAACTGCGGAATCTCGATGACCCGCGGATCCGAAAGGAATTCGCCGAGGAAGCGCTTCACGGACGGCACATCCGGCGCATCCGGCGAACCGAGATTGACCAGCAGCACGCCGACGCGGCCAACGCGCACCGGCGGGTGGCCGGCGGGCATCGGCCCGGTAGCGGGCAGGGCTTCGGCAGCGATGGGCGCTATCACGGGGGCGTTCATGCTCCGGCTCCGGCGCGTTTGGGCGCTGCGGGCGCAGGTTCGCCCTCGATGCGGGTATCCGCCGGGGTGTTGGCGGCCGGGTTGCTATCCACCAGTGGCTCGGTGGCCGGGTTTGGCGGCGGCGTCGTGCCGGTGCGCGATGGCGGCATCGGCTGGAATGGCAGGGACCGCACCCGCAGCCCGGAAGCCGCGAACACCGCATTGGCGACAGCCGGCGCGATCGGCGGGGTGCCGGGCTCGCCGACGCCGCCGGGGGCTTCCGTGGAGCGGATGAGCACGACTTCGACTCGGGGTGCAGTGGCAAGGTCCACCAGTGGTGAGGCATCGAAGTTGCGCTGCTCGGCCTCGCCCTGCTGGAAGCTGGCGCGGCCATGCAGCGCTGCGGTCAGGCCATAGATGATGCCGCTCTCGACCTGGGCGCGCACGCTGTCCGGATTGATCATGCGGCCGCAATCGATGGCGGCCCAGACCTGCGTGACGCGCGGCAGCTGGTTGGGGATGGTCTCCACCTCGGCGACCTGCGCCACGATGCTGCCGAAGCAGGACCACAGCGCCACGCCGCGGCCCAGGTTGCGGCCGTTCTCGCCCTCTTCGCGCCCAAGCCCGCCCGAGGCGTTGATCGCGGCGCGCAGCACGGCGGCGTGGCGCGGCTGGTCCTTGAGCAACGCCAGGCGAAAGGCGCCAGGCTCGGCGCCGGCGGCGTGCGCCAGTTCGTCGATGAAGCTCTCGCAGATGAAGCTGGTGTAGCTGTGGCCCACCGAGCGCCAGAAGCCGAGCGGCACCGGGCTTTCCACCAGCGCATGCTCCAGCCGAATCGCCTCGATGGCATAGGGCATGTCTCCGGCGCCTTCGAGCGCGCCGGCGCTGGCCTTGGGGTCCCCTGCCATGGCAGGGGCGTTGCGGGCGGCAAAGCCGGCGCTGATATCGGGCGCGGCAAGGCGGATCTCCAGCGCATCGATGCCGGTGCCATCGGTGCCGGAGCGGGCGAGGCCACGCACCCTGGCGGCCACGGCTGGCCGCCACACATCATGGCCGAAATCTTCCTCCCGGCTCCAGATCAGCTGCACCGGCCGGTCAACTGCCTTGGCGATGAGTGCGGCCTGCACCACGGCGTCATGCTCCACCTTGCGGCCGAAGCCGCCGCCGAGCAGCGTCGGGAAAATCGTCACGTCCGTCTCTTCAAGCCCGAGCGTGCGCGCCACGGCCCAGTTGGCGAAGCTGGCGGACTGGGTGGGCGCCCAGATCTCACACTTGCCGTCCTTGATGCGGGCCGTCGCCGTCATCGGCTCCATGCAGGCATGGGCGAGGAAGGGCAGAGTGTAATCGGCGCTGAGCGTGCCCGGCGCATCGAGCACAGCCGTTGCATCGCCCTCCACCAGCACTTCGGTGCCGGGGTTTTCAAGCGCGCCCTTGTAGCTTGCCTCTATCCACGGCCCGGCCGGGTTGGCGGGCAGCGAGTAGCGGATTTCCAGTGCCTCCAGCCCGGTCCTGGCGGCCCACCAGCCATCCGCGACCACCGCGACAAAGCCCGGCTGCTCGACAATCCGGCAGCCGACGGGCAGCCGCGTGCGGTTGATCCCGAGCCGCTTGGCGCCGATCGGGCCTTGCGCGATCGCGGCGTACATCATGCCCGGCAGCCGCACATCGGCGCCGAAAATGGCGGTGCCGTCCGTCTTGGACGGGATGTCGAGTCGCAGCACCGATTGGCCGGATAGATAGGGGCCGGGGCCTTCGCGCAGCGTGGGGGAGGATGGCGGATCGAACTGCGCGGCCTCGGCGGCCACGTCGGCAAAGGCCAGGCGATTGGCCTTGTGCGTCACAAAGCCGTTGGCGGTGTCGCAATCCGTCCAGCTGACATTCCAGCGACGGGCAGCGGCGCGGCACAGCATTTCACGCGCCACGGCGCCGGCGGCGCGCAAGGGCGCCTCGAAACCGCGCACCGAGGTGCTGCCGCCGGTGACCTGCAGATCGAAATATTGCACCACGCGGCCGGCGGCCCACTCCGCCACGGCGCGCATGGCGCCGGACATTTCCGCCGTCATGTCCGCAGTCATGCCGCGGTTGGCATAGTCCGGGCCGAGCGGGGCCGGCTCGACAGCCACGGTCTTCCAGTCCGCACCCAGCTCACTGGCGAGAATCTGGGCGAGGCCGGACCAGATGCCCTGGCCCATTTCGGCTTGCGGCACGGCCACGGTTACGCGGCCATCCTTGCCCAGCTTCACAAAGGCGTTGAGCACATGCTCATCGACATCGGCGGTCCAGCCGGCGCCGTGGCGGCGCGGCCAGACAACCCAGCCGATGGCCAGCGCGGCGCTGGCGCCGGAGGCAACAAGCAGGCTGCGGCGGGTAATTTTCACCTGTGTGTCCTTGCCCGCCGCACGTCCGCTCAGGCGATCTGCGCCAGCATGTGCTCGGCCGTGGAGACGGCGAAGGCGCCCGGCTCTTCCACGTTGAGTTCCGTCACGATGCCATCCTTGACAAGCATCGAGAAGCGCTGGCCGCGGATGCCCATGCCATATTTGCTGGCGTCCATCTCAAGCCCGAGCAGCTTGGTGAACTCGGCATTGCCATCGGCGATCATCGTCACCTTGCCATCGGCGGCGGCGGACTTGCCCCAGGCACCCATGACAAACGCATCGTTGACAGAGATGCAGACGATCTCGTCCACGCCCTTGGCAGCCAGATCGGCGGCGTTGTTGACGAAGCCGGGCAGGTGCTTGGCCGAGCAGGTGGGCGTGAAGGCGCCGGGCACCGAGAACAGCGCCACCGTGCGGCCGCCGAACAGCTCGGCGGTGGTGATGGGGGCGGGGCCGGCATCGGTGGCCTTGATGAGCGTGGCAGCGGGAATGGCGTCGCCGGGCTTGATCGTCATGGTGCAGATCCTTCCGATATGAGAAAGTTACGGCCTTCCGATAGCCGCAGCCTCCCGCAGCGTCCAGCGCGGCTATCGTGCTTGATGCCGCAGGCGTCGCAGCGCCGGGCGCTTTTTCTCGTTCTGCGGTCATGCGTCGCGGGGATTTGCGCTGTGTCGTCTAGCGGCGGCCTTTCCCTCATGACCCCGGCTGATATATCCTTGAGTATGGATACCCCATTGTTTCTGTCTGGCCAATTGCTGCTCTCCATGCCCGGCATCGGCGACCCTCGCTTCGAGCGGGCTGTCATCCCCATGTGCCTGCACGATGAGGAAGGCGCGCTCGGCATCGTTGCCAACATGCCGATGAGCGACATGACGGTGCGCGATCTCATGGAGCAGCTCGATATCGACCCGGGCGCCACGCCCATGGATGCGCCGGTGCTGATTGGTGGCCCGGTCGAGCCATCGCGCGGGTTCGTGCTGCACAGCCCGGATTACAGCGGGCAGGGCACCATTTCCGTTGGCAACAGCTGGGGGCTGACTTCGACGCTGGATGTGCTGAAGGACATTGCCGGCGGCAAGGGCCCGGCGAAGTGGCTGGCGGCGCTGGGCTATACCGGCTGGGGCGCCGGGCAACTTGAGGGCGAGATGACCCGGCATGGCTGGCAGACAGCGCCGGGGGATGCGGCGCTGCTCTTCGATACGGCGCTGGACCGGCGCTGGCCGGCGGCATTCGGCACGCTGGGCATCGATGTGAGCCACCTGAGCGCTGTGGCCGGGCGGGCCTGAGCAAGTTCGCAGGCTTGCGCCACAGCGCCAAAGGGTGTCGGCTGCGCCATCCATCGGGAAGGATGCGGCGACGATGCATGACCATGACTTCATCATCATCGGCGCGGGCAGCGCCGGGTGCGTGCTGGCCAACCGGCTGACCGAGGACGGGCGATATTCCGTGCTGCTGCTGGAAGCCGGCGGCAAGGATACGAGCCCGATGATCCATATTCCCGTCGGCTATGCGACGACGTTGAAGGATCCCAAGGTCAACTGGCTGTTCGATACCGAAGTCGATCCGACCAGCGGCAACCGCGCCCATGTCTGGCCGCGCGGCAAGGTGCTGGGCGGCTCGTCGAGCATCAACGGGCTGTTGTATGTGCGCGGCCAGGCGGCCGATTTCGATGGCTGGTCGCAGCTGGGTTGCACCGGCTGGGGCTATGCCGATTGCCTGCCCTATTTCCGCCGTGCCGAGAACAACGAGCGGTTGCGCGACGAACTGCACGGCAATGATGGGCCGCTGCATGTCAGCGACCCGCGGGACCGCCACCCTGTCAGCGATGCCTGCATCGAGGGCGGCGTCGAGCTGGGCCTGCCGTTCAATGACGACATCAACGGCGCGTCGCAGGATGGCATCAGCTATTTCCAGATGACCATGCACAACGGCCGGCGCTGGTCGGCGGCGATGGCCTATCTGCGGCCGGCGCTGGGGCGATCGAACCTGACGCTGGAGATTCGCGCCCAGGCCGAGACGGTGACCTTCGAGGGCATGCGCGCCACGGGCGTGCGCTATACTCAGAACGGCAAAAGCATCACCGCCAAGGCGCGGCGCGAGGTGATCCTGTGCGGCGGCGCGGTCAATTCACCGCAACTGCTCGAACTGTCGGGAATCGGCGACCCCGCGGTGCTGGCGGCGGCGGGGATCCCGGTTCGCCATGCCTTGCCCGGAGTCGGCGGCAATATGCAGGACCATTATATGGTCGGCATGCAGTTCCGCCTGAAGCCGGGTGCGCCGAGCTCGAACGCATCGAGCCGCGGCTGGCGGCTGGTCGTCGAGGCGGCGAAATATGCGGCGGCGCGGCGCGGACTGCTGACCATGTCGGCGGCGCATGTGCAGGCCTATGTGCGGACGCGGCCGGGCCTGTCGGGGCCGGACGTGCAATATCACATTGCACCGGCGACGGCGGATTTCGCCACCATGGCGACGACGGGGGAAATGACGCTGGAGGACGCTCCCGGCCTGACGATCGCGCCGTGCCAGTTGCGGCCCGAAAGCCGTGGCACGATCCATGTGCGCTCGGCCGATCCGTTTGCGCCGCCGGCGATCCGGCCCAACTATCTTTCGGATGCGATGGACCAGGCGACGATCGTGGCCGGGCTGAAATGGGGCCGCGCGCTGGGGCACACCAAGGCTCTGGCGGGTTACGTGGACCATGAAACCATGCCGGGGGATGCCGCCGCTGACGACGCGGCGCTGCTGGAGTTCGCACGCGAGACGGGATCGACACTGTACCATCCCGTCGGCACCTGCCGCATGGGCCAGGCCGGCGATGGCGGCGCGGTGGTCGATCCGGCGGGGCGGGTGCATGGCATCGCCGGGCTGCGCGTTGTCGATGCCTCTGTCATGCCGCGGCTGGTCAGCGGCAACACCAATGCCGCGACGATCATGATCGCGGAAAAGATCAGCGACGCGATCCGGGCCGAGCCTGCCTGAACCACGGCAACAGGCGTGGTACCGGCATGGGGCTTGCCCCCCGGCCAGTGCTTCGTTATAGCCCGCCCCTCGCATGACAGAACAAGCCGGCTGAATGGGCTGCCGTGTTTGTTCGATGTTGCGTCCTTAGGAGACCGAAATGCCCAAGCTCAAGACCAAGAGCGGTGTGAAGAAGCGCTTCAAGCTCACCGCCTCCGGCAAGCTCAAGCACGGCGTCGCTGGAAAGCGCCACCGTTTGATCAGCCACAATGCAAAGTACATCCGCCAGAATCGCGGTACCAGTGTGCTCTCCGAGGCGGATACGCCACGGGTGAAGCTCTGGGCCCCGTACGGTCTTAAGTAAGGAGGCCGGAAAATGGCACGCGTCAAACGTGGTACGACGACTCACGCTCGTCACAAGCGCATCCTCGATCAGGCGAAGGGCTATTATGGCCGTCGCAAGAACACGATCCGCATCGCCAAGCAGGCCGTCGAAAAGGCCGGCCAGTACGCCTATCGCGATCGCAAGGTAAAGAAGCGCAGCTTCCGCGCCATCTGGATCCAGCGCATCAACGCTGCTGTGCGCGAACAGGGCCTGACCTACGGCGTCTTCATGCACGGCACCAAGCTTGCCGGCATCGAAATCGACCGCAAGATCATGGCCGACATGGCGATGCACGAGCCGGAAACCTTCAAGGCAATCATCGCGCAGGCCCAGGCCGCGCTTGATGCCAAGCTGGCGGCCGCTGCGTAAGCAGTTCCGCCATTCGGACATCAAGGGGCGCGGGGGGAAACTTCCGCGCCCCTTTTGTTTTTGCGCCGCAGCGGCTAACCGCGTGGCGCTGCTCCCGCGCCGTCGGTAGCAGCGTTTCTGGGGAATATGATGACCACCGATACCCTGCAGGCCGACATTCTTGGCCAGATCGCCGCCGCTGCCAGCCCCGAGGCGCTGGAGGCTGTGCGTGTTGCCGCCATGGGCAAGTCCGGCAGCGTCACGGCGCTGTTGAAGACGCTTGGCGGCATGAGCCCCGAGGAGCGCACCGTGCAGGGCCCGCGGCTCAATGGGCTGCGCGAGGCTGTTGCTGCCGCGCTCGCCGCCCGGAAGGGGGCGCTGGATGCCGAGGCGATGAACGCCAAGCTGGCGGCCGAGCGGCAGGACATGACCTTGCCGGTGGCACCGGCGCTGATCGGCTCTGTCCACCCGGTTTCGCAGGTCATGGACGAACTGGCCGAGATTTTCGCCGATCTGGGCTTTGCTGTCGCTACCGGCCCTGAGATCGAGGATGATTGGCACAATTTCAGCGCGCTCAACATTCCCGAGAGCCACCCGGCCCGGGCCATGCACGACACATTCTATTTCCCCGAGGCAGAGGGCGCCGAGCACCGGATGCTGCTGCGTACCCACACCTCGCCGGTGCAGATCCGCACGATGATGAGCCAGAAGCCGCCGATCCGCATCATTGCGCCGGGCCGGGTCTACCGGGCTGATTCCGATGCCACGCACACGCCGATGTTCCACCAGATCGAGGGACTTGTCATCGACAAGGGCACCACCCTGGCACAGCTGCGCTGGACGCTGGAAACCTTCATCAAGGCGTTCTTTGAAGTCGATGACGTGGCGCTGCGCTTCCGCCCCAGCTATTTTCCCTTCACCGAGCCTTCGGTGGAAGTGGACGTTGGCTACTCCTCCAAAACGGGCAAGCCGGCCGGTGCCGGCGACGTGGACAAGTGGCTGGAAGTGCTGGGCAGCGGCATGGTCCACCCGCGGGTGATCGCAGCGTGCGGGCTCGACCCGACGGAATATCAGGGCTTCGCCTTTGGCACCGGTGTCGATCGCCTGGCCATGCTGAAATATGGGATGAACGACTTGCGCGCCTTCTTCGATGCCGATCTGCGCTGGCTCAGGCACCATGGCTTCTCGGCGTTTGATGTGCCCACGCTCAGCGGGGGAGTCGGGGCATGAAGTTCACCCTCTCCTGGCTCCGCGAGCATCTCGAAACCGAAGCGACGCTTGAGCAGATCACCGAAGGGCTGACCCGCGCCGGACTGGAAGTGGAAGGCGTCGAGGATGCCGCTGCCAAGCTGGCGGCCTTCACCATCGCTGAAGTGCTCAGTGCCGAGCGCCACCCGCAGGCGGACAAGCTGCAGGTGCTCATGGTTTCCACCGGCAGTGGCGAGCCGCTGCAGGTGGTGTGCGGCGCGCCCAACGCCCGTGCGGGCATGAAGGGCGTGTTCGGCGCGCCCGGCGCCTATGTGCCGGGGCTGGACGTGACTCTGAAGGTGGCGGCCATTCGCGGCGTCACCTCCAACGGCATGATGTGCTCGATGCGCGAGCTTGAGCTGTCCGAGGAGCACAACGGCATCATCGAGCTGCCGGACGATGCGCCGGTGGGCGTGCGCTACGCCGATTGGGCCGGGCTGGGCGACCCGGTGATCGAAGTCGCGATCACGCCGAACCGGCAGGATTGCATGGGCGTGCACGGCATTGCGCGTGATCTGGCGGCGCTCGGCCTTGGCACCCTGCGCGAGCCAGTGATGGCGCCGCTGCCGGGCGCTTTCCCATGCAGCGTGCCGGTTTCCACCCATGATGCGGAAGGTTGCCCGGCGTTTCTGGCGCGCAGCGTTCGCGGTCTGGTCAATGGGCCTTCGCCAGAATGGCTGCAGGCGCGCCTGCGGGCCGTGGGCCTGCGCCCGATCTCGGCGCTGGTCGATGTGACCAACTACATGAGCATGGCCTATGGCCGGCCGCTGCACGTTTATGATGTCGCCACGCTGAGCGGTGGGCTGACCGCACGCCGCGCCCGCGACGGTGAGACCATGGAGGCGCTCAACGGCAAGACCTACACGCTCGATGCCAGCATGACCGTGATCGCCGATGACGCCGTGGTGCAGGACATTGGTGGTATCATGGGCGGCATGGCCAGCGGTTGCTCCGAGACGACCACCGAAGTGCTGATCGAATCGGCGTATTTCACCCCCGAGCGCATCGGCGCGACCGGGCGCAAGCTCGGCATCAGCTCGGATGCCCGCGCCCGCTTCGAGCGCGGTGTCGACCCCGGCTTTGTCGAGGCCGGGCTCGATATTGCCACGCGCATGGTGCTGGACCTGTGCGGCGGCGAGGCCTCGCAGCTCGCCGTGGCCGGCACGCTGCCGGTGGCTGGCAAGATCGTCTCCTATCGCCCCTCCCGCGTGCTCGGGCTGGCCGGCCTCGATGTGCCGGAGGCCGAGCAGGCCGCGATTCTCACGCGCCTCGGCTTTGGCGTGACCAGGGGGGATGTCTGGCAGGTGACAGTGCCAAGCTGGCGCCGCGATGTCGGCGTCGCCGGCGCCACGGAAAGCTGGGATGGCGAGGCCGACCTGGTGGAAGAAGTCGTGCGCATTCATGGCCTTGACCGGGTAATGGCAGCGCCGCTGCCGCGCCTGGACGGCGTCGCCTTGCCCACGGCCACCCCGGCCCAGAAGCGCGAGCGCCGCTTGCGCCGGGCGCTGGCGGCACGCGGCCTTGATGAGGCGATCACCTGGAGCTTCCTGCCACCGGCGCAGGCAGAGGCCTTTGGTGGCGCAGCCTGGACTCTCGCCAACCCGATTTCGGCAGACATGGCGGCGATGCGCCCCTCGCTGCTCCCCGGCCTGTTGGCGGCGGCGCGGCGCAATGCCGATCGCGGTGCGGCCGGCGTGCGGCTGTTCGAGCTGGGCCAGCGCTACCTTGCCGGCGGCGAGCGCCCCGGCGCGGCGCTGCTGCTGGCCGGCGAAGCCGCTCCGCGCGGCTGGCAGACCGGCGCGGCAAAGAGCTTTGATGCCTATGATGCCAAGGCCGAGGCGCTGGCGGCGCTGGCCGTGGCCGGCGCCCCGGTGGACCGGCTGAGCGTGCTGCCGCCTGTCGATGGCTGGTGGCACCCCGGCCGCGCCGGCCGGCTGGCGCTGGGCAAGGCCGTGCTGGCCGATTTCGGGCTGCTGCATCCGGCGACGGTTGCGGCCTTTGACGTCAAGGGCCCGGTGGCGGCGGTGGAGCTGTATCTCGACGCCTTGCCACCGGCGCGCGGCCGCAATGCCCGCGGCGCCTATGCGCCACCGGCGCTGCAGGCGCTGACGCGCGATTTCGCCTTTGTGGCGGATGAGACGCTGGCGGCGGATGCGCTGATGCGGGCAGCGGCTGGTGCGGACAAGGCGCTGATTACTGGCGTGCGGCTGTTCGATCGCTTTGCCGGCCCGGCGATTGGCGCCGGGAAGGTCAGCCTTGCCATCGAAGTCACGATGCAGCCGGGCGAGAAGAGCTTCACCGATGCCGAGATCGAGGCGGTGAGCGCCAAGGTGGTGGCCGCTGCCGCCAAGCTCGGGGCGGTGCTGCGCGGCTAGAAACACTCCCTCCCCGCGAGGGGAAGGGAGATGCTGCCTCAGTTCGGCCGGTTGGCCTGCATGTCCTGCTCGGAGATCGGCGAGAGCTTGATCTCGACGCGGCGGTTCTGGGCGCGGCCATCCTCGCTGTCATTGCTGGCAATCGGGAACTGCGCGCCATAGCCGCGGGTGGCGATGCGGGCGCTGTTGACGCCGCGATAGACCAGATAGTCCGCCACGGCCTTGGCGCGGCGCTCGGAGAGCTCCTGGTTCACGGCGGCGGTGCCGATCGAATCGGTGTGGCCCGAAACATCGATGAAGGTGGACTGGTAGCTCACAAGGGTCTGCGCCACCTGGTCAAGCGACGTGCGCGCCTCGGGCTTCACCATCGCCGAGTTGAAATCGAAGGTGATGCCGGAGGGCATGCGCAGGTTGATATCGTCACCCTCACGGACGACATCGATGCCGGTGTTGGCGGTGCGGTCGCGCAGCTCGCGCTCCTGCTTGTCCATGTAGCCGCCGATGGCGCCGCCGGCGATGGCGCCGATGCCGGTGCCGATCAGCACTTCAGCACGGTTGTTGCGGCCGCCGAGCAGCACGCCAAGCAGCGCGCCTGCGCCGGCACCGGCCAGCGCGCCGCCGCCGGCACGGGAAAGCTTCTTGTCCCCGGTGTCGGGGTTGGTGACGCAGCCGCTGAGCGCGAGGCTGGCGATGATGCCGCCGATAAGCATCTTGTTGGATTTCATCATGTTGTGGCTCCTGATCTTGCTGCCGCCCCCGCCTGTCAGCGATCGTGCGCACACTGCGAGGCAGCGATGGCTCCCCAATAGACCTTGGCGGTGAGCCCAACATGAACAGCCCCCTTCGCAACGGAGCCGTTTGGCTATAGTGAGGAGGCATGAGCGGGCCGTACGCCCCGCGCCGCCTTTCGGAGCCAATGCAGCCTTTCCCCTGGTTGGATGTCGCCATTATCGTGGCGCTGATCCTGCTCAACGGTTTCTTCGCCATGTCGGAGATGGCCATTGTCTCGTCACGCCGGCCCCGCTTGCGCGGCATGGCCGGGGCAGGGGTGCGCGGCGCCCGCACGGCGCTGGCATTGGCCGAGAGCCCCGGCAGCTTCCTTTCGGCCGTGCAGATCGGCATCACCCTCGTCGGTATCGTCAACGGCGCCTATTCGGGCGCCACGCTGGCCGCGCCGGTCGGCGAGCGGCTGACGGGCTGGTTCGGCGTTGCGCCTGAGCTGGCCGAAGAAATCGGCTTCAGCTCCGTCATCGTGCTGGCAACTTATATGTCGCTCATCATCGGTGAGCTGGTGCCCAAGCAGTTTGCGCTGCGTTCGCCTGAAACCATTGCCGCGATGGTGGCGCCGTTCATGTCGCTGGTGGCGCGCATCGCCACCCCGGCAGTCTGGGCGATGGACCACTCGACCCGGCTGGTGTTCAAGCTGCTCGGCCAGGCGCAGGGCGGGGACAACCGGGTGACCGAGGAGGAACTGCGCTCGGTGGTGGCGGAGGCCGAAACCGCCGGCATCATCGAGCAGAGCGAGCGGCAGATGATCTCGGGCATCATGCGGCTGGCGGACCGGCGCGTGCGCGGCGTGATGACGCCGCGCGGCCAGATCGACTGGCTCGATGCCAACAGCGATGAAGCCGCCATCCGCGCGCATCTGGCGCGCACGCCGCACACGCGGCTGCCGGTGGCGCGCGGCACGGTGGATGACATCATCGGCGTGCTGCAGGCGCGCGATGTGGTGCAGGCGCTCATCGAGGGCCGCCCGCTCGATCTGGAGGCACTGGCCCAGCCGGCGCCGATCATCCCCGATGTCATCGACGCCGTGGATGCGCTCGCCGTGCTGCGCGATGCCGCCATCCCGATCGCGCTGGTGCATGATGAATATGGCCATTTCGAAGGCATTGTGACGCCGGCGGACCTGCTCGCCGCCATTGCCGGCGAGTTCCGTTCCGATGTCGATGATGCCAATGATCCACCAGTCGTGGAGCGGGATGACGGCAGCTGGCTGTTCAGCGGTTCGCTGCCGGCAGACGAGATGGCGGACCGGCTCGGCTTCGAGCTGGCCGATGACCGCGATTACGAGACGGTGGCGGGTTTCGTGCTCGACAGGCTGCGGCACCTGCCGGAAACCGGCGAGAGCTTCCACCATTCACGCTGGCGCTTCGAGATCATCGACATGGATGGGCGCAAGGTCGACAAGGTGCTGGCCAGCCGCGACATTCGCTGAGGCTGTATCCCCTCCCGGAAGCAGGGAGGGGATACAGCCGCGCTATTTGGCGCCGACCTTCACGGCCTGTTCCCAGGCTAGATTTGCCAGCACTTCCAGCCCTTCCGAGGTCTTTTTGGCATGAGCGCTGGCGGCGGTGCCGCGCACGACCCGGCCGCGGATGCCGTGGATGATCCCGGCGAGCCGGAACATGTTGTAGGCCACATAGAAATCGAGGTTGGGGATGCCGTCGCGACCGGTGCGGCGGCAATAGCTTGCCACATATTCGGCTTCGCTAGGGATGCCGAGGGCCTCAAGATCATAGCCGGCCAGCCCGGTCGTGGTGGCGCTGGGCATGCGATACATCATCAGATGATAGCTGAAATCGGCCAGCGGATGCCCGAGGGTGGAGAGCTCCCAGTCCAGCACCGCCGCCACCTTGGGCTCGGTCGGGTGGAAGATCATGTTGTCACAGCGGTAATCGCCATGGACAACGCTCACTTCATCGCCTTCCGGGATGTTGGCGGGCAGCCATTCCACCAGCCGGTCCATGGCCGGCACGCGCCCGGCCTGCTCGTCTTCGAGATACTGGCGGGACCAGCGGCCGATCTGGCGGACGAAATAATTGCCGGGCTTGCCGAAATCCGAAAGGCCGGCCTTTTCAACATCGATCATGTGCAGATCGGCCAGCGTGTTGTTCATCGCCTCGAAATAGGCGCGGCGGGCCTCGCGCGGCACATCGGGGAACGTCGGGTCCCAGATCACCCGGCCTTCCACACAGTCCATGACATAAAACCAGGTGCCGATGACGCTCTCGTCAAGGCACAGGCCAAAGGTGCGCGGGGCGGGGAAGCCGGCGCCGTGCAGAGCAGTGATGACGCGATATTCCCGGTCAACCGCGTGCGCGCTGGGCAGCAGCACGCCGGGCGGCTTGCGGCGCAGCACATAATTCTGCTTCGGCGCGATGAGCTTGTAGGTCGGGTTGGACTGGCCGCCCTTGAATTGCTCGATGCGCAGCGGCCCGGCGAAGCCCTCGACATTGGCTTCCATCCACGCGGCGAGGCGGGCCGGGTCGATCTCCTGCCCGGTCCTGACGTCTCCGGTGCCGGAAAATTGCTGCTGGCGTTCGTTCATGCTGATCCTCAAAGCCACTGCCGGCCCCGGAGCGCCGGGTGCCTTGTCAGGCGCCGATGTCGCGCCGGCAGAAGCCGCCGGGCCAATCGATCCTGTCCACCGCAGCATAGGCCTTGGCGCGGGCGGCGCCACTATCGCTTCCGCGGGCTGCCACGGCGAGCACCCGGCCGCCGGTGGCGATGAGCCGTCCCTTGTCATCCCGCCGCGTGCCGGCATGGAACACCGCCGCGCCATCGGCTTCGGCCGCTTCCACGCCAAAGATGGCGGTGCCGGTGACAGGCGCATCGGGATAGCCCTTCGAGGCCATGACGACCGAAATGGCGACATCGCTGGACCAGCGGCTCGCCACCTCGTGCAGGCGCTGCTCGGCGCAGGCCAGCAGCAGCTCGGCAAGGTCGCTCTCCAGCCGCAGCAGCATCGCCTGGGTTTCCGGATCACCGAAGCGGACGTTGTATTCGATGAGTTTGGGCCCGGTGCGGGTGATCATCAGCCCGGCGAAGAGCATGCCCTGGAAGGGGGTTCCGGCCTCGGCCATGGCAGCGAGGGTCGGCTTGATGATCTCCTCGATGGCCCGGTCCCGCAGCGCATCGGTGAGAGCCGGAGCCGGCGAGATGGCGCCCATGCCGCCGGTGTTCGGGCCCTTGTCACCATCGAGCGCGCGCTTGTGGTCCTGCGCGGAGGCAAAATAGCTGAAGCTGTGGCCATCGCTGAGCACAAAGAGGCTGGCCTCCGGCCCTTCCAGATACTGCTCCACGACCACCGGGCCATCGATCAGCGCCAGTGCCTCCAGCCCTTCCTCATTGGTTTCCGCCACGGTCACGCCCTTGCCGGCAGCCAGGCCATCAGCCTTCACCACTACGGGCAGCGGGTGCACCGCCACATAATGGTGCGCCTCATTGGCGGTGGCGAAGCTGCGATAGGCAGCCGTGGGAATGGCAGCGTGGCGGCACAGATCCTTGGTGAAGCCCTTCGAGCCTTCCAGCCGCGCGGCGGCCTTGCCGGGGCCGAACACCGGGATACCGGCCGCCCGTAGCGCATCGGCAACGCCGGCGATCAGCGGCACTTCCGGGCCGATGACGACGAGTCCGATGCCGTGCTCCCTGGCATAAGCTGTCACCGCCTCCGGGCTGTCGATGGCGAGGCTGATGCACTCGGCCACGGCGGCGATGCCGGCATTGCCGGGGGCGCAGAGCAGCCGCCGGGTGCGCGGGCTTTGCTTGAGCTTCCAGCACAGCGCGTGCTCGCGCCCGCCGCTACCGAGAACCAGAATGTCGAGATCTTGAGCCATGACGATGTTCTTAACAGGGCTGGCGGCGGCATCAACCGCGCGCAGCCTTCACCGGCGCGACAATCGGCTCTAAGAGAACAGCTGTGACCGAAACAACAGCCCCAGAAGCCCTGCCCGGCAACACGCCCGAATATTCGGTGAGCGAGATTGCCGGTGCGCTCAAGCGTACGGTGGAGGCGGCGTTTGGCCAGGTGCGGGTGCGCGGCGAACTGTCCGGCTTCAAGCGTCATATCTCCGGCCATTGCTACGGAACGCTGAAGGACGAGCGCGCCAATATCGATCTGGTGATGTTCAAGGGTAGCGTCTCGACGCTCAACTTCCGCCCCGAGGATGGCATGGAAGTGGTGGTGACAGGCAAGCTCACCACCTTCCCCGGCCGCTCGAAGTACCAGATTGTCGTGGAGCGCATGGCGCCGGCCGGCGTCGGCGCGCTGCTCGCCCAGATCGAGGCACGGCGGCTCAAGCTGGCGGCCGAAGGCCTGTTCGATGCCAGCCGCAAGCAGCCGCTGCCGCACATTCCGCAGGTCATCGGCGTTGTCACCTCCGCCACCGGCGCGGTGATTCGCGATATCCTGCACCGGCTGGCGGACAGGTTCCCCCGCCATGTGCTGGTGTGGCCGGTCGCGGTGCAGGGCGAGGCCGCCGCTGCGCAGGTGAGCGCCGCCATCCGCGGCTTCAACGCCATTGCGCCGGGCGGCCCGGTGCCGCGGCCCGATCTCATCATCGTGGCGCGCGGCGGTGGTTCGATCGAGGATCTCGCCGCCTTCAACGAGGAGAGCGTGGTGCGCGCCGCTGCTGCCAGCGCCATTCCGCTGATCAGCGCCGTGGGCCATGAAACAGACACGACGCTCATCGATTTCGCCAGTGACTGGCGCGCGCCCACGCCCACCGCCGCCGCCGAGCGCGCCGTGCCGGTGCTGGCCGAACTGCGCGCCGCGCTGGCCATGAACGCGGCGCGGCTTGACCGGGCGGCCGCGCGTGGCCTGGCCCAGCGCCGCGAGCGCACCGAGGCCGCCGCCCGTCGCCTGCCGCAGGCGCGCACGTTGCTCGAACTGCCGATGCAGCGGCTCGATGACCTGTCCGGCCGCCTGCCGCGCGGGCTGCGGGCCAGCGCGAGTTATTGGCAAGGCCGCGCCGCCCGGATCGGCGCGGCGCTGCGCCCGGCGCTCATCTTTTCCCGCCGCGACAGGGCCGCCGGCTTGCTCGCGGCTGCAGGCTCAGGGCTGGAGCGTGGCGGCAAGGCGCGCATTGCCGAGAGCCGCACCCGGCTGGAAACCCGTGCTGCCCGGCTGCGGCCGCACCTGTTGCGCTCCGGCGCGGCGCGGGATGAAGCGCGGCTGGCGGCTGCTGCCCGGATGCTCGGCTCGCTGGGGCCGGAGCAGGTGCTGGCGCGCGGCTATGCGCTGGTGCGCGGGCCGGACGGAAAACTTGTCACCACTGCTGCAATTGCGGCCCGCAATACCCATCTCACTATCCGCTTCCAGGATGGCGAAACGCCGGTGCTTACCGACAATTCCGCCCAGAAAAGGCTGCTCTGATGCTCGATACCCTCGGCCGCCCGGCGCGCCTGCACTATCTTTCCGGCACCTATGAAGTGGTGGAGCGTGGCGATTATGTGCTCTGCGCTGTCACCGGCAAGCGCATCGGCCTGCAGGCGCTGCGCTACTGGAGCCATGAACTCCAGGAGGCCTATGCCGATGCCGTGGTCGCCACTGAGCGCTACGCCGAGATGAAGGCCAAGGGCAAATTGTGAGGCTGGCAGCGGCGGCGCTGCTGCCAGCGTTTTTGGCGGCGGGGCTGGCTGGCTGTGCCTCCGCCCCCGTTCCGCTGCCCATAGCTCCGCCGCCCATGGCACCGCCCGCTGCTGCAGTGCCGAGGCCGCTCGAACTGGCGGGCCGGCAGGAACAGGGCGGGCTGATGCGTGGCAGGCTGCCGGCTGGCGCCACGGAGCTGACGCTCGATGGCAAGCCGGTCAAGACATCGGCTGACGGCGCCTTCCTCATCGGTTTTTCCCGTGATTCCAGCTCTGAGGCGGTGCTTGCGTGGCGCAATGCGGATGGCAGCGCGGCAAGCCGCCGGCTCGCTGTCGCGCCGCGCCCCTGGCAGATTGAATCGCTGCCCGGCCTGCCGCTGCGGCCGGTGCCGGATGCGGAGTATGAGCGCCGACGCCCGGCCGAACTGGCGCGCATCGGTGCTGCCCGCGCCGTGCCGTCGGACTTGATGGATTGGGCCGAGCCGTTTCGCCGGCCGGCGGAGGGGCGCGTTTCCGGCCTGTTCGGCTCGCAGCGGATTTATGCCGGTACGCCGTCCGCCTTTCATGCCGGGGTGGATTATGCGGCGCCGGCGGGAGCCCCGGTGCTGGCGCCGGTGGGCGGCATCGTGCGGCTGGCCGAGGGGCCGTTCACGCTGGAAGGCAATCTCGTGCTGCTCGATCATGGCTTCGGCCTAGTCTCGGCGTTCCTGCATCTTTCGCGCATCGATGTGCGGGAGGGGCAGGTGCTCAAGGCCGGGGATGCCATTGGGTCTATCGGCGCGACCGGGCGCGTGACAGGGCCGCATCTGCACTGGGGCATCACCTGGTCCGGCGTGCGGCTTGATCCGGACCGGCTGCTGGCGGAATAGGCAGCGCAGAGGCTTCGCTGCAGATAGGCCACATCGAGCAACTGGCCGAACTTGCAGCCGACACCTTCAAGCCGGCCCACGGGGCGAAAACCGGCGCGCGTGTGCAGCGCCAGCGAGGCTGTGTTGCCCGCCGCATCACCCACCACGGCGATCATCTGCTCAAAGCCCGCGGCCTTTGCGGCGGTGAACAGCGCTTCCAGCAGCGCCAGCCCGATGCCGCGGCCGCGCGCGCTGGCCGCCACATACACGCTGTTCTCTGCCGTATGCGCATAGGCCGGGCGATCCCGGAACTGGCTGGCATAGGCATAGCCGAGCACTGCGCCGTCCACCTCGGCTACCAGCCATGGCCAGCCATGCGACTGCACCCGCGCCAGCCGTGCGGCCATTTCCGCCGCATCGGGAGCTTCGGTCTCGAAGCTGGCGGTGCCGTGCAGCACTTCCGGGCCGTAGATAGCGGCGAGTGCCGGGGCGTCTGCAGCGGTGGCGGGGCGGATCTGCATGGCTCAGTGCGCAGCCGGCTTGCCGTCTTCCTTCCGGAAATCGGGCGGCAGCGTGCCATCGAGCACGTCGAGCACCCGCTCCGATGGACGGGCCAGCACGGTGCCGCGCGGGCCGATGACAATGGGACGGTTTATGAGAATCGGGTGCTCGGCCATCGCGGCGAGGATGGTGGCATCGTCGGCGGTTTCCAGCCCCAGTTCGGCGGCCGGAGTGCCGCTTGTCCGCATCAGCGCCCTGGCGCCGCCGACCAGCCCGGCAACGCGCGCCAGTGTTTCAGCATCTGGCGGCGTGCGCAGATATTCGATGATCTGTGGCTCGACGCCGGTTGCGCGGATCATCGCCAGCGCATTGCGCGACGTGCCGCATTTCGGGTTGTGCCAGATGGTGACGGGCATGAGCTTGGCTCCGCTGGTTTCAGCACCAGCGATGTCCGAGCCTCATGCGCCGGTCAAGATGCGCTGGCTCAGGTCAGGCAGAGACTGCCGCGTTGCGGCGGCGGCGCATGGTGGCGCCCACCAGGCCGAAGCCGGCGATCAGCATGGCCCAGCTTGCCGGCTCGGGAACATCATTCACGAAGGGTACTTCGGAGATGACGAGGGTGCCGGTGCCAGCTTGCCCGCTGCTGAAGGCAACGGTCTCAAAGGCGCCGAGCTTGAAAACCGGAGCGCTCTGCGTGCCTGTGTAGAGTTCAGGGCCAGTAGCGTCGATGAGACCGAAAACGCCAAAGCCGCCGCCCTCGCCGAGCGTGTAGAAAAAGGCGTCCTCAATCGTGTCCACGCTATTGAAATTGACCAGCACGTTGGAAATCGTGAACGAGAAATCGGTATCGATAAAATCGGGTGTGGGACTGGAATCCAGCGTGAACGTAGCGGTTGCATCGCCCGAATAGCTGAACAGATAGGTGGCTGCCTGAGCGGGCATGCTGGCCAGCGCCAGAGCCGAAACGGCAAGCTGCAGAATTTTCATTTCATTCCCCCACATGCTCTCCACCCCTGAAAAGCATTAACAGGTGTAAAATCTTCATATTTCAACACTCTGTCAAGATGGATTAAGTTACTGCCGATTTGGATAGATCGCGCTCTCCAAACGAGCAGCCTGAGCCCGCCATGCTTGACGCGCTGCACCCCCTGCCTGCACAAGCCGCCCGGTAGCGACAAGCAGAGAGACACGCCATGGCCGGACCGCTTTCAGGACTTCGCATCATCGAGCTCGCCGGCATCGGCCCGGGCCCGTTTGCCGGCATGATGCTGGCGGACCATGGCGCCGAGGTCATCCGCATCGATCGCCCTGGTGCCCATATCGACAAGCGGGATCCGCTGCTGCGCTCGCGCCGGCTGATTGCGGTGGATCTGAAGTCCGCCGAGGGCAAGGCCCAGGTGCGTGAGCTGGTAAAGAGCGCCGATGGCCTGATCGAAGGCTTCCGCCCCGGTGTTACCGAGCGGCTCGGCCTAGGGCCGGATGTGCTGCTCGCGGATAACCCGAAGCTGGTTTACGGCCGCATGACCGGCTGGGGCCAGACCGGACCCTATGCCCCGGCAGCCGGCCATGACATCAACTATATCGCGCTCTCGGGCGCCCTTCACACCTATGGCCGCGCCGGCGAGAAGCCGACCCCGCCGATCAACATGGTGGGCGATTTTGGTGGTGGCGGCATGATGCTAGCCTTCGGCATGGTCAGTGCGCTGCTCCACGCCCAGCGCACCGGCCAGGGCCAGGTGATCGATTGCGCCATGACCGATGGCAGCGCCGTGCTGATGAGCATGATCTGGGGCTTCCGCGCCAACGGCATTTGGAGCGATGATCGCGGCACCAACCTGCTCGATACCGGCGCGCACATGTACGACACTTATGAGACCGCTGACGGCAAGTGGATCTCCATCGGCAGCCTTGAGCCGCAATTCTATGCCGAGTTGCGCCGCCTCGCCGGCCTGACCGAGGACAAGGATTTCGACGCACAGATGGACCGCGCCGCCTGGGGCCCATTGAAGGCCAAGCTGACCGCGCTGTTCAAATCGAAGAGCCGTGATGAATGGTGCGTGCTGATGGAAATGACCGATGTGTGCTTCGCACCGGTGCTGTCCATGGGGGAGGCGCCGCTGCATCCGCACAACGCCGAGCGTGGCACCTTTGTTGAAGTTGGCGGCGTGATGCAGCCGGCTCCGGCGCCGCGCTATTCCGTGACGCAGACCGATACGCCGCGGATGACGACGGCGTTCGATACCGGCCTTCTCGGCCCAACGGCGGCGTGACGCTCGCGCCCTACGCCACGCTTCACCAGGCTTCGCGAGGCCGGCTTCACCCGGAGCCGGCCTCGCTCACCCGCACCGCCTTCCAGCGGGACCGGGACAGGATCATCCACAGCAGCGCCTTCCGGCGCCTGCGCTACAAGACCCAGGTGTTCGTGGCGCCGGATGGGGACCATTTTCGCGTTCGCCTGACGCACAGCCTTGAGGTGGCGCAAATCGCCCGCACGCTGGCACGGGCGCTGGGGCTGGACGAGGACCTGACCGAAGCGCTGGCGCTGGCGCACGATCTTGGCCACCCGCCTTTCGGCCACAGTGGTGAAGATGCGCTGGAGGCGGCGCTGGCGCCCTATGGCGGCTTCGATCACAATGCCCAGACGCTGCGCATCGTGACGCGGCTGGAAAGCCGTTACCCCGGCTGGGACGGGCTGAACCTGAGCTGGGAAACGCTGGAAGGCCTCGCCAAGCACAATGGCCCGATCTACGAGCCAACCTGGGCGATGGCCGAGACGGATGCGGCCTGGAGCCTCGATCTCGCCAGTCACGCCGGGCTGGAAGCGCAGGTGGCGGCGCTGGCCGATGACATCGCCTATGACAATCACGATCTCGATGACGGCATCCGGGCCGGGCTGTTCACCATCGAGGAGATTGCCGCCGCCGTGCCGTTCACGGCGGAAAGCTGGCGGCGGGTCAAGGTGCGCTGGCCGGATGTGAGCGCGCGCCGCCGGCTGGTGCCGGAACTTGTGCGGGACCAGATCGGCCGGATGACTGACGACCTGCTGGCCGAAACACGTCGCCGCATTGCAGAGGTGGCGCCGCGTAGCGTCGCCGATGTGCGAGCTGCCGGTCGTCCGCTGGTGGGGCTTTCCGAGGGGCTTCGCGCCGAAACCCGGGCGCTGAAGGCGTTCCTGCGCGAGCGGATGTATCAGCACCCCCATGTAAAAGCGCTGCGGGACCCTTCGCAACTTGTGGTGGCCGGGCTGTTCGCCTGCTTCCATGCCGACCCTGCCGCGATGCCGGCCGACTGGGCTGCGGCGACGCCCGCCGAGGAGCCGGGCCGGGCGCGGCATGTGGCGGATTTCATCGCGGGGATGACAGACCGCTATGCCCTGAAGAGCCATGAGCGGCTGGTGGGGCCGTCACCGCTGCCGACGGATGTGCAGATCTAGGCCGTTCAGGCGTCCGCTGTAGCTGGTCGCTTGCCGAGCAATTCCTCGGTGCTCAGGCCAAGCTGCGCCATGCGCTTCTGTACGCGCGGCCATTCCTCGCGCAGGAACAGCGACCGCTCGGTCTTGAGCAGTGCTGCCGCGGCGCCGGGGGCGGCAAACAGTCCAACGCCCTTGCGCGCCACCACCAGACCGCCGGCCTGCAGCTCATGATAGGCCTTTGCAACGGTGAGCGGATTGACCCCGGCATCGGCGGCGAGCGCCCGCACCGAGGGCAACAGCGCGTTGTCACCGCCGGACAGGATACGGTCCACGATGGAATCGCGGATCTGCAGGTACATGGGCCGGTCTGGCGCTTTCATGGTGTCTTATTGCGCTGGGACACCTGAAAGGTCAACTCGGGGGCGGGCTGCCCTGTTACATCAACCAGAGGGACTGCAGATCGCGCACCATGCCCAGCGGCATTGCCTCGCTCTCCCCGGCGGGGCTGCCGGGCGCGGCATCCGTTGGCGCATCGCCGGCATCCAGATAGCGCCAGCCCTGGTGTGCCCGGCGCGGCACCTGCACCACCGGAACAGGCCCGGGTGCCAGCCCGATGCGACACTTGGTGCCCCATGGCGTTTCCACCATCGCCAGCGAAAGGATGGTCTGCCGCGCCACCAGGCGATGCCGGATGATCCAGAACAGCGAGCCACCGACAAGCTCGGCGGCGCGCTTGGGCATGAAGCGGGTGAGCGAACAGGCTTCGTCGCCCCAGCGCTCGTTCTGCAGCCGGGCCAGTGTTTCCACATCCGGGCATCCCACGGCCACCTTGGTCAGGTGCAGCGCCATGTCAGGTGAGGCTCGCCACGCCCACCAATGTCGCCAGCCCGAGAAAGCCGAGGAAGCCCATGCTGTCGGTCGTCATCGTCACGAATACCGAGGAGGCGACTGCCGGATCGGCGCCAAAGCGATCGAGCGTAACGGGCACCAGCACACCGGCCAGCCCGGCGACGAGGATGTTGAACAACGCCGCCATGGCGATGACAGCGCCCAGCACCGGGTTGCCGAACAGCACCGCCGTGCCGACACCCATCAGCGTGGCGATGGTGCCGCCGTTGAGCATGGCGACGCGGATCTCGCGCCAGATGGTGCGGCGAGTGTTGGTATCGGTCAGCTGGTTGGTGGCCAGTGCGCGCACGGTCACGGCCATGGTCTGGGTGCCGGCATTGCCGCCGACGCTGGCCACGATCGGCGAGAGCGCCGCCAGCACCACGAGCTTCTCGATTGTCGGCTCGAAGGCATAGATGATCGAGGCCGAGATGAGGCCGGTGCCGAGGTTGGCGATCAGCCAGCGCGAGCGGGTCTTGTAGGTCTCGAACACCGGCTCGTTGATGTCGCCATCGCCAGCGCCCGACAGCTTGAGCGCATCCTCGCCAGCCTCTTCCTGGATGATGTGGACGATGTCATCCACCGTTATCACGCCCACCAGCTTGCCGCCGCCATCCACCACGGCCGCCGAGATGAGCGCGTATTTCTGGAACTGCAGCGCCACTTCCTCCTGGTCCATATCGACCGGGATCAGCGTCTGTTCGCGCTGCATGACATCGCCAACGCTGAACTCGGGCGGCGTCGTCAGCAGCCAGGACAGGCGCATGGTGCCGATGGGGTGCTGCCGATCATCGACAACGAAAATCTCCCAGAAATCGGTCGCCGGATCGATGGTGGCGCGCACCCGCTCGATCACCTCGCCCACCGTGACATTCTCGGGCACCGCCACCAGCTCACGCTGCATCAGGCGGCCGGCGGATTCCTCCGGGTAGTTGAGCGCCGCCTCGATATCGGCGCGATCGGCAGGGGCCAGCGCCTGCAGAACCTCGGCCTGCTCATCGGCCTCCAGGTCCTCGATGATCGCCACGGCGTCATCTGTATCGAGCTGGGTGAGCACCACGGCGACTTCGCCCATCGAGAGCGCCGCCAGCACGTCCTCACGCACATAATCGTCAAGCTCGGCGATCACCTCGGCATCGAGCAACTCGCCCAGCGCCCTCGCCAGCGGTGCGCGCCGGTCCTCGCTGAGCAGCCCGAACAGATCGGCGATGTCGGCCGGGTGCAGCGGCGCGGCCAGCGCGCGCGCCGCTTCATCATCGCCATTGTCCACCGCGGCAGAAACATCCGCGACAAAGCCGCGGCTCAGCCGGCCCTCTTCAAGGGCCTCGTGCGCCAGCTCGGCATCGGGGGGAAGGATGGGATCCACGCCGTGCTTATAGCCGGATCGGTGCGGCCTGCCATTTCAAAGTCTCGTGCCCGGCCTGCCTGTGGAAAGCTGCCGGGCCGGGGGCTTCAGAAGCGCCAGTTGACGCTGCCCTGGGCATTGCCGGAAACAGTGCCCAGCATGATGTATTGCTTGGCGAAATAGTGCCGGAACAGCCCCAGCGTCAGGGCGTTGAACAGCTTGGCCTTGCGTCCGGAAAGGCCGTTGACGACGCCTTGCTGCACAATCAGCCCGGCGGTGTTCATCAGCCCCACCGCCGATTCCTCGGTGAAGAAGCGCAGGTGTGTCCGGTCAAGGATGCCGGCATCCTGATATTGGAAGCGCCGCCGCAGCAGCAGGTCTGCCAGAATCGAGACATGGCCGACATTCGGCACCGATACGATGACGCTGCCGCCCGGATTGAGCCGCGATACCAGCCCCTTCAGCACAGTCGCAGGGTCGGTGAGGTGCTCGAGAATGTCCAGCGCGAGCACCAGATCAAAGCGGCCAAGCTCGGGAAGCGGTGCCTCGAGGTTCTGGATGATCGCGGTATCGGCGTTCTGCGCCAGCACGTCGCGGATCGGCTCATAGCCATCGACACCCACGGTTTCCGCCGCCGGCCAGCGCGCCCGGAGCCAGGCCAGCGTGGCGCCCGAGGAGCAGCCGACTTCCAGCACGCGGCCGGGTGCCGCTGGCAACAGGGGCGCAATTTCCTGCCGGCTGTGCTCGAAATAATCCGTGGAAGCGGCGACTGCCAGCATCATGATCCCCTTGCCCCCCGCTCCTAGCAGCTTTCGCTTGCCGTGCCAGAGGCTTGAATGCTTTCCAGGGCCTTTCTGTCCCGGCCCGCCGTGCTTTCGGCAGGCATTTGCCCCGCACCGCCGCGCCGCTATGCTGGAGCATCCTTTGGGGGCATCGGGAGAGTGGGGATGGGCGGAGGCGAAATGCCGACATGGCCGGCGGTGCTGGTGTTCGGCACAACGGTCATGATCGGCGGCTATCTCGGCTGGCAGTTCCTGCTCGGGGAGAAGCGCAAGCAGATGCTCGTGGCCATCCATCTGCTCCTTGGCGTGGCCGGGCTGGAAGTGGTGGCGCTGATGCTCCACGGCGCGCCTGACGGCAGCGTCACGGATGGTGCCTGGCTCGGCAAGGCCGCCGGGCTTGTTCTGGCCGGGGCGCTGCTCTCCGGCTTCATGGTGCCTCTCATCGCCCGGCCCAAGCCGAGCACCGCTGTGTGGATGATCGGTTTGCACGCCAGCATCGGCACCGCGGGCTTTCTGGCGCTGATGCTGTGGATCATGCGTATGTAGCGTCAGGGCAGCAGCAGGCTGCCGTCGTCATAGCTGTAGAAGCGGTAGCCGGTGGAAATCGCGTGCGCATAGGCCGCCTGCATCACATCCAGCCCCATCAGCGCGCTGACCAGCATGAACAGATTTATGAAGTATCGGCCAGAAGTGTGCCGGGCACCGGTAGCGCGATCACCAGGGCCCGGCGAGGACAGTCACGATCAATCGATTCGATTGAAATAGGTCGTTTCCAATTTCGGAATCGTGTCGCCGGCCCAAACAATGGTTTCCGTCATGGATTTTCGATCCTTGGCGACGGTATAAACTCGCGTCGACAGCGGAGCACCATTCTTTCCCAAGGTCATCACCAGCGTGTTCGGTGCAGGCTGGCGCAGGGCAACAGTGTCGATGAAATCCATATTGCCGCTGATGGGCACGGGGACACCATCAAGGGCGGCCGTCGATTCCGCATGCTTGCTGGAGCCATCAGGGGCGACAATTTCGACAAGCGATGTCCATTTTCCATCGGGTGATACGCGGAACGTCATGGTCGCCCGCTGCGGCCGCTCGTCCTCTGGAATGCGCGAAACGTCCAACGACCAGCTTCCGACCAGCGGTAGCTGCCTGGATGCGGCGGAGTAAGCTGCTTGCGGGACTGCGGTCTGCTGGATGGAGGGTTCTGCCGCGACGATCAGTCCGAGGGCGGCCAAAGGCATGGCGATAAGCATGACAATCATTCCTTTCGATCTTTTTAACCCGACGGTTTCGGGCTGCCCCAAGCTGTTGACCGTGAAGCTCAGTGTCGAAAGATCGATATTCTTGTCCCAAATTTTCTGGGCCTCCAAAAGGCGCGCCAATTCTCTGCTGCTGCCGACGCCCGTCTTGCGGCGGGCGGCGCGCAAACGCTCGTTGATCGAGGTTTCCGATCGGCCAAGACGCGTGGCGATGGTCTTGGTCGTATGGCCTGCAGCCAACAGTCGCAGAACTTCCAGTTCGCGGTCAGTAAGGCCTGGAAACGAGCCGAGGGAGTGTTCCGTTGCAGACATGCCTTTTTCTCACCACAGGCACTGTGACACGTCCATCCCAATTTATTTGGGCAGCAATTGCAGTGCCGGATCGAGTTTATTGGGGAACAGGACAATCGTCGGCATTGTTGGACTTATCCGTCCGAGACTTATGTCAGCAGGAAGCCATGACAGGTTTCGCCGAGCAGATCCGCATCCTCTTGTGATTGCTTTGTTGGCGCAAGCGGCTGCCGTCCATAGGCTCCCGGCCGGTCAAGGGTTGTGGCAACCGTGGCTGTCGTGGAGGAGAATCAGGCGGTCAGGTCACCGCTGATCGCACAGCCCAGGCCCGGCGCGACCGGCGCAGCGCTAGCGGTACATGTCGCCATGGGCACGGTGGCATTCGGGGCGCTGCTGTTGTGGGTGTTGGGGTAGCTCAGCCGGGCAACAACAGGCTGCCATCCCCGTAACTGTAGAAGCGGTAGCCGCTTTCGATGGCGCGCTTGTATGCCGCCTGCATCACATCCAGCCCCATCAGCGCGCTGACCAGCATGAACAGCGTCGATTTCGGCAAGTGGAAATTGGTGACCAGCCCGTCGATGGCGCCGAAGCGATAGCCCGGGGTGATGAAGATGGCAGTGTCACCGGTAAAGGCCTGGATCTGGCCTTGCGCATCGACGGCGGATTCAAGCAGCCGCAGTGACGTGGTGCCCACGGCGATCACCCTGCCGCCGGCGGCGCGCGCGGCATTGAGCCGGCCGGCGGTGGCGGCATCGATGCTGCCCCATTCGGCGTGCATCCTGTGATCCACAGTGTCCTCGGCCTTCACCGGCAGGAAGGTGCCGGCGCCAACGTGCAGTGTTACGGTTTCGCGGCCCACGCCGGCGGCGGCAAGCTCTTCCCAGAGCCCTGGCGTGAAGTGCAGCCCGGCGGTGGGGGCGGCGACTGCGCCATCCTTCGCGGCGTGCAGCGTCTGGTAGTCCGTCGCGTCCTGCGCATCGGTGGGGCGCTTCGAGGCGATATAGGGCGGCAGCGGCATCTGGCCGGCGGCGGCCATGGCGGCTTCCAGCGGGCCATCGGCCGAGAAGCGCCACAGCACAGCACCTTCCTCGCCGCGCTCCAGGACTTCACCTGTCAGCCCGGCGCCGAACTCCACCCAGTCCCCGACCTTCAGCCGCCGGACATTCTTTACAAAGCTCCACCACATATCAGCGGCTTCGCGCTTGTGCAGCGTCACGCCGACGCGCGCGCCGCCCTTGCTGCCCTGCAGTTGCGCCGGGATGACGCGGGTGTCGTTGATGACAAGCACATCGCCGGCCCGCAGCCGGCCGGGCAGGTCGCGCATGGAGAAATCGCCAAGGCCCTGGTTGGAGACTTCAAGCATCCGTGCCGAATCGCGCGGGCTGGCTGGCCGCAGCGCGATGCTTTCCGGCGGCAGCTCGAAATCAAAATCGGAAACGCGCATGGCTGGGCCGCACTTTGGCTGGAAAATGCCGCGAAAGCGCGGGAGGACGCGCTATTGCGCCGGCGCGGCGCTCGGCACCATGCCGGGGATGGCACCGGGGACGAGGCTCGGAATCCCCTCCGGCAGCTTCACCGGAATGGCGGATTGCGGCGCTGGCGGTGGCTCGTTGTCCTTGCCAATCGAGGCCTTGAGGATGCGCGTCGGGGCAGCCGGCGGCTCGCCCTTCTCGATGGCATCGACGACGGGCATGCCCGAGATGACGCGGCCGAACACCGTGTAGTTGCGATCGAGCTTCAGCACTGGCTGGAAGACGATGTAGAATTGGCTGTTGGCGCTGTTCTTGTCCTGCGCACGGGCCATGGCGACCGAGCCCCGCACGTGCGGCAGGTCGTTGAATTCCGCTTCCACGTCCGGCAGCTGCGAGCCGCCCTGGCCGGTGCCGGTTGGGTCCCCGCCTTGCGCCATGAAGCCGGGGATGACGCGATGGAAGATGGTGCCATCATAAAAGCCCTGCCGCGCCAGCGTCTTGACGCGCTCGACATGCTTGGGCGCCACGTCCGGCCGCATCTGGATGCGCACGCGGCCACCCGATGTCAGGTCGAGCACCAGCACATTCTCCTCGTCCACCGTCGCCAGGGCGCCGGCGAGCTTGGAGGGGCCGGCCATCTTGGGCAGCACCGGAAGCGGCTTCAGGTCGGCCTTGGAAGGGCCTTGCTGCTGCGCCAGCACAGGGGCAGCCAGCAGCGCCAGCGCCATGGTGGAGGCCAGAAACACGCGGTTCGTCATAGTCTTCAAGATCCCCTGAGGCCCGTTTCCGCTACCCGCGCCACCACGTCTGCTGCCACTCGTGGAGTCACGAACTTGCGAATGTCCCCACCATAGACAGCGATTTCCTTGACCAGACGTGAAGCGATTGGCTGCAATGCCACATCGGCCATCAAAAATACCGTTTCGATGCTGGCGTTGAGCTGCTGGTTCATGCCCGCCATCTGGTATTCATACTCGAAATCCGCAACGGCGCGCAGCCCGCGCACGATCACGCTGGCACCCACGCGCTCGGCGAAGGTCATCAACAGCGCATCGAACTCCACCACTTCCACGCCGGCGATACCTTCCACTTCCAGGCGGACCTGCGCCTTGCGCTCCTCCAGCGTGAACATGGGGGATTTGGACGGGTTGGTCGCCACGCCGATGATGAGCTTGTCCACCAGCTTGGCGCCGCGCCGGATGATGTCCATATGCCCGAGCGTCAACGGATCGAAGGTGCCGGGATATACGCCGATACGCATGGTCAGTCCCCTCAGCGGTCGCGTTCGATGGCGAAGCGCGCGATGGCGCGCAGCAGGTCCGCCTCAGGGCCAAAGCTGGCCAGATGGGCAATGGCCTGGTCGATCAGCATGCTGGCCTGGGTGCGGGCGCGCTCGACACCGAGCAACGAAACAAAGGTTGCCTTGCCGGCGGCTTCATCCTTGCCCACGGCCTTGCCGGCGGCTTCCGCCGAGCCTTCGACATCGAGCAGATCATCGGCGATCTGGAAGGCGAGGCCGAGATCGCGCGCATAGCCCCGCAAGGAGGTGCGCTGTGCCTCGCCGATGCGGCCCATGATGGCGCCGGCCTCCAGGCAGAAGCCGATCAGCGCGCCAGTCTTCAGCTGCTGCAGCCGGGTGACGCCATTGAGATCGTAAAGCTCGTCGCCGGACACCAGGTCCATCATCTGGCCGCCGGCCATGCCGGAGGGTCCGGACGCGACCGCCAGTGCTGTCACCAGCTCGACGCGCGCAAAGGGATCCTCATGCGTCGCCTCATGGGCGAGAATCTCGAAGGCCAGTGCGTGCAGTGAATCTCCGGCGAGCACTGCGGTCGCTTCGTCAAAGGCCTTGTGAACGGTCGGCTTGCCGCGCCGCATGTCATCATCGTCCATGCACGGCATATCGTCGTGGATGAGGCTGTAGACATGGATGCACTCGATGGCGAGCGCCACCCGCAGGGCCCGTTCGCGATCGACATGAAACAGGTCACACGCCGCCACCACGAGCAGCGGCCGCATGCGCTTGCCGCCTCCGATGGCAGCGTGGCGCATTGCCTCGAACAGCCTAGCCCGACTGTCTGGCGGTACCGGCAGCAGCCGGTCGAACCGCTGGTCCATGGCATGGCCGATGGCGTCGAGCGCCGGCTTGAGGCTGAGCGAGGAGGGCGTCATGCTATTGGCCGCCGGCCGGATCGAAGGGCCGGGTGGCCACGGCCTCGCCGGCGTCATTCTGCTGGATCGATTCGATGCGTGCGGTGGCATTGGCGAGCTTGGCCTCGCAATGCGCCTTCAGCGCCTGGCCTTCGGTGTAGAGGCCGATCGAGTCCTCAAGGCTGGCTTCGCCGCTCTCGAGGCTGTGTACGATGGCTTCGAGCCGCTTGAGCGCGGCCTCGAAACTCAACTGGCTCAGGTCTTGGGTATCCATGCCGCGTGTTTGAACGGGCGCGCCTTGGGGGTCAAGCGGCCACGGTGATGCCGGCGCCCTCATTCCTCCCGCAGGGTGACGCTGTGGCCCCGCGGGTCTAGCGTTTCCTGGCTTTCTGGAGATCAGTGCATGCCCACAACCGCCACAGCCGCCGTCCTCCGCGCTCGCGGCGCGCCTTATGCGCTGGAGCCGGTTGAACTGGTAGAGCCGGGCCCCGGCCAGGTGCTGGTGCGCATCCGTGCCTGCGGCATCTGCCACACCGATGTGGGCGTGCAGAACAACGAGCAGGGCCTGCCGCTGCCGCAGGTGCTCGGCCATGAGGGCGCTGGTGAAGTGCTCGCCACCGGCCCCGGCGTCAGCCGCCTGGCGGTAGGGGACAGGGTGGTGCTGAGCTATGCTTCCTGTGGCAGCTGCCCCAATTGCGCGGCGGCCCGCCCGCAATATTGCGGGCAGTTCATGGCGCTTAACTATGCCGGTGTGCTTGATGATGGCCGGGTGCCGATGGCCGGGCCGGGCGGCGAGCCGATCTATGGCGGCTTCTTCGGCCAATCGAGCTTTGCCACGCATGCACTGGCGTATGAACGCAACGCCGTGAAAATGGCCGATGATGGCCTGCCCTGGGAGGTGCTGGCGCCGTTTGGCTGCGGCATGCAGACCGGATCAGGCACCGTCTATAATGCACTGGCGCCGCGCGCCGGCCAGTCGCTGGCGGTGTTCGGCACCGGCAGTGTCGGGCTGGCCGCGCTGATGGCCGCAGCAGACCTTGGCTGCGCGCCGCTGTTCGCCATCGATCGCAACCCGGCGCGGCTGGAGCTGGCGCGCAGCCTTGGCGCCACGCACACCATTGTTGCCGATGGCCGGGATGTCATGGCCGCCATCCGTGAAGTTCTGCCGCTGGGGCTGGATTTTGCCGTGGACACCACCGGCGTTGGCCCGGTGATCCGGGCCGGAGTGGAGGCGCTGGCGACACGCGGGCAGCTGGTGATGCTCGCCGTGACACCGCCGGGCACCGAGATCACGCTCAACCCGAACATGTTGCTCGGCGGCAAGGCGCTGCGCGGTGTGGTTGAAGGCGATGCCGATCCGCAGGCGTTCATCCCGCAGCTCATCGCCCGCCACCGCGCCGGGCGCTTCCCGCACGACCGGCTGGTGACGACCTACCCCTTCGCCGCAATCAACGAGGCTGTGGCGGACATGCGGGCCGGCAAGGTGATCAAGCCGGTGCTGATGATGGACTAGGGTTCGGGCTTCCCCTCTCCGCCACCGGAGAGGGGCGCTCGGGCTTTACTTGCCCGTGAAGGCCACCGGGCGCTTCTGCAGAAAGGCCGTCACGCCCTCGCCAAAGTCCGATGTGCGGCCGGCGGTCATCTGGTTGCGGCGTTCCACCATCAGTGCTTCGGTCAGCGGCTTGTCGAGGCAATCACGGATGCCCTGGCGGATCAGCGCGTAGGAGCGCGTCGGCCCCTTGGCGAGGCGGGCGGCCAGGGCGCGGGCCTCGGCTTGCAGCTCGGCATCGTCCACCACCTTGTAGATCATGCCCCAATCGAGCGCGGTCTCGGCGGGAATCTTCTCGCCCAGCATCATCATGGCCTGTGCCCGGGCCTTGCCGACAAGGCGCGGCAGCATCCAGGTGGAGCCGACATCCGGCACCAGCCCGATGTTGACGAACGCCTGCAGGAAATAGGCGGACTTGCTAGCCAGCACGATGTCCCCGGCCAGCGCATAGGAGCAGCCGGCGCCGGCCGCCGGGCCGTTGACGGCGGTGATGAACGGCACGGGCAGGGCAAACAGCCGCTCGAGCAGCGGGTTGAAATGCGTCTCCAGCACCTTGCCGGCGTCCACTGGCCCGGAGCTGGCCTTGCCACCGGCAGCGCCGCCGCCGGCGAGATCGGCGCCCGAGCAGAAGGCCCGGCCAGCGCCGGTCAGCAGCAGCACGCGGGCAGTGCCCTCGTCGCGCACCCGGTCAACGGCGTCGATCATCTCGGCGATCACGCCGATGTGCAGCGCATTGAGCGCCGAAGGGCGATTGATCGTCAGCGTGGCGATGCCATCAGCTTCTTCAAAAAGGATATGCTCATAGGCCATGGTGGATGCTCCCGGGTTTACGTGTCCGTCATAGCGGCTGGGCGGGGCAGGGGTACTGGCAAAAATCGGGACGTGCTGCTCAGCGCACCACGCAGCGAAAGCCGATATGGCAGGTCGAGGTATCCACCGATTCGGCATGGCGCGCCGCCGGCCGATAGCGCTGGCAATAGCTTGGAGCACACAGGAAGCTGCCGCCTTTGAGCACCTTCTGCGGAATCGGCGCCGCCGGATCGATGGTGCTCGCCGCCGGCCCGCGCGGGTTCTTCGGCACGCAGCAGGCCTTTGCCGCATCGGCGGCATGGCCGGGCTGATACCAGTCCTGCGTCCATTCCCAGACATTGCCGATCATGTCGGAAAGGCCATAGCCATTGGCCGGATAACTGCCGACCGGCGAGGTTGCCTCCCAGCCATCTTCGCGGCTGTTCTGGAAGGGGAAGCGCCCCTGCCAGGTGTTGGCCATGTGCTTGCCGCCGGGGCGGAACACCTCGCCCCAGGCATAGGTCGCGCCGTCGAGCCCGCCGCGCGCGGCATATTCAAACTCGGCTTCCGTCGGCAGCGCCTTGCCTGCCCACTCCGCATAGGCCAGCGCATCGGCATAGGCGATGTGTACAACCGGGTGCGCGTCCAGTCCGGCGAGGCTGGAGCCGGGGCCATAGGGCTGCCGCCAGTTGGCACCGCGGCGCAGCTCCCACCATTGCGACCAATCCGCCAGATCGACCTTGCCGCGTGTCTTGCGGAACACCAGGCTTCCGGCAAACAGCATCTCCGGCAGCGCACCGGGGTAATCCGCCGCGCTCGGTACGCGCTCGGCTTCGGTCTCATGGCCGGTGGCAGCAACAAAGGCGGCATACTGCGCGTTCGTCACCGGCGCGCGGTCGATATGGAAAGCATCCACCTCCACCAGATGCGCCGGGGCTTCTTCTGGATAGGCATCATCCGCTCCCATGTGGAAGCGGCCGGCGGGAATCGCCACCATGCCGTCCATCAGGCTCAGCGCAGTTGCTCCACCACCTCGGCGAGGGCTGCGAGGCAATCCCGGCCCAGCGCCTTGCTGCGCTCGGGGGACCAGCCGGCCACGGCATCGGGCAGGTCGTCATGGTCCTTGAACGGCATTTCCAGAGTCATGGCGAGGCAGCCGAAGCGCTCGGCCACGGCATTGGTGCTCATGGTCAGGTTGGCCTTGCCGGGCGAAGAAGGCGGATAGCCGATGCGCGTCTGGAAATCCGGTGTCAGCCGCGCCAGCCGGGCCTTGTAGTCCGCCAGCAGCGCCAGTTGCTTGTCGGTGATCGAGGGGATGCCCTCGAAGCCGGCGATGAACACCTGCGGAATCGCTTCATCGCCATGCACATCCAGGGCAAAATCAACGCCGCTGGCCTGCATGGCGGCGAGTGTTGCCAGCACTTCGGGGGACCGGGCGGCGCTGGGCGCGGCCCATTCCCGGTTGAGGTTTACCCCGGCGGCGTTGGTGCGCAGATGGCCCCGGCACGAGCCATCCGGGTTCATGTTCGGCACGATGTGGAAGCTGGCGGCGGCGCGAAGCTTGCGCGCCACCGGATCGGCCTTGTCCACCAGGCGCTCCAGCGCGCCCTCCATCCACCATTCCGCCATGCTCTCGCCGGGGTGCTGCCGGGCATAGAGCCAGACCTGGCGCGGGCCTTCGCCCAGCCGGATGCAATCGATTGGCTGGCCCTCGATGCTGTGGCCCAGCGTCTCCACCCGCACACCGGGGCAAGCGCCGATCCGCGCCACCAGGTCATGGTGCCGCTCCATCGAGTAGGGCGCGAAATAGGCGCACCACAGCGTATCGGTTTCGGGCGTCACATGGATGCTCAGCGTGCCGCCCTCGGCCTTGGCATCATAGCTGGTGTCGGTGCGGGTCCAGCTCTGGCGGTCTGCCGAGATGGCGGCGCGATAGTTCGGCCAGCCGCCGGGGTAGGCGCTGCCGGCCAGCCCGGTGATGCGCAGGGTGCAGGCCTGGCCACGCGCGCCGGAGAGGCGGAAGTGGAACCATTGGTAGAAATCGCTGTCCTTGTCCTTGCGGATGCTCAGCGTGATGTCCTGCGGCCCGGTGCAGCGCTCGACGATGATGTTGCCGCTATCAAAGGCGGCGGTAATTGAAATCGTCACGGTCGAACTTGCTCCTTACTGGGCCTTTACGCGCACGGTCTGCCCGGACTTGCCGGGGAAATCCGCAAGCAGCACTCGTGCCAGCACAGGCACGGCGCTGGCAAGGCTGGCAAGCTTGTCCGAGCCGCTGACGCTCTGCTCGGCCCGGCCTTCCCACACAATGCTGTTGTCCGAGCGGCGGCGGATTTCCAGCCCGAGGAAATTGGTGCGGATGATGTTGCCGCTGCCGCCGCCGATCGGCAGGCTGATGCCGCCGCCGATGCCACCACCGCCGCCAAAGCTGCCGCCGCCGATGCCGACTGTGATTGGCGAGCGTGAGATCTCGCCCTCACGGCTGGTCTGCTCCACCTTCAACACGCCGATATAGGTGCTCAGGCCATCATTCGGCACCGGGGTGAAGCCGATGCGGGTGAATTCCGGTGCCACGACCTCGGCATAGCTGCGATACTCCAGAATATGCTCCATCGCCTTGATCGGCACGATGCTGATGCTGGCGGCCGGCACCGGCTGGCCGAGGTGAAAGCGCGTCACATCCGCCATCGGCGTGGCGACACAGCCGCCGAGCATCGCCAGCGCAGCGAGGGGCGCCAGCCAGCGGGCCGCGAAGTTCCGGGGCGCGGGAGCAGTCATCATCGGCTTTATCCTTCAAACACTTGCGACAGTGCCGCATTTACGCACAGATAGCATGGAAGGGTGCAAGCCGCCCATTGTCATCGCAACCGCAGGTCTCCATGCCCCACGCCATTCCCCGCGATACCATCCTGGTCACCGGCGGCGCCGGCTATATCGGCAGCCATGCCGTGCTGGCGCTGCGCGATGCCGGCCGCAAGGTGGTGGTGCTCGATGATCTTTCCACCGGCTTTGCCTGGGCGCTGCCCGCCGATGTGCCGCTGGTGCAGGGTGATGTTGCCGACACGCAGCTGCTCGCCGCGCTGTTCGCCGCGCATGGCGTGCTGGCCATCATGCACTTCGCCGGCTCGATCCTGGTGCACGAATCCGTGGCAAAGCCGCTGCTCTATTATCGCAACAACACCGCCGCCTCGCGCACGCTGCTGGAAGCCGCGATCACCGCCGGGGTGCCGCACTTCATTTTCTCCAGCACCGCGGCCGTCTATGGCCAGCCCGAGGTGGTGCCGATCGTGGAAGCCTCGCCGCTGGCGCCGATCAACCCCTATGGCGCCTCCAAGATGATGACCGAGCGGATGCTCGCGGATGCTGCCGCAGCCGAGCCCTTCAACTATGCCGCGCTGCGTTACTTCAACGTCGCGGGTGCCGATCCGCAGGGCCGCAGCGGCCAGTCCGGCCTCATCGCCACCCATCTCATCAAGATCGCCGCCGAGGCCGCCACCGGCAAGCGCGACCATGTCGCCATCTATGGCGAGGACTATCCGACGCCAGATGGCACCTGCATCCGCGACTATATCCATGTCAGCGATCTGGCCGCCGCCCATGTTGCGGCACTCGATGCGCTCATCTCCGATCCGGCGCGCTCGCTGACGCTCAATGTCGGTTATGGCCATGGCTTTTCGGTCCGCGAGGTGCTCGATGCGGTGGACGATGTGCTCGGCTACATGCTCGATCGCCGCACCGGCCCGCGCCGCGCCGGGGACCCGCCGAGCCTTGTCGCCGCCAATGCCGCGATTCTGGCGACGCTGGACTGGCAGCCCCGTCACGACGACATTCACCGCATCATCGCCGATGCCATCAGCTGGGAGGAGCGGCTGAGGATCATCCGCGCGTAAAAGCCAATCGGCACGTAAAAACATTGACTCATCGGGCGCCAGTGCCTAGTTGCGCCGCTTGCTTCCATCACTCCAGCACCAGAGATTTTCCATGAAGGTCCGCAACAGCCTCAAGTCGCTGAAGAATCGCCATCGCGATTGCCAGGTCGTGCGCCGTCATGGCCGCACCTATGTGATCAACAAGACCAACCGCCGCTTCAAGGCGCGCCAGGGCTAACCAGCCCTCGCCACTTGAACACAGGCGAAACGGACAAGCGGCGCGGCATGGGCACACCCATCCGCGCCGCTTCTGTTGTGCCGGCCCCGCGAGCTGTCGTCTTCGATATCGGCAATGTGCTCTATGGGTGGGACATCCGGGCGCTTTACGCCAAGCTGATCCCCGATCCGGCCCGGCTCGAATGGTTCTGCAGCCATGTCGTGACCGCCGAATGGCATTTCCAGCATGATCGCGGCCGGCCGTCCTCGGAGACTGTTGCCGAACTGAGCACGCAATACCCTGCCGAAGCCGGCCTCATCGCCCATTATGTGCCGCGCTGGCTGGAGACGATCACCGGGCCGGTCCCCGGCATGATCGAACTGGCGCATGAACTGGCAGATGCCGGCGTGCCGCTCTACGGCATCACCAACTTCGCCGATGAATTCTGGCACCGTTTCCGCCCGACAGCCCCAGTGTTCGATCGCTTCGAGGACATCATCGTCTCGGGTGCCGAGAAGCTTTTCAAGCCCGAGCCGGAGATCTACCGCCTCGCCCGCCGCCGCTTCAGCCTGGCGGCAGGTGAGGGGCTGTTCGTGGATGATCGGCTCGAGAACGTCCGCGCCGGCGTGGCCCAGGGCTTCCCTGGCCATCATTTCACCAATGCAGCCTCGCTGCGGACGCGGCTGCTGGCCGAGGGGCTGTTGCCGCGCTGAGCGCTCAATAGCCCGTCAGTTCGCTCCCCGTCAGTCGCACCACATGCACGACGTTGGTGGTGCCCGGCGTCGAGAACGGCACGCCGGCGATCAGCACCAGCGCATCGCCGCCCTTGGCGATCCGCGTGCGCAGCGCCATGCGCTTGGCCTTTTCCACCATCTCCTCGAAGCTGGTCACATCGCGCGTCACCAGCGCGTGCACGCCCCACACCAGCGCCATGCGCCGGGCCGTGGCCTGGCGCGGGGTGAGGCAGAGCACGGGCACCGCCGCCCGCTCGCGCGCCGCCCGTGCCGCCGTGGAGCCGGAGATGGTGAAGCACACCATCGCCCGCGCCGCTACGATGCGGCTGATCGAGGCCGCGGCGGCCGACATGGCGCTGGCGGTCGTCGAGCCGGCCTCGGTGCCGCTGTATTGCACGCGGCCAAAATAGCCCGGGTCCGCCTCCACCTCACGCGCGATGGAGTCCATCATCCGCACGGCTTCCACCGGAAACTGCCCGGCGGCACTCTCGGCAGAAAGCATCACGGCATCGGCGCCATCATAGATCGCGGTCGCCACGTCCGAGACTTCGGCGCGGGTCGGGGTCGGCGCGGTGATCATCGATTCGAGCATCTGTGTTGCCACCACCACCGGCTTGCCCAGCGCCCGCGCCATCGCGACGATGCGCTTTTGCGCCGGCGGCACCTGCTCGGGCGGCAGCTCGACGCCAAGGTCTCCGCGCGCCACCATCACGGCATCCGCAAGTTCAAGGATTTCCGCCAGCCGCTCCAGCGCCGCCGGCTTCTCGATCTTGGCGAGCAGCGCCGCCTTGCCGCCGATTAGCGCGCGCGCCTCGGCCACATCCTCTGGCCGCTGCACAAAGCTGAGGCCCACCCAGTCAACGCCCTGCTCCAGCACAAAGGCCAGGTCTGCCCGGTCTTTCGCGGTGAGCGCCGGCAGCGGCACCACCACGTCGGGCACATTGACGCCCTTGTTGTCCGAGATGCGGCCGCCGGTCACCACCGTGCAATCAATGGTGGTTGGGCTCACGGCCACCACGCGCAGTACCAGCCGGCCATCATCGATAAGCACCCGGGCGCCCGGCGCCAGCGCCGTGAACAGCTGCTTGTGCGGCAGGCAGACACGGGTTGCGTCGCCGGCGGTCACATCCCTGTCGAGCCGGAAGGCGGCGCCGTTCTTCAGTTCGGCGCTGCCGGCGGCAAAGCGCCCCACGCGCAGCTTTGGCCCCTGCAGATCGGCGAGGATGGCGAGCGGCCGGCCCGTGGTCTTTTCCACGGCGCGCACCGCTGCAATCAAGGCGCCGCGCTGCGCCACCGTGCCATGGCTCATGTTGACGCGAAAGGCATCGGCCCCGGCCGCGAGCAGTGCCGCAATGGTCTCTTCCGTGGCAGACGCCGGCCCGAGCGTCGCCAGGACCTTGACCCGGCGGCGGCGTGGTTCGACATGAGTGGGCATGGCTGGCAAATCCGGTGTTGGCAGTGGAGTTTCGATTCCTAGCCTGCCCGGCGCGCCCGCGCCACAGGAGACCTCGCAAATGCCCGACTCGATCCACGACCCACTTGCTGATCCGGCCCAGCGTGACGCGCTGCAGGCCGCCGCCTTCCGCCGCCTGCTCGCCCATCTGCGCGCCCGCACGGATGTCCAGAACATCGATCTGATGGGCGTGGGCGGCTTTTGCCGCAACTGCCTGGGGGACTGGCTGCACGAAGCCGCAATCGAGGCGGATGTGCCGCTCGACCATGCCGCTGCCCGAACCCATGTTTATGGCATGCACCAGGCGGACTGGAAAAAGCTGCACCAGAGCGAGGCGACGCCCAAGCAGCTTGCCCGCATGGCCGGCTCGCTGGAGCGCAACAAGGCCGCCGGGCTCTAGTATCCGATCATCTCCCCGCTTGCCTCGCACTGAAGCGGTCCCTAGCTTTCGCCGCCTGTACCGAATCGCCTAATCCGGAGCTTTCATGACCGACAATGTTTCCGCCGAGCAGCTGCGCCTGTTCATCGAGCGGATCGAGACGCTTGAAGAAGAGAAGAAGGGCATCGCCGACGACATCAAGGATGTCTATTCCGAGGCCAAGGGCACCGGCTTCGATACCAAGACGATGCGGGCCATCGTGCGGCTGCGCAAGATGGAAGCCAACGCCCGGCAGGAAGCCGAAGCGCTGCTCGATACTTACAAGACCGCTCTCGGTCTCGTCGATTAAATCAGCGATATCAGCAGGATGACGAACATGGATCTCAAGCTTTACGGCGGCAAGCTTTCGCCTTTCGTGATGCGCCCGGTGCTCGCGGCGCGCGCCAAGGGCCATGAACTTGAGCCTGGAACCTTTGAAGGCGGCATCAAGTGCGAGGCCTATCTGGCGCTCTCGCCGATGGGCAAGATGCCACTGCTCGTGCACGGCGATTTCGCCCTTCCGGAGAGCCAGCCGATCACCGATTATCTCGACAGCATCCTCACCGGCCCGGCGCTGACTCCGGCCGATGCCAAGGAAGCCGCGCGCACCCGCCTGATCGTGCGGCTGGCAGACCTGAATGTCGTGCCGCACCTTGGTGGCATCTTCCGTGCCCGCGAGAATCCCGAGGCTGTTGGCCCGGCGCTTGCCGGCCTCGCCGAGGGCATCGCCTTCATCGAGCATTACCGCCGGGACAGTGATGTGTTCATGGTGGGGGACAGCTTTACGGTCGCCGATGCGGCGCTCATCCCGCTGTTCTTCTTCCTCGATGCCTTCCATCCGATGATGAAGACCGGTGATCTCATCAGCGCCCATCCGCGCCTTGCGGCCTGGTGGGAGCGCGCCAAGGCCAGCGAACTGGGCAGCCGTTGCATCGCCGAGCAGGCCGCGGGCCTCAAGGCAATGATGGGCGGATAAGTTCGCCAGCCGGACATTTCCATAGGCTTCGACACAAAGCCCCGCTTCGCGCTAAAGAAGCAGCATAGAGACCATCCCCGGGGGAGAGACATGCAGACCCGCCTCACCATCAACGGCCAGGAGCACGCCCTCGAGGTGGCCCCGGCGACACTGCTTGTCGAGCTGCTGCGCGATACGCTCGGCCTCACCGGCACGCATATCGGCTGCGATACCAGCCAGTGCGGTGCCTGCAACGTGCTCATCGACGGTGTTGCCGTGAAGAGCTGCACGCTGCTGGCCGTGCAGGCTGATGGCAAGGCCGTCACCACCATCGAGGGTCTGGCGCCCACTGATGCCGGCGTCGAGGAACTGCACCCGATGCAGGCTGCGTTCCGCGAGCATCATGGCCTGCAGTGCGGCTTCTGCACCCCCGGCATGGTGATGGCCGGCCTCGAGATCGTCCGCCGCCGCGGTCATGACCTCGATGCCGCCACCATTGCGCATGATCTGGAGGGCAACCTCTGCCGCTGCACCGGCTATGTGAACATCATCAAGGCCATCGAAGCCGGCGCCAAGGCGATGGGTTCCAAGGCGGGAGCCACAACCAATGCGTGATTTCGATTATGCTCGCCCGGCCTCGCTGGCCGATGCTGCCGCGGCTTTCGCCGGCGGCGGGGAAGCGGCCTTCATCGCCGGCGGCCACACGTTGCTGCCGGCCATCAAGTCCCGTCTGCGCATGCCCGATACGCTGGTCGATCTCGCCGCCATCCCCGGCCTCGCCGGCGTGGCGCTGGAGGGTGACACACTCTGGATCGGCGCGATGACGACCCATGCCAGCGTCTCCACCGATGCGACCGTCACCTCTGCCATTCCCGCCCTTGCCAGGCTCGCCGCCGGCATCGGCGATCAGCAGGTGCGCAACCGCGGCACGCTTGGCGGCGTGATCGCCAACAACGACCCGGCGGCGGATTACCCTTCCGCCGTATTGGCGCTTGATGCCGTGGTGGAAACCGATCGCGGCACCCATTCTGCCGATGACTATTTCCAGGGCATGTTCAGCACGGCGCTGGAGGATGGCGAGATCATCCGCCGTGTCGGCTTCAAGGTGCCGCTGGCTGCAGCTTATGCCAAGTTCCGCCACCCAGCGTCGCGCTACGCCATCGTCGGCGTGTTCGTGGCGCGTTACGCCTCTGGCGTGCGCGTGGCTGTCACGGGGGCAGGCCCCGGTGTGTTCCGCTGGGCCGAAGCCGAGGCGGCGCTCACCGCCAGCTTCACCGCTGCTGCTGTTGCCGGGCTGAGCCTTGATCCGGCCGATCTCAACACCGATATCCATGCTGGCGCCGAGTATCGCGCCCATATCGCCAGCGTGATGCTGGCAAAGGCCATATCGGAGGCATAATGTCGTCGAACCCCTGGGGCACCCGCGCCATGATCATCACCACCACGCCGCAGGTCGAAGGCCAGCACGTTGCCGAGTATCTCGGCCTTGTCAGCGGTGAGACGATCATGGGCGCCAACATCTTCCGGGATTTCTTCGCCGGCATCCGCGATATCGTCGGCGGCCGCGCCGGCTCCTATGAGGCGGTTCTGCGGGATGGGCGCGAGCAGGCGTTGGCGGAAATGGTGGCGGAAGCCCAGAAGCGCGGTGCCAACGCCATCGTCGGGGTGAGCCTGAGCTATTCGGCTCTGGGCGCCAGCGAATCGATGCTGATGGTCGCGGTTTCCGGCACTGCGGTTCGTTTGGCGTAAAGAAGTACAATGACCATTGAAGAAAATGAATTTGAATTTGATCCTGACAGTCTTACAAAACCTGTCACGCGAATTGAACTTTGGCGCCTCTTAATGCAGGTCGATTTGCTAGTTCATACTGCGAGAACTATGGCTTTCGCGGCTGCATATGGCAACAAGGAGTTGGTCGAGGAATATCGTCTAAAATACAAAGAAATTGACGATGAATTTTCTGTGTTGCGCGACAAATTGGTTGGCCACACTGGTCCGGTTTCGGAGTGATGTCGTCGCCGAAAGTTATTCAGCTCGAGCAATTTCGGGCTAAGGAGAGATCGTTCAAGGACGAATCGGACTCGACCTTGAGTTTTGGAGGAGGTGATGGCACATCAAGCAACATGGACGCCTTGATTGATGCCAAGATAGCAGCTGCAGAAGCTCGTACTGACGCGAAGTTTGCTGCTGTCCTTTCAAAACTTGATTCTCTCACTTCTGAGGTGCGTTCGGCGCGTACCTCGATATGGACAGCTGCATTTGCCATTATGGGTTTGATTGTGGCGGTGGTGGCTATTGTGCTCACCATTGCCCCAGCAGCATTTTCCTTGGGGACGCAGCTTCGCGACATTGCGCGTGATGAGGTAAGGCTGGCGCAACCCACTGCAGTTACTCCTCTTATTTCTCAAAAGCCAGTGGAGCCTGATAGCCTTGCTGCTGCGCCCAAGGCGAAATAGTCACTCAATCTTGCCTAAGCCCCCCTCGCTGGCCTAGAGCCTCCCGCATGGCTGGTCATTCCAAATTCAAGAACATCATGCACCGCAAGGGTGCGCAGGACAAAAAGCGCTCGTCGCTGTTTTCCAAGCTGTCGCGGGAAATCACCGTGGCGGCGAAAATGGGCTTGCCCGATCCGGCGATGAACGCCCGGCTGCGCGCCGCCGTGCTCACCGCGCGCGCCGGCGGCATGCCCAAGGACAATATCGAACGCGCCATCAAGAAGGCGGAAGGCACCGAGGGCGAGAACTATGAGGAAGTCCGCTACGAGGGCTTCGGCCCCGGCGGCGTCAGCCTCATCATCGAGACGCTGACGGACAATCGCAACCGCACCGCCACAAACGTCCGCACGGCCGTTTCGCGCAACGGCGGCAATTTGGGGGCCTCCGGTTCCGTTTCGCATGGCTTTGAGCGCATGGGCCTCATCTCCTACCCGGCGAAGGCCGGCGATGCCGAGAAGGTGTTCGAGGCCGCGCTCGAAGCCGGCGCCGAGGACGTGCAATCCTCCGAGGACGGCCATGAAATCTGGACGGCCGTCGATGCACTCCACGAAGTCGCCAAGGCGCTGGAGCCGACCCTGGGGGAAGCCGAGGGCGCCAAGCTGGCCTGGAAGCCGGGCATCATGGTGACGGTGGGGGAAGGCGACGCCGCCACGCTGCTCAAGCTGATCGATGCGCTTGAGGAAGATGATGACGTGCAGACCGTCTGGGGCAATTACGACGTCCCCGAGGACGTTTTGGCCAAGCTGTGAGGCTCGCGGCCGCCGCGCTCTTGCTGGGGATGGCCATGACTGTTTCTGCACCCGCTGCCGCCGATGATGTTGCTGACATTCGCGCCGCGCGCGCGGCCTACAACGCCGCCATCGCCGCGCATGACGTGGCCGGCGTGCGCGCCGCCTTCATCAATGGCTACACCGGCATCGCCGGCAGCGGCGGCGAGGTGATCTCCGGCGCCACGGCAATGGTCGATTATTTTGCCACGGCCTTTCGGAATGCGGAGTTCGCCGGCTTTGTCCGCACTCCCGAGGTCATCACCGTCGCCGCGCCGCGTGACCGTGCCATGGAGCGTGGCCGCTGGTCCGGCGGCAGCCACACCAGCACGCTGAGCGGCGAATATCTCGCGGTGTGGGTGCCGACGGCCAAGGGCTGGCGGCTCCGCAGCGAGAGCTTCGTCACGCTGGGGCAAAGCGCCGGCGAATGATCATTCTCGGCCTTGATCCCGGCCTGGCCGCAACCGGCTGGGGCGTGATCGAATCAACCGGCAACCGGCTGCGTCATCTTGGCCATGGCACAGTGAAGACGGCCGCGAACACGCCTCTGGCCGACAGGCTGGCGAGCCTCTACGCTGGCCTTGAAGCGGTGATCGCGGCGCATGCCTGCGACGCCGCCGCCGTCGAGGAGGTTTTCGTCAACAGCAACCCGCAATCGACGTTGAAGCTGGGGCAGGCGCGCGGCGTCGTGCTGCTCAGCGCGGCGCGTGCCGGCCTGCCGGTGGCGGAATATGCAACGCGGCTGGTCAAGAAGGCCATTGTCGGCATCGGCAGCGCGGAGAAGGCGCAGGTTCATGCCATGGTCGAGCGGCTGCTGCCGGGCACCAAGGTCAGCGGCTCCGATGCCGCCGATGCGCTGGCCGTGGCGATAACCCACGCCCATCTCGCCTCCAGTGCGCGGATGCCGGCATGATCGCCTCTCGGCGGAGGCCGAAATGATTGCCCGACTCCGTGGCCTGCTCGATTCCACGGCGGCGGACGCTTGCGTGGTGGATGTGAACGGCGTCGGCTACCTCGTCAGCGCCTCGGCAAAAACCTTGTCTGCGCTTGGCCCCATGGGCAGCAGCGTCAGCCTCCATATCGAGACGCAGGTGCGGGAGGATGCCATCCAGCTGTTCGGCTTCACCAGCCTTTCCGAGCGGGACAGTTTTCGCCTGCTCACCACCGTGCAGGGCGTCGGCGGGCGCGTGGCGCTGGCCATTCTCTCGGTGCTCGGGCCGGATGAACTGGCCCATGCCATCGCTGTGTCCGATACCGCCAGCATCGCCCGGGCCAATGGTGTCGGCCCCAAGCTGGCCGCCCGCATCGCCAATGAGCTGAAGGGCAAGTTCGGCGCCATCGCGCTGGTCGGCGCGTCGCCGCTGCCGGTCGGCAGTGCCGGCCCCGGCGCGGTCGCCGATGCTCTGACAGCGCTTGCCGGCCTCGGCTTTCGCCCGATGGAGGCCAGCCGCGCCGTCTCGGAGGCCCAGGCCGAGTTGGGCGAGGCTGCCGGCGTGAGTGATCTCATCCGGCTCGCCCTGCGCAAGAGCGCCCGATGAGTGAGCTCACTCCCCAGCGCAAGCCGGACGATATCGATGCCGCGCTGCGCCCGAAGACGCTTGAGGAATTCATCGGCCAGGAGGCTCTGCGCGCCAATCTTGCGGTGTTCGTCGCCGCCGCCCGCCAGCGCGGCGAGCCGCTTGATCATGTGCTGCTCCACGGCCCGCCGGGGCTGGGCAAGACGACCCTGGCGCAGATCGTCGCCAAGGAGCTCGGCGTCGGCTTTCGCGCCACATCCGGGCCGGTGATTGCCAAGGCCGGTGACCTGGCAGCGCTGCTCACCAATCTCGATCATCATGATGTGCTGTTCATTGATGAAATCCACCGGCTGTCCCCGGCCGTGGAGGAAATCCTCTACCCGGCGATGGAAGACCGGGTGCTCGACCTGATGATCGGCGAAGGCCCGTCAGCGCGCTCGGTGCGGATCGACCTGCCGCATTTCACGCTGGTCGGCGCCACCACCCGCGCCGGGCTGCTCACTACGCCATTGCGGGATCGCTTCGGCATTCCGCTGCGGCTGGTGTTCTACACGGTGGATGAGCTGGAGCGCGTCATCACCCGCGCCGCAGCGCTGCTGCAGCTTGACCTGACGCGCGATGGCGCGCGGGAAATCGCTGGCCGGGCGCGCGGCACCCCCCGTATCGCCGGCCGCCTGCTGCGCCGCGTGCGGGATTTCGCCGCCGCCGCCGGGCAGGACGTGGTGGACGCCAAGGCGGCTGACCGCGCGCTCAACCGGCTGGAAGTGGACAAGCTCGGCCTTGATGCCATGGACCGCCGCTATCTGATGATGATCGCCGATATCTACCGCGGCGGCCCGGTGGGCATCGAAACCCTCGCCGCCGGCCTCTCGGAAGCCCGTGACACGCTGGAAGAGGTCATCGAGCCCTTCCTCATCCAGTCCGGCCTCGTCGCCCGCACCGCCCGTGGCCGCATGCTCAACGCCGGCGCCTGGAAGCACCTCGGCATCACCCCGCCGGCTGGCACCACCCTGCAGCTGCCGCTGCTGGATGAGGACGAGTAGCCGCCCTAGCCGCTGTTCCGCAGTCCCGCCGCAATGCCGTTGATCGTCAAATGGATGCCCTCGGCAATCCGCGGGTCGTCCTCGCCGGCGCGGCGGCGCTGGATGAGTTCGATCTGCAGGGCGTTGAGCGGGTCGATATAGGGCATGCGCATCCGCACGGCGCGTTGCAACACCGGCTGGCGATCGAGCAGCGCGGCCTGGCCTGTGAGTTCCAGCACCAGGTCGTGCGTCTCGTGCCAGCCCTGCTTGATGCGTGAGAAAATCGGCTCGCCGCCGGGGGCCAGTGCCGCATAGCGGGCGGCGATGTCGATGCTGGATTTGGCCAGCACCATCTCGAGATTGGCCAGCGCCACGGCGAAGAACGGCCATTCCACCGCCATCGCCTTGAGCAGTCCGCGATCCTTGAAGCCGGCCATGGCAGCGCCGGCGCCATACCAGCCCGGCAGCATCACCCGCGCCTGCGCCCAGCTGAACACCCAGGGGANNTGCGCGAGGCCGGGCGCGAGCCGATCTTCAGCTCGGCGATTTCGCGGATGGGAGTCGCGGCGCGGAAAAAGGCGTTGAACCCCGGCGTCTCATACACCAGCGCCCGGTAGTGCGCGCAGGAAGCGGCGGAGAGCGCCGCTGCCGCCTCGGCAAAGCGCGCCTGCTCGCCGGCCGGCAGCGGCGGCGGTGAAAGTGTCGCCAGCACGGTGGCGGCGGCCATTGTCTCAAGGCTCGCGGCAGCAGCGGCGGGCGTGCCATATTTGGCGGTGATCACTTCCCCCTGCTCGGTGATGCGGATGCGGCCACCTACGGTGCCGGGCGGCTGGGCGCGGATGGCATCGAAGGCCGGCCCCCCGCCGCGCCCCACGGCGCCGCCACGGCCATGGAACAGCTGCATGCGCACGCCGCTGTTGGCAAACACCTCGGCCAGCGCCAGCGCCGCCTCGTGCAGGGACCATATGGAGGTGAGATAGCCGCCATCCTTGTTGCTGTCCGAATAGCCGACCATCACTTCCTGGTAGCCGCGCGCCTGGGCCAGCGCGGCGGCGCGCGGCCGGGCGAGAAAGTCCGCCATCACCGCCGGCGCTGCCTGTAGATCCTCGATCGTCTCGAACAGCGGCACCGCCATGATCGGGCAGTGCGGCGGGTCTCCGGCGCGATACAGCCCCACTTCGCGCAGCAGCACATAGACTTCCAGCAGGTTGGAAACGCCGCTGGTCTTGGAGACGATATAGGCGCGGATCGCCTCGGGGCCGAAGCGGGCGTGGGCCAGCGCGGCGGCCTCGAGGATGGCGAGTTCGCCCTGCGTCTCGGCGCTGTAATCGGCGCCTGGCACCCGCAACAGGCGCGGGCTGGCCAGTTCCTCGCCGAGCAGCGCTACCCGCTCCGCTTCGCCCAGCGCGGCATAATCCGGGCAGGCGCCGGCGGCCTTGAGCAGTTCGCCCATCACCCGGGCATGAACATCGGCATTCTGCCGCATATCGAGCGTGGCGAGGTGGAAGCCGAAGGTCTCGACAGCACGGATCAGGCCGGCGAGCTGCTCGCCGACCAGCATGGCGCCGCCCTTGGCATCGAGCGAGCCAGCCACGATCCGCAGGTCTGCCAGCAGCGCCTCGGGGCGCGCATAGGCGGCCGCCGGCATCATGGCAGCCAGCGGCGGTGCGCGGCCGGCCAGCGCCTCATAGGTTGCGGCGGTGCGGGCGTAGATGCCAGTCAGCGCCCGGCGATAGGGCTCGTCGGCGCGGCTTGGCGCCGTGTCCCCCGAGGCATCGGCGAGTGCTGCCAGTTCCGGCGTCACATCCGCCAGCGCCGAGGAGATGGAAAGCTCGGAGCCCAACCGGTTGAGCGTATCGAGATAGTGCCCGATCGCCACGGCCGCGCCCTTGGCCAGCGCCGCGGCCAGCGTGCCGGCATCGACATTGGGGTTGCCATCACGGTCCCCGCCGATCCAGTTGCCAGGCTTGAGAAACGCCGGCAGCGGCGTGCCGAGCAGCGTCTCCCACTCTGCATGCAGGCGCGGCAGCACGGGCAGGAAGCTGGTGCCGAGCGTGCCCATGGCCGAGGCGATTTCATCCGCCACCACCGGGCGCACGCCGCGCAACGGGCGGGTCTGCCAGAGCAGCATGATCTGGCGGGTCATCTCGCGCTCGGTTGCGGGGTCACACGCGCCGCTGGTGCAGGCGCCGAGCAGCCCGGCCACGGCGTTCTCGCGGTCGATGATGCTCTTGCGGCGCACTTCGGTCGGGTGGGCGGTCAGCACCGGGGCAACCAGTGCGTGCTGGAGCAGCGCTGCCACCGCCTCGCGGCCGATGCCGGCGCGGCGCAGCGTCTCCAATGCGCCGGCCATGCTGCTCTGGAAGGGCAGCGGCGGGGCGTTGCGATCTTCGGCCAGATTGGTGAGGAGGGAGAACAGGAAGAAGCCGCGCACGAAATGCAGCGTCGTGGCGAGATCGAGCCCGCCCAGCCGCGCCGCCAGCGCAGCGGCGCTGTGGGCGCCCGGCTCGCGGTGCGCCGCTACCGAGGCCTGGCGCACGCTCTCGATGGCGTTGAACACCGCCGGGCCTTCACTGGCGCGAATGACATCGCCAAGCAGCGCGCCAAGATAGCGGACATCGGCACGTTCGGTGCGGGCGGGATCGGGGATTTCAGCCATGCCGGCAGTCACACCCATGGGCAGCGGCTTGTCCAGCCCCCGTGGCGCAATTTGCGCTGGAAACTGCCGCAGCGCAGCATTGCGGCCACTGTCGTGTAACCATTGCCGCGTCGCTGCCGAATGACAGATATCAAGGGGAGGGTCTCGTATGTCTCGGGTGTTTCATCTTTTGCTGGCCATGGTGTTTCTTGTCGCCGCACCGACCTTTGCTGCCGTCACCGGCCCGGCCGTCGGCACCGTTGCCCCGGCGCTGGTCGGCGCTGTCGATGCCAAGGGGGATATGCAGACGCTCTCCGGCCTCTCCGGCAAGCAAGGCCTGGTGCTGATGTTCTTCCGCTCGGCGAGCTGGTGCCCCTATTGCAAGGCCCAGCTCATCACCATGAACGCCGATGCCCCGGCGCAACTGGCCCGGCGCGGCTACAAGCTGGCAGCGCTGAGCTATGACAGCCCGGAGGTGCTCGCCAAGTTCGCCGCCGAGCGCAGGATCGGCTTCACCCTGCTTTCGGATGAAGGCTCGCGCACCATCGATGCCTATGGCCTGCGGGATCCGCAATATCCGGCGGAGAGCCGGGCGCACGGCGTGCCCCAGCCAGTCATCCTTGTCATCGCCCCCAATGGCCGGGTGCGCGCCAAGCTGATGGAGGAGGGCTACAAGACCCGGCCGCCGCTGGAAGCCGTGCTCGCGGCCATCGATTCGCTGCGCTGATTGCACAGGCGCAACGGCCTCTCGCCGCAGGGTGGAATTGCATTTATCATGGCGGCCTCTGCAACGGGGAGGATGTTGCCATGGCGACAGCATTTGCGGCTTCGGGCCGCGCCGCGCCGCGCTCGCGTTTTCACCTCTGGATGGCGCTGGCCGCCACCTTCTTTGCCTTTTCCGGCTTTGTGCCGACCTATTTTGCGCCGCTTGCCGCCGGGCGCTTTACCGGCCAGCCGATCATGCATTTCCACGGCATGCTGTTCTTTGCCTGGACGCTGCTGTTCCTCTCGCAAAGCGCGCTGGTGGCCGCCGGCCGCACGCCGGACCATCGCAAATGGGGCATGCTCGGGCTGGTGCTGATGGGCATGATGGCGGTGACAGTGCCGCTGGCTTCCATCAACTCGATGCATGTTGCCCAAGGAATCAGCCCCCAGACCGTTGAACTGGCCCGGCGCTTCACGGCGGTGCCGCTCACCGGGCTGGTGCTGATGCTCGGGTTGTTCGGTGTCGCCATCGCCAATGTACACCGGCCGGAGGTGCACAAGCGGTTGATGCTGGTGCTGATGGTCTCGATGCTGCAGGCGCCGTTCAGCCGTTTCGTTGCGGTGGCGCTCACGCCGCCGGGCGCGCCGCCGGGGCCGCCGCCGGGGGCTTTTGTTTCCATCCCCGGCGGGCTGGCGATGGACCTGCTGCTGGTGGTGGCAATGGTGCGGGACAAGCGGATGCTCGGCCATGTTCACCCCGCCTATGTCTGGGGGCTCGCCGTGGTGGTGGCGCAGCAGCTGATGGTGGTGCCGATTTCGCTCTCGGATGGCTGGCTGGCCTTTGCCACCTGGCTGCAGGGGCTGGTGCGATAGTGTCGCCAGCCGGGCAGGGTGAAAGAGGGGGCTGGATTCGGCGCGCGTTTCACGGCAACAGGCGCGCATGAGCACAGCACCCCGCACCCTGTACGCCAAGATCTGGGACGATCATGTCGTCAAGAGCCTCGATGATGGCACCGCGCTGATCTTCATCGATCGGCATCTCATCCATGAAGTGACGACGCCGCAGGCGTTCGAGAGCCTGCGACTTGCCGGCCGCCGCCTGCGTCGCCCCGATCTCACGCTTGCCGTGCCCGATCACAACGTGCCGACCACCAGCCGCGCGCTGCCGATTCTCGATCCGATGTCCCGCGCCCAGCTTGATGCGCTGACCGAGAACTGCCGGGATTTTGGTGTGGAGATGTTCTCCATCGATGCGCCGGAGCAGGGCATTGTCCACGTCATCGGGCCGGAGCAGGGCTTCACGCTTCCCGGCGTGACGATGGTGTGCGGGGATAGCCACACGGCCACGCACGGCGCTTTTGGCGCGCTGGCCTTCGGCATCGGCACCAGCGAGGTGGAACATGTGTTCGCCACCCAGACGCTGCTGCTGCGCCGTTCCAAGGCGATGGAAGTGCGCGTGACGGGCAGCCTCGGTTTCTCCATCTCGGCCAAGGACGTGGCGATGGCGGTTGTCGGCCGCCTCGGCACCGGCGGCGGCACCGGCTATGTG
>DIUN01000015.1:196790-197114 GCA_002423025.1 Sphingomonadales bacterium UBA6157 | reverse complement strand
CGATCGAAGCCGGCGCCCGCGCCGGGCTCGTCGCGCCGGACCAGAAGACCTTCGATTACGTTATCGGCAAGCCGCGCGCTCCCAAGGGCGCCGAGCTGGAAGCGGCGCTGGCCTATTGGCGCAGCCTGCCCACCGATGCCGGAGCGGTTTATGATGCCAGCGTCACCATCGATGGCAGCCGCATCGCGCCGCTCGTCACCTGGGGCACAAGCCCCGAGGATGTCGTGGCGATCACCGACAGCGTGCCGGGGCTGGACAGCTTTGCCGATGAGAGCAAGCGCACCGCCGCCGCCAAGAGTCTTGAATATATGGGCCTGACGCCGG
>DIUN01000015.1:0-196680 GCA_002423025.1 Sphingomonadales bacterium UBA6157 | reverse complement strand
TGCTCGATGTGCCTGGGCATGAACCCGGACCAGGTGCCGGCCGGCGAGCGCTGTGCCAGCACCAGCAACCGCAACTTTGTCGGCCGCCAGGGCGTGGGCGCGCGCACCCACCTCGTCAGCCCGGCGATGGCGGCAGCGGCGGCGATCACCGGTCGCCTGACGGATGTCCGCGAGATGATGGGCTGATGCTGCTCTAGCTCTGGTTGGGGAAGCAGGCGGTGGCGCTGAGCGTCATCGCGTCCAGCCCGGCTGCAGCGAGGAACGGCGAGCTGAAATCGTCTGTCAGCGTCACCTCGGTGAAGTTGGCGAGCGTCTGGCACGTCGCCGATGTGGAGACGGCGATATCGCTGTTGCCAAGGTCGATGATCCAGCTGCTGGCGTTGCCAGTGATGAAGGTTCGGGATTTCGTGGCGTCATACACCCGTGGATCCGTGGCGGTCGCGCCTGGTGAGGAGCAGTCCGTCAGCGCCAGCCCGACACACCGCGCCCCGGCGATGGCGACTTGCTGCAGGGCATTGCGGGTCCATTGCAGCCGGCCGAACTCCAGCACGCTGAGCAGCATGGCGGCCAGCGGCAGCGCCAGCAGCGCAAACTCCAGCGCCGAGGCGCCGCCGCGCGCCCTGCGCAGCCGGGAGAGGATGGTGATCATTCGGTCTGCACCATGCGCGAGATGGTGATGTAGCCATCGCTGGCGACGCCATAGCCATAGAACAAGGGCGTGAACGCCCGCCGCGCACTGATCTCGACAAAGCGCCCGGCAATGCCGCCGCCGGGGCAGGGGGCTCCGCAGGCGACAGCGGCACCCCAGGCGCCGCCCGCGCCCGGGCAATAGCACAGCGCATTGGTGGCGGCGGTGTTGCTCGTGGTCACCGCCGGCTCCCCGCCATCGATGACCGCGACAGGGCCGTTGTTGACCGTGACACGGGCGGCGGCCCAATTGTTCTCGGTGGCGCTGGCGACCAGCCTGGCGATGTCCGAGGCGACATTGGGGGCGAGCGCCGTGCTGATATCCTCAGCGCGCACCAGGCCATAGTTGCTGCCCGAGGCCACGGCAGCGCCAAGCCGGAAGTGCACGAACAGCACATTGCCGAGATCGACGATGGCCATCAGCATCACCCCGATGATCGGCACGACTAGCGCGAACTCGAGCGCGCCGACGCCGCGGCGGTCCGCCAGTGCGGCGCGGAACAGGCGGCGGATCATCGGACCAGCCTCACGGCGAGGTTGGTGGCGCCGCCGGTGGCGATGCATTCGCTGCCGAGAAGGCCGCCGGCCGAGACATCGATGCTCTTGCCCAGGATTTCGAGACAGCCGCCGGGGCTGCCCAGCGCTCCGGCGCCGCTGAACTCCAGATCGCCATTGGGCATGTAGAACACGCCGTTGATGGCGGTGTTGGTGGCACCGGAAGTGAAGTTGCCGCCGGCGTTGTTGCTCGTCACCGTCGGGCCGATCACGGCGAAGCCGGCGGTGCTGCCGCCGTTGGAGGCGTTGATCAGCACGCTCGAATAGCCGGCAGCAAGGCAGAAGGAGCGGCCCGCACACACGCCGCTGGTCGCCAGCGTGCCGGTAGCGCCGATGACGAAGGTGACGTTATCGGCATAGACGCCGATGTTGGAGCCGCCGCAGCTGGTGTTGCCGCCACCGCTGCCGCCAAAGTTGACCGAGCCGGTGATGGTGTAGACGCCGGCGCCCAGCTTCATCGCGCCTGTGCCCCAGAGGTTGCCCCGGATATCATGCTGGCCGGCGGTGCCGACGACAAGGCAGCTGCCTCCGCCGGTCAGGTTGACATGGCCGGCAAAACGGATGGCGCCCGAACTGTCACCAAGGCTCGTCTTGGAGCCGCCGTCCCCCCGGAAGGCATAGCCATCCGAACTTGTGCCGATGTTGTAGGTGTTGCCGCTGCCCGAGCCGAGCGCCACCGTGGCGCCGCCGCCGGCGCGCACGCCGGCGCTGAGGTTGAAGGTCGAGCCGGCGCCAAAGGTCGTGCCGCCCGAGGAATTGGCGCAGATGCTGTAGAGCCCGCCGCTGCAGGCCGTGGTGCCCCGGCCGATGTTGAAGGTGCCGGTGCCGAAGCTGGTGGTGGCGCTGCCCGGCAGGTACAGGCCCTGGGCGATATTGTAGGTGCCGGCACCAAAGCTCACCGTGCCGCTGGTGCCGACATTGACAAAGCCGGTGACGTTGAGCGCCGCGCCGGTGAAATAGGTGCCGCCATAGCCGCCGGTGTAGCTGCCGTTGAGGTTGAAGGTGCCGGCGCCAAAGGTCATCCGGTCCGCGGCGCTGAAACTGCCATTGATGTTGAGCACGTTGGCGGCATTGCCGCCGGGATTGAGGCGCAGCTGGATGCCGCCGCCAATGGTGATCTGGCCAATGGTGCTGCTGCCGCCCGCCGGGCAATTGTAGCTCCACACGCTGCCGGCCCGGCTGGCGACACAGCCATTGGCGGCTGCCTGGGCGATGGTGCTGGCGTTGTTATAGGCAAAGCTCACCGCGCCGCCGCCGCTCGTCACGGTCACGGCCGGGTTTGCCGGCAGGGACATGGAGGTGACGCTGGCCAGCCTCGCTGTCGCGCCGGTTACGGCGGAAGTGCCGCCATAGGGGTCTATCACCGGGCGGCGCTGCGGGTTGAGCCGCGAGCCATCGGCCTTGCGCAGGTTCGGCGCGCCACCGCAGTTGCCGGGCACATTGATGGCGCTGTCATAGGTCAGCGATGTCGCCATGATGTACGGGCCACAGTTGGAGATCTCGGCATCGGCATTGGAGGCCACGCCGCAGTTGGTCGCCTGGATCGAGGTGCCGCCGGAAACGACGATGCCATCATCCCCCGGATCGATGGCGGTGATGCAGTTGCTGGCCTGCGAGACCAGCTCCGCCACGGCCACCACCGGCACATCGAGCTCGGTGCGGCTGGTGAAGAGGCGTGACAGCACCAACGGCACCGTTTCCGTCACGGTCACTTCCACGGCGTTGTTGAGCGCATTGGCGGGCGAGGCGATGAGCCGGGCAACAAAGGTGGCGCCGGCGCGGTTGTTGAGGGCGCCGATGCGATCGGCCGCCTCCTGCATGGCAACCTCGTCCTGCCCGGTGGAATTATAGGCAATGGCGGCCGCGAAGGCGGCGGAATCGGCGATGCTCTGGTTCTGGGCGCGCACCAGCACGGCACTGCCATACTCGAACACCAGGCCGCTGATGCCGATCATGACTGGCAGCATGAGCGCGAACGTCAGCGCGACGCCGCCGCGCCGTTCCTTGTGAATTTTAACAATAGTTTTAATATTCATTGTTGAAGCCTGAATTTCAATAAATTTACAAAGCGAATTTATTGATATTGCGACTTCAGCTATTAACGCACATCGACGAAAACAAATGAATAATTGTTGGTAAATCCAAGTTAATCTATTAATTGTGAATTAAGTTAGATTTGTACTGATTGTTTAGGCCGGTTTTTTGCTCAGCGCGCGGCCTTTAAATCAAGTCGCCACCCCTGGGCTGGGCTTCATCTCCTGAACGCACAGCCATGCGGCCCCCGCCTGCGCGAGGGGCATGGTCGTCAGATTTTCAGGATCGCAGCCCTAGCTGCGCACCAGCACCGGATCGAGCACCGTGTCCCGCGCCACGGCGGACAGCTTGGGATAATCGGTGGTATAGTGCAGCCCGCGGCTTTCCTTGCGCTCGCGGGCCGAGCGCACAATCAGGTCGGCGACAGTCACCAGGTTGCGCAGCTCGATCAGGTCGGGCGTCACGCGGAAGTTGCCGTAATAGTCCGCCACTTCCTTGCGCAGCAGCTTCACCCGGTGGCTCGCCCGCTCCAGCCGCTTGTCCGTGCGCACGATGCCGACATAATCCCACATGAAGCGCCGCAGCTCGGCCCAGTTGTGCGCCACCACCACTTCCTCGTCGGAATCGGTCACCCGGCTTTCGTCCCAGCGGCGGATCTCGGGCAGGGGGGAATGGGCATCCCAGCCGCGGCCGATATCATCCGCCACCGATTGCCCGAACACCAGGCATTCCAGGATCGAGTTGGAGGCTAGCCGGTTGGCGCCGTGCAGGCCGGATTGCGTCACTTCGCCGGCCGCCCACAGGCCCGGCAGGTCCGTGCGGCCGTTCAGGTCCACCAGCACGCCGCCGCAGCTGTAATGCGCCGCCGGCACCACCGGAATCGGCTCGACCGTGCAGTCGATGCCCAGCTCCAGCAGGCGCGCATAAATCGTCGGGAAATGCTGGCGCACGAACGCCTCGCCCAGATGCGCGATGTCGAGCAGCACATGGCTGAGCCCCAGCCGCTTCATCTCGGCATCGATGGCGCGGGCCACCACGTCACGCGGGGCGAGCTCCAGCCGCTCGTCATAGCGCTCCATGAAGCGCGTGCCGTCCGGCAGCTTCAGATGCCCGCCTTCGCCGCGCGCCGCCTCGGTGATGAGGAAATTCTTGACCTTGCTGTGATAGAGGCACGTCGGGTGGAACTGGTTGAACTCCATGTTGGAGACTCGGCACCCCGCCCGCCATGCCATGGCGATGCCATCGCCCGTCGAGCCATCCGGATTGGTGGAATATTGGTACACCCGGCTCGCCCCGCCGGTGGCCAGCACCACGGCGCGCGCCACGAAGCGCCGCACATGCCGCGTCTCGGTATCGAATACATACACGCCATGGCAGCGCCGCGTGGCGAAGCGCTCGCCCTCCACGTGCCGCTCGGTGATCAGGTCCAACGCCACCATGCCGGGGATCAGCGTGATGTTCGGGTGCGCGGCGGCGGCCTTTTGCAGGGCCTGCTGCACGGCCCAGCCGGTGGCATCGTCCACATGCACGATGCGGCGGTGCGAGTGCCCGCCCTCGCGCGTCAGGTGCCAGCGCTCATCGCCGTTCTCGCCGGGGTTGAACGGCACGCCCAGCGCCGCCAGCCTGTCGATGGCGGCGGCGGCATGCTCCACCACAAATTCCACGGTGGCGCGGTGGTTCAGCCCGGCGCCGGCCACCATCGTGTCCTCGATATGGCTTTCAAACGTGTCCCCTGGCTCCAGCACGGCAGCGATCCCGCCCTGCGCCCAGGCAGTGGAGCCGGCGCCGAGGTCCCCCTTCGCCAGCACCGCCACCTTGAAGCGGGTGGCAAGATTGAGCGCCGCTGTCAGCCCGGCAGCGCCGGAGCCGATCACGATCACGTCATGCGCATAGGCATCATGGTGCGCGCGCTTGGTCATCAGGCTCAAACCACCGAGCGGGTCAGCTCGAGGAACACGTCCTCAAGGTCCGCCTCCTTGGTCGAGACGTCGACAACGCCAAGCCCCGCCGCCGCTACCGCCGCCAGCACCTTGCCGGCATTGGTGGTGCGCTTGTCATAGGTCAGCACCAGCGTGCGCTCGCCCTTCAGTTCGGCACGCTCTGCAAGGCCATCGGGCGCGGCGGTCAGGTCCCGGTCCACGGTCACGATCAGCTTCTTGTCCCCGGCGGTGGCGAGCAGCGTGTGCGTCATGTCATTGGCCACAATGCGCCCCTGGTTGACGATGGCGATGCGGTCACACAGCGCCTCGGCTTCCTCAAGGTAGTGCGTTGTCAGCACCACGGTGGTGCCGAGCGCGTGCAGCTCGCGCACGTAATCCCAGAGCTGGGCGCGCAGCTCGATATCGACGCCGGCTGTCGGCTCATCGAGCACCAGCACCGGCGGGTTGTGCACCAGCGCCTTGGCGACCAGCAGCCGCCGCTTCATGCCGCCGGAAAGCGTGCGGGAATAGGCATGCGCCTTGTCATCCAGCCGCACGGCGCGAAGCAGTTCCATGGTCCGCCGCTGGCTCTTGGGCACGCCGAACAGCCCGGCCTGCAGCTCCAGCGTTTCGAACGGCGTGAAGAATGCATCGAACACCAGCTCCTGCGGCACGATGCCAATGCTGCGCTTGGCGTTGCGTGGGTGCTCGTCGATATCGAAGCCCCAGATGCTGGCGGTGCCGCCGGTCTTGTTCACCAGGCCGGCGAGGATGTTGATGGTGGTGGATTTGCCGGCGCCATTGGGGCCGAGCAGCCCGAAGATGCTGCCGCGCGGAATCTCGAGATCGATGCCGCAAAGCGCGCGCTTGCCCCCGGCATAGGTTTTTTCGAGACCGCGGATGGAAATGGCAGATTGCGTCATGCCTTGCGGGATAGACCCGGGGGCCGGGGGCGGCAAGCGTCATGCGGGCGCATGCTCGCCTACATGGCGCGTCATCCCCGCGAAGGCGGGGACCCATCTCCAGACCGCGCTCGAAACCGGCACTCGCAGGAGATGGGCCTGGGCCGACGCGGTGCAGGAACAAAAGGCAGGGGCGCGGGCAAAGCCCGCGACGTCGGACGGGTTCGGGCGGCTTTCACCGCCCGCCCCGCCGGCCGGGCTTGCGCCTGTCGGCGCGCGATACGCGCGCCGCGGCGCTGCGCCTCAATACCGGATGACAGCCTCGATCCCGAACAGCCGCGGCAGGCCGCGAATGAACGTCGGGATGCCGAAGGCCCCGCCGGTGTTGCCGCCATCGAGCAGATACTTCTCGTTGGTCAGGTTCGAGGCATAGCCCAGCACCTGCCACTTGCCCTTGGGGTCCTGCAGGCCGGCCCGCAGGTTGACCAGCGTCACCGGGCCCTGGCTCGTCACCGGGTTGTTCGGCAGCTCGAAGAACAGCGAGGAGCGATAGGTGACGGTCGGGGTGGCGAAGAACTCGATGCTCTCCGAAACCGGCAGGCGCACGGTGCCGCCAACCGCCCACTGCCAGTTGGACTGCAGGCGGAAGCGATCCCCCGAGAAGGCCACGAAGCGCGGGTCTTCATCAACGCGCGCATCGATATAGGCGCCATTGGCAAAGACGCTGAGGTTGTCATTGAGCGAAGCGGTGATCTCGGCCTCGATGCCCTTGTTGGTGGCCGAGCCGGCGCTCTGCGTGGTGGTGAGGATGCTGCCCTCCTCGCGCACGCTGACCTGGAAGTTCTTGTACTTGAGCAGATAGGCGCCAAGGCTGAAGTTGATGTTGCCGAAGGCACCCTTGATGCCGGCCTCGAAGTTGTCGATCTTTTCAGCAGCGATGTTGGTTAGGTTCGGCAGCACTTCGGTGCCCGAGCGGCGGGCGGCGAGGTTGACCACCGGCGAGCGGCGGCCCTTCGAGTAGGTCAGGTAGATGTTCAGCTCGTCGGTGGCGCGGAACAGGATGTTGGCGCGCGGCAGGAAGGCCTCGAAATTGCCCTCGGCGGCCAGCGTCTTGCCCTGCGTATCGACCTGCGGCAGCAGTGGCGCCCCGGAGATCACCGAGTTCGGCGCGCGGGTGAAGAAGCCGCTCTTGCGATCCTCGAACAGATAGCGGCCACCCACCGTCAGCTCCAGCTTCGGCGTCGGGATCCAGGTCGCATCGGCAAAAAAGCTGATCGTGGTGATATCGGCCGAGTTCTTGAACTCCGAGCTGTAGGGCAGCACGGTGGCAAGGCCGCCGGTGAGCAGGCCGGTGGCCTGCGCTGCTGTCACGACGCCGGCCGAATTGATGCAGGCGAGGCCGGGCACGAGCCGCGCGGCGCACTGCAGGTAAATGCCTTCCTCGGTGGAGAAAGGTACGCGCTGGAAGCCTTCCTCCCAGAAGTAATTGACGCCGCCGAAAGCGCGGAACGTTTCGCTATCGTAATTGACGCGGGCTTCGGCGCTGAACTGCTTGCCCTCGGCCTGCTCGGCGAACTCCAGATACCAGGCCTGGGTGCCATCGGCATCGAACACTTCGTTGGAATCGAACTGGCGATAGCCGGTCACGACGGTGGCGCTCCAGGCGCCGCCCGGCGCGTAGCGGGCCGTCGCGTTGAGATCATAGACGTTGCGCACCAGCTCCGGCTGGTTCCCGCCGAGCACGGCGGCCGAGAGCGGCGAGCCGGCGATTTCCTTGAAGCTGTAGGGCGAGGTGGTGCCGCCGGTTGGGGCAAAGGTGCCGGACGAGAAGGCGGTGCCTGGCGCGCGCTGGCCATCATAAGTGCCGACCATGTCGAGCGTGAAGGCATCTGTCGGCGTGTAGCGCACCGAGAGGCGGGCGCCATACTGGCCCTGGCCGTTCAGGTCATCGACGCGCGGGCCGTTCGGGGTTTGCGAGGCGCTGGTGCCGGCGATGTTCTCGACAACGCCATCGCGCAGCTTGATGGCGCCGGCGAGGCGGACGGCGATGGTGTCATTGCCGAAGTTGATGAAGCCATCGACCTTGCGCTGCTCGTAATTGCCATAGGCGGCGCGCAGTTCGGCTGAGAGGCCGGGGCGCGGCTTGGCGGTGATGACGCTGACGGCGCCGATGGCGGCGGCGGTGCCGAACAGCGTAGCCTGCGGGCCCTTGACGGCCTCGACGCGCTCAAGATCGTACAGATCGAAATAGGAGCCGCGCGACCGGCTGACGTCGACGCCGTTGAGATAGACCGTCACCGCCGGCGAGCCCTGCGACGAGCCCGAATCCGAGGTGATGCCGCGGATGACGAAGCCGGGGTTGTTGGGGCTCTGCTCCTGCACGTTGAGGCCGGGGACATAGGCAGCAAGCTGGTCGAACTGCGTCACGCCCAGGTCCCGCAGCGTCCGCCCGGTGTAGGCCGTGATGGTGATCGGCACGTCGACGATCTTCTGCTCGGTCTTCTGCGCCGTGACGATGATCTCGTCGAACATGGTTTCGTCAGCAGCGGCCTGCTGGGCAAGGCCGGGTGTGGCGGCAAGGCCAAGGACGAGAGCGGCCGAAGCCAGGAGAGCGGTGCGCATGGAAAATGCCCCTTGTTGCTGTTGGTTGGCGCGAAAATGTTGCGTTGCAGCGCGCCGTGCAGCAGCCGTGTGACAGGGCCATTTCATCCGCGTGACAGTTCAACATGCTGGACTGGTGCGACAATTCTGCACCGCGTGACTCAAGGCCCGCAGCTTGATAGGGGAGGGGAATGGACACACTCCCGCCACCCGAAACCCTTGTCACCAATGCTGCCCGCGTCTTCTGTGATGGCGATGAGCGCGGCGTTGATGGCCACCCGCGCGTGTGGCTGCAGATCGATGCCTCCGGCTTTTCCGACTGCCCCTATTGCGACCGCCGCTTTGTTCTGGCCGGCGGCCCGGCTGACAAGACCGTGGCGCGGTGAAGCTTTCGCGGGGCGCCGCCGGTTTTGTCCTGGCGGTGGCCGCGCTGCTGCCAGCGAGCGCCGGGGCGCAGCCGGCCCCAGTCCCGCCCGGCTCCCTCAGCATCCCGATTCCTGCCGATGGGCAACCGCAAATGCCCGTTCGGATCAAGGATCGGACGATCCCGGTTCGTATCGCGCTGGGCTTTGACAAGGCGCTGCTGCTCAACCTCGGCCCGGCGCAGCAGGCCGGGCTGAAGCCGTTTCCGCTGCTCGGCAAGCGCCAGTTCAAGAACAGCATGATCCCCGGCGGCCAGGCGATGTTCCGCTTCAATCTGTTCCGCGTTACCCCGCAAGGCTTTGAAAGAACACTGGTTCCGACCGTCTGGGTGGACAAGCCGATCGCCACCGATGCTGATGGGATCATGTCAGTCATGGTGCTGGACGCCGAACGGATCACCTTCACCCAAGGCCCCATAGCGCCCGGCAGCACCACCTTTGCATTGCCGCGCAAGGGCAGTGGCTCTGCGATGGTGAATGCCAAAATCGGCAAGGAAACCATCAGGATAGGGCTGGAACTCCGCTCGCCGGAAAGCATCATGAATCGCCGCGCCGCCGAGGCCTTGCAGTCCGCCGGCCTCGTCCGCCGCACCGGCAAGGTCGGCCTCTGGCAACCCTTCCCTGATGTGGCACTGCCCTTCGAGCGGCTGAGCCCCCGTGCCGGCGCGACGCTGCTCGGCCTGCCAATCCGCAACGCCGCCGTACGCATCACCGAGGAGCAGGCCAAGCGGCTCGATTCGCAGGCAAAAGCCGGCACCAGCACCGCCGAGGATGATGAAGACGCCATCACCGTCACCGCCAGCCGCGATGGTGACCGGGGCCGCTCGCCCTGGATGCTCATCGGCCGGGACGTGCTCAGCAAGTGCAGCCGCATCGTTCTCGACAGGCCCGGCAAGCAATGGCTGCTCACCTGCAACTTTGCGGAATGATGCCGCAGCCCGGAGCGTTTGCCTTCCCGCCCGGCGTGCCTATATCTAGGCCATGAGCACCCTTGATCCCGCCACCATCTTCTACGCCGATACTGAGCTCGACCCTGGCCGCACCGAGCGGCTGGTGGCGGAAGCGCTGAACGGTTGTGACGATGGTGAACTTTTCCTGCAATATGCTGTTTCGGAAAGCTTTTCCTTCGATGACGGTCGGCTGAAGGCCGCCACGTTCGACACGCAAAAGGGCTTCGGCCTGCGCGGCGTGGCTGGGGAAATGACAGCCTTTGCCCATGCCAACGAGCTTTCGGATGCTGCCATCCGCCGCGCTGCCGATACCATCCGCGTTGTGCGGGATGGCCATGGCGGCACCATGGCACTGGCTCCGCAGCGCACCAACGCGCGCCGCTATACCGATGCCAACCCCCTGGAAGGCATCAGCTTTGCTGAAAAGGTGAAGCTGATGCAGACGATCGATGCGGCCGCCCGCGCCCGCGATCCGCGCGTTGTCCAGGTCTCCGCCAGCCTGCTGGCCTCCTGGAGCGTCGTCGAGATCATCCGAGCCGATGGCCATCGTGTCCGCGATGTGCGGCCGCTGGTGCGGCTCAACGTGCAGATCGTGGCGGAAAAGGATGGCCGGCGTGAAACCGGCTTCCACGGCCTTGGCGGGCGCTATCTCTACGATGGCCTGTTCGAGCACGCCAATTGGGATGGCGCCATCGATATTGCCCTCGCCAACGCCCTCACCAACCTCGATGCCGTCGCGGCGCCTGCCGGCGAAATGACCGTGGTACTCGGGCCGGGTTGGCCGGGCATCCTGCTGCACGAAGCCATCGGCCATGGCCTTGAGGGGGATTTCAACCGCAAGGGCACCAGCGCTTTTTCGGGCCGCATCGGCGAGCGGGTCGCGGCACCGGGCGTGACAGTGGTGGACGATGGCAGCATCGACAATCGCCGTGGCTCGCTGACCGTGGATGACGAGGGCACCCCGACAGAGCGCACCGTGCTGATCGAGGATGGCATCCTCAAGGGCTATATGCAGGATCGGCTCAACGCCCGCCTCATGGGCGTGGCGCCCACCGGCAACGGCCGTCGCGAGAGCTTCGCCCATGCCCCGATGCCACGCATGACCAACACCTTCATGGAGAATGGCACAGAGGATCCCGGCGAGATCCTGCGCTCTGCCAAGTCCGGCATCTATGCCAAGAGCTTTGGCGGCGGCCAGGTCGATATCACCAGCGGCAAGTTCGTATTCTCCTGCACCGAGGCCTATCGCATCGAGAACGGCAAGCTCGGCGCGCCGATCAAGGGCGCCACGCTCATCGGCAACGGGCCGGACGTGCTGACCAGGGTGCGCGCCATCGGCAATGATTTCGCGCTTGATGAAGGCGTCGGCATTTGCGGCAAGGGTGGACAGAGCGTGCCCGCCGGCGTCGGCCAGCCGACACTGCTTATCGAGGGGTTGACGGTGGGCGGCACAGCGGCCTGAGGGCCGGAGGGAGCGGGTATGGAATTCTTCGATCGCATCACCGATGACCATGCCGTTTTCATTGCCCGCCAGCCGGTGTTCTTCGTCGCAACGGCGGCAGCGGACGCGCGGATAAACCTCTCCCCCAAGGGCATGGACTGCTTCCGCGTGCTCGGCCCCAACCGCGTCGCCTGGCTGGATTTTGGCGGCTCGGGCAACGAGACCAACGCGCATTTCACTGCCGATGGCCGCATAACCATCATGTTCTGTGCCTTTGACCAGCCGGCGCTGATCTATCGGCTCTACGGCCGCGGCGTGCCGGTGCTACCGCAGGACGCCGGCTGGGCCGAGCTTGCCAGCCACTTCACCATCGAGCCCGGCGTGCGCCAGATCTTCGAGGCGCACATCGAGTCCACCCAGACGAGTTGCGGCTGGGCCGTGCCACACATGCAGTTTGAGCGCGAACGCCAGACGCTCCGCAAATATTACGCACCGACCACGCCCGAGGCCAATCTCGCCAAATGGCAGGGCCGAACCCGCAGCATCGATGGATTGCCCACCCGCCCGCCGGCCGCAACGCCTTGATCAATCCCGCACTGGCAGCCGATCTTGTGATCGTGCTGCACTTTGCCTTCATCGTGTTTGCCATGTTCGGCGCGGCGCTGCTCATCCGCTGGCCCCCGGTGATGTTGGCCCATTTGCCCGTGCTGGCCTGGGGCGCCTGGATCGAGCTTTCCGGCGCCATCTGCCCGCTCACGCCGCTCGAGATGCGGATGCGTGCTGCTGCCGGCGAGCAGGGTTATGCCGATGGATTTATCGATCACTACATCACCCCGATCATCTACCCTGAAGGGCTGACGCGGGACACGCAGTTTCAGTATGCCGCTGTGCTGATCGCAGTGAACCTGTTCCTCTACACGCGCTTCTTCCTCCACCGCCGGAGCAACTGATGCCGCTCGTCACGCTTGAAACGGTGTTCGATCCGGTGGAAGCCGAGATCAAGCGAATGACACTGGAGGCCGGCGGCATCGAGGCCGTGCTCTTCGATGCCGGCATCGCCTCGCTGATCGGTAGCGGCCTGTCCGGTGTGCGGCTGATGGTGCTTGATGAGGACGAGGACGCTGCCCGCAGCCTGCTGGCGGAGCGGCCGTGAAGATTGCCCTGGCACTCGGTGGCGGCGCCGGCCTTGGTTGGGCGCATATCGGCGTGCTCCACGCGCTCCATGAGCGCGGCGTCAAGGTGGCGGCGGTGAGCGGCACCTCGATCGGCGCGCTGGCCGCCGTCTGTCTGGCGGCGGACCGGATGAATGTGCTGGAGGAACTGGCCCGCTCGGTCAATTTGCGGCAGATCATGCGCTTTCTCGATGTCGATCCACGTGGCGGCTCGATGCTGGGTGGCCGCACCGTACACAATCACCTGCGCGAGCACTTCGGCCGTTCCAACCTGCAGGACCTGTTCATTCCGGTCGCGGTCGTCGCTGCCGATCTGGTGACCGGCGATGAAGTTTCGATCACCCGTGGCCCGGTGGTGGAGGCAGTGCGCGCTTCCATGGCCATTCCGGGCGTGTTTCCGCCAGTGAAGCGCGAGGGCCAGCTGCTGGTTGACGGGGGCGTGATGACGCCGGTGCCGGTGCGGGCGGTGCGTGCGCTCAGCAAGGCGCCGGTGCTTGCCGTCAACCTGCAGGGGGATTATCTGCGCCGCGCCGAGGCCGGACTGCCGGCGGGCAAGCGGCTTGTCACGCCGTTCCGCATCGGCCGTGCCGGACTGTCGCTGATGATGTCGCACCTGGCGCGGCAGAGCCTGATGATCGACCCGCCGGATCTCGAGATCGCCCCGGCCATCGGACATGTCGATGTCCGGGATTTCACAAAGGCGCATGAGCTGATCGAACTCGGCGCGGCCAGTGTCGCGGAGAGCTGGGAGCAGATCGCCACCCTGCTCTGAGCCGGCGCCGAGCTGTTACGGCCGCGATGGCTGGCGCTTTACGCATCTGCACAAAAAACGCGCCCGCCCTGCTGCGATGCACCCGAATCGGGCAGCAGGCCGGCTGCGAATGGGCTGTAATACCTTAGTCATCCTAGGTGAGAGCACTTGGCACGGCCTTTGCATGGCATGCTGCAACGCGGAAGGTTCGCGTTCAGGAGGGGCCATGAAGCTTATCATTGCTGTCATTAAGCCGTTCAAGCTCGACGACGTGCGCGAGGCCCTTTCGGCCGCCGGCGTCCAGGGCATGACGGTCAGCGAAGTCAAGGGTTTCGGCCGCCAGAAGGGCCAGACCGAAATCTACCGCGGCGCTGAATACACCACCAACATGGTGCCGAAGATCAAGATCGAGGTCGTCGTTGAAGACGGCCAGGCGACCCAGGTGGTCGAGACCATCCAGCAGGCCGCACACACCGGCTCGATCGGGGACGGCAAGATCTTCGTGGCCGATGTCGGCCAGGCCGTGCGGATCCGCACCGGCGAAACCAATGAAACCGCGCTCTAGACGCTAGCCAAGGGGGAAGCATGACTTTTGACCTGAAATCGCTGGGCGTCGGAGCCGCGATGTTCGCGCTCCTGCTCACAGCACCTGTCTTTGCGCAGGATGCCGCGGCGGCCGTTGCCGAAGCAGCGCCTGCTGTTGCCGAAGCTACCATGGAAGCGGCACCCGCTGCAGCCGAGGCTGTTGCTGAAGCGGCACCAGCCACCGAAGAAGCCGCTCCTGTCCCGAACAAGGGTGACACGGCCTTCATGATGATCTGCACCGTGCTGGTGCTTCTGATGATCCTGCCCGGCCTGCAGCTGTTTTACGGCGGCCTCACCCGCTCCAAGAACATGCTCTCCACCATGACGCAGATCGGTGCCGCCTCGGCTTTCGCCATGATCATCTGGGTCGTCTACGGCTACACCATGGCCTTTGGCCCTGATGCATCAGAGAGTCTCAAGCCTTTCATCTCGAATTTCGACAAGTTGTTCCTCGCCGGAATAACGCCGGACTCGACCGCCGCCACCTTCACCGATGGCGTCGTGATCCCGGAATATGTCTTCGTCGCTTTCCAGATGACGTTTGCCGCGATTACTGTCGCGCTCGTTTTGGGCAGTGTTGTTGAGCGCATCAAGTTCTCCGCCGTCATGGCCTTCACCGCCGTTTGGTTGACCATCGTCTACTTCCCGGTCGCTCACATGGTTTGGGCTGCTGGCGGCCTGTTCTTCGAGATGGGCGCCCTGGATTTTGCCGGCGGTACCGTCGTGCACATCAACGCCGGCGTCTCGGCACTGGTGGCCTGCATCATGCTCGGAAAGCGCATCGGCTATCCCAAGGAATCGATGGCACCGCACTCCATGACGCTCACGTTTGTCGGTACCGGCCTGCTGTTCGTTGGCTGGTTCGGCTTCAACGCCGGCTCGGCGCTGGAAGCCAATGGTTCGGCAGCCCTGGCCATGATCAACACCTTCGTCGCCACCGCGTCGGCAGCCCTGTTCTGGATGCTTGCCGAGAAGATCCGCGGTCACAAGGCGTCGGCGCTGGGCTTCTGCTCTGGTGTCATCGCCGGCCTCGTCGCCGTCACTCCGGCGGCCGGCAATAGCGGGCCCTTCGGTGCCATCGTCCTCGGCGCTGTCGCCTCGGTGGTCTGCTACTTCGCCGTCTCGGTGGTGAAGGCCAAGCTTGGCTACGATGACTCGCTCGATGCGTTCGGCATCCATGGTGTGGGCGGCATCGTCGGAGCCATCGGCACCGGCATCGTTTATGCCCCCTCGCTGGGTGGCCCAGGCGGCGATGATTTCGACATGGGGGCCCAGCTGGTCACACAGTTCATGGCGGTGGGAGCCACCATCGTCTGGGCTGCAGTCGGCACCGCCATCGCCATCACGGTCGCCAAGGCAGTCACCGGGCTGCGCGTCTCTCCCGAAACCGAGCGCGAAGGCCTCGATCTCGGTGAGCACGGCGAGCGCGCCTACAACAATTGATGCCCCGGTAACATCCGCGACCGCATCTCACGAGGTTCCTCCCCAAGGAAACCGACTGGCCGGGCAGGCAACTGCCCGGCCATTTTTTTGTTCCAACGCGTTCAGCTGGTTCCTTTAGCAGCCAGAACGCATTGAAGTTGCTCCTGAACACCTGAACTGGGCCGTTTGAGGGTTTGAAGCAGCCGCGCCGCATCGGCACGCCCACGACAGGGCCGCGCAGTCATTTGAAGGAACGGTTGCCAACGCCGCGGCTACAGTGTCGCAGCCTTGATTTTTGCCAGTGCTACACGCCGGCAGCAGTTTGGTGTGCCGTCCAAACTGCGGTGCCGTCGCGCGATTCCAGTCCGCTAGGTGCTCCAGACGGTGCAATCAACCGCAGCATCTTACTTGCTGTTATTGCAAGACGATTATGGAAACGATCAGTCGCTTTCGAAGGTGATTAGCCTTGAACGAGAGTGTCTCAAGACAAGAGCAACCGCACGGCGCAGACCTCAACGGCGGGTGTTTCCTGCGGCCGGTAGGCCGTGCAGGCGGTGAGGGTGAATTCAGGTGGGCAATGAGCAGCGCAAGGGTCCGGCCGTGTCGATCAAGTCGCGGCCGCTGGGTTTCGGGGCAGAGGTCACCAACCTCGATCTCTCGCGGCCACTTGGCGCGGCCTCGCTGGCGGCTGTGAAGCAGGCTCTGGCGGATCATGGCGTCATCTGGTTCCCGCAGCAGCCGCTTGATCATGCACAGCTAGAGGCCTTCAGCCGGCAGTTCGGAGCCTTTGGCGAAAATCCCTTTGTCGAGGCGATGGCTGGGCATCCCGATATCGTTGAAGTGCGCCGTGATCCCGGGGAGACTACGGCAGTGTTCGGCGGTGGCTGGCATTCGGACTGGAGTTTCCAGGCAGCGCCGCCGGCAGCAACCATCCTCCACGCCAAGGTCATCCCCCCCGTCGGCGGTGACACGCTGTTTTGCGACACGGCTGCCGCCTGGGAGGCGCTGAGCCCCGGCTTCCGGGAGATGCTCCTTGGCCTGCGGGCGCTGCACAGCGCTGCCGGGCCCTATGGCTCGAAGGGCTATTTTGCCAGCGAGGCCGGCCGCACCGGCATGCACATCCTGTTCGGCCCGGAGGCTGACGGGGTCCACGCGCACCCGCTTGCGCCTGTCCATCCCGTCAGTGCTCGCCGCACCCTGTTCGTCAGCCCCGGTTACACGATCGGCATCGAGGGGCTGGCCAAGGCGGAGAGCGACGCGCTGCTAGGCTTCCTGTTCCAGCACATGACCAGCGAGGCCTTTGTCTACCGCCATGCCTGGCAGCCGGACATGCTGGTGATGTGGGACAATCGCTCGACCCTGCACCATGCGCTTGGGGGCTATGATGGCCACTTGCGGCTCCTGCACCGAACGGTCATCGCCGGAGCGCCACCCCGGTGAGTGACGCCCGCACGCCCCCGCCGCCGCTGAGCCGCGGCGCGAAATTCTCCTATGGCATCGGCGCCACGGCGCTCGGCCTGAAGGACAATGGCTTCTCCTACCTGCTGCTGCTCTTCTACAATCAAGTAGTCGGGCTCCCGGCCGCGACTGTGGGCCTGGCGATCATGATCGCACTCATGGTCGATGCCGTGCTCGATCCGATTATCGGGCAACTCAGTGACAATTGGCGCTCGCGCTGGGGCCGGCGCCACCCCTTCATGTACTTTGCTGCCGCGCCGGTCGCGCTCAGCTATCTGCTGCTATGGCATCCGCCGCTGGGCTGGTCCGATGAGGGGTTGTTTGTTTACCTGATCGTCGTCTCGGTGCTGATCCGCACCTTTCTCTCGTTGTTCGAGATTCCCAGTGCCGCTTTGGCGCCGGAACTGACCTCGGACTATCATGGTCGTACGGCGCTGATGTCCTACCGGGCCGGGTTCAACTGGTATGGCGGCTTGATCATGTCGATCCTGACCTTCCAGCTGTTCCTCCAGCCTTCGGCAGAACAGCCGGTCGCGCAGCTCAATGCCGCGGGCTATGCCACCTATGGCAATGTTTCGGCGGCGGTGATGTTCATCGTCATCCTGATCTCGGCGCTCGGGACGCACAGCCGGATTCCGTGGCTGCGGTCTCCGCCGCCGCAACGGCTCGGTGCACGGCGCGCGCTCAAGGAGATGTTCTCGGTGATGACGAACCGGGCGCTGGTGCCGATCCTGGGCGCGGGGGTCTGCAATGCCATGGCCTATGGCCTTTCGGTTGCGCTATCGCTTTATTTCAACACGTTTTTCTGGGGCTTCGGGCCAGACCAGGTGTCGCTGTTCGTGCTGGCGCAGTTCGGCTCCTCGGCGTTGGCGATCTGGTTCACCGGGCCGCTGTCACGGCGGCTCGGCAAGCGCGATGCCGCCATCCTGTGCAAGCTGCTGGTGCCGACTCTGGGGCTCTCGCCCATTGCCCTGCGGCTGCTCGGGCTGTTCCCCGACAATGACTCGGTGCTGCTGCTGCCGATCATGCTGTGCTTCCACCTGCTCTCCGTCACGTTCGCCAGCATCGTGGCGATCCTGCACGGCTCGCTGTCCGCCGACATTGTGGAGGACCAGGAGTTGAAGACCGGGCGCCGCTCGGAAGGGGTCATGGCAGCTGCCAGCATCTTTGTCGCCAAGACGACTTCGGGCATCGGCATCTTCGCTTCCAGCCTGCTGCTCGGCCTGGTTGGCTTCCCGGAAGGCGCGGTGCCGGGCCAGGTTGATGAAGCCATTGTCCGCAACCTGGCATTCGTCTTTGTGCCCACCGTATTCCTGATGCACGCCGGGGCCGTGGCCTTTATCCTGCGCTACCGCATCACCAGCGAGAGCCACGCCGCCACTGTCGCGGCGCTGGCGGCCCGTGCCGGCACGCAGGGCTAGGGCGGCTCTCGGGTGGGCAACAGGCTGCGCTTCGCCACACGCATGATCGGCACGAGCGGGGGTGCCTTCCGAGGCGCGATATTCACGAGCAATATTATGAAATTCAACCAGTTTTTGGAATTCGATCAGTCGATTTCAAAGGCGGCTATCGCGAAGTTGGAGGAGCTAAAGACCTGCCGCGCCGGGCTGCTAGACCGGCATCGTCAGGTCGAATCAGCGCCGCTATCGAAACGCTGGAAGCCGGATATGTCGGCCCCGATTGAAGGCTTTTTGCAAAGAGCCGGCCGGGTGCCAGAACTAAGGGGAGGGGATTCCGATGGTTGTTCGTCTTAAGTCCATTCTGGCCGGCGCGGCTTCGCTTGCGGCGCTTGCAGCGGGTTTCTCGGCCTCTGCCGCCATGGCGCAGCAGACCGAGCAAAGGCCCGAAGAGTTCATCGTCGTCACCGGCTCGCGGCTGCTGACGGAAAAGCAGGCGGAGGCTCTGCCGCTGCGCATCCTGACACGGGACGAACTGCAGCTGCAGGGCTCGCCACCGCTGCTGGATATCATCCGCGCCCTGCCGGAAGCGGCCGGATCAATCGGCAATTCCAACTCGTCCCAGCCCGGCAAGGGCCAGGGCTTCGAGGGCTCCGAGAGCGTCAACCTCCGCGGCCTCGGGCCGGACCGCAACCTGGTGCTGCTCAACGGCCGCCGTCTGCCGCTGGTCAGCGGCTTTTTTGTCAACACCCGCAACATTGCCAGCTCGGCCATCGGCCGGATCGAGATCCTCAAGGATGCCGCTTCGACAACCTATGGCTCAGACGCGATGACCGGCGTGGTCAACTTCATCACGCGGCGCGATTTCGATGGCCTTGAAGTTGGCGGCGACTTCACTTTCATCGAGGACACCGATGGCGACTATCGCCTCGATGCGACCTTCGGAAAGGTTGGTTCCAACTGGAACTTCATGCTCTCCGGCGGTTACCAGCGGCGTGCGCAACTGCGCGTCCGGGATCGTGAATGGTCCACACCGCCTTATTCCGTGAACCCGGATGCCGGCTGGAACTTCTCGGCCAATCCGGCGCAGTTCACACCGGTTGGCCCCACCGGCCCCGGCGGCGTGCTCGCCACCACCGGCCCGCGTGCTGTCGATGTCGGCTGCTCGGCGCTTGGCGGCATCCAGCCGTTCGCCGGCTTCTGCGTCAACAATGTCCAGAAGTGGCAGGATCTGGTGGCACCGGCCAAGACCTACCAGGTCTATGGCGAGTTCAATTACGAATTCAGCCCGTCACTGGAGCTGCACCTTGAGGGCAGCTACGCGAACTCCAAGACGATCGTGCATTACCCGCCGTCGTTCAACCAGCCCAAGCCGATCACCGAGACGGTGCTGCCCTCCAACATCAATCCGGCCAGCTTCATCCCCGGCACTTCGCCGCGGCTGTTCAACAACTGGTTCGTGCCGCTGAACAATCCGGGCCTTGCAGCCTATGCGGCAGCGAACCCCACGCAGTTCCCTGCGGGCTCCACCGGCATCTTCATCCCTATCGGCCAGTGGCGGCCCTATCTTGTCGGCGGCAACCCGTTCTTCGGGCCTGACCCGCTAGAATCGGCCTACCAGACCCGTGACCAGGAGGAATATCGCGTTTCCGCCGGCCTGACCGGCACGATCGACGGCGGCATCCACTGGAACGCCGACATCACCTACGGCCGCAACGATCATACGCTCCAGGGCTTTGACTCGTCGGGCGTCCAGATCGAGCTGGCGCTGCGCGGTCTTGGCGGACCGAGCTGCCAGTGGCAGACGGCAGCGCCGGGGAGCCCCGGCTGCCTCTGGCTCAACCCGATGTCGACCGCCATCGCCAGCGCGCCGATCAACGGTATCACCAGCAACCCCGGTTATGTCGCTGCCACGGCGAACACGCTGGAGCTGGCGAACTGGCTGATGATCCCACAGACGCGCTACCTGACCAGCCAGACAACCGAGGCCAATCTCGGCTTTGATGGTGCGTTCGGCGGGCTGGATCTTGGTGGTGGCCCGGTGCGTTGGGCCGTCGGCGGCCAGTGGCGGCAGATCAGCTTCCGCGAGCGGGACTCGAAGTTTGCTGACCGGACCCAGGTGCCCTGCCTCAATTCACCGCTGAACATTCCCGGCGCCAATGTCTGCACGCCGACGCCCTATACGCCGCTTGGCCTCTCCGCGGCCTTTGCGCCGGTGAACATCACCACCGACATCTTTGCCGCCTTTGCCGAGCTGGTGGTGCCCTTCACCGACAGCAGCAGCGTGACGCTGGGCGCGCGCTACGAGGATTATGGCTCGGATGGCGGCGGCACCTTCAATCCGCAGGTGCGTGCCAAATGGCAGCTGCTCGATTGGCTGGCGGTGCGCGGCTCGGCGAGCACCACCTTCCGGGCGCCGCCGCAGACCTCGCTGGCGCCAAACCCGCTGGCCTCGATCCCGACGATCCTCGGCCTGCCCACCGCGCTCGACCTGACCGGCAACCCCGATCTCAAGCCGGAAAAGGCCACGACCTACAATGTCGGCGTGCTCGTCCAGGCCGGCGGCTTCGATGCCGGAGTCGATTACTACCACTATGACCTGAAGGACATTCTGACGACCGAGCCGCAGAACGCCATCGTCAACGCGCTGTTTCCCAACGGCGCAGCGGGCGCCAACAATTGCGCCACGCTTGATGCCGCGTTCATTGCCGATCACTTCGTCTTCAATGGCGCCTGCAGTGCCGCCAACCTTTCAAAGGTGCTGCTGCTCCGCATCAACGGCCCCAAGGCGCGGTTCAGCGGCATCGACATTCGCGCCAGCTATCGGATCAACGATGTCGCGGAGGGCACGCTCACGCTGGGTGCTGTCGCGAACGTGACACTCACCTACAAGTTCGATCCGTTCACCGTCGCCGGCCTGCCGGTGGCCGGCTTCGATGCTGTCGGCAAGCTCAATGCCGGCACGCTGGCCCATGCCCTGCCGAAGTGGAAGGGCCAGGGCTTCATCAACTACCAGCATGGCCCGGTGAACCTGCGCTGGACCGGCCGCTACAACTCTTCCTACATCGATCAGCGGCAGGGGGCGGCGGCAGTCGGTTACAGGCTCGGCTCGCGGCTGCTGCATGATCTGGCGGTGAATATCGAGCTGCCCTGGGAGATGAACGTCAATCTGGCGGTGACCAACCTGCTCGACAAGGATCCGCCGCTGGCGCGCCTGGCCGAGGGCTATGATGCCTCTACCTCGGATCCTCTGGGCCGCACCTTCCGCATGGGCCTGCGCAAGACCTTCTGAGCCTCCTGGCGCCGGGCCTCGCTGCCTCAAGCTGCGAGGCCCGGCACCATTGTTTCCTTCACCGCCCCCGGCGGACGCAAGAAGAGCAGCCGCAATGTCGAACAAGGCCTGGAAGGGCACCATTGGCCGAACCTATCGGGACTCGCGGCCATGGCTTGAGCCGGCGATCCGACCGGGTGACGGTGCACCCAATGTTGTCGTCATCGTGCTCGATGATGTCGGCTTCGCCCAACTCGGCTGCTACGGCTCCAGCATCGAGACGCCGAACATCGATGCGCTGGCCGCCGGTGGCCGGCGCTACAACAATTTTCACACCACCGCTATGTGCTCGCCGACGCGGGCATCGCTGCTCACCGGCCGCAACCATCACGCCGTCGGCATGGGCATGATCGCGGACATGTGCACCGGTTACCCCGGCTATGCCGGCCAAGTCTCGACGCAGGCTGCCACGCTGGCGGAAATCCTGCGTCCAGCGGGCTACAGCACCTTCGCCATCGGCAAGTGGCACCTGACCAGGGCAAGGGACATGACAGCGGCCGGGCCTTTCGAGCAGTGGCCGCTCGGCCGTGGTTTCGAGCGCTATTATGGCTTTCTCTATTCGCTCGTCGATCAATGGCATCCCGAGCTGGTGGCCGACAATCACTTCATCCCCACCCCGGACACGCCCGGCTACCACCTGAGTGAAGACCTGGTGGACCGTACCATCGACATGATCCGGGACCAGCAGGCCGGTGCACCGGACAAGCCCTTCTTCGCCTATCTTGCCTTCGGCGCCTGCCACTCCCCCCACCAGGCACCGCGCCCGTATATCGACAAGTACAGGGGCCGCTTCGATGCGGGCTGGGAGGTGGCGCGCGAACAGTGGCATGCCCGCCAGATCGCGCTCGGCATCATTCCGCCCGAAACCCAGCTCAGCCTCTTCAATACCGAAGTCCAGCCCTGGGCTTCGATGTCGGCGGACGAGCAGCGGCTGTGTGCGCGGCACCAGGAGGTGTTCGCCGGCTTTCTCGACCATACGGATGCCCAGATCGGCCGGCTGATGGCCTGGCTCGGCGAGCGCGGCATGATGGACAACACCATGATAGTGCTGATGTCCGACAATGGCGCCAGCTCTGAGGGCAAGCAGTTCGGGGATATCAACCTGCGCCGCTATATCCAGATGCTGGAGGAGCCGTTCGAGCAGAAGCTGGCGGCGATCGACGAGCTTGGCAGCGACAAGCATTGGAACAATTACCCCGCCGGCTGGGCCCATGCCGGCAATACTCCGCTGAAATGGTTCAAGATGCAGACGCATGGCGGCGGTGTGCGGGATCCGCTGATCGTGCACTGGCCGGCGCGCATCAGGCAGTGCGGGCTGGTGAGCGGGCAGTTCTGCCATTGCGCCGATATCGCCCCGACCATCCTGGAGGCGTGCGGAATTGAAGCGCCGGCGGTGCTCAACGGCATCGCGCAGCTGCCGATGGATGGCACCAGCTTTGCCTATACCTTCGATACGCCTGATGCCGCCGAGCAGAAGCATGTCCAGTATTTCGAGCTGATGGGCAATCGCGGCATCTGGGCGGATGGATGGAAAGCGGTGACGCGCCACTTCGAGGGCGCCGATTTCGAGAATGACCGCTGGGAACTTTATCACCTCGCCACGGACTTTTCGGAATCGCAGGATCTGGCGGCGCACTACCCGGAAAAGCTGCAAGCGCTGGTGGCGCTCTGGTGGGCGGAGGCTGAACGCAATTCCGTGCTGCCGCTCGACGATCGCAACCGGGCGCGGATGCCGTTCAGCTATTTCTCGCCGCCGCGGCAGCGCTGGACGTTCGAGCAGGGCATGAACCGGGTGTCGGGCTATGCGGCTCCCTCCGTCGCCAATCGCTCCTATCGCATCATCGCCGATGTCGAACTCACGAAAGCCAGCGAGGGCGTGCTGCTGTCTGTTGGCGGCAAGGCCGGAGGCTATGTGCTGTTCGTGCAAAATGGGCGGCTGGTGCATGAATATGTCGGACCGGGTGTGCGCTGGGTGGTGGAATCGACAGCGCCGTTGCCGCCGGGGCGGCACAGCCTGACGTTCGATTTCCGCAAGACTGGCAACTGCGCCGGCGTGGGCACGCTGTTGTGTGACGGCGCCCCGCTCGGCAGCGTCGTCATGCAGGGTATGTGGCCGATGGGGCCGACAGCCGGCGGCGTGTGCTGCGGGCATGACGAAGCCAGCCCGCCGAGTGACCGCTACCAGCAGCCTTTTGTTTTCACAGGGAAGATCTACGGCGTTGTTGTGGAAGCCGATGATGACTTCCGTTTCGATCCGGCGCTCGCCGGCCATGCCGCGTTGAGCGAGGACTAGGAACCACTATGCGCGATCTTGGCCACTTCTATATCGGCGGCCAATGGGTTGCGCCGGTGGTGCCGCGTTTTCTGGACGTGGAGAACCCGGCCACCGAGGCCGTAGCCGGCCGGATTGCCATGGGTGGGCCAGCCGATGTCGATTGCGCCGCAGCAGCAGCGCGGCAGGCCTTTGCGACATGGTCACGCTCAACCATCGCCGAGCGGCTCGCGCTGATCGAGGCGATCATCGCGGAATATGCGCGCCGCGCGGCCGATCTGGCCGACGCGGTGACAGAGGAGATGGGAGCGCCTATCGCCCTGTCCCGCGGCGCGCAGGTGCCGCTGGGCACCAGCCACTTCACCACGGCGCACGCAGCGCTGAAGGACTTTGCGTTCGCCTCGCAGGCCGGCGCCACGCGGATCGTGCGCGAGCCGATCGGCGTGTGTGCGCTCATCACGCCGTGGAACTGGCCGCTGCACCAGATCGCCTGCAAGGTGGCGCCAGCGCTGGCGACCGGCTGCACGATGATTCTCAAGCCCTCAGAGGTGGCACCGTTCAGCGGCCAGATCTTTGCCGAGATTCTCCATGCCGCCGGGGTGCCGGCGGGGGTTTTCAACATGTTGCATGGGGATGGACCGGGGGTCGGCATTCCGCTGTGCACCCATGCCGATATCGACATGGTGTCCTTCACCGGATCGACCCGTGCCGGCATCGAAGTGGCGAAAAATGCCGCCGTCACGGTCAAGCGCGTGACGCAGGAACTCGGCGGCAAGAGTGCAAACATCCTTGTCGATGATGCCGGCTTCCCGGCGGCCGTGAAGCGCGGCGTGGCGGCGGTGATGAACAACAGCGGCCAGTCTTGCAACGCTCCCACCCGGATGCTGGTGCCGCACAGCCGCATGGATGAAGCCGCCGCGCTGGCTGGCGAGGTCGCGGCCAGAATGACTGTCGGCGAGCCCGATGGCGAGGCGCAGATCGGGCCTGTCGTCTCCCGCGCGCAATTCGAGATCATCCAGGGCCTGGTGCGCGTCGGCATTGGTGAAGGCGCAAGGCTGGTGGCCGGTGGGCTGGGTCGCCCGCAAGGCCTGGAGAGCGGCCATTTCGCCAGGCCGACAGTGTTTGCCGATGTCGATAATGGCATGGTAATCGCGCAGACGGAGATCTTCGGGCCAGTGATCGCAATCATCGGCTATCACGACGAGGCCGATGCCATCCGCATCGCCAATGATTCAGACTTCGGCCTCGCCGCCTATGTGCAGGCTGCCGATCCGGTGGTGGCGGAGCGCATCGCCCTGCAACTGCGGGCCGGGCAGGTCTCGATCAACGGCGCGTGGGACATCACGGCGCCGTTCGGCGGTTACCGGATGAGCGGGAACGGCCGGGAATGGGGCGAGACCGGCTTTCACGAGTTCCTCGAGACCAAGGCCGTGCTCGGCTGCCCTGCCTAAGCGGCGGCTGCGTGGCCGTAGCTCGCGAGCGCCTCGGCGCGGTACTGGCTCGGCGTCATCCCGGTCTCGCCCTTGAAGGCCCGGTTGAACGGCGCCAGTGACTGGAAGCCGCTGTCGATGGCGATGGTCGAGATCGGCACTGGCGCTTGCTCCGGATCGCGCAAGGCCTCCTTGGCCTCGCCGATCCGCCAGTGCGCGATATAGGCGTTGAAGTTGCGGTAACCGAGGCTGTAGTTGAGCAATTGCCGCAGCTTGTGCTCGGGCACGCGCAGGCGCAGCGCCAGCGTGGTGATCCGCAGGTTCTGCGTCCGGTACAGCTTTTCGGTCTGCATGAGCGTCTCCAGCGCCTGGGTGAGGTTGGCATCGCTGAAGGAGAGAGTCGCCGGGGCCTGACGCTTGCTCTTGGTGCTGGTCGCCACCGGCTCGGCTTCGTCGCCGAACAGCACGGCGCCGAACTGCCCGAAAACAATGATCGCCAGTGCGCTGGAGAACAGCAGTACCGAGGCGTTGAACAGCGAGGGTTGGCGCGGAACGTTGTTGAACGCCTCGACTGTCTGGATGAATCCGAGGCTGATTGAATAGACTGCCGAAATCAGGAACACCGGGGTGGCAACCAGCCGGCGCCATTCCACCAAGTCGTTCCGCCAGCTGCGCACCAGCACCGTGATGAGATGCGCCATCAGCACCACCGTCATGAAGGCGTGGAGCAGCCACAGCGCCTTGGCGACGACACCCTTCGAGAACACCGCCGCGATGACGATGATGAACACCAGCAGCACCGGGATGAGGCGGCGCCTGTCGAACCGCCCCGGATCGCCATAGAGCTCAAGCGCAAAAAGCCAGGTCAGCGCAGCCCCCATGGTCGCAGCGATGGTGATGGCTGGAATGAAAGGGCCCATCAGCGCTATCAGCGGTGGGAAGTGCAGGATCGTGTGCGGCGCCTTGGAGAGATAGGCGAGGGTGCCGGCAATCCGCGCGGCAGAGGCGCGGAACCGGAAGATGACAATGGCCGTCGCGATATAGAAGCCGATGCTGACAAAGCGGATCGCCGCTTCCAGCAACAGGCCGCTGCTCAGATGAACGTCCATCCGCTCGGTTCCCCCCGGGACACGCGTTGTATCGTGATCGTCATGGCGCGATCTTCCGCCCGGCATGGTGGCCCTGCCGTGCCGGCCTTGCAAGCCTTTGCCCGGCACCGGCCCGGTTCGGGCTCGGATCGGCAAGACGTACTGGAGTCGGCATGCGCAGGTTCCCCGCTGGAACAGCCCGTTGATAGCCGCCCCGCAGCCTGACTGGAAGCCCGAGCGGCATGCAAAATGCCGAAACAACAAATTGATTATAAACAATAATATGGAAATCGATCAGTCGATTCCAGAAGTGATTAGCCGCGAGTGGAAATGCCGTCGCGCCAGCATTGAGGCCGCGCCGCGCACCCGGCATCACAGTCTGCGAAACAGCGTCTGGCGCTTCAAGCCGGCACTGCAATGGTAACGGCCCGGAGGGTGAACGGCGATGCCGGCAACTTATGATTTCATCATCGTCGGCGCGGGCTCCGCCGGCTGCGTGCTGGCCAACCGGCTCACGGCCGACGGAAAATGCCGCGTGCTGCTGCTGGAGGCCGGCGGCAGCCACAAGCGGTTCTTCGTCAATATGCCGGCGGGCCTTGGTGAGCTCTATTACGATACATCGCTGAACTGGTGCTACGAGACGGAAGCAGACCAGCAGATGGGCGGCCGGACAGATTTCTGGCCGCGCGGCAAGGTGCTCGGCGGTTCAAGCTCGATCAATGGCATGGTCTATATCCGCGGCCAGCACGAGGATTTCGATGCGTGGGCGCAGCTGGGCAACAGCGGCTGGGGGCATGACGATGTGCTGCCCTATTTCCTTATGTCTGAAGACAATGATGCCGGTGCCGATACCTGGCGCGGCGGTGGCGGCCCGTGGAAAATCTCCAGCATCAAGGGTCGCGAACAGCATGTCGTGAAGCTCGCGCTGGAAAGCGCCCGGGCGCAGGGCTGGCGCGACAACCCCGATTTCAATGGCGCCGAGCAGGAAGGCGTCGGGCTCTACCAGTTCAGCTTCCGCAAGGGCCGCCGCACAAGCAGTGCCACGGCCTATCTCGAGCCGGCGATGAAGCGACCCAACCTTGTCGTGGAAAGCGGCGCGCTCGCCACGCGCATCCTCTTCGAGGGCCGCACCGCCATCGGTGTCGAATATCGTCGCGGCGGCCAGACCGTGCAGGCGCGGGCCGGGCGGGAGGTGATCGTCTCGGGCGGCACCGTCAACTCACCGCTGCTGCTCCAGCAGTCCGGCATCGGCCCCGGCGCGCTGCTCGGCCTGCATGGCATCGATGTCGTGCAGGACAGCCCGGCTGTCGGCGAGAATCTCCAGGACCATGTCTACACCGGCCTGATCTTCCGCACCTCGGTGCCGACGCTCAATGACGGCATCAACTCCTGGCCCAAGCTGCTACTCGCCGGCATGCGCTATGTGCTCACCAAGAGCGGCCCGCTCACCTTCGGCATTAATCAGGGCGGCGCCTTTGTGCGGACCCGCGAGACGGAGAGCCGACCCGATACCCAGCTGTACTTCATCCCGCTGAGCTTCCAGGCGCCGCCGAATGGCGAGCGGCGCGGCTTGCGGGCGCATGGCTTCAGCGGCTTCACCATCAACGCCAGCCCGTGCCGGCCGGAAAGCCGCGGCCATATCCGCATTCGTTCGGCGGATCCGGAGGCGCCCCCGATCATCCATCGCAACTATCTGAGCACCGAAGGCGATGTGCGGGTGATGGTGGACAGCCTCAGGCTGGTGGACCAGATCAGCCGCACCGCGCCGCTTGCCGATGTCATCGAGGAGCGGCTCTTCCTCCCCGAAGGCCCGCTCAGCGACAAGCAACTGGAGCGCTGGGCGCGGCAAACCGGCCGGACAACCTACCACCCGACAAGCACCTGCACGATGGGAGTCGACCCCGCTCACTCGGTCGTCGATCCGCGCTTGCGGGTGCACGGCGTCGATCGCCTGCGCGTCATCGATGCCTCGATCATGCCGCTCATCGTCTCGGGCAACACCAACGCGGCTGCCACCATGATCGGTGAAAAGGGCGCGGCTCTCGTGCTCGCCGATAACCGCTAGACCAGAAAGGCCAATGCCATGTCGACCATCAAGGACCGTATCGCCACAGTTGAAACGCTCGCCTGCGATGCCGGCTGGCGGAACTATTATTTCGTCAAGATCCAGACCACCGATGGCGTCGTCGGCTGGAGCGAATTCGATGAAGGCTTCGGCAACCCCGGCATCAGTGACATCATCCGTCAGATCGCGCCGCGCTTCGTCGGTGAATGTGTCGGCAACCATGAGCGGGTGCACAGCCTTTTGCGTGCTGCGACGCGCCCCGGCACCGGCGGCGTGGTGGGGCAGGCGCTTGGCGCCATCGAGAACGCGCTTCTCGATGCCAAGGCCAAGATCCTCGGCGTCTCCTGTGCCCAGCTGCTTGGTGGCCGCATCCGCGAGACGGTGCCGGTGTACTGGTCCCACTGCGGCACCTGGCGGATGAGCCGCCAGCCCTATTACACCCCGCCGATCGATCATATCGATGGCGTCAAGGCGCTCGGTGCTGAAGTCCGCGAGCGTGGCTTCAAGGCCCTCAAGACCAACGTCTACACCTACAAGGGCGGCCGCCCGCGTGGCTGGGCTCCGGGCTTCGGCGTGCCGTTCGAGCCTGGCCTGAATGTTGACCGCACGCTGCTGCGCGGCGTGGTGGAGCATCTGGAAGCCCTGCGTGACGGCGCCGGCCCGGATGTGGAAATCCTTGTCGATCTCAACTTCAACGCCAAGACCGAGGGCTATCTGCGCATCCTGCGCGAACTGGACAACCAGGAGCTGTTCTGGGTCGAGCTGGATACCTTCGATGCCGATGCGCTGTCCTATATGCGCAGCCAGAGCCGCCAGCCGATTGCCTCGTGCGAGACGTTGATCGGGCTGGGCCAGTTCATGCCGTTCCTGCGCCAGCGCGCCGTCGATGTCGCGATTGTCGACCTGATCTGGAACGGCGCCTGGCAATCGATGAAGATCGCGGCACTGGCCGATGCCCATGAGGTCAATGTCGCCCCGCATAATTTCTATGGGCATCTCGCGACGATGATGAACGTGCAGTTTGCTGCCGCCGTGCCCAACCTGCGCATCATGGAAACCGATATCGATCGCATTGCCTGGGACGACCAGCTCTTCACCCACCTCCCCGAGTTCGAGAACGGCAGCATGATCGTGCCCGATCGCCCCGGCTGGGGCACCGAGCCCATCGAGGAAGCCCTGCGTGCCTATCCGCCCAATGATCTGATCAATCCGCTCGGCCTGATCACCTACGGCCGAAAGTCCCATCCGGGCTGAACTTTGCCGCTCAGAACCAGAAGCGCAGTCCGCCGCGTACCGACCAGCCGCCGGCATCCTCTCCGGCGGCTTCGGCGAGGCGGGCTGTTCCGCCCAGCCGCCGCTCGTAGATGAGGCCGACGTAAGGCGCGACCTTGCGGGTGATCTCGTAGCGCGCCATCAGGCCGGTCTCGATGGTCGAGAAGCCGGAGGCAATGCCGCGCTCGGGCACGTCCGTCAGGTAGATATCGGTTTCCAGCATCGGCTCGATGACGAACCTGTTGGTCATCCTGAGGTCGAAAGTCTGCCGGAGCCGGACCAGTGCATCGCCCTTGAATCCGACAAACACATGCGCCTGGGTTTCAAAGAAATAGGGCGACAGGCCCTGCACGCCTGCAACCGCATAGCCGCGGGAATCCGGCTCGATGTCATAGCGCAGCCCGCCCTGCACATCGAAGAACGTCGCCACATTGCGACTGTAGAGCGCCTGCACTTCGGCTTTCTCGAACCGCGAGCCCTGCGTTTCGCCCTCGCTGCGCCACCAGAGCTTGTGGACATCGCCGCCCACCCAGCCCTCGGCATCCCAGTTGACGACATCCTTGCCGCCAACCCGCGCGTAATCCACTTCAGCCGTGGTGAAGGTGTAAAGCTTCGGGCCATGATGGCTCATGTCCATCGCGGCTTCCGGCGCGGCAGGCGGTACGGGCGCTGTCTGTGCTTGGGCTTGGGCCGTGCCGGCGCAGAGCAGCGCCGCCGCCACCAGAAATGGCCTGGCCATCAGTGGTTGCCATGGCCGGCGGCTGCCGGGGCCGGCGTGCCATCCGGCCGGTCGACGCTGGCGACGATCAGCTTCTGCATCATGCCGCTGTCCATGTGATAGAGCAGGTGGCAGTGCAGTGGCCATTCACCGGCCTCATTGGCCGTGAGCAGGATCGATTGCGTCTTTCCCGGCGCGACGACGATGACGTTCTTCTCGGGCATGCGGTCCATTGGCTGGCCGTTCTCGACCTGAAAGAACATGCCGTGCAGGTGCATTGGATGCGCCATCATCGTCTCGTTGACGAACGTGACGCGCACCCGCTCATTGAAGCCCACCCGGATGGGCGGAGCATCGCCGAACTTGGCGCCGTTGAGCATCCAGATGTAGCGCTCCATGTTGCCCTGCACCTTGATGATGATCTCGCGTGTCGGTGCCCGTGCATCGGCCTTGGGCGCCAGCGCCTCAAGGTCACGCATCGAAAGCACCCGGGCGCCATAGGGCGCGCCGGTCGCCCAGCCAAACACCCGTCCGGAACCGTCGGTATCGCCCTCCTGGCCGAGCACCGGCATCGCCATGCCGGTGTGGCCCATGGCGCTGTGGTCCATGCCGGCCATCGGGTCGGTGCCATAGCCATAGTCCACCTTTGGATAGGGCAGCGCACCCGGCCCGGTCGCGGCAGCCACTGCGGTTCCTTGCCTGTTGCCGCTGCCGGCAGCCGGCGCGGGAGCCTTGGGGGTGCAATGGCCCATCGCGGCGTGCTCGGGCGGGCAGGCGGGGTCTGCGGGCGTCGGTGCAGCGGGAGCCTTGGGCGTGCAGTGGCCCATTGCGGCGTGTTCGGGCGGGCAGGCCGGATCAGCAGTCGCAGTCTGAGGTCCGCCCGTGGCTGGCGCCGGCGCCGCCATTTCGTCCATGGCATGGCCCATTTCGCTCAGCAGAAGCACCTGGCGGGGGCGGGATTTCGGCGCCTGCGCCATCATGCCATCGCGCGGCGCCAGCGCCGCCAGCACATTGGCCTTGCGATCGAGCGTCTCCACCCAGAGCGGATAGGCCCGGTCCTCCTTCGGCTCGACGATCACATCATAGGTTTCGGCAACGCCCATCCGGAACTCATCGACGGTCACCGGCACCACCGGCCGGCCATCGGCCGCAACAATCGTCATCTCCAGGCCGGGAATGCGGATGTCCATGAACGACATGGCCGAACCGTTGATGAAGCGCAGCCGCAGCCGCTCGCCCGGTTTGAAGGCCAGCCGGGGCTTGCGGGCCGTCGGCTTGCCGTTGAGCAGCAGGTCATAGCCTGTCACATCGGCGATATCGGTGGCGTCCATCCGCATGTCGCCCCAGGCGTTGCGCTCGGCGAGCGTCTTGCCGAGCCCGAACTTGCCGACGTCACGCAGGAATTCGGGCAGGGTGCGCTTGTTCCAGTTGTAATAGCCCGATTCCGCCTTGAGGTTGCGCAGGATGCGTTCCGGCTGCTCGCGGGTCTGCTCCGATAGCAGCACCACCTGCTCGCGGTCGGACCGGATGGGGTCGGTGCCTGCCGGGTCGATGATCAGCGCTGCATATTGGCCGGATTGCTCCTGGCCGGCGGAGTGGGCGTGGTACCAATAGGTACCGAACTGCCGGATCTTGAACCTGTAGGTGTGGGTTGTGCCCGGCCGGATGCCGGCAAAGCCGTTGAAACCCGGCGCGCCATCCTGCGCGGAATCGAGCAGCAGCCCGTGCCAATGAATAGAGGCCATTTCCGGCAGCCGGTTCGTCACCCGCACCTCGGCGTCCTCGCCCTCGGTAAAGCGCAGCGTCGGCCCCGGCACGGTGCCGTTCATCGTCACCACCAGGTCGCGTCGGCCCGGCACAACCTCGAGCTTCTGGCGCTCGATGACGATGTCATAGGTTCGCGCCGCTGCCGGGGCTGTGCCGGCGAGCATCAGAAGGCTCAGGAGAAGGCGAAGCATGGTCATTGACGATCCGGATGTCTGCATGCCGCGGCTCGACGCTTTCGGGCGTCAGGTGCGCGGCGACTTAACAATATGGCCTCTTGCTCTGTGCCGCGCCAGTGTTGCCGGCGTCTATGCCGCAGCCTCGCCTGCGACGATGGCCCGCACGGTTTCCCGCGCCATGCGGCCGCAGCCAATCAACGTTGCCGAGGCAAAGCCGGTCCAGTCGCCAAGCCCCAGCAGCCAGAGCCGTGGCTCGGCAAGCGCCTGGCCCTGCGGGCTCACCGCAACCTTGCCGTCCGGGCCAAGGACGCCAAGCCCGTTGAGATAGGGCAGCGATGGCCGGAAGCCGGTGCACCAGATGATGGCGTCCACCGCCGTCTCGTGGCCATCAGGCCAGACGACGCCGCGGGGCGTCATGCGCTCGAACATAGGCACGCTGGCAAGATCGCCGCGATCCCGCGCCTCGCACACCGGAGGCACCATGACGATATTGGCAAAACCGATCGCCGGGCCACTGATGGCCTCGCCCCGGTGCAGCGCCGAGGCCCGGTCGAACAGCACCCGGCCATCGACATCATCGGGCAGGAACACCGGCGGCGCCAGCGTCACCCAGGTGGAATGGGCGGCCAGGGAGACTTCGGCATGGATCTGCGCTCCGGAATTGCCGCCGCCGACAACCAGAACGGCCTTGCCGGCAAAGGCGTCCGGTCCTGTGTATTGCGCCGAGTGAAGCTGCGTGCCGCCAAAGCTGTCACGGCCCGGAATGTCGGGGATGAACGGCTGGCTCCAGGTGCCTGTCGCGCCGATGACGGTGTTTGCCAGCCAGTTGCCGCGGTCCGTCTCCACCAGCAGGCGGCCATCGCCGGCGCGGCTGATGCCCGATACCGTCACCGGTCGCTCCACCGGCAGCGCGTAGCGTGCCTCATAGGCCGCGAGATAGGCGATGACATCGTCACGGGTGGGGAAACCGGCATGGGCCGGCTGCGGCATCGGCCAGCCGGGCAACGAGCTGTAGCTGGCGGGCGAGAACAGCCGCAGCGAATCCCAGCCATGGCGCCAGGCGCCACCGGGGCCATCGCCATTGTCCAGAATGACAAAATCACGCTTCGCGCGCAGCAGATACCAGCCCGCGGCAAGCCCGGCCTGCCCACCACCGATGATGACAATGTCCGTCTCGGCAGCGGCACCCGGCATGCTCATGAGCGCGCGGCTTGCGGTGCAATCGCGATGGAGGACAGGTCCGTGGCGGGGTTGATCGGGATGCCGGCCTCCTTGCGCTCAGAGTAACGGTCCACCAGCTGTTCGGCGTGCGGGCGCAGCAGGATGGTGAAGCGCACCAGCTCCTCCATCACATCGACAATACGGTCGTAATAGGCCGAGGGCTTCATCCTGCCGGCGTCATCGAATTCGGCAAAGGCCTTGGCGACGCTGGACTGGTTGGGAATTGTGAACATCCGCATCCAGCGGCCGAGCACGCGCAGCGTGTTGACGCTGTTGAAGGATTGCGAGCCGGCGGAAACCTGCATGACCGCCAGTGTGCGCCCCTGGGTGGGCCGCATGCCGCCCATGCTGAGCGGCAGATGGTCGATCTGGGTTTTCATGATGCCTGTCACCTGGCCATGCCGCTCCGGGCTGCACCAGACCTGGCCTTCGGACCACAGCGAATGGGCGCGCAGCTCTGCCACCGCCGGGTGGTCATCATTGGTGATCTGGTCGGGTAGCGGCAAGTCGAACGGATCGAAGATGCGGGTTTCGCAGCCGAAATACTGCAGCAGCCGCGCGGCTTCCTCGACACAGAGGCGTGAGTAGGAGCGTTCGCGGAGCGAGCCGTAAAGCAGCAGGATGCGCGGCGGCGGATCGCCCGCGCCCAGCCCCAGCGCCGGGCGGCGCAGCGCATAGGCCGGGTCCAGTGCTGGCAGGAAAGCAGGGTCGGTGAGGGTGCGAAGGCGGGTCATTGTGGCGGCCGATCAGTCCTGGATGGCGGAGGGGTGGACGAAGCTGGGCGCAAAGAACCGCCGGCCGATCCAGATGGCGACATTCACCAGCATGATCAGCACCGGCACCTCCACCAGGGGACCGATGACGGCTGCGAACGCCACTGGTGACGCGAGGCCGAAGGCAGCAATGGCAACCGCGATGGCCAGCTCGAAATTGTTGGAAGACGCCGTGAAGGACAGCGCCGTCGCCCGTTGGTAATCGGCGCCGATGAGCCTGGCGAGCGTGAAGCTCAGCAGGAACATGAACAGGAAAAACAGCACCAGCGGCACGCCGATGCGCAGGGCATCCAGGGGAAGGGCGAGGATTTCGCTGCCCTTGAGGCTGAACATCGCGGTAATGGTGAACAGCAGCGCCACCAGCGTGATCGGGCTGATGCGGGGGATGAAGCGGGTGCGATACCATTCCTCCCCCCGCCGCGCGATCAGCACGCGGCGCGTCAGATATCCGGCGGCAAAGGGGATGCCGAGATAGGTCAGCACGGCCTTGGCGATGGTCCAGAAGCTGATGTCCACCACGCTGGCTTCCAGCCCGAACAGCGGTGGCAGGACGCTGAGGTAAAAATAGGCCATCGGCGCGTAGAACAGGATCTGGAACACCGAGTTGAAGGCCACCAGGCCGGCGACATATTGCCCGCTGCCGCCGGCCAGTTGGTTCCACACCAGCACCATGGCGATGCACGGCGCCAGCCCGATGAGGATCAGCCCGGTCATGTAGTCCGGCTGGTCCCGCAGGAAGGTGATGGCGAGCAGGAACATGAAGGCTGGGCCGACGACCCAGGAGGCGAACAGCGAGAGGCCGAGAATCTTCCTGTCCCGGAAGACCTGCCCCAGCTCCTCATATTTCACCTTGGCGAGCGGCGGGAACATCATCAGCACCAGCCCGATGGCGATGGGAATGCTGGTGCCGCCCACGGACAAGGCGTCGAGCGCGGCGGGGACCTGCTTGAACCAGGTGCCGATGGCGATGCCCGCGGCCATCGCGGCGAAGATCCACAGCGTCAGGTAGCGATCCAGAAACGACAGGCGGCGCGGGGCGGAGCTCATGCGGCCGACGTTTCAGCATCGGTGCCGGTTGCGCCCTCAGCCCGGCCGATTTCCCGCAGCTGGCGCTCCATCGCCATCCGGTCAATGCTGGCGATCGGCAGGGCAAGGAACAGCGAGATCCGACGCTGCAGATAGCGCAACGCCTGCAGGAATGCCTGGCGTTGGCCGTCCCCCTCCACCGCTGCCGGGTCCTCGATGCCCCAGTGCGCCGTCATCGGGTGGCCCGGCCATGCCGGGCAGGTTTCGCCGGCGGCATTGTCGCAAACCGTGAAGATGAAATCGAACCGGGGGGCATCCGGCTTGGCAAATTCATCCCAGCTCTTGGAGCGCAGCCCGTCCAGCGGAAAGCCGAGGCCGCCGAGCACTTCAAGCGCCATCGGGTGAACGGCCCCCTTGGGCTGGCTGCCGGCGCTGAAGGCACGAAACCGGCCCTTGCCATCATTGTTGAGCAGCGCTTCGCCCAAAATCGAGCGCGCCGAGTTGCCCGTGCAGAGGAAGAGGACATTGTAGACGCGGTCAGTCATTGGTCGGCTCCAGCCATCATGGGTTCGCAGCGGGTGGCGGCAAGCAGGTTGCCGCAGAGCTCTGGCTTGCCCTGGCAGCAATCGGCCATCAGGAAGCCCAGCAGCCCGCGCATCTGCTCGAAATTCGCGGTGTAATGGATCTGCCGGCTGGTGCGCTGCGACACGACAAGGCCGGCGCGCTCCAGCGTGGCGAGGTGGTGCGACATGGTCGAGGCCGGGCTACCCAGGCTCTCGGCGATGGCGCCGGCGATCATGCCGTCCGGCCCGGCGCGGACCAGCAGCCGGAACACCGCGAGGCGGGTGTCCTGCGCCAGCGCGCCAAGTGCAGCGATTGCGGAAGCTTGATCCATGTGCAGCCTGATTGATGCTTCGATAGATGTCGAAATATCAGCAAGGGCGGGAAGGTCAAGGATAGTTCGATACTCGTCGAAATTTCAGCGGCCGCCATTCACTGGTCTCGCTCCATGATGCGGCGGCCGTCGACGATCTTGTCGCCGGGGTGGAGGATGACCCGGTCTCCGGCGCTCAGCCCCTTGAGCACTTCGGCCTGCTCGTCGTTGAGATGATCGATGGTCACGGGCGTCAGCCGGGCGCGGCCATCGCTCACGGTGAACACCGCCCAGCGGTTCTGCTGGCGGAACAGCGCCGAGACCGGCACGCGCAGCACCTTCGGGCTGCCCCAGCGCTCGATACGGACGACAACGCGATAGCCATGGCCCAGCCGCTCCCAGGTGGCGCGCGGATCGACCAGATCGATATGCACATTGACCCGCTGCTCCTCGACACCGAGTGACGAAACCTTGGTGAAGCCCGATGGCTCGATGTTGCGGACCTTGCCGCGCAGCGGGCGCGGGCCGCCCCAGTTGTCGATCTCCACGGCGGCACCCGGCGCAATGCCGACAGCGTCTGTGGAGAGCAGGTCCGTCACCACTTCCATCGCCTGCGGATCGCCGATTTCGAGCAGTGGCGTGCCGCTGGCCACCATCGCCTCGCTCTCCTGCCGCACTCGCAGCAGCGTGCCGCTTACCGGCGAGGTGACGGCAACGCCCCGGGTGTTGCCGCCATCGGCAAGGCTCGGCCCCATCAGCGCAGCGCGCGCGGCGCTGAGCTGGTAGCGCGCCGAGGCCGCGGCGCTGCGGGCTTCCAGCAGCGCTGCCTCGGCGCGGTCGTGTCGCATGCGGGCGGCATCCAGCGTTGCCTGCGAGGCAAAGCCGCGCGCCTTCAGGCTCTGCATCCGGCCAAGATCGAGGTCCGCCAGCTTCTGCTCGGCCTGGGCCTGCTCGATGCGCGCCAGGCTGGAGGTTACCTGCGCTGCCAGTGCCTGCTCCTGTGCCTGGGCCTGGGCGCGGCTGCGGGCATCGAGAAAGCCCGGCTCGGCGGGCACCATCCGGGCGACGACGGTCTTGTTCCGCGCCACCGGGTCCCCCGGCTCAAGATCGACCCGCAGCAAGCGCCCGGTGAGGGGCGCCGAGACGATGAACACATCGCGCACCCGCGCCTCGCCCTCGTCATAGATGGTCACCATCATCGGTCCTTCGGTGGCGCTGGCGAGATCGACCGGCACCGGCGGCTCGCGCAGCGCCAGGAACACGGCGCCGGCAACCGCCAGCAGCGTTGCCAGCCCGATGATCCAGGGTCCGATGCGGCGGCGTGCCTGTGCCATGCTCATTCCCTTGTCTTCAGCACTGCGACCAGATCGAGCCGGCCGATCCGGTGGTGGATGAGCGCTGCCGTTGCCGCAGCCGCGGCGAACACCACCAGCACTGCCTTGCCGATGGTCCCCCAGCCGAGCGCGAACGGCACCGTGAACAGATCACTGCCAAAGGCCTCGACGATGTAGTGGGAGAGCGCGAAGCCGAGCCAGATGCCGGGCGGGATGGCCAGCAGCGTCAACAGCGCCAGCTCGCCGACCAGCGTGTACGATATCTCGCCGTGCCGAAAGCCCATGACGCGCAGCGAGGCGAGGTCCCGCCCGCGCTCCGCCAGGCTGATGCGGGCATTGTTGTAGACAACACCAAACACGATCAGCATGGCAAAGCCGCTGTTGAACAGCGTGATGATGCCCATGGTCTCGGCGATGGTCTCGCGGATGCCGCGCCGGCTGGTCTCCACCAGCGATACTCCGCTGATGACCGGCATGGCCTTAAGCGCTTTCATGATCCGGCCATGCGCATTGCTGTCGATGGCCAGAAACGCCCCGGAGATTCGCGGGCCGTCCATCATGTGCCGGTCGAGATAGTCCAGGCCGAGATAGGCGGGCGAGCCGATGGGGCTTTCCACGATCGCGACAATGGGTGCGCGCCATTTCGGGCGGCGGCCCTCGGTGATCGCGACATCGACACTGTCCCCGATGCCAGCCTGCAGCGATCGCGCCAGCGCGGCGGAAATGATCAGGCCATTCTCCGGCGGATCGATGACATTGCCAGCCACATCGATCAGCCGGCTGAGATCGGGCCGAGGCGCGATCGCGGTCAGCGCCTCGCGCTTGCTGCGCTGGCCAAAGGTCAGCAGCGCGGTCGCGGCGTGCACCGGCTCTGCCCTGAGCACGCCGGGGATGCGGGCCAGATCATCCAGCGTGCCGGGGCCGCGCGGCTCGATGAAGGTGACGAGAACATCCTCGCGCTCGGATTGGTCGAAGGTGATCCGCACCAGCGCATCGACATTGTCTGTCGAGCCGGCCGAGGCGATGTAGAGCGCCAGCGCCGCCGCGATACCCAGCGAGGTGAGCGCCGTGCGCACGGGCCGTCGCGCCAGCCCGCGCAGCACGATGCGGGTCAGCTCGTCGAGCCAGCGGAAGCGCGTGAACAGCCGTGCCGCGCCGCCGGCGTAATTGACTGGCAGCGGCGGCCGCATGGCATCCCCCGGTGTCAGCCGTGCTACCCGCCGGATGGCGACAAGACTGCCGCTGAGCACGGCGAGCAGCGCTGCCAGCAGGGCCGCGGCAAACAGGTCCGCATCGATGCGGAACTGCAGGAAGGGAAACACGAAAAACGCCTGGTACATCTCGGCAAGGCCGCGCCCCAGCCAGGTGCCAAGCAGCACACCCAGCGCCATGCCGCCCGCCGAGAGCAGCACCGCCAGCTTGAGATAGTGGCGGACAACCGCCCCGGTGCGGTAGCCAAAGGCCTTCATCAGCCCGATGATCTCGCGCTCCGTATCGATCAGCCGGCCAAAGACGATATGGGTGAGGAACGCCGCCACGCCGAGGAAGATCGGCGGCAGGATGCCGGTCATGCTGCGCAACTGGTCAAGCTCGTTGGTGACGAAGCGGTTGGAAAGCTGCTCGGCGCGCAGATAGGCGCCGGTGCCGCCATAGGGCGCCAGCAGCGTATCGAGCCGGCGCACCACATCCCTTGGCTCGGCACCGCGCTCCAGCCGGATGCCGACAGCGTTGAAGGCGTTGGTCAGGTCAAAGGCGCCGGCCAGTGTCTCGCGGTTCATCCACAGGATGGCGAAGCGGGCGTTGTCCGGAAAAATCTGCCCCGGCGGAATCGCATAGACATATTCCGGTGACAGCACGGTGCCGACGATGGTCAGCCGCTGGCGCTTGCCGCCCAGGATGGCATCGATGCTGTTGCCGATTTCGAGGCGCGCCGCCACCACGAAAGCCTCATTGGCCAGCACTTCATTGGCGCGGCGCGGGTCCGGCCAGCGGCCACTGCGCAGCACCAGGTCATTCACCCGCGGCCGGCCGCTGGCGGGCAGGGAATGCAGCAGCGCATTCGCCGGCTCGGCCACGCCGGCCAGGTCGATCAGCGCCGGCATGGTGATGCGGCTTTCCGCCGTGCGCACGCCGGGCAGGCGCGCGATATCGCGCAGCACTGCCTGCGGCACGCGCTTGGCATGGGCAAACACATCGGCAAAGCGGTAGCGATCATAATAAGCGTCGCGGGTGTCCTCCAGCGAGCGCATCATGCCGAACGACATCAGCACCATGCCGACGCCCGCCGCCAGCACCAGCGCGATGGCCAGCGCCGGTCCGCGCAGCCGCCACAGGTCCCGCAGCAGCTTGCGATCCAGCACCGGCAGTAAGGCCAGCCCCATCATGAGCGCGGCCCCCTCACCAGCGCAGCTCTGCCGGCCGCCGCTGCTCGGTATTGACGCGGCGCTCCACCAGCCGGCCATCGGCAAAGCGCCAGACGATATCGGCGATGTCCGCGATCACGGCGTTGTGGGTGATGACCAGCGCTGTCGTGCCGAGTTCGCGGTTGATCTGCTGGATGGCGTCGAGCACCAGGATGCCGGTCTGGCTGTCGAGCGCGCCGGTCGGTTCATCGCAGAGCAGCACCCGCGGCCGCTTGGCGATGGCCCGCGCAATCGCCACCCGCTGTTGTTCGCCGCCGGAAAGCTGCGAGGGAAAATGATCGAGCCGGGCGTCGAGCCCGACCAGCGCCAGCGCCTCCTCCGGGGCCAGCGGGTCCTCGGCGATATCGGTGATCAGCGCCACATTCTCCCGCGCCGTCAGCGAGGCAACGAGATTGTAGAACTGGAAGACAAAGCCGACGTTGCGGCGCCGATATTCGGTCAGCGCCCGCTCATCCAGCCCGGTCAACTCGCCGCCTTCGAACCAGACATGGCCATCCGTGGCGGAATCGATGCCGCCCAGGATGTTGAGGATGGTCGATTTTCCCGAGCCGGACGAGCCGAGCAGCACGATGAGCTGGCCAGCCTCGATCTCCAGATCAACGCCGCGCAGCGCCGAAACGGCAGCCGGCCCCGTGCCATAAACCTTGGTCAGGCCTCTGACGCGATAAAGCGGCTCGGCGGCGCTTGGCTCCAAAGTCCCTGATCCCCTCGCGCTGATCCTGCCGCCGCAGCCTGCATGTCCAAATTGATTCTGGCGGCATGGCGCCGGCGTGCAATCCGCAATTCCCCTGAACCGCCCCGCAACCATTTTCCTATGGGCTTTCGGGCTGCCGGCGCTATGAGCAGGCCAGCTAATTCCAACTCCCCGGAGCCGCCATGCCCACCCTTGTCCTGCTGCGCCACGGCCAATCGATGTGGAACCTTGAGAACCGCTTCACCGGCTGGTGGGATGTCGGCCTCACCGATCTGGGCGTGGAGGAGGCGCGTGCTGCCGGCGTCGCCATGCGCAAGGCCGGGCTGGAGTTCGATATCGCCTTCACCAGCGTCCAGTCCCGCGCCATCAAGACGCTCAACCTGGCGCTCGGCATCATGGACCTTGCCTGGATCCCGGTGATCAAGGACTGGCACCTCAACGAGCGGCACTATGGCGCCCTCACCGGCCTCAACAAGGCCGAGACGGCGGCCAAGCATGGCGAGGAGCAGGTGAAGATCTGGCGCCGCAGCTTCGATGTGCCGCCACCGCCGCTGGAGCCCGGCTCGATGTTCGACCTGTCAGGGGACCGGCGCTACCGCGGCGTCCAGGTGCCGGCGGCCGAGAGCCTCAAGGACACCATCGAGCGCGTGCTGCCCTATTGGGAAAGCGCCATCGTGCCACAGCTCAAGGCTGGAAAATGCGTCATCATCGCAGCGCATGGCAATTCGCTGCGGGCGCTGGTCAAGCATCTCTCGGGCATTTCCGATGCCGATATCGTCCATGAGGAAATCCCCACCGGCAAGCCGATGGTGTATGAACTGGCCGATGACCTGACCGCGATTTCGCGGCGCTACCTGTAGCGCTGCGAGCCTGCCGGGAGCGGCTTAGCCAACCGCGCCCAGAAAGCGCCACGCCAGCGTTTCCCCGGCATGGAACGGCACCACCGCCGTTCCCGCTGCCGGCAGGCGGTCCGGCACGGTGCAGCCGCTGCGCTCCAGCGCCACAAAGCCGGGGTTGAGCGGCAGGCCATAGAAGCGCGGGCCGAACTCGCTGGCAAAGCCTTCCAGCCGGTCCAGCGCGCCTTCCTCCTCGAAGGTCTGCGCATAGCTTTCCATCGCGAACGGCGCGTTGAACATGCCGGCACAGCCGCAGGCACTCTCCTTGTCACCCACGGCATGCGGCGCGCTGTCCGTCCCCAGGAAGAACTTCGGCGAGCCGGAGATGGCGGCGGCACGCAGCGCCAGCCGGTGCGTCTCGCGCTTCACCACCGGCAGGCAATAGAGGTGTGGGCGGATGCCGCCCTCGAACATGGCGTTGCGGCTGATGGCGAGGTGATGCGGCGTGATGGTGGCGGCCACCTGCGGGCCGCTGGCCAGTACGAAATCCACCGCTTCGGCCGTGGTAATGTGCTCGAAGACGATCTTCAGCGCCGGAAAATCGCGGACAACCCCGGCCAGCGTGCGCTCGATGAACACCGCCTCGCGATCGAAGATATCGACATGGCGGTCCGTCACTTCGCCATGGATGAGCAGCGGCATGCCCAGCGCCTGCATTTCCTCCAGCGCGGCACGGATGTGGCGCACGTCCGTGACGCCAAACGCCGAGTTGGTGGTGGCATTGGCCGGGTAGAGCTTGGCGGCTGTGAACACGCCCTCCTGCCAGCCGCGCCGCAGCTCGCCCGGGTCGATGCCATCGGTGAGATAGGCCGTGATCAGCGGCTCGAAGGCGAGGCCGGGGCTGACGGCGGCCCGGATTCGCTCCCGATAGGCCGCGCCGGCTGCCGCGGTTGTTACCGGCGGCTTGAGATTGGGCATGACGATGGCGCGGGCAAACTGCCGGGCGGTGTGGTCCGCCACGGCCGCGAGCATGGCACCATCGCGCAGGTGCACATGCCAATCATCCGGCTGGCGGATGACAAGCCGGCGCGGGGCGTCGTTGGCCAGCGAATCGTTGTCTGCGGCGTGTGGTGCGTGAGTCGGGCTGGCCACGGATCGTCCTGTTCGTTGGGTCTCTGCCGCCTATTCCCGCATCGGGCGGGCAAGCGCAATCACCTCCACATGGGGCGTTTGCCTCAGTTTACAAACCGCTGTCCGAATAAACACGGCTGCCGGTGCAACCCGGTATGTGACGCTTTCGTAAAATCAGCTGAGGTTTGCAAACAACTCCTTGCACTCCTTGACGTTCAGGGCGCAAACTCCCGACAATCACAAGGGTTCGCGGACTGTTTTGAGTGGCAATGACCGGGGGGTCCGTTTCGCGTGTTTTACAATTTCAGCACTCCGTTGACCGTTCCAGCGCGGTCAACCTCCGGCACCCGTTCCGGCCACACGCTGCTCTTTGCCGCGCTACTGGCCGGCCTCGCCGCCCCCTTGGCCGCGCAGACAGCGCCGCCACCCGCCGGCAGCCTGCCCAGCCGCGACACGCTTGAGGGCCAGACAGCGCCGCCGCGCGCCGAGCCGCAGCGCCGCGTGCGCGTCGAGGGCGGCGAGATCGAGCGCAGCCCCTGCGCCCTTGCCGATCCATCCTACGCCAGCATCAAGTTCACCCCCGCCAGCTTCACCTTCAACAACCTTGGCCCGGTGGACGCCGCCAGCCTGCGCAACACCTATGAGCGCTACATCGGCACCGAGCAGTCGCTCAGCATCATCTGCGAAGTGCGGGATGCGGCCGCCACCCAGCTGCGCGCGCGCGGCTATATCGCCGCTGTGCAGGTGCCGACCCAGCGCATCGAGAGCGGCAACGTCCAGCTTGAAGTGCTCTACGCCAAGGTGACGACGGTGCGCGTTGTCGGCGATGCCGGCCGCAACGAGAAGGTGTTCGAGCGCTATCTTTCGCGCCTTGCCAATGGCCAGGCGTTCAACCGGCTGGAGGCCGAGCGCTACCTGCTGCTGGCGCGCGATCTGCCCGGCCATGATGTGCGGCTGCTGCTCAAGCCCGCCGGCACCGGACCGGGCGAGATGGTGGCGGAAGTCTCCGTGACACGCACGAAGCTGGCACTGGATTTCTCGCTGCAGAATTATGCCGCACCGGCCACGGGCCGTTGGGGCGGTCAGCTGCGCGCCGAGGCCTATGGCCTGACCGGCATGGGGGATCGCACCAGCCTGGCCTTCTATTCCACCCCGGATTTCCAGGAGCAGCAGATCCTGCAGGCCGGGCATGATTTCCTCGTCGGCGGGCAGGGGTTGCGGCTCGGTGCCCGTTTCACCCATGCCTGGACCCGGCCCGATGTCGTGGGCCTGGCGCCCGTGCTGGCGCGCACCGCCATCACCAGCTTTGATGCGCGCTACCCGGTGCTGCGCGGCCAGGCGGTTTCGCTCGGGCTGACAGCGGGGCTCGATCTTGTCACCCAGCGCGTTAGCTTCAACGGCGCGCCACTGTCGCGTGACAGGCTGAATGTCGGCTGGCTGCGGCTCGATGGCGAAGCGCTGGACATGAAGGGCCTTGGCCCGGATGGTGGCACCGCCTGGCGTATCGCGGGCAATCTCGAGCTGCGGCGCGGCTTCGATATCTTCAGTGCCAGCCCCAATTGCCTTGAAACGCCGATCGTCTGCACAGCGCCGGGCAGCGTCCCGCCGAGCCTCCTGACCAGCGACCCGACAGCAACGCTGGTGCGCTTCTCGGGCCGCGGCGAGCTGCGTCTGGCGCGGCACCTGGTGGTGGCGCTGATGCCGCGCGGCCAATATTCCAATGCCTCGCTGACGGCCTATGAGCAGTTCGCGCTGGGCAGCTTCACGCTCGGCCGCGGCTTTGATCCCGGCGTGTTCACCGGTGATTCCGGGCTGGGCATCAGCGCGGAAGTGGCGCTCCCCGGCCTGGTGCTGTCCACCAAGCATCGGCTGCAGGCCGAGCCCTATGTGTTCGGCGATGCCGGCTGGGCCTGGAACAAGATCGATCCGCTGGGGCAGGACCCGCAGCGCATCGTCTCGCTCGGCGCTGGCGTCCGCGCTAACTGGCAGGACCGCGCCCGGCTCGACATGACCCTGGCGGTGCCCGTGCGCAGCGCCGGCGCTACCCGCTCGGGTGATGTGCGCCTGATGGTTTCGCTCACCACCCGCCTTGTCCCCTGGAGTGCCCGCTGATGGTCGCCCTGCTCCCGACCCCTCTTCGGACCAGTGTTCACCCGCTGGCCGGCATCTCCATGGCCGCGCTGGCCTTCGCCATTGCGGCCCCCGCCACCAAGGCGCAGGCCCAAGCCTTTGCCGGCACCGGCTCGGTGCCTCTCGGCGGCGCCTCCATCGGCACCGCCGCCAACACCACCAACATCACCGTCACTGCGCCCACCGCCGTCATCAACTGGACCCCCACGGACACGACCGGCACCGGCTCGATCAACTTCCTGCCCACAACCGGCACTGCCAATTTCATCGATGGCACCAGCACCGGCAGCTTCACGGTGCTCAACCGCATCATGCCGGTGGATGCCGGCGGTACGCCCACGGTACGCATCGCCGAGCTCAACGGCACCATCACCAGCCCGGTTGGCGGTGCGGTGTGGTTCTATTCCGCCGGCGGCCTGCTTGTCGGCTCCACGGCCAACATCAATGTCGGCAGCCTGCTGCTCACCACCAATGAAGTCACCGGCTTTGATACCGGCAACATCCTCACCGGCGGCAACCAGTTCAGCGTTGCCGGCACGGCCAATTCGCTGGCGCGGGTGCAAATTGCCGCCGGCGCCAGCATCACGGCCGCCAACGAGGGCAGCTATGTCATTGCAGTGGCCCCCAGCGTGGTGCAAGGCGGCACCATCAACGTCAACGGCTCCGCCGCGCTCGTCGGCGCCGAGGCCGCGACCATCACCCTGAATGGCGGCCTGTTCGATATCCAGGTCACCACCGGCACCAGCAGCAATGCCGCCGTCAGCCACACCGGCACCACCACCGGCCCGGCCGGTGACAGCGGTGTGGGGGATTTGCATCGCATCTATCTCGTCGCCGCCCCCAAGAACGATGTCGTGACATTGCTCATCGGCGGCGCCGGGTCACAGCTCGGCTTCGATATCGCCGGCGCGGCGGATATCGATGGCAATGCCATCGTCCTCTCCAGCGGCTATAATGCCAGTGGCTCATCCCCCGGCACGGAGGCTGTCGGCGGCCCAGGCGCTGCCGATATCCGCATCGACGGTGGCAGCTACACCTCAACCGTCTTCGGCAGGGCCAAGACGGCAGCGGCGCTTACCTCCGGCGTGGCCTCGACCTTTGCTTCAGACCTGACGCTGATCGGCGGCACCTCCGCCCAGATCGCGGCCAATCTCAACACCATCAACATCACCGGCAACGCCTCTGCCCTTGCCGACAATTTTTCGTTCACGCTCACCGATGGTGCCAGCCGCACCGGCGGCACCGCGACGATTTCCGCCAGCACCGGCGCCACGCTCATCATCGGCGGCAATGCCTTGGCCTCGGCGCAGGGCGTTGGCGATTTCTCGGTAACAGGCACTGGCGGCAACGGAACCGGTGGCACTGCACGCATCGTTTCGGCCGGCACAATGACGGTTGGCGGCAACGCCACATCTGACGCCAGCGGCTTTGGCGGCGGCAGCGGTGCCAACAGCGGTACAACCGGCGACGGCCAGGGCAACACTGCCGAGATTTCCGCTACAGCGGGCGGCAGTCTCGTCATCACCGGCTCGGCCTTTGCCAATGCAGATGGCGTCGGCGGTCGTGGCAACTCTGGCGGCATCGCAGGTGATGGCCGCGGCGGTGCTGCGCTTATCGGTACCGGCGGCCCGAGCGGCACCGGCGTCGGCAGCATCCTCACTGTCAGTGGCTCGGCGTTCCTTTATGCCAGCGCGATTGCTGGCGGATCGATTCTTGTCGACGGTTCCGGCGGCGGCGATGCTACTGGCGGAACCAACGTCTCGCTGTTTGCCGATACCGGTGGCACCACCACCATCACTGGCGATGTCGGCCTTTATGCCGATGCAACCGGCGGCGATGATCCGGGCGGCAACGCGACCGGCGGCAATGCCAACATCAATGTCTTTGGTGCGGGCGGCAGCGTCTCCATTGGCGGCAGTTCCATAACGCTCAGCGCCGTGGCGCGCGGCGGCTTCAGCAACGCGGGCTCTGGCGGCAACGCCAAGGGCGGCAACGTCGGCATGTTAGCCACCTTCGGCAATATCAGCGCCACCGCCACGACTCCGTTCATCACGCTCGATGCCCGCGGCTTGGCCGGCAGCGGCAACGATGGTGGCGGCTTCGGCACCGGTGGCTCTGTCACCGTATCGGCGAATAACGGCAACACCCTCTCATCCGCCGGCGGATTGAATGCAGACGCCTCTGGTTTTGGCGGCGGTGGCGGCGCCGGCGTTGGTGGCGACGGCACGGGCTTCGACATTCGCATCGAGGCTGAAACCGGCGGCTCGATCGTCCTTGGCGGCGGCCTCTCTCTCACGTCTGTCGGCCAGGGCGAAGTTGGCGCCGTGGCCGGTGATGGCGAGGGCGGCGATATCGTCATCTCGGCACGGGCAGCGTCCATAACCGTGGCCGCCCCGAGCACGATATCCGCCACTGGTTTTGGTGGCGATTTCGTCGAGAATGATTCCGGTGCCAGTGCCGGCAACGGTGTTGGCGGCGTTATCACCATAACGGCGTTCGCGGGCGCCACGCCGTCGCTCCTGCGCTTTTCCAATCTGACCCTGAATGCCGATGGCGTAGGAGGATTTGGTGCCGAGGGAGCGTTCGGCTTCGCTGCCGATGGCAGCAATGCCGGCAACGGCGGCAGCGGTACCGGCGGGGACATTTCCGTAACGGCGCAGGCTGAAAATGGCCGGTTCGAGGCTGGCAATGTCATCGCGACTGCGGTGGGCGATGGCGGCGGTGCCGGCTCTGGCGGGGGCTCCGGTGCAGCTGTTCCCGGCAATGGCGGCGCCGGTGGTGCCGGCTTTGGCGGCAATATCATCTTTGGAACGGACAGCGGCGCCAACTCCATTTTGAGCACGGGCTACAATCGCACCTCGTCCATCTCGCTCAATGCCGATGGCCGCGGCGGTTTCGGCGGCTCCGGCGGTGACGTTGGTGATGGCACCAGTGCCGGCGGCAATGGCGGCAACGGCGGTGCGGCCCAGGGCGGCACGGTGTTCATCTACGCCCGTGGCAGCGAAGTCAGCAGCGGTGCTGCGGTGATCGGGGCGAGCGCCACCGGTGGGGAAGCCGGCTTCGGCGGCTTTGGTTTCGGCGGTGGCCCCGGCCTTGATGGTGTTGGCGGCGCGGCAGACAACACGCTCGGCCAGGCCGAACTCATCGTCTCGCCGCGCAGCAATGGCACCGGCAGCGGTTTTGCCAGTTTCACCAGCTTTGCGGCTTTTGCCGATGCCAATGGCGGCAACAACTTCACCGGCATCGGCGGCATCGCCCGGGCTGGCCGCGTGGCAGTGTCGCTGGCGCAGAACGGCCCGCTTTCCGGCAACACCGGCAGGATCGAAGTCCTTGGTGGCACGATCGATCTGCAGGCAATCGGCGATGGCGGCACCAGCCCCTTCGGCCAGTCGGGCGCCGGTTTTGGCGGCTCCGCCTTCATCAATGCAGAGTTCGGCACGATTTCGGCCGGCAACGTCATTCTGACAGTGTCGGGCAATGGCGGCGGCACCTTCACGGGCACCGGCGGCGCCGGCAATGGCGGCCTTGGTGAAATCGTCGTCAACGGCGGCATCTTGACCAGCCCTGGCGTGTTGAACATCGAAGCGACTGGCAACGGCGGCAACGCGCTTGATGGCGGCGTCGGCGGCGCCGGTGATGGCGGCGATGCGCGGCTGAGCGTCGGTGTTTCCGGCGGCACCTTGACGATTGGTGATCTGCTGTTCACCGGCAGCGGCTTTGGCGGCAATGGCGGCGGCGGTGGCGGGGATGCCTTTGGCGGCAATCTTTTGCTTTCGCTCGATGATGCCGGCGCCACATTCGCGAGCATAGGTCTTGAGGCCGATGCGAATGCCGGCCGGGTCGATTCCGGCGGCTATGGCATTTCCGGCACTCCCACCGCCGGCGATGCGGATGGTGGCTCGGCAACCGTCACGATCGATACCGGCATTGTCACCGTCAATGGTGGGGTTGATCTCTCGGCAATCGCGCTCGGCGGCTTGAACAGCGTCGATGTCGGCACCAACGCCACGGGTGGCGTTGCCAGCCTTGCCATGGGGGCCGGCAGCCTCACGATTACCAGCGGATTGCGCCTTCAGGCCTATGCTATGGCCTTCAATGTGCTCGGTGATGCGCCGCTGCTCGGTCTGGCTGAGGGCGGCCGGGCGGAGATCACGCTCACCAACGCCTTCCTTGATGTCACCAACGACCTGATCCTCGATGCCGGGGTCTACACTGATCTCTTCGGCGGCCTGCTTGGGGCCCTGAGCGGCGGCGATGCGGTGTTCACCATCTCCGGCGCGGCCAGCGATGCCAGCGTCGGTGGCCTGCTTGGCATTTATGCCGGTGCAAAGCTTGCCTCCAGTGGCCAGGCAACGGGCGATGCAACGGGTGGCCTCGCCTCCCTGAACGTCGCTGGCGGCGGGCTCGGCGTCACGGGTGATATCGTGATGGACGCAGCGGCACAGGCCGGGATCGGTACGGTCCTGTCCTCGGGTTTCCGCATTGATGCCGGCACGGCCACCGGCGGTGATGCGCTATTGTTCTCGGGCTCGCTCACTGGCACCGGCACGATCAATGCTGCCAATATCAACCTTGATGCAGGCGCTGTCGGCGGCAGGGGGGCCAACGCAAACACGGGCGGTGATGGCGGCAACGGCGGCAGCGCGCAGGGCGGCGATGCCGTGCTGGCAACGCGCGGCGGCCTGACCACCGGCAATATCACGCTTCTTGCCGGCGCCATCAGCGGCGAAGGCGGCGGCGGTGGCAACAGCTCGCTCGCTCTTGGCGTATCGGTGAGTGGCGACGGCGGCGATGGCGGCCTTGCCCGTGGCGGCACGGCGTCGGTTCAGCTCAGCGGCAGCACGGTGCTTGCCCAGGCTGTGAATATCAGTTCCGCCGCCGTGGCCGGCTTTGGCCAGCGCGCGGGCTTTGCCGAGACGGGCGCCACAACCGGCATCCACGGCGTCGGCGGCGTGGCGGACAACAGCCTCGCCAAGGCCGGGTTCATCGTCCAGCCGGACCAGAGCGGCATCGCCAGCAATGTGGATGTGGCTTCCATCAACCTCGATGCCTCGGCTCGCGGCGGCAACAGCACGGAGAGCCATGGCAGCGACGCCATCGGAGGTGATGCGCACCTGCTGATGGGCCAGAATCCGCTGGCCGGGACAGCGGCTCCCAGCGCCGGCACACTCGATCTCACCGGCGGTGTCACCATCAATGCCAGCGGCCTTGGCGGCAGAAGCTTCACGGAGGTCAACTCGGCAGACGGCGGCGATGGCACCGGCGGCCAGGCGCGGGTCGTGATCGCGGATGGCACGGCCATCATCGGCGGCCTGATCGATATGGAGGCTTCGGGCACCGGTGGAATACCTGCTGATGGCCGGGGAGGTAACGGCTTTGGCGGTTTTGGGGAACTGCGCGTCGATGGCGGCAGCCTGACAGCGAGTGGCGATACTGTGATCGTCGTCGATGCTACTGGCGGAGAAGACTTCGGCTTCGGCGGCTCGGCGGAGGCCGGTGATCTCGTCATCGGCGTGTCCGCACGCGGCGGCACCCTGACCTTGACCACGGGCCTGGTCGCGACGGCGCTCGCCACTGCGGGAGATGGCGTGCTCGGCGGCGGCACCGCGCTCGGCGGCACGATTGATTTCACTGTAGCGGCCGGCAGCTTTATCTCTGACGGCGTGACGCTGAATGTCGAGGCAGACGGCGGCACCTCCGATGGTGCGGGCGCGGCAGGCGGGGACGGCATCGGCGGCGAAGCTACTGTCACCATTGGCTCGCTCGCGGCTTCGGCTACGGCTGATTTCGGCGGCAGCCTGTCGATGTTCGGCAATGCTTTCAGTGGCGAGGGCGGCTCTGGCGCCGGCACTGTTCCCAGCGCGGGCGGCGCGGCGGGTGAAGCCCGTGGCGGTACGTTGGCGATTTTCGTCGGCTCCGCCAATGGCGGCAGCAGCCTCGATGCCAATATTCTGCGGCAGCAAGCCTTTGGTTTTTCGGGATTTGGCGGTGCTGGCGGGGCTGGCAGTGCGGGCGGCGCAGGCGGCGCTGCCGTTGGTGGAAACCTGTCGTTCACGACCATCGGCACGGCGGTGGTCACGCTCGGCACGGTCAACCAGCAGGCCTATGCCAGTGCCGGCGACGGCGGCTCCGGCGGTGATGGATTGGCCGGCGTAGCCGGTGCAGATGGCATCTCCAGCGTTACGCCGACCGATGGCGGCGACGGCGGCGTCGGCGGCACCGGTGGCACCGGCGGCGTTGGCGGCGAGGCCCGCGGCGGCCAGATTCTCATTGCCACGGCAGGGCTTGCGACCGGCGGCAGCTTCACGGTGACAGGCATCTCGCAGGATGCCGGTGCCAGCGCCGGTGATGGCGGCGACGGCGGCATTGGCGGCATCGGCGGCACCGGTGGCACCGGCGGCGCCAACCTCAATGACGTGGGCGGTGCGATCGGCGGCAATGGCGGTGCTGGTGGCAGTGGTGGCGACGGCGGCATCGGCGGCGTGGGCGGCGCAGCCTTTGGCGGGTTCATCGAAACGGGGAATGTGCTCGGCTCGGGCAATGCCGGCGGTGTCATGGACATCGCGGACCTGTTCTCGGATGCGGGTGCCTTTGCTGGTCGCGGTGGTCGCGGCGGCCCCGGTGGCCCTGCCGGCTCGGGCGGTGCGGGTGGTACCGGTGCCGGCGGCGCTGGCGCTACTGGCTCTTTTGGCCTGTCCGATGGCCTGGCTGCGGCAGGCGGCACGGGTGGCGACGCGACCGGCGGCCTCACAACGTTGCACATGCGCGGCAGCGATCTCACCATCGGCTCGGTGCTGCTGGCCAGCAACGCCTTTGGCGGGGACGGCGGCCGCGGTGCCGGAGCTTTTGAAGGCGCAATCGGCGGCAATGGCGGCAACGCCACTGGCGGCGAAGCCAGCTTCATCGCCAATGGCGGCACGATCGTCGGTGGCTCCATCACGCTCTCGGCAGAAATTCTGGGCGGCGATGGCGGCCCCGGTGGCTTTGGCGAGATTATTGGCCAGAGTGGCGTTGGCGGCTCATCGCTGGGTGGTCCTGCTGGCGGCTCCTTGCAACTCGGCCAGGATGAGGCGACCGGCGCTGCGCTGGACTTCACCATCGCGGACCTGCAGATTTCGGCCGGGGCATACGCCGGTGGAAGCAGCACCAATGGCGGCGGCAACGCCATCGGCCATGGCGCGCAGATCTCCTTCCTCGATAGCGGCGGCCCCGTTCTTGCCGGCAGCCTCGGCACCGCCACCATCCTTGGTGACGTATTCATTGAGGCTATTGCCAGCGGCGGCTCCGGCACAGGCGATCCGCTGAGCGCCAACGCCTTTGGCACCGCAACCGGCGGCAGTGCGACCATCGTGATGGATGGCGGCAGCCTGGCAATCGATGGCTCGCTGCAGATCACGGCGGCGGCCTTTGGCAACAGCACCGGCGGCAGCGGCTCCGGCAGTGCCTTTGCCGGCGTGGCCGGCGTCGATATCAGCGGCGGCAGCTTCACGGTCACGGGCCCGACGGAAATCTTCGCGGAAACCAATGCCGGCACCGGCGGCGCGGCAACGGCTGCACCGGGCACCGGCGCCTTCATTGCGGTGGCGGGCGTAACCGGCCCGGCCAGCGCCAGTTTCGGCTCCCTGGAGTTGTTTGCTGACGCACGGGCTGGAGCAGTTTCGGCTGATGGCCTTGTCGGCGGCACGGCGCGGAGCGGCGATATCTCGCTGTTCAGCGGCACCGGTGGCACGCTCACTGTCGACAGCCTCAGCATTTCGGCCGATGCCTTTGGCGGCAGCAGCGCTGCCGGCGTCGGCGGCACGGCCACGGCCAGCACGCTGCAGATCAGCGCCGATGGCGGCAGCATCGACATTACCGGCGATGTTAGCCTGGCCAGCGATGCCTTTGGCGGTATCGGTGCCACGGCCAATGGCGTCGCTGCCGGCGGCCTCGCGTATCTGCTGGCGGAAAATGCCGGCTCGCTGACCATCACCGGCACGGCCACGCTGTCCGCCACGGCCGGCGGCGGCACCACGTCTCCAGGCCTGGTGGCGATCGTCGCCAACAACGCCGCCATCAACCTCGGCGCCGCCACGCTCACCGCCTTTGGCGATGGCGCGGTGCCGGACGGCGGCAGCCTCGGGCTGGTCGCCTCGGGCCTTGGCGGCAGCGGTGGCTCCATCACGGTCGATGGCGCCGTGACCATCGACGTCGATACCGATGCCTCGCTCGGCATGGCCGGCGGCGGCAGTATCTCCATCGGCGGGGCCCTGTCGCTCACCACCACGCGCAACATCGTGCAGAGCCTGTTCGGTGGCCTGCTGACGAACCCCGGAACCGTGCTGGCAGCGAGCGATATCCTGTTCGACGCCGGCGGCAGCATCGAGAGCCTGGTGACGCTCGATACCGATACGCTGGTTTCGCTGTTCTCGGGCGGCGGCATCACGCTGGGCGACATCGTCTCGGGCAACAGCTTCATCCTGTCCAGCAGTACCGGCGGGCTCACTCTCGGCAACGTCACCAGCGGCGGCAGCATCTTCGTCAGCGAAGTCGGCACCATCCGGACCGGCAATCTCGTCGCCACCGGCGGTGATGTGGAAGTGCTCTCGGCGGGCAATCTCGTCGTCGGCAATGTCACGGCCAGCAACACGATCTTCCTGGAAACCGATGAGCTCGGCGGCGCCGGCACCATCCTCGCCGGCAATCTCGATGCCGGCGGCACCGGCCCCACCGGCATCACCGGCGATGGCATTGTCATCGATGCCACCGGCGGCGCCACCATCGGCGATATCCGGGCGCAGGGCGGTGTCGGCATCGCCTCGCGCGGCGGCGCCATCACCACCGGTGACATCACCTCGGGCTATGCCATCGGCCTGCTCGCGGCCAATGATGTCAGCACCGGCGCGCTCAGTGCCCCGGAGAACATCTACATCGCTGATGACAGCATGCTCGCGCTCGTCGTCGATACGCAGAATGGCCCGGATGTCTCGGCGGTGTTCGCCGCCACGCCCATCCAGCTCAACGGTGCCATCAGCATCGGCGGCGATGTCAGCGCCGGCACCTTCCAGGCCGCCGGCACCGGTGCGTTCACCGCCACGGGCGGCATCGTTGCCACCAGCAGCCTCGCCATCGATTCCGGCAGCCTTGTCACGCTGGCCGGGCTGCTCGATGCGCCGAGCGTCACCATCGGCGCGCGGGATATCGATCTGCAGGCCGGCATCGGCGCGACGCTGACAGACACCATCACCTTCAATGTCGATCAGGATGCCGCTACCGTCATAATCGGCGGCACCGATGTGGCTACGTCGGGCTTCCAGCTCGATGCGGCGGAAATGAGCCGGCTGCGGGCGGCGGACATCACCGTGTTCGCCACCGGCAATGGCGATGTGGACCAGAACATCGAGCTTCGGGACTTCACCCTGCGCGGCAGCCTCGCCGCCTCGCCGAACCTCACCGGCTCGACGCTCAACATCATCGGGCCGGATGCCATCAGCGTTACCGGCGCCATCACCGTCACCGATGCGGCGGCGGATGACACGATCAGCCTGCAGGCGCGCAACATCGCGATCTTCGCCGAGCAGGGTGGCCGTATCGGGCTCAGCAACGCCAGCCTCGCCCCCGCCGGTATCATCCTGCTCGATGCCAACAACGTGTTTGTCGGCTCGGACAGCCTGATCCAGCAGCTCCAGACCAACATCAACTTCACCGGTCGCAACGATCTGCTCGCCACCATCCCGGCCAGTGCCAATGGCGAGGTGCAGCTGTCTGCCAACACCATCAGGGCCACCATCGACAATGCCTTCCTGCTGCAGAACAGCGGCACCGTTGCCACGCGCGGCGGCTTTGTCGCCGGGCCGGGCGGGCTGACCATCCGCGTCAACCCGCAGAGTGGCAACACCACGCCGGTGGACGTCGTCATCAACGGCAAGACCATCAATGCCTCGGGCGTTGAAGCGATCAACACCTTCACGCTCGAAACCGTCACCTTCCAGGTGTCCGCCAATGGTCGGGGCTTCAACACCGCCTCCACCGTCAATGGCTGCGTCATCAACCAGGTCTGCGTGCCGCCTCCGCCACCGCCGCCGGAAGGCCCGACAGACCGGGAGATCGTCGGCGAGATCGTCCGCCCCATCCCCATCGATGTGCAGATCCTCTCGGACAAGGAGCGCCAGCCGCTGCCTGATGACGAGCGCGAGCAACTGCTCACCATCGAGGCCGGCGGCGGCACCGAAGCCTCGCCCGTGCAGCGGCAGGAGCAGCTTGTCGGCACGCGCGGCATGTCCCCGGATGTGCCGGTGGAGGAGCCGATCACCGGCGGCGGCAACGCCAGCCTGTTCCTCGGCCAGGGCCGCGAGTTTCTCGGCCAGGGCCGCAATACGACCAACCCAGGGGTCCAGCCATGACGTCGCGCCACATGGTTTCCCGGCTGCTGCTCGGCGCGGCAGTTGTGCTGGCCTCGGCCATGCCAGCCGCTGCCGCCGTGCAGCGCCTCAAGGGGCAGGACAGCTTCCGCATCGGCAACTCCGGCGTGCTATGCACGGCGCAGGCGCAATCGGTTGATCCGCTGCTCACCTCGATGTTCGATCGCGGCTACGCCATCGTCTGCCGGGATGCGGCAACCTCGGTGGGCAAGCTCTATGCCCTACGCTCCGGCACCGGCGCCGCGGCCAGCGCCAAATTGTCCGGGCGCGGTGGCGGCGGGGTCTGCGCCGCGCCGGAAAGCGTCACGCTCGGCACGCTCGCCGGCGTGCAGCGCCGCGCCTGCGCCGCACCGGAAAACAGCGTCCCGCAGATGGTGTTCAGCCTTGATCGCGGCGGCACGCTCTACATTGCCGAAGGCTTTGCCGGCTATGAGCAGGCGCTGGCGCTGGGCCTGCAAAGCCTGGTGGCAGACAGGGCGCTGCCCGGCGCACTTGCCGTCACCAGCACTGGCGGCGGGGACCCGACAGCCCTTGCCCGTGTGCAGGCCGGCACGCTCGATCCCGAGCAGGCGCTGGCGGAAGGCTATGTCCGCAACAACGCCGGCAGCTTTGCCGAGGCCTCGGTGTTCTTTGAAACACTCGTCGAGCGCGCCCGCACCGGCTCCACCGGCTTTGACCGCACCGCTGAATATCTCGCCAACCAGGGGCTCCAGCAGTCCAACCTCGGCAACCCGGTGGAAAGCGCCGCGCTGTTCGAGCGTGCCGCGCAAGCCCCTGACGCCGGGGATCCGGTGCAGCAGCGCCGCCTGCGCAACTTCCGCGCCATCGATGCGCTGAACTATGGCCGCGCCGAAGCGGCGCTGGAGATCCTCAACACCTCCGTTTCCGCCGCCACCAACTCCGGCCTGCGGCTGGACCGGCTGGCCGAGGGCTTCATCGACCGCCCGGTGGCCCAGCGCCTGAGCACGGACAGTGGCCGCCTCGAGCGGCTCTCTGGCGGCGAGCAGCGGCTGACGGACCCGGAGCGCATCGCCATCCTCGATGCGCAGACGCTCTATCTGCGCGGCGTCGCCTATCGCGCCACCGGCCGAGCGCCCGAGGCCCGCGCCGCACTGGCCGATGCCACCGCCGCGATCACCGCCATCCGTGGTGGCCGCGTCCGCAGCATGACCTGGCTCAACGCCGCCAGCCTCACCGAGCTTTCGCTGCTCGATGAAGCAGCCGGCAACGCCGCCGGCGCCCGCGCCAACCTCGAGGAGGCAACGCGCCTGCTCGCCACGGATTACCCGAGCTCCGCCGTGCTGCTCTCAGCCCGCGCCCGGCTCGCGGCGCTGCTGGCCCGGCAGGGGCAGGACACGGCGGCACTGGCGGCCTATGGCGACGTCATCCGTGCCACGCCCGATACGCCGGGCGGCGCCCAGGCTATCCGCCCGCTCATCGCGCCCTATTTCGCGCTGCTGGCAGCGCGCGGTGGCCCCGCCGATGTCGAGGCGTTCTTCGATGCCTCGCAGACGCTGGTCCGCCCCGGCGTGGCGCAGACGCAGGCGATGCTGGCGCGCGAGCTTTCCGGCGGCAGCGATGAAGCCGCCGGGCTGTTCCGCGAATCGCGCACCGTCAGCCGCGAGATCATCCGGGCCGAAACCGATATCGCCCGCCTTACCGCACAGACCGAGCTTTCCAGTGATGATCGCACGGCGCTGGAAGACGCTACCGAGCGCCGCCAGATGCTCGCCGTGCAACAGACCCAGCTGCTCGCCAAGCTGGCGGCCTTCCCACGCTATCGCGTCGTGGCGGCTGAAACGCTCAAGCTCCAGGAGCTGCAGGCCAAGCTCAAGCCCGGCGAGGCCTATTACAAGCTCGCGCTGGTCGATAGCGCTGCCTATGGCCTGTTCATCCAGCCCGATGCCGCGCGCATCGTGAAGGTGGAGGCCGATGTGCCGCAGCTGGAGACGATGGTGACGACGCTGCGGGACAGCATCGTGCGCATCGAGAACGGCCAGACCGCGACCTATCCCTTTGATGCCGGCACGGCGCGCACGCTTTACAAGGCGCTGTTCGGCGGCGTCGAGGCGGCGATGCCGCAAGTCAGCCACCTGGTGTTCGAGCCGGATGGCGCGCTGCTGCAATTGCCGATCAACCTGCTCATCGCCGATGATGCCGGGCTGCCGGAGTTTCTCGCCCGCGTCGCGGACGTGACCGCCGATGCCTATGACATGCGCGGCATCTCCTGGCTTGGCCGCTCACGGATGGTCACCACCGCCGTTAGCCCGCGCTCGTTTGTCGATCTGCGCGGCATCGCCCATTCGTCCGCCACCCGCACCTATCTCGGCCTTGGCCAGAATGCGGCGCCGCCGGCCAACATCACCGCCATCCCGCGCGAGGCCTGCGAGTGGCCGCTTGCTGCCTGGGCCAACCCAATCTCGGCCAATGAGCTGCAGTTTGCCGCCACGGCCCTCCGGGACGGCAATGGCAACCAGATCGTCACGGAGAGTGACTTCACGGACAGCAGCCTCGCGACGCGCAGCGATCTCAACCAGTATCGCATCCTGCACTTCGCCACCCACGGCCTGGTCACCGCGCCGGCGCCGCAGTGCAGCGCCCAGCCGGCGCTGCTGACCTCCTTCGGTGCGGTCGGCTCGGATGGCCTGCTGACCTTCAAGGAGATTTTCGACCTGCGGCTCGATGCCGAAACCGTAATCCTCTCGGCCTGCGACACGGCCGGCATGGCGACCGTCTCCGCCACGCGCGAGGCGGGCATCAGCACCGGCGGCAACTTTGCGCTGGATGGCCTGGTGCGGGCCTTTGTCGGGGCCGGCTCGCGCACTGTCGTTGCCAGCCATTGGCCGGTGCCGGATGATTATGGTGCCACCGAGCGGCTGGTCACTGGGCTGTTCAAAACCGAAGCCGGAGTCGGCGTAGGTGAGGCGATGCGCCGGGCCAGCGCCGAACTGATGGACGCCGCGGACACCTCGCATCCCTATTACTGGTCGGCCTTCGCCATCGTCGGGGATGGCGCGCGGCCGCTGCAATAAGCCGGGTCTGCCTCCCTCCCCCTTGCGGGGAGGGCGACTCGGCACCAGCCGAGCGGGGTGGGGGTTCACACGTTATCCGAATATGCCGAGCCCCCACGGGAGCCTCTGGCGTCTCTCGCCCGCCGCGAGGGGAAGCCTGGTGCGCCCACGAAAAAGGGCTGCGAAGTCTCCCCCGCAGCCCCCTCGAAATACCGCGCAAGAAGCGCCTCAATCGTCGCCGGCGGCCTTGCCCGTCTCCAGCCCCTTCACAAAGCGCTCCAGCTGCTGCGTGCAGCCCGCCTTGATCAGTGCTTCGGCGTCGGTCGCGGCATCGCCTGTCGGCGCCGGCACCTTGGTGAAGGTGATGCTGCGCTTGCCGGCGGCACTGTCGGTGAGGGTGAAGCTGCCCATGGCGGGCAGCGCCTTGGGCCATTTCGCCGTGGCAGCGCCCATCGTCATCGTCACGCTGGCCGGCTTGCCGGTGCCAGCGGCGATGGTGATGGTGCGGCTCGTCGTCGTCATGGCGCGGCGCAGCGTGACGTTGGCGGGGTCCACCACGCATTGCGGCCCAGCATTGGCGGCATCCAGCTCCACGTCCCACAGGCTCGGGCCGGCGATGGCGGGCACGCCGCGCACCGTTCCGAGGCGCGGCTTGCGCACGGCAGCGCGGGAATCGAGCGCCGTGGCGGCGGCGGCCAGCGTCGTCGTCTGCGCAGCGGCGCGGCCAAGGTCAAAGGTGCCGGGGCCACGGAAGGTGCGGGTGGTCGCGCCATCGAGCAGGGTAAGCATGTCCCCCGGCGTCAGCGTGATCGGGGTGCCGGCCACCACTGTCTTGCCGACAGGAAAGGCGCCGACGCCATTGCCCACCGAGCGCACCACCAGCGCCGCATTTGCCGCGCTGGCCAGCAGTGTGGCCGTGGCAAGGGCGGTGATGAGCCGCGAGGCCCTGAGCGTGCTAACCGACAACATAACTGCCTCCTGGTCCGATCGTTTCGATCCGGCTGATAAAGCGTGCCAGAACCATATCATCCGGTGCGCGGGCGGCCAATGATTTGAACGCCTCGAGCGCAGATACGTCGCCAGCTTCATATCGTTGCCAGAGCGCGTTGTGTTCCCTGGCCGCGGCGGAATCGCCAATCGGCTCATAGACTTCAATCGGGTCACCCCGGCCGCGCAGGGTGATGCGGCCAAGGCAGCGGCAGGCCGGGTCCGCGATGGCGGCCAGCGCATCGATGCTGACGAGCGTGTAGCTGCCAAGCTTCTTGTTGGCGGATTCGAGGCGGGCGGCGCAGTTCATCGCATCGCCGAGCGCGGTGTACTGGATCCGGTCATGCCCGCCGAAATTGCCGACCACCGCCGGGCCGCGATGCACGCCGACGCGGGTGCGGCCGATGGCCGGCACGGGCGGCGGCGCAGCGTCGGCTCCGGCGGCCACCAGCGCCTTTTCCCGCAGCGCGGCGGTGCGGGCCATGGCCTTGGCGCTCAGCACCTGGATGGCGCGGGCAGCGGCGAGCGCCCGGTCAGCATCGTCCGGCCGCGAGACCGGCGCGCCCCAGAAGGCGATCACGGCATCGCCGACGAACTTGTCGATGGTGCCGCCATATTTGAGGATCGTGCGGCTCATGTCGTCGAGATAATCGTTGAGCAGCGTGCCGAGCTGCTCGGCCGTCACGCTGTCACTGAGCGAGGTGAAGCCCTCGATATCGGTGAACAGCGCATAGATCTGGCGCTTCTCGCCGTGCAGCGCCAGCTTCTCAGGCTCGCGGATGATCTGCTGGGCGATATCGGGCGGCAGATATTTGCCGAGCGCGCTCTGGGCGAACTGGCGCTGCTCCACGCCGATGGAGCGCGCCGAGGTGGCGGTGGCGGCATAGGCGATGATGAAGCCGATCACCCAGCCGCCGGCCGGCAGCCCGGTGGTGTCGATGCCGTTGCGCTGGAGCAGGAACGGCAGGCCGATCAGCGCGATGATCTCGCCGGCGCCGATCACGGCGGTGGTGCCCGCCGCCAGCGGCGAGATGCTGGTGAGCGCACCGGCGGCGATGACAAGCAGCGCGAAGGCGCCGATGGCCCAATCCGGCAGGATTGCCAGCCGCCGGCCATCGAGCCGCTGGGCGAGCAGGTGGCCGTGGATTTCCACGCCCGCCGTGGTGTCGCTCGTCACGCGGGTGAGCGGCGTCATGAACTGATCGACCATCGAAAGCTCGGCGCCGATCAGCACGAAACGGCCCTTGACCAGCGGCGCCATGGCGGCGGCCATCGCCGGATCGGCAAACAGGTCGATGGGCAGGGTGGTGAACACCGGGTGCTCATTGTCCTGCGGGCGGCGGAAGCCGATGCCGCCGGCATAGTCCCGCATCGGGGTGCCGCCCCATTTTCCGTCCGCCGCCATCAGGTCCATCAGCAGCGGCTTGGCACCGGGCAGCTGGGCGGGAAAGCGACGGATGACATTGTCCGCATCCACATCCACCCGCACATCGCCGCCGCCAACACTGGCCGAGGCGATGCGCGCCTGGAAGCTGCGCAGGAACTTGTCCTGCCACGGCGGCAGGGTGGGGACGACCTCGTTTTCGGCCACGGTGGCGAGGCGGGTGGGCGTCTTCATCTGGCGAAAGGCGGTGACCAGCGCTTCATCATCGGGCTGGGCCTGGTCGATGAGAATATCGATGCCGATGGCGCGGGGCTGCATGGCATCGATGTTGGTCAGCGCCTGCGCCAGCAGCTTGCGATCGAGCGGCGAGCGCTTGCCGGTGGCGGCCAGCGTTTCCTCGGTGAAGACGATGATGACGATGCGATCATCCTGCGCCACCACAGGCGAGGAGAGGTAGCTGCGCACGTCGTAAAGCCCGCGCTCGGTCTCAACCAGAACCGGCATCTGCCAGCTGTAGCGGGCGATGAAGATGGCGACGCCCAGGAAGATGATGGTGACGAGCAGCCGGGCCAGCCCGACATTCTGCAGGAAGCGCTGCACCGGCTTGAATGCGGGGTTCATGCGCCGCGGCCTCGCCGCATCTGGCATCGCGCTTCGGCTGGCACGTCCGTGTCTCCCCCTCGGCAATTCATGGTGGATTTGCGCCATGGCTGTCCAGCGCTTTTGCGCTAAGCTGGCGTCATGATCCGCTTGCTCGCCTCCGCTTTTGCCCTGCTGCTCGCCGCTGCGGCGCCGCTCGCCGCCCAGGAGGTTCCGGCCCCGCTCCCGGCCTCTTCCGAACCGGTGCCCGCTGAAGCCCCGAAACCCCCGGTTTTCACCACCGTGAAGGTGGTGCTCACCACCAGCCTCGGGCCGATCACCCTGGCTCTGGAGACGCAGCGCGCGCCGCTGACCAGCGCCAATTTCCTGCGCTACATCGATCAGAAAAAGCTAGATGGCACCAATTTCTACCGCGCCATGGCGATGGGGCCGAACAACGAATATGGCCTCATCCAGGGCGGTGTCGCCGGCGCCTCGGCGCGCTCGCTGCCGCCCGTCAAGCATGAGCCGACCACCCTTACGGGGCTCTCCAACACCAACGGCGTCATCTCGATGGCGCGCGGCGCACCGGGCACGGCCGCGGGGGATTTCTTCATCATAATCGGGGACTTGTCGTCACTGGATGCCAAGCCAGGTGCGCCGGGGGACAACCTCGGCTTTGCCGCTTTCGGCAGCGTTATGGCCGGCATGGACGTGGTCAAGGCCATCCAGCTGGCGCCGGTTTCCGCCACCAAGGGCGAGGGCGCCATGAAGGGCCAGATGATCGAGGCGCCGGTGCGGATCATCACCGCCCGCCGCGCGCCGAAATAGCGCTACGAGAGCGCGGCGGCCACCAGCGTCAGCCCGCCCAGCCCGAGCGACAGCGGTGTGCGCAGGTCCATCCATGAGGCGGGCGCCAGGTCCAGCGCCACCAGCTCCCGGTCAACCAGCAGCGCCGCCACCAGCCCGATGCCCAGCAGGGCCAGTGCCAGCATGTTCATGCCGGTCATCACCATGAGCGCCATCGAGCCGAGCCCGACCAGCGATGGCACCACCGCCACCACCCACACCCAGGCCGGTGCGCGATCGCGTGCTGCCGCGCCAAGGCCCCACCAGAGGCCACCCAGAAAGCTGAAGATCAGCGCCGCATAGCCATGCACGAGCAGCAGCGGCAGGTTGATGGCAACCATCTTGGGAGCCACGGCCAGCCAGCCCACGGCAAAGGCTTGTGGCAGCAGGCCGGCATAGCCGAGCCATCGGGCCAATGGTGGCATGATGATCGACTCCCCCCAGCCAAACACGCGTTGAATTCCAGATACTTCCATGCGCTTCCTCCCACAACGCGTCAAGGCTTTGCATACTTAACAATTAGCGTGGGAGGCTTGCGCAGCGCGTGCAATCTGGCAAGATTAGTCCTTGATCGCAAACGCTATTCGGAGATTTTTGGCCCATGACGACAGCTGCGACAAAAGCGGCACTGGTAACGGGTGGCGGCATCGGAATCGGCGCTGCGACGGCGCTTGTGCTGGGCCGGGAGGGCTATCATGTGTTCGTCACCGATGTGCTGGCTCCCGAGGGCGAGGCTGTGGCCGCCGCCATCCGCAGCGCTGGCGGCAACGCCGAGTTCGCGCGGCTGGACGTGACGGACACGGCCGCCTGCACCGCTGTGGTCGCCGCCGCCAACGCCCGCTTCGGCGCGCTTTCGGCGCTTGTCGTCAACGCCGGCATCGCGCCGCGCGCCGGCTATGAAATCCTCACCGATGAAAAGTGGGACGAGGTGTTCGATATCGATCTCAAGGGGCAGTTCCGCCTCATCCGCGCCGCTGCGCCGGCAATGAGCGCGCGGCGGCAGGGCGCCATCGCCTGTGTCTCCTCCATCGCCGGCGCGGTCGTCGGCTGGGACGACCATTGGCATTACTCAGCCGCCAAGGCCGGCATCACCGGGCTGGTGAAGGCCGCGGCGTGCGAGCTTGCCAAGCACAATGTGCGGGTGAACGGCGTTGCGCCCGGCCTGATCCGCACGGCGCAGGCGCTGTCCGTGGAAAATTCCATGGGGCCGGAAGGGCTGGCTGCCGCCGCGCCGGGCGTGCCGCTCGGGCGGATCGGCGAGGCATCCGAGATCGCCGAGGTGCTGGCCTTCCTGGTCTCCGAGAAGGCCAGCTACCTCACCGGGCAGACGCTCGTTGTCGATGGCGGGCTGACGGTGGGGCTCTAGGGCCCCACCCGCCTCACTCGCAGCCGCAGCGCTTCCAGCTGCCGCGGAACTTGGAGGCCGTGCCGCGCCCGCCGGGGCGATAGGGAATCTGCAGGCCGCTTTCGCCATCGCCCCACAGGTTGCTGTCCCCCTCCTTGCGCCAGGATTGGTAGGCGGCAGATTCTTCCTGGATCGCCTTGAGCGGATGGTCGGGCCAATCGACATGCTGGGTCGGCACATCCCAGCGCGCATCATCGAGATAGGCGCCGACGATCTTCTCCACCTCCGGGTAATCGCGCGGTGGCCATGGGTAGCCCATCGGCGCATCGGTGTGGACGAGGATCAGTGCGCCACTGCGCGAAGCGAAGGGCGCATGGTAGAATTCCTGCGGGTGCACCACCACGCTGCCGATGCCCATCTGGCCTTCGTTGAGCAGGAAGCAATCCCCCTGCAGCAGGATGATCTCCTCGAAGCACTCATGGTGCACATGCTCCTTGGGCGCCACCATGCCCGGCTCGATATACTGGAAGCGGAAGTAGCCGCCCGGCCCGCCATCAAAGCCCTCATCGGTGGGGTGCGGGACCGGATCGGGCTTGCGGAGGGACTTGTGCATCACGCCATGGCCGCCGGGCACGCTGTTCACCCAGGTCTCGGCGTGCGGCTTGATGGTGCGGTTGCGGGTGTAGGGGTAGGGGAAGCACGGCAGGTTCGGGTTCCACAGCGCCAGCGCCAGCGCGCCCTTGCGCGAGAACAGTTCGCCACCGCCGCACAGCTGCGGCACATGGATATAGCCCGAGCCGCCGACTTCCTGGTGCTCAGTGCTGCCATCATCAAGGGACAGCGAGCCGCTCCAAAGGAAGAACTCCAGCGAGCCGAGCGCGGCATCGGTGCGCGCCCGCCAGCCGGCCGGAATCTCCACCACCCAGGTGGAAGCGCCGCTGCGGGGATCGTGGCTCATCAGCGCGCCCACCAGCCCGCCGATGGGCGCCGGGGCATCGAGCCGGCTGCGGTTCAGCGCCAGCAGGTTGTAGAATCCAGGGTCTTCGCGGCTGATATTGTGCATGTGTCTCTCCCAAGGTGGCAAGCAGCTTGTGGGCGCTCAGAGGCCCGGTGCTGCGATGATCGTGCCGGTCATGCTGTCAGCCGGGCCAGTGGCGGCCGCGGCAGCGGCGCCAAAGGCGAACTCGTAGAACGGCGTCGGGCTAGTGCCGACCATCGGCTGCTCGACTTCCCACACCGCGCCGCCAAAGCGCGGGGTCGCCGAGGCAGCCCCGGCAATGCGCACGCCGCCTGGCTCGAAGAGGCTCTGGCCGCTCAGCCGCTTCAGCCGGTAGCTGTTGTAGTTCACCGAAAGGTCTGCGGCCTTGGGGTCGATGCCCCATTTTTCCGTCCAGCCGCCGGCGAATTCGATCACGGCCTGGTTGGTCCACACGCCATCGGCGAGCGCCGGGTCGAGATACATGAAATCGAAATGTGTGAAGGCGCCGGGGGCCGGGTTCGTCACCTTCCAGTTCGAGTAATGCAGGATGCCCGGCACACTGTTGAAGAACGGCGCATCCACGTCGCGCAGCCACTGGTCATAGCCGCGCGCATAGGAATCGGCGCGCGGTGTGTATGGCAGGAACACCATCAGATCGGTGGCAAGTTGCATTGCTTGGTCCTTCTTCAAAGCCCGGTGATGAAATCCGCGAGTCCGCGGGCAACGCCTTCCGGATCCCGGTCCGGCTGGAAATCGGCTCCGCCGACGATGGTTTGTTTTGCATCGGGCCGCATTGCGGCGGCGCGCTCGAACAGCGGCCACAGCACATCGTCGCGCGAGCACATGATGTGCAGCGGCACATCGACGCCGCGGTAGAAGTGCTCGACGTCCTGGTTCCACACGCCATTGAAGGCCATGGGCATGGTGCGGTGGGCGATGAGGTGATCGACCATCTCGCGCAGGTGCAGTTCCAGCGTATGGTCGGCGCCGAGCATCTTGAGATAGTCCCAGGCGGTCTGCAGGAACGCGCCGCTCGCCTCGGGCTTGAACGGCTGGACGAAGACCTTGCGATACTCGGCCTTCTCCGCATCATTGACCAGCACCGGGCCGATGAGGGTCAGCGAGAGCAGCCGGCCGGGGTGGCGCGAGGGCATCTCGATGGCGGCGCAACCGCCGGTATGGTGGCCGCAGGCATGGAACTGCCGCACGCCAAGGTCGTCCATCGCCTCCATCAGCCGGTCGCAATTATAGGAGAGGTTGGGGATGTCCGCCGGCTGGTAGCTCTGGCCAAAGCCGGGAGAATCGAACGACAGGCAGCGATAGCGATCCGCCAGTTGCAGCATGACCTTCTCGAACATCACGCCCGAGGAAGCAGTCTGGTGATAAAAGCCGATCACCGGGGCATCGGCGGGGCCGGCTTCCCGCAGGTGGATCTGGCCATCGCGGCAATTGGCGTAGCGGCGGGTGATGCTGCCTGTCATTGCCCGGTCTCCGTGAAGGCGATGGCGGCGTCATAAGGTTCGGTGGCCGCCACGGCCTGCCGGGCCAGTTCCTCGCGCTCCTGATGGACGATGCGCAGGACATTCTCGAGGTAGCGCTCACGCCATGCATCCCGCTCGGCGCGCACGCCGGCATCGGGCACGAAGCCATCGATGGCGGCACGGCTCAGCGGCTGGCCGGCTTCGAGCAGCCGCTCGATGCTGTCCAGCCTGTCGCGCAGCACCGCCACTTCGCCGGCCAGCGCCAGCGTGATGGAGAGGTTTTTCTCCACCGCCGGGTCTTCGAAATACTGCGGGCGGTCGCCGCGGGCCTTTTGCTGCAGCGGGATGGGGTCGCTCATTTGCGGGCGCCCCACAGCCACCATTGGCCGCCGCCGCCAAAGTCCCCGCCCTGGAACACCTTGAGCCGCTGGGCTTCCGCCACGTCGAAAGCGCTGGTCTGGTAGGCCTCGAAGGCGCTGGCCGGGTCAAAGCCGGTTTCGGCGGCAATGTCGGCAGCCACGATCTCGTGGGAGGCGCTCCAATAGGGCTCGTTGTTGTTGCGCGTGTCCCAATCGAGCATGAAGGCATCATAGACCGGCAGGTCGCGATACGGCGGCGTCTCGGCATGGACGACGATGCCGCCCGGCGCGAGCAGCCGGTTGCACTCGCGCATGATGTTGCGCATCGCGGCGTTGCTGGTCTCGTGCACCAGGATATGGCTGACGATCAGGTCAAAGCTGCCATCCGGAAAGTCCGTGGCCTCGGCGTTCTGCTGGCTGAAGTGCACGGCCTTGCCCAGCGAGCGGGCGCGGGCATGGGCATAGCGCAGCACCGGCGCACCAACATCGATGGCATGGACCTCGGCCTCGGGCCAGGCATCGCAATAGGGCAGGGTGGAGTGGCCGACGGTGCAACCCATGTCGAGGATACGGCGCGGCGCAAAGCCGGGGTTGTTGGCCTTGATCCACGCGATGGTTGTGTCACCGATGTCGGCGTTCCACGGCCCCATGCGGCCCATGGCGTACACATAGACGCCGCTGTCATACACCGCGCCATTGGCGACATCATCGGCGGTGAACTCGCTGTGGTAGCCGCCGGGCATGCAATGGATATCGACACTGCGGTGGTAGCGTGGAATCTCCAGCGCGGGGTCGAGCCGCAGCGAGCCGGGGCCATCCGCAGCGGCACTGGCGGCAAGCAGCGCCGGTAACTGCCGCTCGACCGGAATCTGCACGGCCTTCCACATCATCTCCTGGCTGTTGCGCAGCATGGCGCTCCAGAAGGTGAAATAGGGCTCGCCCGCCATGGCCTTGCGGATTTCGCCGTGGTTCTCGGGGGCGCGGCCCTGCGCCTTGGCATAAGCCGGCCGCGCCCGCGCCTCATAGGCATCCCGGTTGCCCGGCGAGACCTTTGTGGCGAGGTGCAGCTTGAGGCTTTTCACAAACTCCTGCCGAGAGAACTCCTCGGCAGTCGTTTGCGGCAGCATGGCATGGCGGCCCTGGCCGTTGCGCTCGGCCTGCATGTCAGAGCACGAGGTTGAGGCGGATGCCGAGGCGCGCCGTGAGGTCCTTCTTGTCAAGGTCCTCGCCCAGCGCTTCGTCCTGGATGACATTGTCCCGCACCAGGCCGTCGGTTGCCTGCTTGGTGAGGATGACCATGAGGTTGGTGTCATCGAGCACGGCGAAGGGGAAATCATGCCACACGCCGATGTGCATCATGAAGCCGGCGCTGCCATCGAACAGGAAGGCCTCGACCTTGTCGATATCGGGGATCTCGCCCTCGTTGGCCGGGGCGAACACGCCGATGAACGGCTTGGAGCCGAGCGACACAAAAGCCTGGGTGTGCTTGAAGTGGCGTTCCATCCAGCGCACCTGCAGCGGCCGGCGCTGGACGGTCACGATCGGCATCTCGATATCGCCCTGGGACTTGAACTCGGCAACCCGGCGGACCTTGGCGGCGCCATCGTAGAAGTCGATCGGCATCGGCGCGACCTTGGGATCATAGCCCAGCACCGTGCCGTAGCGCGCCAGCGCCTCGGGGGTGGCAGTGCGCACCGGAATATCGATGATGCGCGGGGCAGCGGCAGTAGCGGCGACAGTGGCCATGGGTATTCTCCTTGAAAAGACGGGGGTTCAGCTGGTTTCACGCATCTTGGCAGCCGCGGCCTTCACGGCGCGCACGAGGCTGCGATAGCCCGTGCAGCGGCACAGGTTGCCGGCAAGGCCGGTGTCGATCTGGGCATCGGTGGGGTCCGGATGCTCGGCAAGCAGTTCCATGGCGGAAAGCAGCATGCCCGGCGCGCAATAGCCGCACTGGAAGCCGGCCTCGTCCCAGAACGCCTGCTGCACCGGGTTGAGCGTGCCATCGGCGCGCTTCAGCCCTTCGATGGTGACAATCTCGGCGCGCGGCAGCGTGGCCGCCTGGGTGAGGCAGGATTTCACGATCCGCCCGTCCAGCATCACCGTGCAAGCGCCGCAATGCCCGGTCTGGCAGCCCATATGGGTGCCCGTCAGGCCCAGCTGCTCACGCACCGCATCGAGCAGGGACATGCCGGGCATCGCCTCGATCTCGTGCAGCTTGCCGTTGACGCGCCACTGCACCAGCACACTCTGAACCAACAGGTCGTCCATCATTTCTGTCCTGCTCTGGCCACGGCTGCTGCCATGGCGCGCCTTGCCACCACGCCGGCCATCGCCTGGCGCCACTCGCCGCTGCCCTGCTGGTCGGAGAGCGGCTGCTTCACCAGCGCCGGGCAGCGCAGCTCCAGCTGCTCGGCCGCTGCCGCCGTCCAGGCTTGGCCGATGAGCCCCTGCACGGCAGCCGCTGCATCGATGATCCGGTCCGCCACCGCGCCGATCGTCAGCGTCGCCGCCGTGATCCGGCCGGCGTCCAGCTGCACTGTTGCTGCGGCATTGGCCGAGCCATAGGCCCCGCCGGACAGCTTGAGCTTCTCATAGGCCCAGCCCGTGCCGGCAGCCATCGCCGGCACCAGCACCCGCACCAGGATCGCCTCGCTGCCCAGCCCATGGCTGGTCTCGTGCATCAGCGCCGCAAGGCTGGTCCGCCGGGTCTCGCCCGCCTTCACCAGTTCCACTTCGGCGCCCAGCGCCAGCAGCGCCGGCGCGATATCGTAGAGCGGGTGCATCGCCACCAGGTTGCCGCCGAGCGTCGCCCGGTTATGCACCTGCCGGCCACCGCCGGCACGGCTGGCGGCATCGGCCAGCATCGGCAGCTTTTCCGCCACGATGGCGTTGCCCTGCAGCTCGCGGTGCACGGTCAGCGCGCCGATGCTCACCACACCGTCGGCCTCGGAGATGCCCCGCAGCTCCTTCAGCCCGCCGATATCGATGTAGATGTCGGGCTGCATCGCGCCATGGTTGATGTGTGGCATGATCTCCTGGCCACCGGCGATGATGACACTGCCGCCGGAGAGCCCGGCTAGCAGTTCACTCGCCTGCGCCAGCGAATTCGGCCGTGCAAAGCTTGGATAAAGGCTCATTCCGCAGCTTCCCTCTGGCCACGCTTGCGAGCCGCCTGGATGGCGCCCCACACATTGGGTGCGCTGAGCGGCAGGGTGTTCAGCGACACGCCAAGCGGGATCAGCGCATTGTTGATGGCATTGACGACAGCGGCGGCAGACCCGCCCACCCCGGCCTCGCCGGCGCCCTTGAGGCCCATGTAGGTGACGGGGTTGGGGCTGTCGTGGTGGACCATCTTCACTGCCGGCAGGTCCTCGCTGCGCGGCATCACATAGTCCATGAACGAGCGGGTGAGCTGCCGGCCCGAGCTGTCAAAGGCAATCGCCTCGAACATCGCGCCGCCCACGCCAAAGGAGATGGCGCCGCACGCCTGGCCTTCGACCAGCACCGGGTTGATCACCCGGCCGCAATCATGTGCGGCGGCAAAGGCCAGCACCTTGGTTTTGCCCGTTTCCACATCCACTTCGCACACCGTCACATAGGCGGCGTTGGAATAGCTGGGGTAGGGGTTGATCCGGCCGTTCTCATCTGGCGTGTGCCGGATGTTGGAGGGCTTGAAGGTGGCGGTCGCCTCCAGCGGCAGCGTGATGCCATGTGCGACGCTGTAGGCGCCGGTATAGGCGGCGTAGCACACCTCCTTGAAGGTCAGCGTCCGGCCCTGCTGGCCCTTAACGCTGAACACGCCGCGGTGCAGCTCCACGTCTGCCTCCGGTACGTCGAACAGCGCTGCTGCCACGGTCACCACCTTGGCGCGCACCTGCTGCGCCGCCAGCGCCGCCGAGCCGCCGCCCACGATGGTGCTGCGGCCGGAGTAATTGCCAAAGCCGTAGGGGCAGGTGGTGGTGTCTCCCTGCGTCACCTCGATGGCGTCCATCGTCACGCCCAGCTCATCGGCCACGATCTGGGCGATGCCGGTGGGGTTGCCGGTGCCGGGAGTCGTCACCCCGGTGAGGATCCGCACCGAGCCATCAGGCGCCACCCGCACCGAGCTGCTGTCATAGCCCGCGACCATCGTGCCGGGCAGAGCGCCTCCCTCCGGCGTCAGCTCGAAGGCCACGCCGATGCCGATGTACTTGCCATCCTTTGGCCCTTCCGCCTGCCTGGCCTTCCAGCCTTCATAGCCGATGGCGTGCATGGCCTTGAGCACCGCGCCGGAATAATCGCCGCTGTCATAGACCAGCCCGGTGGGGCTGTTGTAGGGGAACTGCTCGGCGCGGATGAAGTTCTTCAGCCGGATCTCGGCGGCGTCCATGCCGAGCTGGCGGGCAGCATCCTCTATCGCCAGTTCCAGCGCCAGCGCCGTCGATTCCTTGCCATAGCCACGGGCCGCATTCCACGATGGCTTGTTGGTGATCACCACCGTCATCTGCACATCGATATCGCGCACGGCATAAGGCCCCGGCATGGTCAGGCCGGTGAGGAAGGCCATGCCCCAGCCGGGGCAGGCGGAGGGCGCGCCGACATTGGCGAAATAGCGGTCCCGCAGGCCCAGGATCACGCCGTCCGCGTCCAGCGCCAGTTCCATGTGGTGGCGCTGCTCGCGGGCGCCGATCAGCAGGCACTCCTCGCGGGTTTCGGTCCATTTCACCGGCCGGCCGGTCAGCTTGGCGAGCAGGCACATCAGCGCCTCCTCCGGGTGCCCGTGCATTTTCATGCCGAACGCCCCGCCGATCACCGGCGCATGTACGCGGATCTTGCTCTCGGGCATGCCCAGCACTTCCGAGAGCACATGGCGCAGCGGATGCGGGTTCTGTGCCGTGGCATAGAGCGTCACGCCCTCGATGTCGTGTTCCCACACGGCGTTGTAGCAGCGCGTCTCGATGGGCTGGGTGGAGAAGCGGTGGATGTCCACGCTGGTCTTCACCACATGCGCCGCCTTCGCAAAGGCCGCATCCGGATCGCCGTTGCGGAACGGCGCCTGCATCATGATGTTGCTGTCCCAGCCCGGCACCACGATGCGGGCGTCCGGCGCGGTCGCCGCCTCGGCATCGAGCACCGGCTCCAGCACGTCATATACGATCTGGATGCGCTGGGCGGCAAAGCGCGCGGTGCGCTTGTCCTCGGCCACCACCACGGCCACGGGCTGGCCGTAGCACCACACTTCGTCCACGGCCATCACGCGCACTTCGGCGCTCTTGCCGCCAAACACGGCGGGGTCGATATAATGGGTGATCGGCTTGATATGGGCGGCAGCCTCCGCGCCATCCAGCACCCGCACCACGCCCGAAACCTTCAGCGCGCCCGAGGTGTCGATGCGGCGGATCCGCGCCGCGGCGTGCGGGCTGCGCACGATATGGGCGTAGAGCTGGCCGGGAAACACGAAGTCGTTGGTGTAGCGCGCTGCGCCCACGATCGGCGCGCGGCCCTCGATGGTGCGGACCGCCTGGCCCACGTAGCGCGTGTCATCAATGGTGGAATGATCGGCCATGTCAGGCGCCTTTCAGCTCTTCCAGCGTCGGGAAGGGATAGTCCGGGCTGGGCGGGCAGAAGCAGATGTGGCGGAACGGCACGGTGCCGAGCACCTTCACATGCTTGCGCGCGCCCAGCGGATAGGTGAACACCGTGCCAGGCTTGATATGGGCCTTGATGCTCTCGGCGTAGAGCGGCGGCAGGAACACCTCCACCTCCATCTCGCCGCTGATGCAATATTGGAATTCATCATGGACGAAGGTCCATGAGAACTCGTCACCGGGCAGGAAATCCTCGACGATCACCTGGCAGTTCGGCTGGTTGATGGCGCTGTAGCCGCGGATCTTCACACCGGGGTTGAAGGGCAGATCGAGCAGCGGGGCAGCATCCAGCGCCGCATGGGCTGCGGCATCGATATGGTGGAAGCTGAAGCCCGAGCGGGCCGTGGGCGCAAGGCCGACAGGCATGTTTAACACTCCCTCAAGGGCCGGCGCGGGGGCTGCCCGCGCCGGCGATTGATGATCAGAACCGCACCTTGCCCTCAAGGCCGAAGCTGCGGGTGAAGGCGCGGAACACGGCATGCGCCTGCGGCAGGATCACCACCGCATCCGAGTTGTAGCGCTTGTTGAACAGGTTCTTGGACCACAGCGTCAGGTCCCAACGGTCGGTCGTCAGGCCGAGGCGGGCATTGACGAGATCGATCGGGTCGCGCCGGGTGTTGGCCTGGTTGCGCTGGTCGTACCAGATCGAGCCGCTGCGGGTCCAATCGGCACGGGCCAGCACGCTCATGTCGTCGGTGATCGGCTGGAGCAGCTGGCCGCCGGCGCTGGCGTTGTAATCCGCAGCAAACGGCACGCGGTTGCCGATGATGTCCGCCCGGTCGGCCGGGTTGAGGCTGTCGATATCGGTGATCTTGCTGTCGGCGAGACCAAAGCCGCCGAACACGGTCAGCGTGTCCGTGAGGCGGGCGTTGATATCGAACTCGAAGCCCTGGATGCGAACCTTCTTGATCTGCGACACCGCCTGGATGCCGCCGGTCGGGAAGAATTCGAACTGCTGCGAGTTGCGGACCGTGGTGTGGTAAATGGCGCCGTTCAGGCTGACCCGGCGATCGAAGAACTGCGACTTGAAGCCGATTTCGTAAGCATCGGCGACTTCCTTGTCATAGCTGTCCTGCACCAGGATGTCCGGAATGCCGACCACCAGCGTGGCGCGGGTGCCGATCGGGTTATAACCGCCCGATTTGAAGCTGCGCCCGAAGCCGGCATAAACCGAGCCGTTGCCCGAGGGGAATTTGTAGGTGACGGTCGCCTTGGGCTGCAGCTGCTTGAAGGTGCGTTCCTCGAAGCAGTTTGCCGCCGTGCGGCCGGTGGTGGCAACGCACAGGTTGTAGGTGGAGGCCGGTGCGCCCGGTGCCACGCCGAAGAACGGGTTGGCGATATCCGGCGTCTCGGTGCGCACGGTGCGGCGCTCGATATCATAGCGCAGGGCAAGCTGCAGCTCGAGGTTGTCAGTCACATCATACTGGATGTTGCCGAACGGCGCGTAGTTGCGCGAGGTGTAGGCGTTGCGATCATAGTTGAGCGTGCCGTTGTTGGTGTCCGGCCCATCGATGCCGACGGTCGGCAGGATTGAGCCGCCACCGATGATCTGCCGATCAACCGGCGCCACCGGAGCACCGATGTCAGTGCCGCTGATCACGAACGGCGGCAGCAAATTGCCATCGGCATCGCGCGGCAGCCGGCCGTTGAGGCCCTGCTCGGTGGTGAAGTTGCGCTTGGAGGTGAGGAAGAAGAAGCCGGCCTGCCAGCGCAGCCGCTGGTCGCTGGCCGAAGTGATGCGGAACTCCTGGGTGAAGGCGCGGTTGGCGATGCGGAACTTCTGGGTGTTGTCCCCGAACACGGCGAGGATATCGAGGCCCAGCCCCGGCGAGAGCGCATCGGTTACAAAGCTGTTGCCGGCAAAGTTCCAGGCGCCATAGGGGTAGTTCTTGGCCTGATAGGCATCGGTGATCTTGCTGAAGTTGGACACCGAGGTGAAGCTGATGCCGCCAAAATCATGGTCGATCTTCAGCGAGGTGTTGAACTTGTCCTGGCGGTTGTTGCCGGGCACGTCGTTGGTCCACTCGCCATTGGTGGCATTGGTATCAATCACGGTGGTCAGCACGCCGCCCTGGGTGGCGCCAACCACCTGGGAGTTGAAGGCGATGGCGCCGGCATCGACACGGCTGACATTGGCGCGGAAATCCACCTTGGTGTCCTCGCCGGCCTGCCAATCGAGGCGCAGGCGGCCCTGCTTCTCGGTGGAGCGCATGACCTTCTCACCGGTGTTGATGTTGGTGAACGGGCCATCGCTGTCGCTGATCGAGCCGGAGAGGCGGAAGCGCAGCTTGCCGGGGATGATGGCGCCGCCGATGCTGGCGTTGGCGCGGGCGGTGTTCCAGTTACCATAGCCGAAGGTGGCCTGGCCTTCGAGCTCGTCGGTGGGCGCCTTGGTGGTGATGATGATGGCGCCGGCAGCGGCGTTGCGGCCGTAGAGCGCGCCCTGCGGGCCCTTGAGCACTTCGATCTGCTGGACATCGAAGAGTTCGCCATTGAACTCGTTCTGGGTCACGAGCTGCACGCCATCGACCACGATGGCGACCGCGCCTTCCGACTGGCGAACCGACGTCTGGCCGCGAATGTTGACGAAAAATTCGCCGGCATGGTTCGAGGTCTGGAAGGTCACGTTGGGGGTGAGCGCCAGGAAGTCCTGCGGGCGGCTGATGCCGGCCTGCGTGATGGCGGCCTCGCTGAACACCTGCACGGCCACCGGCACATCGATGAACTTCTGGTCGCGCTTGGTGCCGGTCACGATGATCTCGGCGGCATCGTTCGGCGCTTCGGCGGCAGGAGCCTGTGCTTCCTGCGCCGTGGCGGCGGATGCGCCGAGCGTGCTGGCAAGCGCGATTGCGGCGAGGCTGGCGGTCAGTTTCAGTCGCATATCCATAAAGTTCTCCCTCCTGTTCCGGCGCTGCACCTGCAGAGCCGGTCTCCCTGATCATTCCGGCCGGGCTGCCTCGCGGCAGTTGCCCCGGTCGGGGTTGTGAAGCGTTCCCCCGCTTCGCATTTCATTTTGTATACAAAATAAGGCTTGGAATCGGATATGAAGTCAACAAAAAACAATTGCGCTGCTATGAGGATGTTTTACTGCTGTTAACGCAGCTAATTTGCAGCCAAATTTGGAAAGGCGTCACCATGGAAGAGCGGAGCCCGGACCGGTACATGACCACGGGGGAGACGGCGGCCTCGCTCACCCGCGCCGAACTGGCGATGATGCGATCCTTCGAAGCATTTGAAAGATGGGGATTTTTTCTGCACAAGAGCGTCAGCAGCACGGCGCTGAACCCCCAGGATGTGCGGCTTCTGCACTCGCTGCGGATGCGCGGCGGGGCGCAAAATCTCTCGGAATTGCTGCTCTTTATGAACCGCAATGATGTGTCGACAATCCAGTACTCACTGCGCAAGATCGAGCAGGCTGGCCTGATCGAGCGGATTACCGGCAATTCCAAGCGCGAAGCCGGCTATCGGCTCACCGAATCCGGCGAGCAGGCGACTGATGATTACGCCGCTTTGCGTGACGAAATCCTCGTCAGCCTGATCGGGGACGTGAATGGCCTGGTCGAATCACTGGAGGGCGCCGCGGCCGCGCTGGAGCGACTCACCGGTCTTTACGACCAATCGACGCAAACTGTGCTCAACCGCAAGATCCTGAGCCGTTGAACGCAGGCCGGGCGGCGGGCATGTCTGCCTGCCGCCCGGGGATGTTGTTGCAGACGCGGCCGGCGTTGCTCAGCCCTTTTCAACGCCGCCCAGGAAGTCGGCCAGTCCGGCGGCAAAATTGTCGGCATCGAGATCCGGCTCGAAGTTGGCGCCCTGCAGCGGCAGCACCCGCGCGTCCGGCCGCATCTCCGCGGCCCGGCCGAGATAGGCGTGGAGCACATCGTCCGGCGCTGCGCCGATCATCATAGGGCAACTTATCTGCTTGTAATACAGTGGGAAATCCTGTCCCCACACAGCCTTGTAGCTCAGCACGCGGCCCCACCAGGCGCGCAGCTGGTCAGACATTTCGCGGTTGATCAGCAGCGGGTCGGCATGTGCTCCGAGCATCCGCAGATACTCCCAATTCTCCAGCAGGTAGCTGCCGCTCACCACTGGCTGGAACGGAATCCCGAAGTGCTTCGAGAATTCCAGACGCTCCTCATCGGTCAACGGCACAGGCCCGATCATCGTCAGGGACCGGGCCAGCTCCGGATGTCGCGCCGCCATCTCGACGCCAATGCACGAGCCGGTGTGATGCCCGACAATATGCGCCTGCTCGATCCCGGCGTTGTGCACCGCCTCATAGAGCCACTCGACATATTGCGTCATCGCCGGGGCTGAATCCTTTTCGGCATCGAACGAGCCGCCAAAGCCCGGCGTGTCAAAGGCGTACATCGGCCAGCGCCCGGCCAGCCGCTCCATGGTCTTCAGCCACATCTGCCCGGAGCTCGCCGTCTGGTGGAAGAAGATGATCGGCGTGCCGCTGCCGGCGATGTGCCTGTAGTGCACCTGCCCGCCGCTGCAGTCCGAATAGCCTTTGCGCACCTGCATGTCGTGTCCCTCTCGACGAATCATATTCGATTTTGCATACAGTTCTTGCATATGCGCGACAAGCAGGGGAGACGCGGATGACCATTGCAAGCTTGCAGGCGGCTTTCGAGGCGCTAACGGCGGCGCTCGCCAAGGGCGATCTCGATGGCTTTTATGGCGTCATGCTCCCCGATGCGATGATCATGGACGAGGATTTGCCCTTCCGCGTCGACAAGGCTGGCTTCCAGGCCCACATCGCCTTCCACGGGCCGGACAATTGGGAAGGCTTCGCCTGGAAGCCGAGCAGCCCGCGCTTTGCGGTCAGCGGCACGACCGGCGTTGTCACCGGCTTCGCCATGTTCCGCGGCAAGCCCCGCGATGCCGGCTTCCGCCTGCGCCCAATGCTGTTCAGCCAGGGCTGGACGCAGGCCGCCGCCGGCTGGCGCCTCGCCAGCTGGCAGCAGAGCCCGGTCATCGGCCATGTCACCACGCAATCCCCGGGTTGAGGACATCAGCATGCGCATTTCCAACGCCATCGGTCGCCGCGATGCGGTCAAGCTCGTCGCCATCGGCCTCGCCGCTGCCGCCACAAGCGCCTCGGCCCAGCAGCCCGACGCTGCTGCGCTGGAGGCGGCCTTCCGCGCCGCCTTCGCCACGCCGGCGGACAAGCCCGGCGATGTTGCCGCCGCGCGCCTGGCCTTCCTTCACGATGCGGCGCTGGCCATTGATTCCGATGTGCCGTTCCCGCTGGATCGGGCCGGCTATGCCGATCATCTCGGCTTCCATGGCCAATATTGGGAGCGGATGGACGTGAAGCTCCTCGAAGTCCGCACCGCTGTCCACGGCAACACAGGCATCGTCTCGGCCTACTACAGCCAGCGCGGCAAGCCCCGGAACGCCGGCTTCCGCCTGCGTCCCGGCTATTGCACGGCGGTCTGCACGCTGGAGGGTGGCCGCTGGCGGGCGCTCGCTCTGCACATGGCCCCGCTCAGCGCGCAGATCCTCGATGCCTCGCCCGGCTAGGCGAGCTGCGAAGCCGCGGCCCGCAGCTTCGGCATCACCGTCTCGCCGAAATCGCGGATGCCGGGCACGAAATCCGGCCAGCTGAACAGCATGCCCTCGATGCCGGTGGCGGCCGCGATGTCATCGATCTTGGCGGCCACTGTATCGGGGCTGCCATGGATGACCGGGATGCCCATGAAGCCCATGTTGCCGGCCTCCAGCGAGAGCGCCAGCCCGGCCTTCATCCGCTCGGAGGTGCCGCCGACATTGGTATCGAGCGCGGCGCTGGCCATGATGTTGGCAATCGCGCCCTGGTCGGCCCCGGCGACGATCCGGTCGGCGATGTTGCGTGCCTCGGCGTCAGTCGGCGCCAGCACCATCTGGAACAGCGCATAGGTGCCGACCGTGCGGCCGTGGCTGGCGCTCTCGGCCCGGACATTGGCGACAATGCCCGCCAGCGCCTCCTCATGCGCAATCACGAAATTATGGTCACCCATCTTGGCGGTGAAGGCGATGCCCTTGGGCGATTGCCCGGCGCAGACAATGGGGATCTCGCGGCCCGGCTTGGGCAGCATGGCGCAATCTTCCAGCTGGAAGAACTCGCCGCGGTGGGTAACGCTGCCATCCCGCCACAGCGCCTTGACGATGGAGAGATATTCCTCGGCAAAATCATAGCGCCGGTCAAAATACTCATCGCCGCGCCAAAGGCCCATCTGGGTATATTCCGGCTTGTTCCAGCCGGTGACGATGTTGAGCCCGCAGCGGCCGCCGCTGATGTCATCGATGGTGGCGATCATCCGCGCCGCCACTGCCGGGTGGGTGCTGAGCAGCGTCACGCTGGGGAACAGCCCGATGCGGGAGGTCTCCGCCGCCAGCGCCGCCATCAGCGTGAAGGATTCCAGGCAGCCGTCCCAATAGCCGGTCTCGCCACCAAAGCCGCGAAACTTCATCATCGAGAGCACGAAATCCAGCCCCTGCCGCTCGGCCTCCAGTGTGATCGCGCGGTTGTGCGCATAGGTCGGCATGTAGACCGGGCTGGCCTTGGACGGGATGTAGCCGTTGCTGCCGTTGGGCAGGAATACCCCGAACTTCACTTGCCAGCCTCGGCCAGCTTGCTGGGCGCAACGGGGATCGGGTAGCCGGGGTTCGGGTAGCAGAAGCACAGGTGGCGGAACGGCGTATCGGAGAGCACGCGCCACACCACCCGGCAGCCCTTGGGCAGGAAGTAGGTCGAGCCGGCCTTCACCACCACCTTGCCGCTCTCCAGCATCAGCGGCGGCAGGTGATATTCGATCTCGCACTCGCCCTGGATGACATAGTGCGCCTCGTCATGCGCCAGCGTCCAGGGGATGTCCTTGCCCTTGAAGAAGTCCTCGAGGTTCACCTGCATTGCCGGCTCGTTGATGCCGGTGTTGACGGCGCGGAACTGCGAGCCGGGCACGAACGGAAACTCCATGTCCGGCGCATCGGCAAGGTCGGTGTCGTTGTAGTGGTAATGGGCAAACCTGCCCCAGGCGATTTTATCCATGTCGTCTCTCCTCTCTATCTAAAAGCCCAAGCCTTCCTCCAGCACGCCGAGCGCGGCGTCGAAGGCGGCAAGACCGGTGTCGATCTCGCTCTCGCTGATGATGAAGGGTGGGCCGACCTTGACCGTATTCGGCACAAAGCCGCCCAAAAACACGCCGCGCGCTGCGCATTCCCGGCCGATGATGGCATTGGGGTTCTGCGACAGGTCGCCGGTGAAGCCGGTGTAGCGATCATCCTTGATGATCGGCTGGCCGTTGCGGCCGACAAGATCGACGGCGTAATACAGCCCGGAACCCCCAATCCGACCGATGCTGGGATGGCGCGCCTTCAATGCCTCCAGCCCGGCGCGGACGATTTTTCCCTTGGCCTGCACCTGCCCGATCATGTCCTCGGCCAGCATCGCCTCCAGACAGCCGACGATCGACGCGGCAATGAGCGGATGCCCGTCCCAGGTCGTGCCGCTCCACCAGCGCGCATCCTCGAAAAACTGCGCGATGGCCTTTGATGCAATCACCGCGCCCGAAGGCAGGCTGGAGCCGTTGATGGACTTGCCGGTGGCCATGATGTCCGGATGGATGTCCGGATACATCTGATAGCCGAACCAGTGGCCGAGCCGCCCGAAGCCGCACAGCACTTCGTCATCAATCCACAACAGCCCATATTCACGGATCAGCGCATAGAGCGCCGGCATATAATCCGGATGCGGAAACAGCCCGCCCGCACCCAGCATCGGCTCGGTGATGATCGCCGCGACATTCTCGGGTCCCACCGTGCGGATCATCGCGCGCGTTGCGGCGATGGAGGGCAGTTCGCCATTGGTCTGAAAGTCATCGCCCTCGGGAGGCGGGATCGGCATGAAGCCCTGGGAGGCAAAGCCCGGCACATCGCGCACTGGGCCACCGGCCTCGGCGCTGGAGATGTTGTTGCGGTAGCCGCGCAGCATGGTGGCGCCCACCGAAAGGCCGTGGAAGCCATGTGCCTGGCTGAGCACGATCTGTTTGCCGGTGTAGAGCCGGGCCATGGTAATGGCATTGTCCACCGCCTCCCCGCCCGAGGCCAGAATGCGCACGCGGCCCGCCCAATTGTCAGCGCCCAGCACATCCTCGATAATCAGCTTTGCGGCGCGGGCGCGATACTCATTCGCCATGCCGAAGAAGACATGGCCATAGCGGTCCATCGCCCGGATAATTTCGGCGTGGATGGCCGGGTGCCGGTGGCCCATCGAATCCGATATGAGCTGGCTCTGAAAATCGAGCAGCCGACTGCCATCGGCCATGGTCAGCCAGGCACCGTCCATCCGGTCCACCGCCCAGAAGCCATATTCGCCCTTGCCGGCCGTGTTGTGCAGATAATAGTCCCGGTCCCAGCGTTCGATGAGGGACCAGTCGGTAGGGGACGCAGGCGTTTCAGTCATCGTTGCGTCCCCAACCCCCTTTTATCGGTTCAGCCCGAGGGCGCCGGGGTTCATCAACCGGTCCGGATCGACCACCGACTTCAGCCCTTCGATCACCCGCGGCAGCGCCTCGTTGTTCATGATTTCCTTGAACGGGTAATATTTGCCGATCTGCAGGTGCAGGCCGCCAAGACCATCGAACAGGTCCCGCAGCTCGTCGCGCAGTTGCAGCGCCACCTGCCGCCGTGCCTCGTTGGCGGGAATGTCCTTCCACTTCTCGGCAAACTCCGGCTCGATCAGCGAGAGGCGGAAATCGCCCAGCTCGTCCTGCCAGTAGAAGCTCGGCTCGATGACGAATTCCGGGCCGGAGAAGCAGGTGAGGTAGCTGGTCTTGATGCCCCACTGGTCCATCAGCGCCCGCCGATCGGCGAGGAACTTCTCGGTGGTCTGCGCTGCTGGAATGGCGCGGGAGAGCGGGAAATAGCCGTGCACCGGAATCCAGATCTCGCCATCCGAGCCGAGCAGGATGGTGCGCACGCCGCCAAACGGCGCATTGCGGAACACGGTGGGGATGGAGTTGGCCATTTCCGTGCCGCCTTCCTCCGTGCAGATTTCCGCGGCGATGTCGGTGTGCTCGGCGGCCACCACCTCGGTGTGGGCGTCCAGCGTCATGTGCAGGGAATAGGGCACGTTCTGCAGGATCTTCTTGCCGCCCAGCGCCACTTGTGCCGCACGCTTCAGGCCCTTGAGCCCTCCCTTGCGGGCGATCTTGCCGACAATCGACAGGCCTTCCTCGAAGGTGATGCCCTGCTTTTCAAAGCCGCCGTTGTAATAGGGGTCGAAGCCATAGCATTCCGAGCAGATGCCCAGCCGGGCGATCCGCACCTGCGCCGCCAGCATCGCCTCCAGTGTATCGAACTTGTAGGAGAGATAGCCGGTGTGCTGCGGCGTGGTGACGAGCCGCAGCGCCGCCACGGCCTTGACGCCCATGGCGCCGGTATCGGCGGTGAACAGGCCGGTCACATCCGGGCCGAAGTGCCGCCAGAACGGCTTGGAATTCTTGTGTGCCCAGCTGCCGGTGGTGAGCAGCGAGCCATCGGCCAGCACCACCTTCAGCCCCACCACGCTCTCCGCCGCTGTGCCGCCGGTGCCCGAGCCATGGAACAGGCTGTTCTGGGAGAGCGCGCCTCCCACCGTCGCATAGGCGCCGGAGAGCGGGCCCCAATAAGGCGTGCGCACGCCCAGCGGCTGCAGCGTCTCGTACAGGTCCTTCCAGGTGCAGCCGGTCTCGACGATCACATACATATCGTCCTTGTTGACCTCGAGCACCTTGTTCATGCGGCGCATGTCGATCACCACGCTGCGCTGGCGCTCCGGCGTATAGCCGCTGGTGTAGGACATGCCGCCGCCGCGCGGCACCACGGCATAGCCGGCACGGGTCGCGACGCCCACCGCCTGGGCCAGCTCCTCGGTCGTGCCGGGCTGCAGGATCATCTCGGCCACTTCGCGCGGCCGCCAGCTGAGGTCGGTCGAGTAGAATTCGCGGCTCTCGGCATCGAGCAGCACATGGTCCGGCCCCAGGATCTGCTGGAGCTGGCGAACGGTGCCGCTGTCATCGGTGCCTGTTGTGGTGTCGTGCGCGGTGGCCATGGGAATCTCCGGGTTTTGAGTCGCCTAATTTTGTATGCAAAATTGACAGACAGAACAAGCCGGCAAAATGACCTTGGCGACCGATACGCGATGCGCTAGCCAAGTGTATGTCTATTGCTCCCCGCGGCCGCGGCTCTGCCGCTCCCTCCGCCACTCCCGCCGGCACCGTTGTTCCGCTTGAAGACGAGGTCTCCCCGTCGCTGGTGGACTTTGTTGTCGATGCCATTGTCGATGGCGTGATGTCCGGCCGTTATGCCCAGGGCCAGCGGCTGATCGCGGCCGACCTTGCGTCCGAATACAATGTCAGCCGCGCCCCGGTGCGCGAGGCGCTGCACATGCTGGCCGGTGAGGGCGTGGTGGAATTGCTGGCCAATCGCGGCGCCCGCATCCGCCGGCTCAGCGCCCAGGAGCGCATCGATTTCCTCGAATTCACCGAGGCAATCTGCGTGCTTGGCGTGCGGCTCGCCACCAGCCGGATGAGCGACCCGGCGTGCCGCGAGCGGATCGTCCGCGCCTTCGAGCCGATCGAGGATGCCGCCGCGCGCCGGCATGATCGGGATTTCGTCGATGCGCTCTATCGCTATCACATCGAGCTCAACACGCTCTCGGGCAACCAGTTTCTCGAGTTCTTCTATCGCCGCCCGCACATGCGCTTCTACACCACGCTGCTCTCGGACATGGCCCCCGGCGGCCATTGGGACCAATATCTGCTCAATTACCGGCTGATCCACGACATGATCACCTCCGGGGACGCGCATTCCGCCGTCATCACCTTCACGAGTCATATCCGCTGGGTGCTGCGAAACATGCGGCTGGCCAGCGCGGCGGCGGCGGCCTGACCAAAATTTGTATCCAATCCGCGCCTTTGGGGCGCTCCGGCTGGACAAGCCGGTGGCTTGCGCCAACATGCCGCGCATGAGCGTTGCCAGCCCCATCACCCCGCAGCCCCCAGCCCCGGGAACGGCAGGAGTCGTCGCCGCGCTCGCGTCCCGCTTCGGCGCGCGGCTGAGCACCGCCACGGCTGATCGGGAGGCCCATGGCCATGGCGAGGGCCTGCGCGATGTGTTTGCCCCGCACGCTGTCGTCTGGCCCGAGACGACAGCGGAGGTCGCCGAGATCGTGGCGCTGTGCGCGGCAGCGCTTGCGCCGGTCATCCCCTTCGGCACCGGCACGTCGCTGGAGGGGCATCTGCAGGCACTGGCCGGCGGCATCTCCATCGATCTTTCGCGAATGGACAGAGTGCTCGCCATCAACGCGGCGGATCTGGATTGCCGCGTTGAAGCCGGTGTCACCCGCGAGGCGCTCAACCATGCCATTCGGGACCAGGGGCTGTTCTTCCCGCTCGATCCCGGCGCCAATGCCTCGCTCGGCGGCATGGCCGCCACCCGCGCCAGCGGCACCAACGCCGTGCGCTACGGCACGATGCGTGATGTGACGCTGGGGCTGACGGTGGTGACGGCGCAGGGCAAGATCATCCACACCGGTGGCCGCGCCCGCAAATCCGCGGCGGGCTATGACCTGACGCGGCTCTACATCGGCAGCGAGGGGACGCTCGGCATCATCACCGAAATCCAGCTGCGGCTGTTCGGCATCCCCGAGCAGATCTCCGCCGCCACCGTGCAGTTCCCGGCGCTGGAACATGCCGTGGAAGCGGTGATGGCGGTGATGCAATGCGCCATCCCGGTGGCGCGGATCGAGCTGCTCGATACGCTGCAGATGCAGGCCTGCATCGCCTGGTCCCGGCTGGAAGGCTTTGTGCCGGCGCCCACGCTGTTCATCGAGTTTCACGGCAGCCCGGCCGGTGTTGCTGAACAGATTTCCACCGTGCGGGACCTGTTCGATGGCTTTGGCGGCAGCCAGTTCCGCTTTGCCGAGACCACCGAGGCCCGCAGCCGCCTGTGGGAGGCCCGCCACCAGGCCTATCATGCCGCGCGCGGCCTCGCGCCGGGCAAGGACAGCTACAGCACTGATGCCTGCGTGCCGATCTCGCGGCTGGCCGAATGCATCGCCGGCTGCCGCGCCGAGGCCGAAGCGCTGCGGCTCACCGCGCCCATCGTCGGCCATGTCGGGGATGGCAATTTCCACATGCTGGTGCTGTTCGACCCCGAGGATGCGGACGAACGCGCCCGCGCCGAGCAACTGGTGGCCAGCGTTTCCGAGCGTGCCATCGCCATGGGCGGCACCTGCACCGGCGAGCATGGCATCGGCCTGCACAAGCTCGATGCGCTGGTGCTGGAGCATGGCGAGCCGGCCATCGCCATCATGCAGGCGATCAAGGCGGCGCTTGATCCGGATGGCATCATGAACCCCGGAAAGACCGTTCCCAGCGGGCGCATTCCGCTCTAGTCTGCCGCCATGCAAAGCTTCTTCATCTTCATCTCCTGCGAGCGCGGCCAGACCTACAATGTTGGCCGGCGAATCGTGAAGGAGGTCCCCGGCGTCAAGGAAGTCTCCTCGATCAGCGGCAAATGGGATCTGCTGGTGCAGCTCAATGTCGATGAGCGCCAGAATGTCGGCGAACTCGTCAACGATAGGCTTGCCGCCATCGATGGCATCCGCAAGACGAAAACGCTCGTATCCTATTATGTCTACAACCCGGAAGACGTGTTCTTTTAGGCGGGAATCACCGCGGTCGCTTCAATCTCGAGCATCGCGGCGTCTTCCATCAGCGCGCTGACTTCCACGACTGCCATTGCCGGAAACACCTTGCCAAAGGCTGCCCGATAGGCCGCGCCAATCGCCGCGCCATGGGCCAGATATTCCGCACGGCTGGTCACGTACCAAGTCAGCCGCACCACATGCTCCGGGCGCGCCCCGGCTTCCGCCAGAACCGCGACAAGATTGGCAAAGGTCTGCTCGGCCTGCGCCACCATGCCCGCCGGGAAGCGCTCCTGCGCGTCCCAGCCCACGACACCGGCGGTAAACACCAGCCGGCCTTGCGGCGCGATGGCGGCGGCGATGCCGTTGGCATAGCCCTTGGGCCGGGGCCATCCGGCGGGCTGCAGGGTCTGGTGGCTCATTCTGCGGCGCTCCGGAAGGCGAGGGTCTGCTCGGTGTGGTGGCGCTTGGGCTTGGCCTTGCGTTGCAACTCGGCCTGCTTGTCACGCGTCTTTTCCGTTTCGCGGAACAGTTGCGCTGCGCCCGAAAGCCAGGGCTGCGGCACGGCCACGTGCCGCGTGCCATACCAGGCGGCGGCGTGCAGCGCCCAGTTCGGGTTGGTCAGGTGCGGGCGGCCCACGGCCACAAGATCAGCACGGCGGCAGGCGATGATGGTGTTGACCTGCCCCGGCTCGGTGATGGCGCCCACGCACATGGTCTTCAGCCCGAGTTCGTTCTTCACGGTTTCGGCAAAGGGCACCTGATACATGCGGCCATAGTTCGGCGCCTGCCAGGGGACCGTCTGCCCGCTGGACACATCGATAAGGTCACAGCCTGCTTCCGCAAAGGCTTTTGCGATGGCCAGGCAATCGGCTTCGGTGAGCCCGCCATCGGCCCAGTCCGACGCGGAAACGCGAACCGACATCGGACGCCGGGCAGGCCATGCGGCGCGCATCGCCGTGAACACCTCGAGCGGGAAGCGCAGCCGGTTCCCGATGCTGCCGCCGTAGCCATCGCTGCGCTGGTTGGTCAGCGGCGAGAGGAAGCTGGCCAGCAGATAGCCATGGGCGCAGTGCAGCTCGAGCAGATCCACCCCGGCCCGCGCCGCCCGCTCCGTTGCCTGCACGAAATCAGCGATGATGCGCGCCATGCCGGCTTCGTCCAGCTCTGTCGGCACCGCGCTTTCGCCCTCGAACCACGGCTGCGGCGAGGCGGACACCAGCGGCCAGTTGCGCGCCGGATCGGCAATGGGATGGTCCATCTTTTCCCAGCCGAGCTGGGTCGAGCCCTTGCGGCCGGCATGGCCGAGCTGCATCGCGATTTTCGCGCCGCCATTGCTGCGGGAGAATTCCACCAGCTTCCGGAGCGCGGCTTCCTGTGCATCATTCCACAGGCCGGGGCAGCCCAGCGTGATCCGCGCGTCGGGGCTGGGGCAGGTCATTTCGAGATAGACCATACCAGCGCCGCCCAGCGCGCGGGCGCCGTAATGCATCAGGTGCCAATCCCCCATTTCGCCATCGACAGCGCGATACTGTGCCATCGGTGAAACGACGACGCGGTTGGCCAGGGTCAGTTCGCGCAGCTTCAAGGGGGTGAACATCGGCGTCGGCCGGCTCTTGCGGCCGTCAAAGCCAGTCTCGGCGAGCAATTGCTCATAATATTCGTCATCCACGGCGCGCACGAAATCCGGGTCGCGGATCAGCAGATTGTCATAGGTGATCGCCTTGGCGCGGCTCATCACGACATTGGCGAATTGCATCTTGGGCATGTCCCAGGAGCGCCGCACATGCTCGAACCAGGCGAGACTCACCGCGGCATTGTGCTGGGTGATCTCCACCGGCGTGCGCCGCGCCGCCTCATAGGCCGCAAACGCCGCCGGCACGTCATGCTCGTTGGCGAGCAGCGCGTCGGCCAGCGCGATGGCGCATTCCATGGCGAGCTTGGTGCCGGAGCCGATGGAATAATGCGCCGTCGCCTTGGCATCCCCGAGCAGCACGATGCGGCCATGGCTCCAGCGCTTGCACTCCACGCGCGGGAAGTTGCGCCACATCGAGCGGTTGGTGATGAGGGCGTGGCCCTGCAGCTCGTCGGCAAACAGCGCTTCCAGGTGCCGCGCCGCTTCCTCCTCGTCCATGTCGGCAAAGCCGTGGCCGGCCCAGCACTCCGGGTCGGTTTCAAAAATCCATGTCGAGCGGCCGGCCTCATATTGGTAGGTGTGCGCCACGATGATGCCGTGTGGCGTTTCCTGGAAGAAATAGGTGAAATCCGTGAGCGGCCGTGCCGAGCCCATCCAGGTGAACTTGTTGGCCATCAGCTTTACATCGGGCTCGAAGGCCTCGGCAAAGTGCGTGCGGATGCGGCTGTTGATGCCATCGGAAGCGAGAATCACATCGGCATCGGGGAAGCGGCTGTCCAGCTCGGCCGGGTCGATGTTCTCCCCAAAATTAAGCGCCACGCCAAGCTGGCGGCAGCGCTCGAACAGCACTTCCAGCAGCGCCAGCCGTGCACAGCCGGCAAAGCCGTTGCCGCCGCAGCGCGTCTCGGTGCCCTGCCGAACGATGCGAATATCGTCCCAATAGGCAAAGCGATCGCGGATCATCGCATAGCTCTCCGGGTCGCGGCTCAGGAATTCGTCGAGCGTGTCATCCGAGAACACCACGCCAAAACCGAAGGTGTCGCCCTCGCGGTTCTGCTCGTGCACGGCCACCTGCCAGTCCGGCCGCGCCTTCTTGGTCAGGATCGCCGCATAGAGCCCGCCGGGGCCACCGCCGATGACTTCGATCTTCACCGGTTCGATCCCTTCGCCATGGCCAGGTGCTCACGCGCGATCACCACGCGCTGCACCTCGGAGGCGCCTTCATAAATCCGCAGCGCCCGCACTTCGCGCATCAGGCTCTCGGTGATGAAGCCGTGCACCACGCCCAGCCCGCCATGCATCTGCACGGCCTTGTCGATCACGCTCTGGGCACTGTCTGTGGCGTGCAGCTTGGCCATCGCCGCCTCGCGGGTGTTGCGCCGGCCCGCCACGTCGCGCGTCCAGGCGGCGCGGTAGATGAGCAGCGCCGCCGTATCGACATCGAGCGCCATGTCCGCCAGCTGCGCCTGCACCACGGCATTCTCGGCCAGCGGCTTGCCCTGCAGGGTGCGGGAGAGCGTGCGCGACGTGGCTTCATCGAGCGCCCGGCGGGCAAAGCCCAGCGCCGCGGCGCCGACGGTGGTGCGGAAGATGTCGAGCGTCGCCATCGCCTGTACAAAGCCACGCCCGGCCTCGCCGATCAGCGCATCGGCGGGCAGCCGCATGCCATTGAAGCGCAGCGTCGCCAGCGGGTGCGGCGCCATCACATGGATCCGCTCGGCAATCTCCAGCCCCGGCGTCTCGGCCGGCACCAGGAACGCCGAGATGCCCTTGGCGCCGGGCGCTTCGCCGGTGCGGGCGAAGAGCACGTATTGTGTGGCGATGCCGCCGTTGGAAATATAGGTCTTGGCGCCGTCGATCACCCAGCCATCGGCATCGCGCACCGCCGTTGTCGCCATCGCCGCCACGTCCGAGCCGGAGTCCAGCTCGGTGAGCGCAAAGGCCCCCATGCGCGTGCCGTCAGCGATGCCGGGCAGAACCATGGCCTTTTGCGCCTCGGTGCCGAACAGCGAGATGGTCCCCGAGCCCAGCCCCTGCATGGCAAAGACGAAGTCTGCGAGGCCGGACCAACGCGCCAGCGTCTCGCGGATGAGGCAGAGCGAGCGAACATCGAGGCTCTCGAACATGCCGCCCTGCGCCGCCGGCACGGCGTAGCGCAGCCAGCCGCCTTCGCCCATCAGCCGCAGCAGCTGCTTGCACTGGCCGTCGATATCGGCCTCGGAATGCGGCAGCGGCCCGAGCACCCGGGCGCACCAGTCATCCAGCCGCTCGGCCAGGTCGCGGTGGCTGTCCTCAAGGAACGGCCATTCGAGGAAGCTGCGGTCGGCCATGTCAGTTGCCTTCAAAAACCGGGGTCTGCTTGGCGGCAAAGGCCTCGAAGGCGCGCACGAAATCCTGCGTCTGCATGCAGATCGCCTGCGCCTGCGCTTCCATCTCGATCGCCACGTCCAGGCTTACGGCCCATTCGATATTGAGCTGTGTCTTGGTGATGCCATGGGCAAAGTTCGGCCCTTGCGCGAGGCTGCGTGCCAGCGCCTGTGCTTCCTCCGCCAGGGCTTCGGGGGCGACCAGCCGGTTGTGGAAGCCCCAGCGCTCGCCCTCCTCGGCGGTCATCACGCGGCCGCTGAACAGCAGGTCGCTGGCCCGGCCCTGGCCAATGATGCGGGGCAGGATAGCGCAGGCTCCCATGTCGCAGCCGGCAAGGCCCACTTTTGTGAACAGGAAGGCCGTCTTGGTGCGCGGCGTCGCAACCCGCAGGTCGGCAGACATCGCCATGATGGCGCCGGCGCCCACGCACACGCCGTCCAGCGCCGCAATCACCGGCTGCGGGCAGGCGCGCATGGCCTTCACAAGGTCCCCGGTCATGCGGGTGAAATCGAGCAGCTGCGGCATGCTCATCTTGGTCAACGGCCCGATGATCTCGAACACATCGCCGCCGCTCGAGAAGTTGCCGCCGGCGCCGGTCACCACCACGGCCTTTACCTCGGGCCAGTAGACAAGGCTGCGGAACAGGTCACGCAGCTCGGCATAGCTTTCAAAGGTCAGCGGGTTCTTGCGCTCGGGGCGGTTGAGGGTGATCGTCGCCACCCCTTCGTCAAGGGCCCAGCCAAAGTGCAGGGCGGTGTAGTCAGCGGCTTTCACAGGTCGTTCTCCATTCCAGGGGCAGCGGCAATCGCGCCTTTCAGCCGGTTCAGCAGGCCCATCAGCGCCGTGCGTTCGGCGGCCGAGAGTCCGGCAAACACATCGTCTATCCAGCCATGGTGCGCTGCCGCCATGGCGAGGAAGCGGGCGCGGCCCTCGGGCGTTATCGTCACGATCGCGGTGCGCCGGTCGCCGGGGGCGGCGGCCATCGTCACATCGCCATCCCGCACCAGCGTCTGCACCAGCCCGGTGATGTTGCCGTTGGAAACGAGCAGCGCCCGGCCCAGCGCACCCATGTTCAGCCCGGCCTCGGCCCGGTCGAGCGCGGCCAGGATGTCGAAGCGGGGGAGGGTGGTGCCAAACTGCTCGGCCAGCCCGCGCTTGATGCGCTTCTCGATGACCATGGTGCAGGAGAGCATGCGCAGCCACAGCCGCACGGCCTCGCGCTCGCTCGGGTCGGCGCTATGGTCACCCAGCACGCCATCATGCTTCTCGCGCAGCAGTGCCACGGTATTTTCGCTCACATCACTTCTCCCCCGGCCACGGCAATCGCCTGGCCGGTCATGGATTTGCTGCCCGGCGCGCACAGCCAGGCAACAGCATCGGCCACTTCCCCGGGCTCGATCAGCCGGCCCTGCGGGTTGAACTTCGCCAGCTCGGCGCGCGCCTCGGCGGCGCTGCGCCCGGTTTTCGCCACCACCAGCGCCACGGCATCCGCAACAATCTCGGTATCGGTAAAGCCGGGGCACACGGCGTTCACCGTGACGGGCGTTGCCGCCAGCTCCAGCGCCAGCGCCCGCACCAGGCCGATGGCGCCATGCTTGGCCGCGCTATAGGCGACAGAATAGCCATAGCCCTTCAGCCCCGCCGTGCTCGCCACCACCACCAGCCGGCCGGCGGCTGCGGCCTTCAGGTCCGGCAGCGCCGCCTGGGCGCAATGGTGCAGCGCATCGAGGTTCACCGCCATCAGCCGGCGCCAAACATCAAAGCCCTGCTTTTCGAAGCGGCCGCTTTCCGCTGCGCCGGCGTTGCACACCAGAATGGCGATCGGGCCATGCACGGCGCGCGCTGCGGCAAACGCCGCATCCACGCTGGCCCTGTCCGTCACATCGCCGCTGATGGTGAAGGCGCCGGGGATGCCGCGCGCCACAGCCGCCAGCGGCTCGGCGCGCCGGCCCATCAGCGTGATCGCGGCGCCATCCGCCGCCAGCCGCCGCGCGATGGCGGCGCCGATGCCGGTGCCGCCGCCGGTCACCAGCGCATGAAGGCGTGGAGCCGGCGTTTCGGGGGTGGGAGTGTCGCTCATCGGTGGGGCGCCAGCCTTTGATCGAATGTTCTAGACTTCAATATTTTATACTTGAAGAATATGCGGCCAGCAAGCGCCTTTGCACGGCCATCGCGGTCACTTTCCATTCACCTTTCCGCGGCTAAACGGCACATGGGCATCGGGCCTTGATGGAGTGACCAGACCATGCGGATTGCCGGGTTTTTCGCAGTTTCCGGGCTTTTTGTTGCGGCCTCGTTCGCCGCTCCGGCCAGCGCCGCGCCCGTGGCTGCCGAGCTTCGCGTCTGCGCGGCCTGCCACAGCTTCGGCGCTGGTGAGCCGAACCGCCTCGGGCCGAACCTCAACGGCTTTTGCGCCCGCCCCGTCGGCAAGGCGGAGGGCTTTGCCTATTCTTCCGGCTTCAAGGCGAGCACCGTGAAGTGGAACGCCGCGAGCCTCGACAGCTTCCTCGAGAACCCGCGCAAGGCGATGCCCGGCACACGCATGGCGGCCGCGCCCATCGGTGATCCGGCCAAGCGCACCGCCACCATCGCCGCGCTCACCGAAGCGACCGGCTGCAAGACCCTCAAATAGCGGCTTCCGGCTTTTCCATGCAGGTCATGCATGGAAAATCCGCTCCATTGGCATTATGCTCATGCATTCCCGAGCCTCGGGAGCAGGGAGCCATGGTGAACACCAACCAGTTGCGGCACTTCATCGAAGTGGTCGAGCGCGGCAGCCTTGCCGCCGCCACCGGCCCGCTTGGCATCACCCAATCAGCGCTCACCCGCAGCCTGCAGAAGCTGGAAGAATCGCTGGGCTGCGAACTGCTGGAGCGAGACCGGCGCGGCGCCCGCCTCACGGCCTATGGCGAGAGCTTTCTCGATCATGCCCGCGCCGTGATCTTCGAGCTGGACCGGGCCGGCGAGAGCCTCAAGGCCATCCAGGGGCTTTCGGAAGCGCAGGTCAAGATCGGCGTTTCCCCCAATTTTCTCACCTGGATCCTGCCGGAAGCCATCGCCGCGATCGTGGCGCGCTATCCGGGCATCAACTTCCGCATCTCCACCGCCACGGCCGAGGATCTGGCCGCCCAGGTCAAGCGCTGCGATATCGATCTCGCCTTCTGCCAGACCTTCTTCAACCCACAGGCCAAGCGCGGCGGGCGGGACCCCGAGCTGAACTTTGAAAAGCTGATGACGGCGCGCGCGCGCGCCTTTGCGCCGGCCGGCCATCCGCTCGCCGGTCGCGGCGCCATCAGTCTTGCCGAGGCCGCAGCCCATGCCTGGGTGGTGCCGTTCAAGCTCACCATCAACTACCGCTTCGAGCAGGCATTCTTGCGCGCCAACATCCCCGTGCCGGTGCAGACCATCAACAGCGCCTCGATTTCCTTCTGCAAATCCAGCGCGCGCGCCCTTGGGCTGCTGATGCTGATGCCCGAGCACCTGATGGCCGAGGATGTTGCCGCCGGCGCGATGCTGCCGATCGATGTGCCGGAACTGGCGATGGAGCATGATGTTGGGCTGTTCACCCGCAAACCGGCGAACAACCAGCCGGTGGTGCGCCACCTCGCCGAAGTGCTGCGGCGCTTGTGTGCGGAGCAGGATGGCAATAGCGCCAACGCGGTGTGATTGCTTCGGTGTAGGGGTGCCTCACGCGGAAAGCGCAGGCCTCCTGCGTCCAAAAAGCACCGTCACCCCCGCGAAGGCGGGGGCCCATCTCCTCCATGAGCAGGAGATGGGCCCCCGCCTTCGCGGGGTGACGAATGATTTTCGGTGAGGTGCCGACGGGCGCCAGCCAAGCCGTAGCGCCCTCCAGCCAAGCCGACGACCCGCCAGCTCAGCCGTAGCGCTCGCCCTCGGCCAGCAACGCCGCGGCCCCGGTCAGCCGGTTCATCACCCCGAGATCGGCCAATTCCCCGGCAATGTCAGCCGTCGAGCCGCTGCGCTGCAACGCCTCCAGCCAGCGCGGCGCCATCGCCACCAGCCCGTGCATCAGCAGCAGCGGGTGCAGCGTCACGGCATAGCCCAGCGCGCCGAACGCTGCGCCGCTGGTGCTTGGCGTCACGCCGCCTTCCACCAGGTTGTGCACCAGTGGCACGCGGTCGGCAAAGCGCGCCGCAATCGCCTCGGCCTCCGCCATGGTGCGCGGGCCCTCGATGAAGATGATGTCGGCTCCGGCCTCCAGATAGGCCTCGGCACGGTCCATCGCCGCTTCCAGCCCTTCCAGCGCCAGCGCATCGGTGCGGCCGATGATGCGCATGGCGTGGCGCGTATCCGCCGCCGCCTTGATCCGGCCGAGCGCCTCGGCCAGCGGCACCACAGTCTTGCCCGCCATGTGCCCGCAGCGCTTGGGGAATCCCTGGTCCTCGATCTGCACGGCGGCAGCGCCGGCGCGCTCCAGGTGCCGCAGCGTGCGGGCGAGGGTGAGCGCGTTGCCGAAGCCGGTGTCGCCATCCACGATCAGCGGAATGCTGATCCGGTCGGTGATCTGCGAGACCGTGTCGATCAGCTCGCTGGCGGTCACCAGCCCCATGTCCGGACGGCCGAGCCGCGCCATGGAAAGGCCGCCGCCGGTGAGGAAGGCGGCGGGAAAGCCGGCCTGTTCGATGAGCAGCGCCGTCAGCCCGTCCCAGCAGCCCGGCACCGGCAGCGCATGGCCCGGTGGCCGGGCCGCGAGATGGTCCATCAATCGCAGGGGCAGGGGACGAATCGTGCCAGAATCGTTGCTGGAATCACTGCCAATTGCGTCGGTTGCGCCTGCCATTGAGTCTCTCCGGCTGCGGGCTCGTGTCGCAGCGTGTCGCCGCGCATTTTGCCGCCCTTTTGTCTCCATGCAAGCCGTGCGCTGCGACGCTCAGCCGCCCGCGTTTTCTATCCGCCTTGCGGCCAGATCGCGCTAGGCAGGTTCGGCGCTTCGCGGCGCGGTGCACGCAGTGTGCAAGAGCCATGTTCGGGCTCGGTCCTGTGCAATGTTCTTGAGCAATGTTCCTGCCATTCGCCTTCACCACCTAGCCCTGAACGCAAGTCATCCAGATGGAAGCAAACATGAAGCGGACGAACGTGGTTGTGGTTGGCGCTGGCCCGGTGGGCGGCATCGCGGCCTATTACCTGGCGCAGCATGGCCTTGATGTCGTGCTGATCGAGGCCGGGCCGAATTGCGCGCAGGACCTGCGCGCCTCCACCTTCCACCCGCCGACGCTTGAGATGCTCGATACGCTGGGCATGGCGCAGCCTCTCATCGACATGGGCCTCAAGGCGCCTGTCTATCACTGGCGCGAGCGCAAGACCGGCGAGTTTTTCGCCTTCGACCTCACGGAAATTGCCGACAGCACGCGCTTTCCGTATCGCATCCAGTGCGAGCAATATCACCTCGCCCGCATGCTCGCGGCCAAGCTGCAGGACGCGCCGAACGCCGAGGTGCTCTTCAACCACCGCATGATCGGCTATCAGCAGGGGCCGGACAGCGTGCGCGTCTCCATCGAGACGCCGGTTGATATCCTTGAGATCGAGGCGGATTTCCTCATCGGGGCCGATGGCGCCAACAGCATCGTGCGCAAGCTGATGAAGGTCGAGTTCGAGGGCTTCACCTACCCGGAGAAGTTCCTCTGCCTCACCACCACCGAGCCGCTGGAGGAGCATCTCCCCGGCCTTGCTCCCGTCAACTATGTCTCCGATCCGGAGGAGTGGCTGGTGCTGCTGCGCGTGCCCTCGCTGTGGCGCGTGCTGGTGCCGGCCAACGAGGGTGACGAGGATGATTACCTGCGCTCGGACGCCAAGAAGGAGCAGGTGTTCGGCCGCCTGCTCGGCAAGCCCGAAGTGGAGACGCAGCACCGCACCATCTACCGGGTGCACCAGCGCGTGGCGCACCACTTCCGCGATGGCCGGGTGATGATCATCGGCGATGCGGCGCACCTCAACAACCCGCTCGGCGGCTTCGGCATGAACAGCGGCATCCATGATGCCTTCAACCTCTGCCCCAAGATCGTCTCCATCCTCAAGGATGGCGCCGAGGCCGAGCCCCTGCTCACCGCCTTCAACGAGCAGCGCCACCGCCAGACGCGGGAGTTCGTGCAGGCGCAGACCATCGCCAACATGGAGTTCATTAAGGAAGGCAATGCCGAGGAGCATCGCCTGCGCCGCGCCAAGATGGCGGCGCTGATAGAGAACCCCGAGGCCCGGCGCGAATATATGCTGCGCCAGGCGATGATCACATCGGTGCGCGCCGAAGCCGCCAGGGAGCTTGCTGCCGCTGAAATGTGAGCGGTTCCGGGTTTTGGCCCGGGGTCGCCTGTGGAGCGCCGGGCCAGCGCCGGCCCGGCTCCCATGCCGCACCGGGGCAGTGCCGGATCGGTTCCGGTCCGGGCCCCGGAATCTCCGGGAATGCCCCTCAGCCCGGCTGGTTCCAGCTGCCATCGAGCAGCTTGATGACGGCGGAAAAATCCTTGGCCTCGCCGCCCAGCCCGGCGAACATCTGGTACAGCGCTTCGGCCTGCGCCCCCATCGGCACCGAGGCGCCAACGGACTGTGCGGCCTCCATAGCCAGCTTCAGATCCTTCAGCATCAGCGCCGCGGCAAAGCCCCCAGCATAGTCCCGATTTGAGGGCGCCGTTGGCACCGGGCCAGGCACCGGGCAATAGCTCGTCATGGACCAGCACTGGCCGCTGGCCTTGGAGCTGATATCAAAGAACGTCTGCGCCGAGAGGCCGAGTTTCTGAGCCAATACAAAGGCTTCCGACGTCGCCACCATCGAGGCGCCGAGCAGCATGTTGTTGCAGATCTTGGCCGCCTGGCCGGCACCGGCATCGCCTGCATGGATGATCGCCTTGCCCATCGCCGCCAGAATCGGCTCGGCGCGGGCAAAAGCCTCGGCCGTTCCACCAACCATGAAGGTGAGCGTGCCGCCATTGGCCGCCGCGATGCCGCCCGAAACCGGAGCGTCCACCAGCGCAAACCCCTTGGCCGCCGCCGCTTCCGCCACCGCCTTGGCACTCGCTACATCGATGGTCGAGCAATCCAGAAACAACGTCCCCGCCGCCGCCGCCGGGAACACGGCATCGGCATAAACCCCCTTCACATGCCGCCCGGCCGGCAGCATCGTCACCACCGCATCAACCCCGGTGGCAGCCTCGCCAGCCGAGCCTGCAGGGGTGCAGCCGGCCTCGGCAGCGCGGGCCAGTGCCTCGGCGGAAAGGTCGAACGCCAGCACGGTGTGCCCGGACTTGACGAGGTTCGCGGCCATGCCGCCGCCCATGTTGCCGAGCCCGATAAAGCCGATACGTGCCATGTTAAGCCCTTTGTTTCAATCAGTTGGTCGAGCGCAGCAGCTCGCGCGCGGTAATCATCCGCATGATCTCGTTGGTGCCTTCCAGGATCTGGTGGACGCGCAGATCGCGGAAGATGCGCTCCACCGGATAGTCCATGAGATAGCCATAGCCGCCATGCAGCTGCAGCGCCCGGTCCGCCACGGCCATGCCGGTATCGGTGGCAAAGCGCTTCGCCATCGCGGCAAAACGCGTCTTGTCCGGCGCGCCGTCATTCACCTTGGCGGCGGCCTGGTAGAGCAGCGCGCGAGCGGCGGAAAGCTCGGTATCCATGTCCGCCAGCTTGAACTGGGTGGCCTGGAAATCGGCGATGGCCTTGCCGAACTGCATGCGCTGGCGGGTGTAGGAGAGTGATTCATCCAGCGCCCGCTGCGCCCCGCCAAGGCTGCACGCGCCGATGTTGAGCCGGCCGCCATCCAGCCCGGCCATGGCGATGGAAAAGCCCTGGCCCTCTGCACCGACACGGTTGGCCACCGGCACGCGCACTTCATCAAAATTGACCTGCGCCGTCGGCTGCGAGTGCCACCCGAGCTTGCGTTCTGGCGCGCCGAAGCTGACTCCGGGCATGTCCTTCTCGATGACCAGGCAGGAGATGCCCTTGGGGCCATCTTCGCCGGTCCGCACCATCGTCACATAGACTTCGTTGACGCCGCCGCCGGAGATGAACGCCTTGGAACCACTGACAATATAGTCATCGCCATCGCGCACGGCGCGTGTCTTCAGCGCGGCCGCATCGGAGCCTGATCCCGGCTCTGTAAGGCAATAGCTGGCGACGGAATCCATCGTCACCAGCCTCGGCAAGTAGCGCTCGCGCACCGCCGCTTCGCCATAGGCATCGATCATCCAGGCGGCCATGTTGTGGATGGAAATGAAGGCGCTGGTGGAGGGGCAGCCATAGGCCATCGCCTCCATGATCAGGGCTGCTTCCAGCCGGCCAAGGCCGATTCCGCCGTTCTCCTCGCGCACATAAATTGCGGCGAAGCCCAGCTCGGCAGCGGCCTTGATGGTGTCCCTGGGGTAGATGTGCTTCTCGTCCCACTCCGCGGCGTGCGGCGTGATCCGGTCTGCCGTGAAGCGCCGCGCGACTTCCTGAATGGCGCGCTGGTCGTCCGTCAGGTCAAATTGCATCGGCGTTTCCCGGCGTTATTTCATCGTGGGGATGATGAAGCTGCTGTCGGTAACGGCAGCGCCGGCATCAAGGCTCGGCCAGCGCTGCGTTACCGTCTTGATCTTGGTGTAGAAGCGCACGCCTTCCGGCCCATGGATGTTTGAATCGCCAAAGGCCGAGCGCTTCCAGCCGCCGAAGGTGTGATAGGCCAGCGGCACCGGAATTGGCACATTGATGCCGACCATGCCAACTTCCACGTTCGCGGCAAATTCGCGCGCCGCCGGGCCGTTGCGGGTAAAGATGGCGACGCCATTACCATACTGGTGCTTGCTCGGCAGTTCGAGCGCCTGCGCCAGGTTTTCGGCACGGACCATCTGCAGCACGGGGCCGAAGATCTCGTCCTTGTAGCTCTGTGCTGTCGGCTTCACATGGTCGAAGAACGTCGGGCCGACGAAATAGCCGCCCTCATGGCCCTGCAGCGAGAAGCCGCGGCCATCCACGACCAGCTCGGCACCTTCATCGACGCCCATCTGGATGTAATTCTCGATACGCGCCTTGTGCGCAGCGCTCACCACCGGGCCATAATGCGCGCCGGTATCGGTGGAGATGCCAAGACGCAGCTTGGCGATTTCCGGGATAAGAGCCTCGCGCAGATGGTTGGCCGTGGCCGCGCCGACAGGCACAACCACTGGCAGCGCCATGCAGCGCTCGCCCGCCGAGCCAAAGGCAGCGCCCACGAGATCTGCAACCGTCTGGTCCATGTCGGCATCCGGCATGACTACGGCGTGGTTCTTGGCGCCGCCCATGGCCTGCACGCGCTTGGCGTTGGCCGTGCCGCGGGCATAGACATATTGCGCGATGTCGGAGGAGCCGACAAAGCTCACCGCCTTGATATCCGGGTTGTCGAGAATGGCATCCACAGCTTCCTTGTCACCATGGACGATGTTGAGAACGCCGGCCGGCAGGCCTGCCTCCATCATCAGCTCACCGAACTTCACCGGCACCGAAGGGTCCCGCTCGCTGGGCTTGAGGATGACGCCATTGCCGGTGGCGAGCGCCACCCCGAACATCCACATCGGGATCATCGCCGGGAAGTTGAACGGCGTGATCGCCGCAACCACGCCTAGCGGCACGCGCATGGAATAGACATCGATGCCGGGGCCGGCACCGATGGTGTAATCACCCTTGAGCAGGTGCGGGATGCCGCAAGCGAACTCGATCACTTCAAGCCCGCGCTGGATATCGCCCTTGCTGTCCGCAATCACCTTGCCATGCTCGGAGGAGAGCAACTCGGCCAGCTCGTTCATGTCCCGCTCGATCAGGCGCTTGAACTCGAACAGCACGCGGGCGCGACGCTGCGGATTGGTGGCGGCCCAGCCGCGCTGCGCTGCTACGGTATTGGCGATGGCGGCGTCCATCTCGGCTTTGCCGGCGAGTTGCACACGGGCCTGAACCTGGCCGGTATTGGGGTTGAACACATCGCCGAAACGGCCGGAATTGCCGGTGTGGCTGGCGCCGCCGATGAAATGGTTGATCTCGCGCATGGCTCGCAGGTTCCCAATGGATAGCTGTTATGATTGCGAAAGGCTTCACACACTCTAATAATGCGCGCAATCGCTAACATTTGCAGCTTCAGGCTGCATATTTGCAGCACCTGCCGCAAGTGCCAGCCTGTCCGGAGAACCGCCGAATGAACTGGGATGACCTGCGCCTCTTCCTCGCCGTGGCGCGGGCCCAGAGGCTCGCCGCCGCCTCCCGTGTGGTTGGCCTTGATGCCACCACGCTCTCCCGCCGCATGGACCGGCTGGCGGCCGATCTTGGCACCAGCCTGTTCGAGCCGGGCAGCAGCGGCCTGATGCTGACCGCACGTGGCCTGCAACTGCTGCGCCATGCCGAGGCGATGGAGCATTCGGCGCTGGAGGCGCGTGGTGAGGTGGCGGGAGAGCGCGGGCTGCTCTCCGGCGTGGTCCGGGTGAGCGTTGCCGAGGGCTTCGGCACCTGGCTGGTGGCGCGGCACCTCGCCAGCTTCCAACGCGCCAATCCGAACATCATCGTGGAGCTAATCGCCTCCAGCGGCTTCCTCAACCCCTCCAAGCGCGAGGCAGACCTGGCGGTACTGCTCGCACGGCCCAAGAGTGGCCCGTTGGTGACGCGTCGGCTTACGGATTACACCCTGCAACTCTATGCCGCCCCGGCCTATCTCGACCGTGCGCCGCCGCTGCGCACCCCGGCGGACCTCAAGCACCATGTCCTGATCGGCTATGTGCCAGACATCATCTTTTCCCCGGCGCTGGATTATATTGCCGAGATTCGCCCTGGCACGGCGCCCGATATCCGCAGTTCCAGCATCAACGCCCAGCACGCGCTCACCGCATCCGGCGCGGGGCTGTGCGTGCTGCCGCGCTTCATCGGCGAGCAGGATCCGCAACTGGTGCCCGTGCTGACGGCCCAGATCGCGCTTACACGCTCCTTCTGGCTGGTGGTCCACAAGGACATGCGGCAGCTGGCGCGGGTGGCGGCCTTTATCGATTGGCTCAGCGGATTGATCGCAGCCAATGCCGACTTGCTCGCCGGGCGACATACCGCAGCATGAGTGACACTTAGCCAGCACTTCGTCTTGGCAAGCGACATCGGACGTGCCTATCATCCGGCAAACGTGGCGCAAAAGCCGCGGGGCATGCAACTGGGGAGTGATACCATGGAATCGACACGCAGGGAGACGCTTGGCATGGCTGCAGGCCTGGCGGCAGCCGGGCTGATCGCGCAATCGGGCGCCGCGCTGGCCGCGCCCAAGCTCGGCAGCAGCAGCAAGACGCTCTACTGGGTCGCCACCGTCACGCCTTGCGACAAGAACGGAAAGTTTGATCCTGGCGCCATGGCGGCTGTCATGCAGTGGCACAAGGCTGCCGGCGCGGATGGTGTTGTCGTGCTCGGTACATCGGGCGAGTTCCCGTCCTTTTCCGTCGCTGAGCGCCGGGTCATTACCGAATCGGTGCTGAAAAATCGCAACGGTCTCAATGTGATCGTCGGGCCGGGCACGTCCAACATCATCGAGACAGTCGAACTCGCCAGCCATGCTGAAAAGAATGGCGCCGATGGCCTGCTGGTCATCCCGCCCTTTTACTTCAACCAGCCGCCGCTCGAGGGCCTGACCGATTATTACAAGCGGTTGTTCGATGCCGTCGGCATCCCGATAAATCTTTATCACATCCCCGGCACCAGCGAGGTTTCGATCACCATCGATCTCGTCAAGAATCTCTCTGGTTACGAGCACCTTGCCGGTATCAAGGATTCGAGCGGCAGCGTGGAAGGCTATGCTGCCTTTGTGGCGGCAGCGCCGGCGCTCAACATGCGCTGCGGAACCAACAACAACCTCGAAGTCGCTCTCGAGAACGGCATGGGAACCATCCTTGCCGATGGCAACCAGTTCAGCGCCAAATGCGCCAACATCTTCAAGGCCTATCGCGCCGGCGGTGACTGGAAGGCCGAGATCGTCAAGCTGCGCGCCGCCCAGCGCATGATCCGCGATGCCAACATGGGCGCCAATACTTATGCGAGCATGAAATACATCCTCGGCCTCGAAATGGGTGGCCCGGAAATGTACGCTCGCACGCCCTATCCGCAGCTTAGCGATGCTCAGAAGGTGTCGCTCAAGGCAGCGCTGGCCAAGGTGAAGGAGATGGGCTGACGCGCCGCGTCATCCCGGTTTCCATCCCAATTCCAAAGGTCTGACGTCATGAATGCTTCACGTACCGTGCTTTTCATCCCGGCAGCGGCTGCGCTGCTGCTCGGCAGCGCCCCCGCGGCGCTCGCCCAAAGCTTCCCGCCCGCGCTCAGCACCCCCAACAGCACTGCTGTCGGGGCTCCCGCCGCTCGCACCGCCGGGCCTAATGTCAACTGGACGAGCTACAACTCCGACGTGTCGGGCAGTCGCTACCTGCCGCTCGACCAGATCAACGCCGGCAATTTCAATGATCTTGAAGTCGCCTGGCGCTTCAAGACGGACATGTTCGGCAGCCGCCCGGAATACAAGCTGGAAGGCACGCCGCTGGCGGTCGATGGTGTCATCTATACAACGGCCGGCACCCGCCGCGCTGTTGTCGCCATCAATGGCCAGACCGGCGAGCTCTTGTGGTCCTACGCCGTGCACGAGGGCAAGCGCTCTGCCGTCTCGCCCCGCGCGCTTTCAGGCCGTGGCCTTTCCTATTGGACCGACGGCAAGAAGCGCCGCATTCTCTACACCACCATTGGTTACCGTCTTGTCAGCCTCGATGCCGAGACCGGCCAGCCCGACCCTGAGTTCGGCAACAATGGCTCGATCGACCTGAAGACCGATTGGGACCAGGAGATCGGTGACCTTGAGGAAGGCGAGGCCGGAGCGCACTCGGCGCCTGCCATCTCGGGCAACACCATTATCATCGGCGCCGCCTTCCGCGAGGGCTTCACGCCGGTTAACCACAACAACACCAAAGGCTATGTTCGTGCCTTTGACGTGCGTACCGGCAAGCGGATGTGGACCTTCCACACCATCCCCAAGAAGGGCGAGGTGGGCTATGAGACCTGGTACAAGAACTCCGCCGAGATCAACGGCAACGCTGGCGTCTGGACCCAGGTTTCAATCGATCCCGAGTTGAACCTGGCCTATCTCAACGTCGAATCCCCGACTTCGGACTTTTACGGCGGCCACAGGCCCGGCCCTGGCCTGTTCGGCAACAGCCTTGTCGCGGTTGACCTGACGACCGGCGAGCGCAAGTGGCACTATCAGCTGATCCATCACGAGATCTGGGATCTCGACAACAGCTCGGCGCCGCTGCTGATGAACGTCACGGTGGACGGCAAGCCGCGCAAGGTAGTCGGCGTGCCCTCCAAGCAGGGCTTCTTCTATGTGTTCGATCGCGCCACCGGGAAGCCGGTCTGGCCGATCAAGGAAGTAAAGGTTCAGAAGGGCAACGTTCCAGGGGAATGGTATTCCCCGACACAGCCTATACCGAGCAAGCCGGCAGCCTATTCCATGAATGGTGTCGAGGAGGGCGACCTCATCAACTTTACGCCTGAACTGCGCAAGAAGGCGCTGGAAGTCACCAGCCGCTTCGTTCTCGGCCCAGTCTATACTCCGCCGATCATCAGCACCAAGGACAAGCTCGGCGTCATCAACAACTGGGCGCAGGGTGGCACCAACTGGCCTGGCGGATCGTTCGATCCCGAGACCGGCATCGCCTATGTCTATGCCTGTGGTGCCTGCATCTCGGCAACCGGCCTGCAGCCCGGCCCGGATACGATGACCAACATCGATTGGGTGGTTGGTGTCGATGGCCAGCCTGTCGTGATGATCCGCGGCCCCGGTGAGGGTGCGGGTGCGGACAGCCCGGCACCGCCGCCGAGCGGTGGCAGCGGCGTGCCACGGCTCAATGTCGATGGCCTGCCGCTGGTCAAGCCGCCCTACGGCACGATCAGCGCCATCGATGTGAACAAGGGCGAAATCAAGTGGCGCGTTGCCCATGGCGAGACGCCGGATTTCGTGCGTAATCATCCTGCGTTGAAGGGCATGGATATTCCGCGCACTGGCCAGTCGACCTATCAGATCGGCACGCTCGTCACCAAGTCACTGGTCATTGCCGGCGAGAACCAGGTGACCAGCCCCGGCAACCGCCCGCGCGGCGCCATGCTGCGCGCCTATGACAAGGACAATGGCAAGGAAGTCGGCGCTGTCTTCATGGCAGGGCCACAGAGCGGCTCGCCGATGACCTATATGGTCAACGGCAAGCAGTACATCATTGTCGCAGTCAGCGGCGGGACATATTCGGGCGAGTATATCGCCTATAGCCTGCCCAAGAACTGATCAGCGGAGACCTTTAGTGCGTAAGCGTAGCATTGCCCTGGCTTCGGCCGTCATCGTTGCCGGCCTCGCCATGGCCGGCAGCGTGGCGGTGACAGCGCAGGAGGCCGCCCGGCGCAATGTCTGGGACGGCATCTACACCGCCGATCAGGCGCAACGGGGCGAGGCAGCCTATGCCCAGCGCTGCAGCGTCTGCCACGGGGGCCAGTTGAACGGCACCGGCGAGGCGCCTGGCCTTGTCGGTGGCGAGTTCATTTCGCATTACAATGAACTCAGCGTAGGCGAATTGTTCGATCGCATCCGCACGACCATGCCGATGGACAATCCCAATTCGCTGAGCCGCGAGGAATATGCCGATATCCTGGCCTTCCTGCTGAAGTTCAACGAGTTTCCGGCCGGTGAAACGCCGCTCGATCGGCGCAGTGAGATGCTTGGCATGATCGATTTCGTCGCCCAGAAGCCAGCGAACATCGCTGCGGCGCAACCGGCGGAATAGCCGGCGTCGCGACACTCAAATAGCCCGGGGGAGGGTAAATGAAGCTCAAGACAGTGTGGCTGCCGGCACTGGCCCTGTTGGCAATGCCGGCCTTGGCCCAACAACCGCGCTGGACGGTGGAAACCTTGCCGCCGCCAGCTCCGACAACACCTGACCCCAATAGCTATGCCAATCCGTATCGTGCCGAGGCCGGCTTCCTGAAGCTGTCGGAAGGCCGGGTGATGGGCTCGACAAGCGCGGTGGCGACTGACAGCAAGGGCCATATCTGGGTGGCCGATCGTTGCGGCGTCAACAGCTGCGCCGCCAGCACGCTCGATCCGATCATGGAGTTCGATTCGCAGGGCAATTTCCTGCGGGCTTTCGGCGGCGGGATGTTCAATTTCCCGCATGGCTTCTTCATTGATGCCAAGGACAATATCTGGATCACCGATGCGCGGGTGGCCAATGGCAGGGGCGGCCAGGTCTTCAAGTTCAGCCCTGAAGGCAAGCTGCTGCTGACGCTCGGAACCGCTGGCGTCGCGGGGGCCGGCACCAATGAGTTCAGCGAACCGAATGCCGTGCTTGTGGCGCCCAATGGCAACATCTTTGTTGGGGACGGCCATGAGGCCGGTCGCGGCAATGCCCGCATCATGAAGTTCGGCCCCGATGGCAAGTTCCTCAAGCAATGGGGGAGCCATGGTTTTGCACCGAACCAGTTGGAGGTGCCGCACGCCCTGGCCATGGACAGCAAGGGCCGGTTGTTCGTGGCAGACCGCTGGAACAATCGCGTGCAGGTGTTCAGCCAGAACGGCAAGCTTCTGAAGTCCTGGTTCCAGTTCGGCCGGCCCAGCGGGTTGTTCATCGACCGGAACGACGTGATGTACTCGACCGATTCCGAGAGCCGCGTGCCAGTCGGCTATGGCTACAACCCTGGCTGGAAGCGCGGCATCCGTATCGGAAGCGTACGGGATGGCAAGATCACGGCCTTTATCCCCGATGCCGAGCCCGAGCCTGACAAGGGTGCCACCAGCGGTGCCGAGGGCATATGGGTGGGCCGGGATGGCACCATCTATGGCGCGCAGGTGAAAGAACGCGCTGTGGTTCGTTACACGCGCTGAGGCACGGAAGCGCCAGAGCCGCCCTCGGCCACCCTATCTGGCTTGCGTAGCGAGTTCAGCGGCCGGGGTCTTGGCTTGTCCATCAACTAGCAGCCGTGGCGCTGGCCATGGACGAACCGCCGCGCCTGACTGTAGCGTACACTCATGCAATTGCGGTTCATCGAATACCTCGTCGCCATCGCCCGAGAGCGGCATTTCGGCCGGGCGGCAGCGGCCTGCCATGTCTCGCAGCCTACACTTTCCGCCGGGCTGGTGGCGCTGGAGGAATCGCTCGGTCACCGGCTGGTCATCCGGGACCGGCGCTTTGTCGGCCTGACGACCGAAGGCCATGCCATCTTGCCCTATGCCCAGCAGGTGATCGCCGATCTTGTTGATATCCGCACGGCGCTCGCTATCGGCACCCGGCAATTGCGCGGCCAGGTGCGGCTGGGCTGCATTCCGGCTGCCATGCCCCTCATCGGCGGGCTAGTGCGCGCCGTGCGGCTAGCGCATCCGGAACTCGCTCTCAGCATCGCCTCCATGACGTCACGCGAGATCGAGCGGGGGCTGCTGGCACATGATCTCGATGGCGGGCTGACCTATCTGCTCAACGAGCCTCCAGCACAGACGCGCGGGGTGGCGCTGCACGAGGAGCGCTTTGTGGCAGTGGTGCAGGCAGCATCCCCGCTGGCCGCCCGGCCTGGAATCACGCTGGCCGAGTTGCAGTCCGAGCCGCTTTGCCTGCTCCATCAGGGCATGCAGAACCGCCGCATTCTCGATGGCCATCTTGCCCGGCTGGCGCTGGCCATCGAGCCGGTTGCGACGGCGGACAGCTATGTGGCGTTGCTCGCCATGGTCGCCGATGCCAGCCTCGCTGCAATCATCACGGACAGTCACGCCGCGCTGTTCGCGGCCCACCCTGCGCTGGCAATGGTGCCGATCAGCGATAAGCTGCCGGCCAATGTCATCGGGCTGGTCGTGCTGGATCGTGAGCCGATGTCCCCTCTTGCCAGCGCCTTGCTGGCAACTGCAATGGGTCTGGCTGAAGCATGATAGCCTTGATCTATCAGACATGCGCATCCTCTATTTGACATAGCCTATCAAGTTCCGGATTTTGCTTGATCGAACAAGAGCAGGTCGCGGAATGGATCATATGCAGGCCCTAGACGATCTGATCGCCGCGCATGCTGGGCGCGAGGGTCCGTTACTGCCGATCCTCAACGATGTGCAGGCAGCCTTCGGTTGCATCGATGAGCCTGCTATCCGCCACATCGCTGCCGCCCTAAATCTCAGTCGCGCTGAAGTGCATGGCGTGGTGAGTTTCTACCATGATTATCGCGCTGTTCCGACGCCGCGGCCGATCATCAGATTGTGCCGGGCCGAGGCCTGCCAGGCGCGCGGTGCTGATGCACTGGCCGCCGCCATGGCGCCTGTCGCCGCTGGCCGCGCCAGCATCGAGTCGGTTTACTGCCTCGGCCTGTGCAGTGTCGGCCCCAATGCCATGGTCGGTGGCGCGCTGCATGCCCGGCTTGATGCGCAGTCGCTTGCCGCGCTGGTCGAGGCGCTGTGACGATGCGGATCCGCATTTCCGATGATGCGCTGGCCATCGCCTGCGGGGCAGACCGGGTAGCGGAAGCCTTCGCCCGCGCCGTGCCGGCGGCCGCGATCGTCCGGGTCTCAAGCTGGGGCATGCACTGGCTGGAGCCGCTCGTGGAGGTCGATGGCGTCGGTTATGGCCCTGTCGCTCCCGCCGACGTGCCGGCGATCCTTGCAGGAGCCGCAGGGCATCTGTGCATCGGCGATGTTGCCGCCCATCCCTTCATCGCCCGCCAGACACGGCTGACCTTCGCCCGCGCCGGCAAGACACGCCCACTCAGCCTTGAAGATTATGTCGCCAGCGGGGGCTGGGCCGGGCTGGAACAGGCACGGAACATCGGCCCGGCGGCTACCGTGGCCGCTGTCACCGCCTCGGGCCTGCGCGGGCGCGGCGGCGCCGGTTTTCCCGCCGGCATCAAATGGGCGACCGTCGCGGCGGCAGTGGGTGATCGCAAATACATCGTCTGCAACGCCGATGAGGGTGACAGTGGAACCTTTGCCGACCGGATGCTGATGGAGGGGGATCCATTCTGTCTCATCGAGGGCATGGCCATCGCCGGGCTTGCCACGGGTGCAGCCAAGGGTTTCATATACGTCCGCTCGGAATATCCGCACGCCATCGCCAAGCTGGAGGCTGCGGTGGCGCTCGCCGCCGACATCATCGCGCCATTCGAGATCGAAGTCCGCACCGGCGCCGGCGCTTATGTGTGCGGCGAAGAAACCTCGCTGCTCAACAGCCTGGAGGGCAAGCGGGGCGAAGTGCGCGCCAAGCCGCCGCTGCCGGCACACAAGGGCCTGTTTGGTTGCCCCACGGTCATCAACAACGTCCTGACGCTCGCTGCCGTGCCTTGGATCCTGGCGCATGGAGCCGAGGCTTATGCCGATTTCGGCATGGGCCGCTCCCGCGGCACCATGCCCATCCAACTGGCCGGCAACATCCGTCACGGCGGGTTGTTCGAAACCGCCTTTGGCGTCACGCTGGGGGAACTGGTCGATAATATTGGCGGCGGCACAGCCAGCGGCCGTCCGGTGCGGGCCGTTCAGGTTGGCGGCCCGCTCGGCGCTTACCATCCGCGCGCCGATTTCGGCACGGCGTTCGATTATGAGGCGTTCACGGGGGCCGATGGCCTCATCGGTCATGGCGGCATCGTGGTCTTTGATGAAAGCGTCGACATGGCGCGGCAGGCCCGCTTCGCCATGGAATTCTGCGCGGCGGAAAGCTGCGGCAAGTGCACGCCCTGTCGGCTCGGCTCGCAGCGCGGGCTGGAGACGCTCGATCGCATCATCGCCGGGGAGCGCGCAGCCGAGAACATCGCGCTCGTGACCGAGCTTTGCGAGACGATGAAGTTCGGCTCGCTCTGTGCCCTCGGCGGCTTCACGCCCTATCCAGTGCTCAGCGCCATCCGGCATTTTCCCGAGGATTTCGGCCATTGAGCTATTCGCCCCAGCCAGATCTCGGCACCCCCGCCAGCCATGCCGAGGTGCTGGTGACACTCACCATCGATGGCCGCGCCATCACCGTGCCGGCCGGCACTTCGGTGATGCGCGCGGCTGCCGAGCAAGGCACCTCGATCCCCAAGCTGTGCGCCACGGACAGTCTGGAGGCCTTTGGCTCATGCCGGCTCTGCCTTGTCGAGATCGATGGCGTGCGCGGCACACCGGCTTCCTGCACCACGCCGGTGGTGGCGGGCATGGTCGTCCACACCCAGAATGAGCGGCTGGCGCGGCTGCGGCGCGGCGTGATGGAGCTTTATATCTCCGATCACCCGCTCGATTGCCTCACCTGCGCGGCCAATGGTGATTGCGAGCTGCAGGATCAGGCCGGCGCGGTTGGCCTGCGCGACGTGCGCTATGGCGAGGGGGAAAACCACCTTGGGCAATCCAAGGACACCTCGAACCCCTATTTCGATTTCGATCCCTCCAAGTGCATCGCCTGCTCGCGCTGTGTGCGCGCCTGTGATGAGGTGCAGGGCACGCTCGCGCTTACTATCGCTGGCAGGGGTTTCGATTCCAAGGTGTCCGCCGGCCTTGCCAGCGAGGATTTCTTCGGCAGCGAATGTGTTTCCTGTGGTGCTTGCGTGCAGGCCTGCCCAACAGCGACGCTCACGGAAAAGTCCGTGGTCGCCATCGGTACTCCTGATCGCAGTGTCATCACCACCTGCGCCTATTGTGGTGTTGGATGCACCTTCCGTGCCGAGATGCGCGGCGAACAACTGGTGCGCATGGTGCCCTGGAAAGACGGCAAGGCCAACCGCGGCCACAGCTGCGTCAAGGGCCGCTTCGCCTGGGGCTATGCCAACCACGCCGAGCGCATCACCACCCCGATGATCCGCGCCAGCATCGAGGAGCCATGGCGCCAAGTCAGCTGGGACGAAGCCTTTGACCATGCCGCCTCGGAGCTGAAGCGCATCGCAGCAAAATACGGCAGCCAGGCACTCGGCGGCATCACCTCTTCACGCTGCACCAATGAGGAAACCTTTCTCGTGCAGAAGCTGGTGCGCGCCGGCTTTGGCAACAACAATGTCGATACCTGCGCCCGGGTCTGCCACTCGCCGACCGGCTATGGCCTCAAGACCACTTTCGGCACCAGCGCCGGCACGCAGGATTTCGATTCCGTCGAACACACCGATGTCATCCTCATCATCGGTGCCAACCCGACCGATGGCCATCCGGTGTTCGCCAGCCGCATGAAACGCCGGCTGCGGCAGGGCGCCAGGCTCATCGTGATCGATCCGCGCCGGATCGACATGGTTCGCTCCCCGCACATCGCTGCCGAGCATCATCTTCCACTGCGCCCCGGCACCAATGTCGCGGTGCTCACCGCCATGGCCCATGTGATCGTGACAGAGGGCCTTGCTGACGAAGCCTTCATCCGTGAGCGCTGCGATTGGGATGAGTATCAGGATTGGGCAGCGTTCGTGTCGCTGCCGACCAACAGTCCTGAACATCTTGCTCCCGTCACCATGGTCGATGCAGCGGAGTTGCGCGCAGCGGCCCGGCTGTTCGCTACGGGTGGCAATGGCGCCATCTACTATGGCCTTGGTGTCACCGAGCATTCGCAGGGCTCCTCCACCGTCATGGCCATCGCCAACCTGGCCATGGCCACGGGCAACATCGGCCGCCCTGGCGTTGGGGTGAACCCGCTGCGCGGCCAGAACAATGTGCAGGGCGCCTGCGACATGGGCAGCTTTCCGCACGAGCTGGCCGGCTACCGCCATGTCTCCGACCCGGCCGCGCGCGCGCTGTTCGAGGCGGAATGGGGCGTGCCGATCCACCCGGAGCCAGGGCTGCGCATTCCCAACATGCTCGATGCCGCTGTCGATGGCCGCTTCAAGGCGCTCTATTGCCAGGGGGAGGACATTCTCCAGTCCGACCCCAACACCGCGCATGTCGCCGCGGCGCTGGCGGCAATGGAGTGCGTGATCGTCCATGACCTGTTTCTCAACGAGACGGCGAACTACGCCCACATCTTCTTCCCCGGCTCGACCTTCCTGGAGAAGAACGGCACCTTCACCAACGCCGAGCGCCGCATCCAGCCTGTCCGCAAGGTGATGTCCCCGCTTGCTGGCTTGGAGGACTGGGAGGTAACGCAGCGCCTCGCCAACGCCATGGGGCTGGGATGGGCATACACGCACCCCTCGCAGATCATGGACGAGATTGCCCGGCTGACACCAAGCTTTGCCGGTGTCTCCTTCGCCCGACTCGACCAGATGGGCTCGCTGCAATGGCCGGTCACGGCGGCGGCGCCGGAGGGCACGCCGATAATGCACGTCGATGGGTTCGTGCGTGGCCGAGGCAAGTTCGTGGTTACGGACTATGTGCCGACCGATGAGAAGACCGGGCCACGATTCCCGCTGCTGCTGACCACCGGGCGCATCCTCTCCCAATACAATGTCGGCGCGCAGACGCGGCGGACAGCCAACATCGCCTGGCACGAGGAGGACCTGCTGGAGATCCACCCTGTCGATGCTGAGGATCGCGGCCTGAAATCCGGGGATTGGGTGCGGCTCACCAGTCGCGCCGGCGCCACCACATTGCGTGCGCTGGTGACGGACCGGGTCGCACCCGGCGTTGTCTACACCACCTTCCACCACCCTTCGACCCAGGCAAATGTCGTCACTACCGAACATTCGGACTGGGCAACCAACTGCCCGGAATACAAGGTGACCGCAGTGCAGGTGGCCCCCTCCAACGGCCCGAGCGAATGGCAGGAGCGCTACAGCGCGCAGAGCAGCCACTCGCGCCGCATCGCGGCGGTGCCTGCGGAATGAGTACGCGTGACCACCTTGTGACCATGGCAAACCAGATCGCCCGCAATTTTGCCATTCGTGGCGAAGCGGCCGCCGCGGAGGCCACCGCCGAGCATGTTCGGCTGTTCTGGGCGCCTCAGATGATCGTTGATGTCTGCCTCGATGATCCCGGTCTTGTGCCCATTGCCCGCGCCGCCTTCCGGCTGGTGAGGGCCGATGCAGGCTAGCCACACGCTGGAGTTCGCCTGTGTCGGCAGCGATGGCAGCACGCGCCGCATCAGCCGTGCCATCGCCACAGAGCAACCCTGCGCCGTTGAGGTCAACGGCCTTGGCTATGCCGTCATGATGCTGACGCCGGCGGACCTTGAAGACTTCGCATTCGGATTTGCGCTGGCCGAACGGCTGATCGACCGAGCCCAGGATATCGAAGCGGTTGATGTGCACGAAGGCGAGGCCGGGCTGTTCCTGCGGCTGACTACCGCTGCACCGTTGCGCGAGCGGGTGCTGTCTCGCATTCGCCATCGCGTCTCGGATTCCTCCTGCGGCCTCTGCGGTATCGAGAATCTTGAACAGGCGCTGCGCCCTTTGCCCATGCTGGCGTCTCGCGATGCGCCGCTGCCAGCCGAAAGCGTGTTCCGCGCGCTCGCTGAGATGCGCGCACATCAGCCGCTCAATGCCGCTACCGGCGCCGTGCATGCGGCGCTGGCTTGCGATCGGGCGGGTAACATCCTGCTCGCCCGGGAGGATGTCGGTCGTCACAATGCCTTCGACAAGACGGTAGGCGCAATGCTTCGCGCCGGGCAGGACTGGGGCGAGGGCTTTGCGCTGCTGTCTTCGCGCTGCTCCTATGAGCTTGTGGAAAAGGCAGCGCTCGCCGGCTGCAAGACTCTCGCCACCGTCTCTGCCGCCACCACGCTGGCGCTCTCGCGTGCACAGGCCTGCGGGCTTGAGGTCCTGTCGCTGGCCCGCTCGGATTCGCTGCTCAGACACGGCGATACGGCAACAGGCTGAATGCCGTAGATTGCCTTTGCGCCGCCGCGCTGTGTAGACAGGAACCGCTGACACTGCAGGCAAGGGCACGCGTTTTCCATGAAGAGCATCGAGACCATCATGCGCACCAGCCCGGTCATCCCGGTGCTGGTCATCGAGGATGCCGCGCATGCCAAGCCAATCGCCGAGGCGCTGGTCGCGGGTGGGCTGCGCGTGCTGGAAGTGACGCTGCGCACCGCCGCCGCGCTCGATGTCATTCGTGAGATGCGCAAGGTGCCTGGCGCCATTGTCGGCGCCGGAACTGTGCTCAATGAGGCGGACCTGCGCGCCAGCATCGATGCTGGCTCGGAGTTCATTGTTTCGCCGGGCCTCACCGAGCCGCTGGGCAAGGCAGCCATCGCCAGCGGCATTCCGTTCCTGCCCGGCATTGCCAACGCCGGCGACATCATGCGCGGGCTGGATCTTGGTCTGCGCCACTTCAAGTTTTTCCCGGCCGAGGCTTCGGGCGGTCTGACGGCACTCAAGGCGCTTGCCGCCCCGTTCGGCCAGGCATTGTTCTGCCCCACCGGCGGCATCAGCCTTGCCTCCGCGCCGCAATGGCTGGCGCTGGAGCCGGTGCTGTGCGTGGGCGGCAGCTGGGTAGTGCCCAAGGGAGCGCCCGACGCCGCAGCTATCACCGCAGCCGCGGCACAGAGTGCTGCGCTACGCTAAGTCGGTTTCCAACGGCGCGGAACTAGCTTGCGCTGGCGTCTCGTGGTTCAGTTGCTTTCTGCCGTTGTGAAAATTGGCAGCGCGCGCTTCAGGGCTGCACGACGTCGAATTTGAGCTCCTGCAAGGTCGGCGTGCTTGTCGGCGCCAGTAGTACGCTGCCGCTGATCCGTCCGTGTGTGCAGGCCCAGGTGAACTTTCCGCCCATGGCGGTGGCGGCGGTGATCGGTTCTGCAACAGCGCAGGTGCCGACTGCGGCTTTGAGCCGGGCAAGCTCGTCCTTCCAGTGCGCCGCGTCGCGGTCCATCAGGAAGTTCATCGCCAGGCCCTTGTTGGCCGCCAGCACATCGCCAGCCACCCAGATGCGTTTCACCATGGCATAGCTTGCGGCAAGGCCGGCACTCACCGGTGCTGCGCGGTCGGGGATCATGCCGGCTGCTTGCAGCGCCAGTGCCGCTTTGTAGGTGGGGACGCTCGGTGCACCATAAGTGCGGCTGGAAAAGGCGAACAGGCTCACGCCCTTGTCCGGCAGCAGCAGCACGATCGAGCCATAGCCGGGGTATCCGCCGGTGTGGGCAACAACGCGTCCGAGGTCACAATCGTCCGAAACGCGCCAGCCCATGGCATAGGTGCCCGCCACCCGGCAGGACGCGCCGCCGATTGCAGCGGGGCGCAAGGAGCCAGACGGGAAGTTTGAGCCCTGCACGATTTCGCGCACCGTCGCGCGCTTCACAGGCCCGGCATCAGTAGCATCGCGCGGGGGCCATGCGGAGAGCAGGAAGCTGACCCAATGCTGATAGTCGTTGGCGCTGGTTTCCATGCCGCCCATTGCGCCAAAGGCCCCATCGGCCATGTCCGGCTCGCGCAGCCAACGATTGTCCTGCCAGCGATAGCCCAGCGCGCGCTTGTCGGCAGGTGACTGCGCCACGTCATAGCCGGTAGCGGCCATGCCCAGCGGCGCCAGCAGTGTGGCGCGGATATAGTCCTGGTACGGCTGGCCCGAGACATTGCTGATGATCCTGCCGAGCGTCGCATAGCCGAAATTGGAATATTCCATCCCCAGCCCGGCAGGGCGCGAGAAGGGCACCCCGGCCTTCAGCATCGCCGAAAACGCCACCTCGGTCAGCGGCTGCTGGCGGTCCCCCCAAGGGTTGTCATCCACAAAGCCGGCGGTGTGGTTGAGCAGATCCCGCACGCGGATGCGCGGGCTGTCGGCAGTCGGGTAGGTCCAGCCGCGCATCTCGGGCACATAGGTTTCCGCTGCGGCGTCAAGCGAGAGCTTGCCTTCGTCGCGCAGCTTCAGAATGGCCAGCGCCGTGAATGCCTTGGACATGGAGGCGATGCGGAACAGGCTGTCCGCGGTTACCGGGCGGCTGGAGCCAGTATCCTGGACGCCCAGCCCTTTGACATGGACAAGCCGGCCATCTGCGATAATCCCATAGACCAGCCCCGGCGCATGGGCATCGAGCTGCCATTCCGCAAAAATCCGATCGACCTTGGCGAGAGTCGGCGCGTCAGGTGTCGCAGCGCTGAGCGTCGCGGAGCTGACCAGCAGCCCGAATGCCAGAATTTTGCCGATCATTGTGTCATGCCCCTGCCACGATCCGGGCAGGCTAGACTGTCAGGCGTGGCCGGGGAAGGGGCCTGCCATCGCACTTCGCGTTTGCCCGAACAGCCGCTAGAGCAGTGCCATGCCCTTACCTGTGGAAGACGTACTGCCCGCGCTGCGCATCGCGCTGGATCAAAACGCGCCTGTCGCGCTGGTCGCGCCGCCGGGTGCCGGCAAGACGACTGCCGTGGCTCCGGCACTGCTCGCTGAACCATGGGTGCTGGGCGGCAAGCTGATGCTGCTTTCGCCGCGCCGGCTGGCCGCGCGGGCGGCGGCGGAGTGGATGGCTGAACAGGCTGGTGAACAGCCGGGCCAGAGCATCGGCTATCGTACCCGCATGGACAGCCGCGTCACGGCTGCCACGCGCATCGAGGTGGTGACGGAGGGCATCTTCATCCGCATGCTGGTGGCCGACCCGGAGTTGCCCGGCGTGGCCGGCGTGCTGTTCGATGAAGTGCATGAGCGCAGCCTGGAGAGTGACCTCGCGCTGGCGCTGGCGCTGGAGGCACGCGAAGCGCTGCGGCCCGATCTGCGGCTTTTGCTGATGTCCGCCACGCTCGATGGCGCTGCGTACGAGGCGATTGTGCCGGGACTGGAGAGGATCGAGAGCCTTGGGCGCATGTTCCCCGTTACTCTGCGCCACGCCGGCCGGCCGGCGGAAGCCCGGATCGAGGATGCAATGGCCAGCGCGGTGCGCACGGCGCTGGCCGAGGAACAGGGCTCAGTGCTCGCCTTTTTGCCCGGTGCCGCCGAGATCGAGCGCACCGCCGAGCGGCTGGAGGGTCGTCTGCCCGCGGATGTCGATCTGCATCGTCTCTATGGTACGCGTGAGGGGGCAGACCAGCGCGCCGCGATCCGCCCGGCGCCACAGGGCCGCCGCAAACTGGTGCTCGCCACCTCCATCGCCGAAACGTCGATCACTATTGATGGCGTGCGGGTGGTCATCGATTCCGGCCTGGCGCGGCGGCCGCGCTATGATCGTGCTGTGGGCCTCACGCGGCTGGTGACCGAGCGGGCCAGCCAGGCCGCCGTCACCCAGCGCGCCGGCCGTGCCGGCCGCACCGCGCCCGGCATCGCGGTGCGGCTGTGGGAGGCTGGCGAAACCGCAGGCCGCCCACGTTTCGATCCGCCCGAGATTGTTGAAAGCGACCTCACCGGGCTGGTGCTGGAATGCGCGCGCTGGGGCGTGACAGACCCACGCAGCCTCCGCTGGCTCGATCCACCACCTGCCGCCGCCGTTGCCGAGGCGCGCGAGCGGCTCGCCGCCATCGGCGCGATTGACGCGGCGGGTCGGCCCACGCCCCATGGCGAGCGTATCGCCGCGCTGCCGCTTCCGCCAGTGCTCGGCAATATGCTGGTGGCCGGGGCCGCGCTCGGCATGGGGCTTTTGGCGGCGCGGGTGGCAGTGCTGCTCACCGAGCGCGGGCTGGGCGGCCGCAGCACAGACCTGGATGAGCGCTTGCGACTGCTGGTGCGCGACCGTGGCCCCCGCGCCGAGGCCGCTCGCCGGCTGGCGGAGCGCTGGGCGCGCGCGGCAGGCGGCCCCGGCAGCATGGATCTGCCGGCGGATGCGGCAGCACAGGCACTGGCGCTGGCGTTCCCGGATCGGGTGGCGCGGCGGCGCGGGCCGGCGGGCGCCCCCTATCTCATGGCCAATGGCCGCGCGGTGAAGATCGACGCGCAAGAGGCGCTGGCGGCCGCGCCATGGATCGTCGTCGGGGATGCCTCCGGCTCGGCGGCCGGCGCGCGGCTGGCAGTGGGCGCCGCTATCACGGAGGCCAGCATCGAGCGGCTGCTTGGCAATCGTATCGAGAAGCAGGCCGTGCTGGCATTTGACCAGGAAACCGGTGGAGTGACTGCCGAAACAGTGCGGCGGCTCGGCGCCATCACGCTCGCCCGGTCCCCTGCCGAGCGTCTTGACCCAGAGCTGGTGATAGCCGCGCTCACGGCAGGGCTCCGCGCCCATGGCCTTGCGCTGCTGCCCTGGGGGGAAGCCAGCCTCGCCCTGCGCGCCCGGGTCGCCTTCGCCCGCAGCCATGGGGTGGAGGACATGCCTGACCTGTCAGACGCCGCGCTTCTTGCCGATGATGGCTGGCTGACGCGGGTTCTTGCCGGCAGGCGCAAGCTGGGTGACGTGACGGACACAGCCCTTGTCGAAGCCCTGGAGGGCCTGCTCGGCTGGGCCGCGCAGCGCCGGCTTGAGGCTTTCGCTCCCTGTCATTTCGAGACGCCAGCCGGCAGCCGCCACCGCATCGATTATGCCGCGGAAGCCGGCCCGGCCGTGGATGTGCGCGTGCAGGCGCTGTTCGGCCTCGGCACCCACCCGTGCATTGCCGATGGTCGCCAGCCGCTCACCCTGCGGCTGACGTCGCCAGCGGGCCGGCCCATCCAGGTGACGAAAGACCTGCCGCGCTTCTGGTCCGGCAGTTGGGCCGATGTCCGGCGCGATCTGCGCGGCCGCTACCCCCGGCACCCCTGGCCGGAAGACCCTGCCGCAGCGCCGCCCACCTTGCGCGCCAAGCGCCCCGGCCAACCCGGCTGAGCATCAAGGGTGCACGCTTGCACTCCATACGCTAGGGACGGACACGACCCGAGAATGATGCAGGAGAAGCACGCATGACAACCGAACCCGGCGATGAAGATTTCGTCTATGACGAAGCCAGCGGTGAATGGATCAGCGGCAAGGATGCTGCCGCAAAGGCCGCTGCAGACGGCAGCGTGGAAGTCCGCGATTCCGTCGGCAACCTGCTGTCCGATGGGGACAGTGTCACCCTCATCAAGGATCTCACTGTCAAGGGTGCCGGCCAGACGCTGCGCCGTGGTACCGTCATCAAGTCGATCCGTCTGACAGGTGACTCCCAGGAAATCGATTGCCGCTTCGAGGGCATCAAAGGCCTCGTGCTGCGCGCTGAATTCGTCAAGAAGCGCTAGCCTGCGCACGAAAAAAAGGCCTCGCATCGCTGCGAGGCCTTTGAGAAACTTGCTGGACGCACCAGGGTTCGAACCTGGGAGCCGCTACTAAAGAGCGATCGATAATACTGTCGCAGATTGTCGCAGTTGGGATCGCAATTTGTCGATCTTGCGCGGGAATGGAGAGCAGGGCGATTCGGATTGCCGTGTTCTCATTGGAACGGCCCAAAAGCGGGGCGTCACTGCGGTGCGTTAATCCGGAACCTTGGGTGCCTTGGCGCGTTCGCCAATGGTGACCAGCCCGAGGTACAGGCCCGCTATCGTTCATGGTATTTAACTACAAAAGTTCCGGGCTTGCCGGATTGGCGAGGCTGTTGAGCAAGCCGCGCCTGAAGGCGCGGGTGTGGGCGGACAATGGCCCGGTGCGTGCGGAGTTGTTCGGCAATGATCGGCTTGACGATCATGGCCGATCGCTGGCCAGGGCCCAGCGCATTGAAAATGGCGGCGCGCGCTCGCGCGAGCTGTTGATCAGGCTCGATGAAAACGCCGAGGCGCTGTCGCGAATCTATGCGGAAACGGCCAGGGCGCTTGATCTGGACCGGCCGATCGCGCCTGCAGCCGAGTGGCTGATCGATAACTATCACATCGTCGAAAAGCAGATACGCAAGGTTCGTGATGATCTGCCGCCGGATTTCTACCGGCAATTGCCGAAGCTGGCGGAGGGACCGCTGGCCGGCCTGCCACGCGTGTTCGGGATCGCCTGGGCTTATGTCGCGCACAGCGACAGCCTGTACGAGGAAGATCGCTTCCGGCGCTTTGTTGCCGCCTATCAGCAGATGACCGGGCTGACGATCGGCGAGCTCTGGGCTCTGGCCATCTCGCTCCAGCTGGTGCTGGTGGAGAATCTCCGCCGCCTGGCTGACCTGGCGATTGCCGATGAGCATGATCGTACGCGCGCCGACGCCTTTGCGGATGCGCTGTTCGCCTCGAGCAGCGATGCTGCGGCGCTGGCCAGCCTGACGACCATCGACAGGGACCAGTCACCGGCGTTTGTTAGCCAACTGGCGCTGAGACTGCGCGACGTGGACAACCGCAGCGAGTTGGTGCGGCGTTGGCTGACCTCCCACACAGCCAGCGGCGGGCGGACCATCTCGGAGATCGACAGCGTGGCACAGGCGGCGCTGATCGCTTCCACCTCCTCCATCCGCAATGTCATCATCGCCATGCGCGCCATCGCCGAGGCCGATTGGGGCCAGATGGTTGAAGCGCTGAGCCTTGTTGATCGGGTGTTGCGCGGCGGCAGCAATTTTGCCGCGATGGATTTCCCGTCGCGCAATCTCTACCGCAACGCGCTGGAGGAGCTTTCGCGCGGCTCGGATTATACTGAAGATGCCGTGGCGGCGCGGGCGATCGCGCTGACCAGCGCGCGCATGAGCGACAACAGTGCCGACAAGGATCCGGGATTCTACCTGATCGGCAACGGCCGCCCCACGCTGGAAGGCGACATCCGTTATGTGCCGCCAGTTGAAACCCGGCTGGCCCGCAAGATCCGGGAAGGCGGCATCCAATTCTATATTGCGCTGATAACGCTGGTGGCGGTGCTGCTGGCGCTGGTGCCGCTCGCCGGTCTGGACGAAACCATGTTGCCGGCGTGGCTGGCGCTGCCGATGCTCGCTGCCCTGATGGTTCTGACCATCGAGACAGCAACGGCGATGGTCAACCGTGTGATGGCAACGCTGCTGCCGCCCCGTGTCATTCCCGCGCTGGCGCTTGAGGGTGGCATCGGCTCGGAGTTGCGGACGTTGGTGGTCGTTCCGGTGCTGCTGGGCGCCGATGTGCGGGTTCGCGAGGCGATCGGCAACCTTGAGGTCCATCACCTGACGACACGCGAGGATGCGGTTTTTTATGCACTGCTATCCGATTTTGCCGATGCCGGCAGTGAAACCCTTGCCGGCGAGGATGAGCGCCTCGAGCGCGCCCGTTCCGCCATAGATGCCCTTAACGCGCGCTACCCCCTCGAGGGTGGTGCGCCGCGCTTCATGTTTCTTCATCGCCGCCGGCAGTTCAATGCGGCTGAAGGCTGCTGGATGGGCTGGGAGCGCAAGCGCGGCAAGCTGCACGAGCTCAACCGACTGTTGCGCGGCGCAACCAACACCTCGTTCCAGGATGCGGATGGCGCTTCGCCTGCGGTGCCCGCGGGCATCCGCTATGTCATCACCCTAGATGCCGATACGCAGCTGCCGCTTGGCACGGCGAAGAAGATGATCGGCAAGATGGCGCACCCGCTGAACCGCCCGCGCTTCGATGTCGCCTTGCGGCGGGTGGTCTCGGGCTATGGCATCATGCAGCCGCGCGTTACCGTGGCGCTGCCGGTGGGGCGCGGCCAATCGCCGTTTGAAGCTCTGTCGGGAGGGCCGGCGGGAATCGATCCCTATGCGTCGGCAGCGTCCGATCTCTACCAGGACTTGCTGGGTGAAGGATCGTTCACTGGCAAGGGCATCTATGAAATCGACAGCTTCATGGCGTCTCTGGCCGGGCGGGTGCCTGAAAACACCATGCTCAGCCACGATCTGTTCGAAGGCACATTTGCACGCGCTGGGCTGATATCCGATATCGAAGTCGTCGAGGACTTTCCGGTCCGCTACGACGCCGCGGTACGCCGCCAGCACCGCTGGGTGCGAGGCGACTGGCAATTGCTGCCGTGGATCTTCGCCCGCCGGCGCGCGCCCGTCGATCGGCTGCCCGGCAACGGACGCGCCAAGATGCTCGACAACCTGCGCCGGTCGCTGGTTGCGCCGGCCATCGCGGCAGCGCTGGTCGGCGGCTGGTTCATGCCGATGCCGGCAGCGGTCGGATGGACGATAGGCGTTCTGCTGATCATGGCGGTCCCGCCGCTGCTTCCGTTGCCCTCGCTGCTCATGTCGCCGCGGCGCCGAGACGTGCTTTTGCGGGCCCATCTGCGGGCCATTGCCGGCGATGTGCGCATCGCGATTGGCCATATCGCGCTACAACTGGTGACAGTTGCCGATCAGGCGGTGCGGATGGTTGGCGCTATCTCGCGGACCTTGCTACGGCTGGTCAGCCGGCGTCGGTTGCTCGAATGGACCACAGCCGCAAAGGCCAGCGCGGCGCCGGATCCCGGCATCGCGCAGCTCTATGCCTTCATGGGGCGCTCCGTCATGCTGGCGCTGCTCGCGGCCGGGGTGGCGCTATGGGCCAACCCGGCGATCTGGCCGCTGGTGCTGCCGCTGCTGGCCGTGTGGCTGGCGGCTCCGGCGATAGCTTGGGCCGTCAGCCGGCCGCGCCAGGTTGCAACCGCGCCGCATCTCAGTGCAAGCCAGCGCACGCAGCTTGACGGCATCGCCCGGCAGACTTGGCGGTTCTTTGACGTCCATGTCACGGCGGAGCATAATCACTTGCCCCCTGACAACATGCAGGAAGTGCCGGAACAGGTTGTGGCGGGGCGGACATCCCCGACCAATATCGGGCTTTACCTGCTGGTTGTCGCGGTGGCTCGCAACCGCGCCTGGTGCACGCCAGCCGAGGCGCTAGACCGGCTTGAGGCGACCTTTGCAACGCTCCACCGGCTGGCGCGCTATCGCGGGCATTTCTACAATTGGTATGACACGCGTGATTTGCGGGTGCTTGATCCTGCCTATGTGTCGGCAGTCGATAGCGGCAATCTTGCCGGGCACCTGATTGCACTGGCCAACCTTGTTGCGGAGTGGACCGATGAGGCAAGCGCCGGCCGCGCTGCCATCGTCGCTACCGAAGCACGCACCATGGCGGTGGCGATGGAATTTGGCTTTCTAGTCGATCCGGACCGCATGTTATTGTCAATAGGCTGGTCGGCCGCCGACAACCGGCGTGATGAAAGCTGCTACGACTTGCTGGCGTCGGAGGCGCGGCTGGCGAGTCTCTTTGCGATTGCCAAGGGTGATATCCCGGCCCGGCACTGGTTCCGGCTGGGGCGCAGCGCCACGGCGGTAGCCGATGAGTCGGTGCTGATCTCATGGTCCGGTTCGATGTTCGAGTATCTGATGCCGTCGCTTCTGATGCGTGCGCCCGATGGCAGCTTGCTCGAAGCCTCCAACCGCCTCGTTGTCGAGCGGCAGCGGGATTATGCTCGCGAGGCCGGGGTGCCATGGGGAATTTCGGAATCGGGGTACAACGCCCGGGATGTTGAGCAGACCTATCAATATTCGAATTTCGGCGTGCCGGGGCTGGGGCTGAAGCGGGGCCTTTCGGAAAATCTGGTCATTGCACCCTACGCAACAGGCCTCGCGACGATGGTGGACGCGGTGGCGGCGTTGGATAACTTCGCCGCATTGGAGGCGATCGGCGCTCGCGGCGAATTTGGCTTCTATGAGGCTTTGGACTTCACGCCGACGCGGGTGCAGGGCGGCGAGCGCTTTGCCATTGTTCGCAGCTACATGGCCCACCATCAGGGCATGGCGCTTCTGGCCATCTGCAATGTGCTGGATGGCGGGCGGCTGCGCGATGCCTTCCATGCCGAGCCGATGATCCGCGCGACGGCGTTGCTGCTGCATGAGCGGCCACCGCGCGGCGTCGGGACGTTCAACCCGCGCGCCGAGGAGACGAGCGTGGCGGCTACCGATCGCCCGGCGGAACCCGGCGCGACCCGCACTTATGGTGCGCGGCCGGAAGCCGTGCACCCGGTGCACCTGCTGTCCAATGGCCGATATTCGGTTCTGCTCACCAGCTCTGGCTCGGGCCTGAGCCGCTGGAAGGGGCTGGCAATCAACCGCTGGCGCGAAGACCCGGTGGCACATGGCCATGGCAGCTGGATTTATGTCACTGACCAGCAAGACCGCCTGTCCTGGTCCGCCACGCTGGCGCCGCTGGGGCCGCAGCCGAGCACCTATGCTGCAATCTTTACCGAGGGACGGGCCGAGTTCCACCGCAGCGATGGCATGCTGTCCACCGTGACGGAGGTGCTGATTTCGCCGGAGGACGATGCCGAGGTGCGTCGGGTCTCGGTGGCCAATCGCGGCAGTCGCCCGCGCCGGATCGCGCTGACATCGGCGATTGAGCTGACCTTGGGGTCGCAGGCGACGGACATTGCCCATCCGGCCTTCGCCCGAATGTTCATTGAAACCGAAGCGCTCGATGGCGCGGTGCTGATCGCCCACCGCCGGCCGCGCGGCGCCGACGATCCGGCGATCTGGTTGGCGCATCTTGCCGTGATCGAAGGCGAGGCCAGCGCGCCGGTGAGCTGGGAGACTGACCGCAGCGCCTTTATCGGCCGCGGTCGTTCGGTCGCCAATCCACGGGGGCTGGATGGGCCGCTGGTTGGCCATGCCGGCACCGTGCTTGATCCGATGCTGGCACTGCGCTGCCCGGTCATCATCCCTCCCGGCGAGACAGTGCGCGTGGCGTTCTGGACAATCGCGGCGGCGTCGCGTGAGGCCTTGATGGAGGCAATAGACCGTCATCGTGATTCGAGTGCATTCGACCGTGCCCAGGTCGGTGCCTGGACGCAGGCGCAGATCGAGCGGCGGTTCCTGCAGCTCAACCATGGCGATGCGGCCGATTTCCAGCGGCTGGCGGCGCATATCGTCCATGCCGGCGCCGTGCTGGCGCCGCCCCCGGAGGTTGTGGCAACGGCGGCAAGCCCGCAGTCGGCGCTCTGGGTGCATGGCATATCGGGCGATCTGCCGATCATGATCGTGCGCATCGATGATGCTCGCGATATCGGTCTTGTGACCGATGCGCTGCGGGCCTTCGAGTTTCTGCAGGCGCGGTATCTGGCGTTCGATCTTGTTATCCTGAACGAGCGCAAGGCGTCGTATGTTCAGGATCTGCAGAATGCCATCGACGATGCGGTGCGGGTGGTGCGGGCGCGGCCGGCGCCGCCGGGCGTGCGTGGCGAGGTTTTCACGTTGCGTACCGACCTGATGCTCGACCAGCAGGTGGCGACGCTGCGGGCACTTTCGCGTGTCGAACTGCTGGCGCAGCGCGGCGGCTTGCGCCGGCAGTTGCAGCGCATCGATGCGTTGACGGCGCCCGCGCTGCCAGTGCCTCACTCCATCTCGCCGCACTCTGCGCCGCCAAGACCAGGCCGCCCCGCGGATCTGGCCCTGCCGCGCATCGACACACTTGAATTCTGGAACGGCCTTGGCGGCTTTCATGCCGATGGCAGCGAATATGCGATGATCCTTGGTGATCGCGGCACAACACCGGCGCCATGGATCAACGTCATCGCCAACCCTGAGTTTGGCTGCCAGGTGAGCGCCGATGGGCTAGGCGCGATCTGGTCCGGCAATGCCCGTGAAAATCAGCTGACGCCCTGGTCGAATGACACGGTTGCCGACCCGCCGGGTGACAGCCTGTATCTGCGCTGCCGGGACAGCGGCCAGATCTGGTCACCAACAGCGGCGCCGGCCGGTGGCGGTGGGACGCGGATCACCCGCCATGGCTTTGGCTACAGCCGGTTCCACGCCGTGGCGCATGACATCGAGAGCGACCTGCTGATCCATGTGCCGCTCGATGCGCCGTTGCGGCTGGCGCGACTGACGTTGCGGAATCGGTCGGATGTGATGCGGGCGCTTTCCGTCACGGGTTATGCCGAATGGGTGCTTGGGCAGGCGCGCTCCAAGACCGCGGCGCATATCGTCACGGAACGGGATGCGGAAACCGGCGCCCTGTTCGCCCGCAACCCCTTTGATCCCGAAACCGGCTCGCGTATCGCCTTTGCTGACCTTGATGGCCGCCAGACCAGCTGGACCTGCGATCGGGTGGCGTTCATCGGCCGTGGCGGCAGTGTCGCGCTGCCGGCGGCGCTGCTCCACGACATGCCGTTGCAACCGGCGAGCGGCGCCGGGCTTGATCCGTGTGCGGCGCTTTCCACCGAGGTTATGCTGGCGCCGGGGGCCTCGTGCGAGATTGTCTGGACCATTGGCCAGGCGGCGGATCGGGCTGCGGCGCGGGCGCTCGTCAGCCAATGGCGCGAGGCTGATCTTGATGCCGAGCTGGCTCGCACAACGGCGCACTGGCTAGCGACGCTGGGCACGGTACAGGTGCGTACGCCGGACCGGGCGATGGACATCATGCTCAACGGCTGGCTATTGTACCAAGTGCTTGCCTGCCGGGTGTGGGGGCGTGCCGGCTTCTATCAGGCCAGCGGTGCCTATGGCTTTCGGGACCAGCTGCAGGATGGCGGCGCACTGTTGCTGGCGCGGCCGGACCTTGTGCGCCCACACCTTTTGCGCGCTGCCGGCCGGCAGTTCCGGGAAGGCGATGTCCAGCATTGGTGGCTGCCGGAAAGCGGCCGGGGGGTGCGGACGCGCATTTCGGACGATCGCGGCTGGCTGGCCATTTCGGTTGCGGATTATGTCGAGACCACGGGCGACGTGGCAATCTTGGAAACGCCGATTCCGTTCCTCGAAGGTCGGAGGCTCGAACCCGGCGAGCATGACGCGTTCTTCCAGCCGGAGACCAGCCACGACACGGCTTCGCTCTACCTGCACTGCGCCTTGGCGCTGGATGTCTCAGTGGAGCTTACAGGGTCGTTTGGCCTGCCGCTGATCGGCGGCGGGGACTGGAATGACGGCATGAACCGCGTGGGTGAAGGCGGGCAGGGCATGAGCGTCTGGCTAGGTTGGCACCTCATCCATGCGATCAACCGCTTTGCGCCGTTCGCTGACGTGCGCGAGCCGGAGCGCGCAGCGCGGTGGCGTGCGCATGCGGAGCGCGTTCGCGTCGCCATCGAAGCTGTCGCCTGGGATGGAGAATGGTATCGCCGCGCTACCTATGACGATGGCACATGGCTCGGATCGGCACAGAGCGAGGAATGTCGCATCGATTCGATCGCGCAGACCTGGGCGGTTCTGAGCGGGGCGGCTGACCCGGCGCGGGCGGCACAGGCGATGGCCTCGGTGCGCCGCCATCTTGTCGATGGTGACGCACAGTTGGTGAAGCTGTTCACGCCGCCGTTCGACCGCACGACCCATGATCCGGGCTATATCCGCAGCTACCCCCCCGGCCTACGAGAGAACGGTGGCCAGTACAGTCATGCTGCGATGTGGAGCATTCTTGCGGCGGCGCAGATGGGGGACGGCGATGGCGCAGTTGCCCTGTTTGATCTTCTCAATCCGATCAACCACGCACTGGGGTCGGAGGCGGCCGCGCACTATCGCGTCGAGCCTTATGTTGTTGCCGCCGATGTCTATTCGGTGGCGCCGAACGCCGGCCGGGGTGGCTGGACCTGGTACACCGGGGCTGCGGGCTGGATGTTCCGCGCCGGGATCGAGGGTGTGTTCGGCCTCCGTCGGAGAGGCGACGTCATCACGCTGAAACCCTGCCTGCCGAAAGACTGGCCGAAAGCGGAGCTTAGCCTGCGGCTCGGAGATGCGGACTATCGTATCACGATCCGTCGCACCATGGGCCGGAAGGCTCCGGCCGCGAGCCTCAATGGGCAAAAGCTGGCAATCGAAGCCGGCGAGATACAGTGGTGTCTCAAGCCGGGGTCGCACACGATCGATCTCGACATCTGATCGGCGGCAGTTCGAGCCCCATGCCCCTCTGCATCCAGACCTAGGTTTTGTTGCGCAAGGAGCAGGACAGGACCGAAACAGCGGCTTCAGAACAGGTTGCGTCATCGGCACGGTGGCGATTTTGGTCTGGCGCTGACGTGCACCCCCAACATTGTTGGCACCCCATAATTATTAGCCATCGAAGCAAAGGACTTCACGTCTGAACGGCGCCAATCAGGAATGTACGTCACCGCGAGCGGTAAAAAGACAAAGGCCTCGCATTGCTGCGAGGCCTTTGTGAAACTTGGTGGACGCACCAGGGTTCGAACCTGGGACCCGCTGATTAAGAGTCAGCTGCTCTACCGACTGAGCTATACGTCCGTCGCAGAAGACTGCGTGGAAGCGGGCTGTTAGCAACGCTGTTCCGGGATGTCCAGCGTTACTGCACGGCCTGCTGAGGATATCTGGGGATAGGTGTGCGCTCGTGCAAGGGGCAGGGCGCTCAGTCCTTCGGGCGGTTGGCTTCGCGGGTGATGCCCATGATGAGGCCCAGGAGTATCAGCACGGTCATCATCGCCGAGCCGCCATAGCTGATCAGCGGCAGCGGGATGCCCACCACGGGCGCCAGGCCCATCACCATCATCATGTTGACGGCGAGGAAGAAGAACAGCGTCGCGGTCAGTCCCATCGCCAGCAGCCGCTCGAACTGGGTGCCGGCGCGCAGTGAGACGCCGATTCCCCAGGCCAGCAGGACCCCGAAACCGATGATGATCGCCAGCCCGCCGATCAGCCCCCATTCCTCGGCCATGGTGGCGAATATGAAGTCCGTGTGCAGCTCGGGCAGATAATCGAGGTGGCTCTGTGTGCCCTTGAGGAAGCCTTTGCCGGAGAAACCGCCTGAGCCGATGGCGATCTTGCTCTGGGTGATGTGGTAGCCAGCGCCGCGCGGATCGATCGACGGATCAAGGAAGATCATCACGCGCCGCTGCTGATAGCCGTGCAACAGAGTCCAGGCCAGCGGCATGGCTGCGGCCAGCGCCACGCCGGACGCCATGAACAGCCGCATGGAAACCCCGGCCAGGAACATCACCATCACGCCGCCAAAGCCGATGGAAAGTGCCGTGCCAAGGTCTGGCTGCAGCATCACAAGCAGCATGGGCGCGCCGATGATCGCCACTGGCGGCCATAACGCCTTCAGCTTGGTTTCATAGCCGCGCGGTACATGATGGTAGTAGCGTGCCAGCACCAGCACGATGGCGATCTTCATCAGCTCGGAGGGTTGCAGCTGGATGACGCCAAGGTTGAGCCAGCGCTGGCTACCGCCGCCGACCTGGCCCAGAATTTCCACGCCAAGCAGTGCCAGGAGCACTCCGCCATAAATTGGCCAGGCCAGCTTCATCCATGTCGCGGGCCGCACCTGCGCCACCAAGAGCATCAGGCCGGCCAGGATGAAGAACCTGATTCCCTGCTTGAGCGCCCAGGGCTGTAGTGCGCCGCCCGCCGCGGAATAGAGCACCGCCATGCCAAAGCCGGCGAGCGCAACAATGACCAGCACGATGCCCCAGGGCAGCCGGCTGAGCTCGCGAAGCCAGGGGCCGTTGAACATCGGGCTATTCCACGTCGCGCGGCGGCTGCGGGGTCTCGCCTGTCACCAGCGGGGGCGGCGGCGGCGGCGCATCGGCGCGCAGCCAGGCCGGCATGAGCTTGGCCTCCTCGGCGGCGCGGGCCTCTGCGGCCCTGGCTTCGGCCTCGGCGGCGCGCTTGGCCGCCATGGCCTTCTCGATGGGTGCCAAGGCGCGCAGCGCGGCTGCCGGCTCGAAGAGATAGGTCAGCACATCGCGCGCGATGGGGGCGGCGTAGCGGCCGCCGGCGATGCCATGCTCGATGATCACACTCACGGCGTAGCGCGGTGCCTCGGTGGGCGCAAAGGCCACGAACAGCGCATGGTCGCGCTGCTTCCAGGGCAGTTGCTCGTTGCGCAGCACGCCACGCCGGCGCTCGGCAGCCGAGATGCGCCGCACCTGCGCCGTGCCGGTCTTACCGGCAAACTGGATGCCGCCGATCGGCGAGCGGCCGCCGCGCGCCGTGCCGATGCCGCTGTTGACCACATCGATCATGCCCTGCCTCACCAGCTGCATATGCTCGTCAGGAATGCCCAGCGAGGCGAACTGCGGCGCCGCATCCCCGGCTTTCGGCAGGATCAGCCGTGGCACCACCTGTTTGCCGCTGGCGATGCGCGCCGTCATCACGGCCAGCTGCAGCGGGTTGGCGATGATATAGCCCTGGCCGATCGAGGAGTTGAGCGTCTCGCCGACATTCCAGGCCTTGCCGAAGCGCTTTTGCTTCCAGGCGTTGTCGGGCACGATTCCTGCGGCCTGCCCGGCCAGCGGCAGCTCATATTTCTGGCCCAGCCCGAGCCGCCGCGCCATGTCGGCGATCCGCTCGATGCCGATCTGCCGGCCATAAGCGTAGAACCAGGTATCGCAGCTTTTGGGCAGGGCGCTGTGCATGTCCACCGTGCCATGGCCGCGCCGGGCGTGGCAGTGCCAGGTGTTGTTGCCGAGCTTGTAGCGGCCCGAGCATTGCACGCTCTGGTCCGGCGTCACCCCGGCCTCCAGCGCCGCCAGTGCGGTCACCATCTTGAAGGTCGAGCCCGGCGGGTAGAGGCCCATGGCGCTCTTGTTGAGCAGCGGCGTATGGTCATCTTCCTGCAGCTGCTTCCAAAGCGTGCTCGGCACCCTTGTGGAGAAGATGTTCGGGTCATAGGCCGGCATCGAGACCATCGCCAGCACGTCGCCGGTCTCGCAGTCCATCACGATCACGCTGGCGCTGTTGTCTCCCAGCCGCCGTGCGGCATAGTTCTGCAAATCGCGGTCGATGGTCAGCCGCAGGGTTTCGCCCGGCTCATCGGGCGAGATGCCGAGTTCGCGCACCACCTTGCCGCGCGCTGTCACCTCCTCGCGCCGCGCCCCGGCCTTGCCGCGCAGCACCTTGTCCTCATGCCGCTCTATCCCGTCCTTGCCGATGCGGAAGCCGGGGTAGATCAGCACCGGGTCCTTCTGCTCCTTGTATTGCTCTGGCGTCGGCAGCCCGACATAGCCGAGCAGATGCGCAAACTGCTCGCCATCGGGGTAGACGCGGGAGAAGGCCCGCACCGGTTGCAGCCCCGGCACATCCGCCACTTGGACGTTCAGCGCGGCAAAAGCCGGCCAATCGAGATTGCGCGCCACTTCCACGGCCATGTATTTGGGCTGGATCGCCACATCGGCGCGGATGCGCAGTTCGTCCTCGATGCCCAGCGGAAGCACCTTGCCCACTTCGGCGAGCACCGCATCAAGGTCCGTCACGTCTGCGGGGATGAGTTCCAGCCGATAATCCGGCTTGTTGAGCGCCAGCGGCTTGCCGCTGCGGTCAACGATCCAGCCGCGGCGCGGCGGAATCAGCCGCTGCTGGATGCGGTTGTTCTCGCTGGCCAGTTGGTAGCGCTCGCCTTCGAAGATCGAGAGATACGCCATGCGCCCGGCCAGCAGCAGGCCGACGCTGCCCATGCCGCCGCCGAGCAGCAGCGCGCGGCGGCTGAAGCGCTGTTCCCGGCTGGCCTCGTTCTTCATGATCTCCGGCCGGCGCCGTTCACAGGCGGCCGCTGCCCTGGCCCGGCTCGGGACCAAAGGCGCGCCGCTGGGCCCAGGCGCAAAGCGACACCACCAGCGGATAGCTGGCGATACTGGTGAGCACCTGCCAGCCCAAGGGCGCCAGCGGAATCGGCTGGCCGGCCAACGCCTGCAGCTGCCAGCTGAGCAGCTCGAAGGCCATCACCACGCCGCCGGCTACCGCCCAATCAAAGCCATGGGCGTGATGGCCATAGCGTGCCTCGAACATCCGCACGAAGCCGGCGGCGGCCGCAAAAAGCGTGGCGTTGACCCCGAGCGGCTGGGCAAACAGCAAATCCGCTAGCAGCCCGAGCAGGAACGCCGCCCAGGGCGCCATCAGCCGCGGCTGGAAGGTCGCCCAGACGAATATGGAGAGCAGCCCAAGCTCGGGGAACACCGGCACCGAGACCATCAGCGGCGCGGTCATCACCACCAGCAGCCCGAGGGTCACAGCGGCAGGCACGCCGAGCCGCCAATGGCCCCACCAGTAACGGCGGCGCTCGGCGGCGTTCATCAGCCGCCAGGGGGGCGCGCCCCTCATTGCGGCGGCTCCGGCTGGCGCAGCTTGCCGACAGTGCCGCCCTGGCGCTGTGCTTCCACCGGCACCGGCGCATCGAACACCGGCCCGGTCTCATCCACCGGCAGCGGCAGAAAGGCCGATTCGATGGTGACATAGCCAACCCCGAACGGCGTGGCAGCCGGGCGAACGCGTGGCGGATCGGCCGCGCCGGCAAGGATGGTGCCCACCGGTACGCCGGGCGGGAATACGCCGCCATCGCCCGAGGTGATCAGCCTGTCCCCGGCGCGCAGCGGCACTTCGGCGCCAACACGGTCGCGGAACTCCAGATAGGGCTGGTTGCTGCCCACGGCGAGCCCGGCCTGGCCGGTGCGCGCCACAATCACGGGAATGCGGCTGGCGGGATCGGTGAGCAGCAGCACCCGCGCTGCATGGTTGCCGGCCTCGATGGTGCGGCCGATGAGCCCGCCAGGGCTGATGACAGGCAGGCCGACAACCACGCCATCGCCCGTGCCGGCCGCGACCATGGCGCTGCGCACCACAGAGCCTGGTGTGGCGCTGACGATGCGGACCATGGCGACCACCTGCCGCGCCGGGTCCCGCACCGCCTGCAGGGCCTTCAGCTGCGCCAGCGCCCGGCGTTCGGCAGCGGCCCGTTGCAGCTCGGCACGGGCGGCGACAAGCTCGGCCTCCAGCACGCGGTTGCGGCTGACAGCGCCGAGATACTCGCTGCCGAAATCAGCAGCACGGCCCAGGCCATCAAAAGGCGCCCGCACAACGCTCCAGATGGGGGTGACAACATCGAGCGCCGCGCCGCGCACCCGGGCGCCGGCAGCAGGGTTGACGCGTGCCACCAGCAACATGAGCAGCCCCGTGGCGATCACGGCGCCTGTCACCACTGCGCCCACGAGCGCGAGGTTCTGCTCGCGGCGCATGGCGCTCGACCGTCGGGGCGCGGGCGTCCAGTTCATCGTCTCTCTCATCACCAGCCGTATAAACCTGGCCGGTGTCTCTTCAACTTGGCTGCGAGAATCGCTCTTGGCAACTTTGGCGGCGCGCCCCTCGCCGCGTTATCGTCTGCAAGTCAGGCGGTGGTGAGCACGCCGCGGTACATCGGGTCCTCCAGCGCCCGGCCGGTGCCGATCGCCACGCAGGTCAGCGGGTCATCCGCCACTGTCACGGGCAGGCCGGTGGCCTCGCGCAGCACGACATCGATGTCCTGCAGCAGCGCGCCGCCGCCGGTCAGCACGATGCCCTGGTCAACGATATCGGCGGCCAGCTCCGGCTGGGTGTTCTCCAGCGCGGCGCGCACGCCCTCCACGATGGTGGCGATCGGCTCGGAGAGCGCATCGGCGATCTGCGCCTGGTTGATGTTGATCTCCTTTGGCACGCCGTTCATCAGGTCCCGGCCCTTGATGTCCAGCGTCTTGCCGATGCCATCGGCCGGAGCCTTGGCCGTGCCGATTTCCTTCTTGATGCGCTCGGCGGTGGCCTCGCCGATCAGCAGGTTGAAGTTGCGGCGAACATAGGAGACGATCGCTTCGTCCATCTTGTCCCCGCCCACGCGCACCGAGGTGGTGTAGGCCAGGCCGCGCAGGCTGAGCACCGCGACTTCGGTGGTGCCGCCGCCGATGTCCACCACCATCGAGCCGATCGGCTCGGTGACGGGCATGCCGGCGCCGATGGCGGCGGCCATCGGTTCCTCGATGAGATAAACCTGGCTGGCGCCGGCGTTGTTGGCGGCATCGCGGATGGCGCGCTTTTCAACACTGGTGGAGCCGGACGGCACACAGATGACGATCTCGGGGAAGCGCGGCAGCCGCGAGGTGTGGACCTTGCTGATGAAATATTTGATCATCTGCTCGGCCACGTCGATATCGGCGATCACGCCGTCGCGCAGCGGCCGGATGCACTCCACATTGCCCGGCGTCTTGCCCATCATCACCTTGGCTTCATTGCCCACGGCCTTGACGGTGCGGGTGCCGCGAATGGTCTCGATGGCCACCACCGATGGCTCGTTGAGCACGATACCGCGGCCGCGCACATAGACCAGCGTGTTGGCGGTTCCGAGATCGATGGCCATATCCTGGCTGAGGAACGAGAACATCCGGCTGAAAAGCGACATGGGGCAGGGGACCAGTCAAGCATTGGAGGGCACGCGGGGGGCACCGCGCAGGCGAGCAAGGTGGAATAGGGCATTAGTCGCCTTGGCGGGGTTTTTGCAAGGATGACGGCGGGGTCCGGCCCGGCGCTCGTCGCGCTTTTGCACCATTTGTCGTGCCCGCTGCTCGGCATGTGACAGCCCAGCCCGCAGCCGCTAGGCTGGCAACCATGCCGATCCGCCGCCTGCCCGATAATCTCGTCAACCAGATCGCCGCCGGTGAAGTGGTGGAGCGGCCCGCCGCCGCGCTCAAGGAACTGGTGGAGAACGCGCTGGATGCCGGGGCTCGGCGCATCAGTATCGAGCTCGCCAATGGCGGCATCGACCATCTCTCCGTCACCGATGATGGCTGTGGCATGGCGCCGGCCGAGATGCGGCTGGCCGTGGAGCGCCACGCCACCTCCAAGCTGCCCGATGGGGACCTCTCGGCCATTTCCACACTGGGGTTTCGCGGCGAGGCGCTGCCCAGCATTGCGAGCGTCGCAACGCTCAGCCTCACCAGCCATGCCGCCGGCCATGAGGGCTGGCGACTCACAGTCGACAATGGCCGCCCCGTAGAGGATGGCCCCGCTGCGGCACCGCCAGGCACGCGGGTCGCGGTGGATGGCCTGTTTGCGGCGGTGCCGGCGCGGCGCAAGTTCCTCAAGTCCGAGCGCTCCGAGCTTTCGGCCTGCCTCGATGTGGTGCGGCGTCTGGCGATGGCGCGGCCGGATGTCGGGTTTGAACTGCGCCATGGAGACAACCTTGGCGGGAGCCGCCGGCTGATCAACGTCGCCGGCGCTGCTGACGCGAGCCCGGCTGCGCTGGTGGCGCGACTGGCGGCGCTGCTCGGGCCGGAGTTCGCCGAAAATGCCGTGGCGATCGATCTGGAGCGCGAGGGCCTGGCGCTGGGCGGGCTGGCCGGCATCCCCACCTATAATCGCGGTATTGCGGACCATCAGTTCCTGTTCGTCAACCGCCGCCCGGTGAAGGACCGGATGCTGGTCGGCGCCCTGCGCGGTGCCTATCAGGATCTTCTGGCGCGAGACCGGCACCCGGTGGCGGCGCTGTTCCTGGAAGTGCCGCAGGAGTTTGTGGATGTGAACGTCCACCCAGCCAAGACGGAGGTGCGCTTCCGCGATGCCGGCTTGGTGCGTGGGCTTATCGTCTCGGGCCTGCGTCGCGCGCTCGATGCCGCCGGCCACCGCGCTGCCACCACCATCAGCGCCAGCGCGCTCGCTGCCTTCACAGCGCCGAACCTGCCAAACCCCGGTTTCCCGCCCGGCTTCCTGCCGCCGGCCTTTGCCGGGTCAGACCGTCTCGCCGAGCCGCCCCGGTTGTTCACCGAGTTCCCTCCAGCCTTCGCCCCACCGCATCCCTTCGAGCGCCCAGCCGACTCCGGATTCGCACCCATCCCGGACCCGCTGGCCACCCGCTTTCCCCTTGGCGCCGCACGCGGCCAGGTCGCCAACACCTATATCGTGGCCGAAACCGAGGACGCGCTGATCCTCGTCGATCAGCATGCCGCTCATGAGCGGCTGACGTTGGAGCGCCTCAACGCTGCCCTCGCCAGCGGGCCGGTGGCCGCCCAGGCCCTGCTCATCCCCGCCGTGGTCGAACTTGACGATATCGCCGCTGGTCGAATCGCCGAGCGTGCGCCCGAACTGGCCGAACTAGGCCTGGAAATCGAAGCCTTTGGCCCTGCCGCCATCCTGGTGCGTGCCACTCCGGCCATGCTCGGCCGCGCCGATCCACAGGCGCTCATCCGCGATCTTGCCGATGATCTTGCTGCCTGGGGCAGCGCCATCAGCCTCAAGGAAAACCTTGATGGCGTGGCCGCCACCATGGCCTGCCACGGCAGCGTCCGCGCCGGCCGCGCCCTTAGCATCGCAGAGATGAACGCGCTGCTCCGCGAAATGGAAATCACCCCCCACAGCGGCCAGTGCAACCACGGCCGCCCGACCTGGGTCCGGCTGGCCCGCACCGACATCGAGAAGCTCTTCGGCCGTCGCTGACCCCCTTCGGCGCAAGAGGGTCAGAACACCGAGCCACCGATCGTCGTCCTGTGCAGCAGCCGCGCATGCCCCGCATAGCCGCCGGTCGCACGGTGCAGAGTCGCCCGATTGTCCCACATTACCAGCATGTTCGGCTCCCAGTGGTGGCGATACTGGAAGCGCTCCTGCGTCTGCCACTGGTAGAGTTCCATCATCAGCGCCTCGGCTTCGGGCGTGCCCTCCAGCGCCACGATATAGCCTGGTGCGCCGTATAGGGCCGGTTGGCCGGTCTCCGGGTGCACGCGCACCAGCGGGTGGCGCTGCACCGCGCGCGCCTCCTCGGAGGGGCGGATGTCCATGCTGCGGCCGCTCTTCTGGTCGCTCTCGCCGTAAATGCCATCCGGCGCATAGCCGGCGCGGGCGGAGTGCACTGCCATCACGCCATCCAGCCGCTTGCGCAGTCCCTCCGGCATTTCGGCCAGCGCCAACCGCTGGTTGGCAAACAGCGTGTCCCCACCCTGCGGCGGAATGGTGATGCCATAGAGGCAGGTGCCATCCGGCGGCAAAGCCTGGAAACTCCAGTCGGTATGCCAGGCCTCGGCAAAGATCGGCGCTGTCTCATCGGCGGCGCGCTGCACGGCAATCACATGGCGGCGGCCTGGAATCGGCGCGATGAACGGGTCCTCACCGAAATGCCCAAAGGCGAGGGTGAAGCGCTCCAGCGCATCGTCATCGAGGCGCTGGTCGGGAAAGCTCAGCACCAGATGCTCGAGCCATGCGGCGCGGATGGCCGCGATGTCCGGCTCGGACAGGGGCCTGGAAAGGTCGAGGCCGGTGATGCGTGCGCCGCACGCTTGCCCGCTGGGTTCGATCTGCATGGCACGATCCTTTCAAGCCGAAAGGCTAGGCCGAAGCCCCTGGTCGGGCAACCTGCCGAAAATCGCCATGATCAGTTCCCTGATAATAGGATTGCGAACGACTTGCATTAGCTGCGCGAATCGGCGATAACGCTTCGCAACAGCAGCCCCGCCTGCTGAAACAGCAAAGCGAGGCCGCTCTGTGATCGTCTGCGTCTGCAATGCCATTCGCGAAAACCAGGTTCGCGATATCGCGCGCACCACCCGCACCGACTGCCCCATCACCGCTTATGCCCAGCTTGGCTGCAAGCCCAAGTGCGGCCAGTGCCTGCCGTTCGCGCGCGAAGTGCTCGCCAAGGAAAGCAGCTTCGCCTGACGTGGCAGGCGATATTGAAAATCACCTGCGATATCAGCCCGCTGACGACTTAGAACAATCCTTCGCAGTTCACCGCACCGGTGATTGACGGGTGTCGGGCCTTGCGACACCCTTGCCTGCAGAAACGGGAGTCATCGACATGCGCGGCGATACCAAGGTCATCGAATATCTCAACGCGGTGCTCAAGGGCGAGTTGACGGCGGTCAACCAATATTGGCTGCATTATCGCCTGCTCGACAATCTCGGCATCAAGAAGCTCGCGGACTATGAGCGCCACGAGAGCATCGACGAGATGAAGCACGCCGATGAGCTCATGGAGCGCATCTTCTTTCTCGATGGCCTGCCCGGCATGCAGCAGCTCAACCGGCTGCGCATCGGCGAGACGCTGGAAGAGGTGCTGCAGGCCGATCTCGAACTGGAACATGATGCCGTGGCGCTGCTCAAGGACGCCATAGAGCATTGCGAAAAGGTCCGTGATTACCCGAGCCGGGATCTGTTCGCCCGCATCCTCGCCGCCGAGGAGGAGCATGTCGATTTCATCGAGACCCAGCAGAGCATGATCAAGCAGATGGGCCTGGCCAACTACATTCAGCTGCAATCCGAGCCTGCCGGCAGCTGAGCGTCACAGCTTTGAAAAAGAAAACCCCGCGAGTCGCAAGGCCCGCGGGGTTTCTTCATGTGTTGGCCCGGCCGCAGCCGGGCCGTCAGGATCAGGCCGTGATGGCACCGCGGGTGGCGGCATAGAGCGACCACAGGTGTGCGATGTCCTGCATGCCGTTCTTCTCGCTCACCGCGTCAAAGCTGGCCTTGCCGCCCTTGACGTTGCCGGACTTGAGCGCCGCGATGCCCTTGAACACCTTGGCCTGGTCCGCATCATTGCCGTTGGCGGCAATCGCCTTGTCATAGGCGGCGATGGCCCGCGGGTACTGGCCCATGGCGAGATAGGCGTTGCCGCCGCGGGTTGCAGTGGCCGGGTTGGCAGAGAGAGTCGGCGCTTCCTTGGCGGCCTTGGCGGCCATCTTGCCGGCGGCTTCCGCGAGCTTCAGCGACATGGCATCGGTGCCGCCGCCGGACTTGGCGAGTGCGCCTGAGGCGATGCCGGCCTGGTTGGCGACCAGCGCCAGCTTGGCGAACTCCTGGAAATCCTCCGGCTTCTCGAGCGTGCCGGTGGCGCTCATCAGGTGATACATGGCCAGCTTGGCTTCCGGGCGCATCGGATTCTGGCGGAAGTTTACCAGCAGCGTCTTCCAGCGCGCCGACGAGCTGTCCGAACGGACCAGCTTCTCGGTGGTGGCGAGATAGCCCTTCTTGTCGCCCGACTTGTACTGTGCGCCGGCGAGGTTCTCGAGATAGAGCGCCTTGGGGCCGTTGCTGCGGATGAGGCCGTTATAAGCCGCAACAGCCTCGCCATATTTGCCCTGGCGCATGGCTGCCTGGGCGATGAGGATCTGCATCTGCTCGCCGCCGGCCTTCTTGGCTTCGGCAACGGCCAGGCCATACTGGCCAGCGCGATAGTAAAGCGGCGCCAGCTGGGCCGGGCCGGCACCGGTTGCCTTGAGCGCGTTGGCGGCTTCGCCATAGCGGCCGGCGCGGGTGTAGACATAGGCTGCCATCTGGGCAGTCTTGCTCTTCTCCTCGGCGGAGCTGGCAGCGTTTTCGGCCGTGCGGATGGCGGCGATGGCGGCGGCATTGTTGCCGGCCTTGGCGGCGGAGGCCGCCTGGTTCAGTGCAGCGCCGACGGCTTTGGAGACAGCGGCAGCGGCCGGAGCGGCAACGAGCAGCGCAAGCGCCGCAAGCCCGATGGCGGTGGAATTGGCAAGAACGCGAGCAGAGCGGTGCATGAAGACCCTTTCAAATCGGCAAGACGTGGATCGCGAAGTCCAGCCGGAGTAGCGCTGGTTATGGCGCAAACCGGCTGGCCGGAGGATGAACGACAAAATGCCATCCCCCCCGGGCAGCAAACGAATCTGTATTTATCGAAACCGCGCCTCCATGCAACGGGGGAATCACCGCATTGCACCAAAGCCGTGCCGCCAGCTGCGCCAGCCGGTTGCATGGACAGGGCCAAACGCCTAAGCGCGGCCACCAAGCGGGTGGCTTGCAATTGCCAAAAATGCGGTGGAAGCCGTTGATCCGCGAATTTCCAGCCGTATTGCGGCGTTTGTTTGCAGGAGGGTCACCATTCGCGCCTTCATTTTCCCCGGCCAAGGCAGCCAGTCCGTCGGCATGGGCCGCGGGCTTGCAGATGCCAGCCCGGCCGCCCGCGCCGTATTCCAGGAAGTCGATGACGCGCTGGGCCAGCATCTTTCGCGGCTGATGTGGGAGGGGCCGGAGAGCGAGCTCACCCTTACCGCCAATGCCCAGCCCGCCATCATGGCGGTTTCCATCGCCGCGCTGCGCGTGCTCGAGCAGGAGGCCGGCCTGAAGCTGGCAGACAAGGCAGCGTTCGTCGCCGGCCACAGCCTTGGCGAATACACAGCGCTGGCTGCTGCCGGCGCCATCGATCTGGCTGCCACGGCGCGGCTGCTGCGCCTGCGCGGCGAGGCCATGCAGGCTGCCGTTCCCATTGGCGAGGGCGCTATGGCGGCGCTGCTCGGGCTGGGCTTCGAGGCTGTTGCCGAGCTGGCGGCGGAAGCGGCACAAGGCCAGGTCTGCTCGGCCGCCAATGACAATGCGCCGGGCCAGGTGGTGGTCTCCGGCCATACCGACGCAGTGGCGCGCGCCATGGCACTGGCCCGCACCCGCGGCGCCCGCCACTCGGTGCTGCTGCCGGTTTCGGCGCCGTTCCACTGCCCGCTGATGCAGCCGGCGGCCGACGCAATGGCCGCGGCGCTGGCTGATGTGGCGCTGCTGGCGCCGTTCGTACCGCTCGTCGCCAATGTGACGGCAGCGCCGGTGGCGGACCCGGCTGAAATCCGCCGGCTGCTGGTGGAGCAGGTGACGGGCACGGTGCGCTGGCGCGAATCGGTGCTGGCGATGGCCGAACTGGGCGTGACCGGCTTCATCGAGCTTGGTGGCAAGGTGCTCGGGCCAATGGTCCGCCGCATCACACCCGATGCCACGATGCAGAGCGCCATGGACATGGCCGGAATCGAAGCGCTGGTGAAAGACCTGTAAGGCTCTCCCGGCGGACATTGAGGAAAAGGACCAACCATGTTCGATCTTACCGGCATGAACGCGCTTGTGACCGGCGCCAGCGGCGGCATCGGCAGCGCCGTGGCGCGGGCGCTGGCCGCACAGGGTGCGCGTGTGGCGCTCTCCGGCACCCGCGCCGAGGCGCTGGCGTCGGTGCAGGCCGAGCTTGGTGCGCAGCACCCCATCCTGCCATGTAACCTTTCGGACGGCGCCGCTGTCGATGCACTGGTGCCCGAGGCCGTGGCGGCGCTGGGCGGCCTTGATATTCTCGTCAACAACGCCGGCGTGACGCGGGATAACCTCGCTATGCGGATGAAGGACGAGGAATGGGACACGGTGATCCGCGTCAACTTGGAAGCCGCCTTCCGCCTCGCCCGCGCCGCCTGCAAGCCGATGATGAAGGCGCGCTTTGGCCGCATCATTTCCGTCACCTCGGTGGTCGGCGTGACGGGCAACCCCGGGCAGGCCAATTATGCCGCCTCCAAGGCCGGGCTCATTGGCATGTCCAAGGCGCTGGCGCAGGAGTTGGCCAGCCGCAACATCACCGTCAATTGCATCGCGCCTGGCTTCATCACCTCACCGATGACAGATGGCCTCGCCGAGGCGCAAAAGGCCTCGCTGCTGACGCGCATTCCGGCCGGGCGGCTGGGCGAGGGGGCTGATATCGGCGCCGGCGTCGTCTATCTGGCCAGCCGCGAGGCGGGCTATGTGACAGGGCAGACGCTGCATGTGAACGGCGGGATGGCGATGCCCTGAGCGGGGATGCGCGGCCGTTGGTGCACAGCTTTGCTGCGCTCCGGCGCGCTGCGGCACTTGCCACTCTCTCCGCACCCGGCTATCGCCAACCCAACACCAAACACAGATAACCTAATCGAAAGAGGGATCCCATGAGCGACGTCGCCGACCGCGTGAAGAAGATCGTTGTCGAGCACCTCGGCGTAGAGGCCGACAAGGTGTCCGACGATGCAAGCTTCATCGACGACCTGGGCGCAGACAGCCTCGACACCGTCGAGCTGGTGATGGCCTTTGAAGAAGAGTTCGGTGTGGAAATTCCCGACGATGCCGCGGAAAAGATCCTCACCGTCAAGGACGCCATCAGCTTCATCGCCGCCAACCAGAAGGGCTGAGCCGGTTTTCCGGCAAGCCCCGGCAGCAGATGCCGGCTGGACAGCAACTTTGATGGTGCTGCAACACGCCTGAAAAAGCGGCCTTTCGCGGATGCGCGAAGGGCCGTTTTTCCTGTATAGCCTTCATATCGAAAGGCTTGCAGCAAGATGCAACTGGGGAAGGATAGGAGTGCAATGCGCCGTGTAGTCATCACCGGGCTGGGCATGGTGACGCCGCTTGGCGCCAGCGTGGAAACCACCTGGGCCAACATTCTCGCGTCGCAATCCGGCGCCCGTCCGATCACGCGCTTCGATGCCACGGATTATGCCTGCCGCATCGCCTGCGAAGTGCTGCGCGGTGATGGCTCCGGCGTCACCTTCAACGCCGATACCCGCGTTGACTACAAGGTGCAGCGTCAGGTTGATCCGTTCATCATCTATGGCATCGATGCCGCTGGTCAGGCGTTGGAGGACGCCGGCCTTACCGAGATGACCGAGGCCGAGCGCTTCCGCGCCGGCTGCTCGATCGGCTCGGGTATCGGTGGCCTTCCGGGCATTGCCGAGGAATCGATCGTCCTTCACACCAAGGGGCCGCGCCGCGTCTCGCCGCACTTCGTGCATGGCCGCCTCATCAACCTCATCTCTGGTCAGGTCTCGATCAAATACGGCCTGATGGGCCCCAACCACGCCGTCGTCACCGCCTGCTCCACCGGCGCCCACGCCATTGGCGATGCCGCGCGGATGATCGCGCTCGACGATGCCGATGTGATGCTCGCTGGTGGTTCCGAGGGAGCCATCTGCCCGCTCGGCATTGCTGGCTTCAGCCAGGCCAAGGCGCTCTCCACCCAGTATAATGATGATCCCACCAAGGCCAGCCGCCCCTATGACCAGGGCCGGGACGGCTTTGTGATGGGCGAGGGCGCCGGTGTCGTGGTGCTTGAAGAATATGAGCGTGCCAAGGCCCGCGGCGCGAAGATCTATGCCGAAGTCATCGGCTATGGCCTGACGGGCGATGCCTATCATGTCACCGCGCCGCATCCGGAGGGCTCGGGCGCCTTCCGCTCCATGGAGATGGCGCTGCGCAAGGCCGGCCTCTCGCCGCACGATATCGATTATATCAATGCCCATGGCACCTCGACGCCGATGGGTGACGAGCTTGAGCTTGGTGCCGTGCGCCGGCTGTTCGGCTCGGCGATTGAAACCGTCTCGATGTCCTCCACCAAGTCCGCCATCGGCCATCTGCTCGGCGGTGCCGGCGCAGTCGAATCGATCTTCTGCGTGCTGGCCATGCGGGACCAGATTGCCCCGCCGACGCTCAATCTCGATAACCCGTCCGAGGCCTGCAAGGGTGTCGACCTGGTGCCGCACGTCGCCAAGAAGCGCCATATCAAGGCAGTGCTCAACAACAGCTTCGGGTTCGGCGGCACGAACGCGACGCTGGTGATGCGCGCGGTCTAGGTCATGCGCACCGCCTGCCGATGAAGCATCGCCCCGCCCTCGCCTTTGCGGCGCTGCTGCTGCTCATCGGCGTGCCGATGGTTGTTTCACCCTGGTTTGGCTGGGGCAGCAGGCCGGGCGAGGCGGTGTCGCTCACCGTGCCGCCAGGCGCCAGCCTGGGCGCGGTGGTGGCCGAGCTCGACAAGGCCGGCCTCATCGATGCGCAGCGCCAGTTCCGCATCCTTGCCCGGCTGTTCGGTGATGATGCGCCTGTGCAGGCCGGTCGCTATGCGCTGCGCAAGGGCGATGCTTGGCGAACCTATCTGGAGATGATGCAGCAGGGCAAGGTGGTGCGCCTGCTCGTCACAATCCCGGAGGGTATGCCCTCGGTGCTCATCGCCGAAAAGCTGGCGGCGGAAAAGCGCCTCTCCGGCCCGGTAAAGACGCCGGTGGAAGGCAGCGTGCTGGCCGAAACCTATGAGTTCAGCGAAGGCGAGCCACGTGAGGCCGTGCTCGGGCGCATGCAGGCCGCCATGCTCTCGGCACTCTCGGAGCTCTGGCCCCGGCGCACCGCCGCCACGGCGGTCAGCAGCCCGCGTGAAACCATCATCCTGGCCTCCATCGTCGAGAAGGAGACCGGCAAGGCCAGCGAGCGCCGCCGTATCGCGGGCGTTTATTCCAATCGCCTGCGCCAAGGCATGAAGCTCGATGCCGATCCGACGGTCATCTACCCGATCACCAAGGGCAAGCCGCTTGGCCGTCGCATCCGCCGCTCGGAGTTGAATGCCGACACCGGCTACAATACCTATCTCAAGCCCGGCCTGCCGGTGGGCGCCATCGCCAATCCGGGGCGCGACAGCCTAGCGGCCGTGCTCGATCCGGAAGTCCATAAATTCCTCTATTTCGTTGCAGACGGCACCGGCGGCCATGTGTTTGCCGCCAGCTATGCCGAGCATCAGGCCAATGTGGCAAAATGGTATGCGCTGCGCCGCAGCCGGGGCGAGATGTGAGCCGCAAGCAGCGCCCGCGCCCGGTGCCGCCGCAGGCACCGCTGAAGTTCAAGGGCGGCAGCAATTTCAAGGGTGCGAACAACTTCCGGGGCGCGCGCCGTCGCGGCTCCTCCGGCATCGTTTTCCGCCTGCTCGCGGCGCTTGGCCTCGCCTGGGCTGCCGGGCTGCTGTGGTTCAGCCTCACGCTGCCCGATCCGGCGCCGATTGCCGCGAGAACCGATGCCGTGGTGGTGCTCACCGGCGGCAAAGGCCGGCTGGCGCGCGGCCTGGATGTGCTGGAGGCCGGGTCGGCGCCGCGCATGCTTATCTCCGGCGTGGCGCAGACGACCACCCGCGCCCAGCTTGCCGAGGCGGCGCAAGTGCCGCTGCGCCGGCTCGCCACCACCGATCTGGGCTATGGCGCTGTCGATACGCGCTCCAATGCCGAAGAGACGATGCGATGGGTCAAGCGCCGCAAGGTCAGCTCGCTGCGCCTCGTCACCTCAGCCGGCCACATGCGCCGCGCCCGGCTGGAGCTTGATCGCGTGCTGCCGCCGGGCATCACCGTGCTGCCGGATGCCGTGCCCCACGAGCCGGGCGCTCCCGGCATCCCCTGGGAATATTCCAAATACCTGCTGCGCCGCGCTGCCCTGGGCCTTGGGGCCGTCTGATGCTTTACCTGTTTGCCGCCTTCCGCAGCCTCATCTTCACCATCGCTTTTTATGCCGGCTCCATCCCGCTCGTCACCGGTGCGCTGCTCGGTGGGCTGGTCTCGCAAAAGGCGCTGTTCGCCGGCCCAAAGCTTTGGGCCGGCTGGTTCCTGTGGTGCGCGCACTGGCTGCTCGGCATCCGCCTGCACATCGAGGGGGAGATTCCCAAGGGCCCGCACCTCTTCGCCATCAAGCATGAGAGCGCCTATGAAACCATCCTCACCCTCTGGCTGTTCGAGCGCCCGGCGGTGGTGATGAAGGCCGAGCTGCGCAAAATCCCCATCTGGGGCGCGGCTTCGGCGCGGCAAGGCTCGATCTTTGTCGATCGCAGCGGCTCGGCCTCCATGCTGCGGGTGATGATGCGCGCCGCACAGGCTGCAGTCGCCGCCGGCCGGCCGGTTGTGATCTTTCCGGAAGGCACGCGCGTCGGCGTCGGCGAGGAGCCGCAGCTCGCTGCCGGGTTCGCCGGGCTCTACAAGATGGTCAAATTGCCGGTGGTGCCGGTGGCGCTGGACAGCGGGACCGTCTGGCCCAAGGCCTTTGTGAAATTCCCCGGCACGGTGCGCTTCCGCTTTGGCGCGCCCATCGCCCCCGGCCTGCCGCGCGAGGACATCGAGGCGCAGGTCCACACCGCCATCAACGCGCTGCAAACCCCGGTGCGTACCGCTGCCTTCAAGGCCTTGCTTGCCGGAGCCCTGCGCAAATGAGCCGTCGTATTCCGCTCTGGCTGACGCTGGTGCCGCTCGTTGTCGCCATCGGGCTCTATTGGCTGTTGTGGTCGGGCTGGGCGCGCGATCTTGAGGCGGAGCTTTCGGCCTGGCTGCCGGGCAGCAGCATGAGCATCTCGGGCTTCCCCTATCGCATCGAGGCCGATGTGCAGCGCCCGCGCCTCTCCGGCGGCAGCATCGTCAAGCTTACCGCCGAAGCACAGGCCGCCCGGCTCAATCGCGGCCCCTGGCAGCCGGAACTCAGCGTCATCCGCATGACGGCGCCACAGGTTTCGGCCAGCGTCAGCCCATTGCTCAGCGCGTCGCTCAGTGGCGCCTCATCGCTCTCCAGCCTCAATGTTGTGGAGGGTAGGGTGCTGCGCTTTTCCAACATCTTCCAGCAGGCCCGCATCCGGCTCGGCTTTTCGGCACTACCGCTCAGCGCCGATACGCTGGAACTGCACCTGCGCGAGCGCACCCCCGGCCCCAATCCCGATGCCGGCCCCACCGCGCCGGACCGTGGCCAGCTCGTCATCGCCGGCACCGGGCTGCGGCTGGCCAATGGGGACGCGCTGAGCCTGGCAGCCGACATCACCGCCACCGCCGGGGCACGGCTCACGGATTATGATGCCTGGGCGCAGGCCGGCACGCTCGAACTGCGCAGCCTCAAGCTCTCGGATGCCCATGGCGAAATCGCCACCGCCAGCGCCACGCTGGTGCCGGTTGGCCGCACCGGCCTCACCATTGCCGGCACCATCAGCACCATCTGCCCCGCCGCCATGGCTGCACTGTTCAGCGGCAGCGTGGCCGCGCCGGAAAAGCGTTTGCGCGTGCCAGTGCGTCTGGCCTTTTCCGGCCCGCTGCAAGCCGCCACGCTGGCGGATGCGCCGGCTCTGGACCGACGCCCGCGGCGCGAGCAACTGCCGGATTGCCCCAAAGTAAGGGGGTGAGGTCAACGCCCTGTTTGCCGAGGAGGGACTGGTCTAGCTTGCGCCCGTTAGCGAACGGGGTGAGCGCTCGCGGCGCTAATGCGGTCTGCCAAAGTCCGGCGTATCCGTATCCTGGCCCTCATCCACGATGCTCCGCCGGATTGCCCGCGTGCGTGTGAAAAGCGTTTCCAGCGCCTCGCCGTCGCCCCAGCGGATCGCCCGCTGCAGCGCCACCAGATCTTCGGTGAACCGACCCAGGATTTCCAGCACTGCCTCGCGATTGTTGAGGAACACATCGCGCCACATCACCGGGTCACTCGCCGCGATGCGCGTGAAATCCCGAAAGCCGCCGGCCGAATATTTGATCACTTCGGAGCGCGTCACTGTCTCCAGGTCGCTTGCGGTGCCAACGATGGAATAAGCGATGAGGTGGGGCAGGTGGCTCGTCACGGCGAGCACACGATCATGGTGTGCGGCGTCCATCAGCTCCACCTTGGCACCCAGCCTGGTCCAGAAGGCGGCGAGCTTTTCGCTCGCTGGGCCGGGCGTTTCCGGCGTCAGGATGCACCAGCGGCCCTTGAACAGGCTGGCGAAACCGGCGTCCGGCCCGGATTTTTCCGTGCCTGCCACCGGGTGGCCCGGCACGATATCCACACCTTCGGGCAGCGCCGCCTTGAGGTCCGCCAGCACTTTTGCCTTCACCGAGCCGACGTCTGTCACGATCACGCCCGGCGCCAGCTCGCTGGCAAATTCCGCAGCCACGGCACCCATCGCACCCACAGGTACGGCGAGGACGACCAGTTCGGCATCGACAACGGCCGCACCACAATGGTCTGCCACGTCATCGGCAAGCCCGAGTTCGCGCACCCGCTCGCGCACCGCGGCGTCACCATCCGTCACGCACAGGTGCACTGTCGGCATGTCGGCTTTGATGGCGCGGGCGAGCGAGGAGCCGATCAGCCCCATGCCGATGATGGTGACGCGCTTGAACGGCAGCATCAGGCGGCCCGCTCGACAAAGGCACGCAGTGAGGCTGCTGCCGCGCGTGTTTCAGCCTCGGTGCCGATGGAGATGCGGATGCAGCGCGGCATCGCCTGCACGGCCAGGTAGCGCGCGATGATGCCATCGGCGAGCAGCGCCTCATTGGCGGCTGCCGCCGTGCATGGGCCTGATTCGGGGAACTCGACCAGCACGAAATTGGCCGCGGACGGGATGGCGCGCAGCCCGGCATTACCCAGCGCGGCAATCTCGCCGGCCAGCCATGTGCGCCAGTGCAACGTGTGCTCGCGCACCATGGTGATGAAGGCCTGGTCTGCCAGCGCCGCCACGGCACCGGCCTGGCCCGTGGTCGGCACGTTGAACGGCGCGCGGATGCGGTGCAGCGCCTCGATCAGAGCTGGCTGCGCATAGGCCCAGCCGATGCGCTGTGCGGCCAGGCCGTAGATTTTCGAGAAGGTGCGCAGCGCCACGACATTGGCATGGTCGCGGGCCAGCTGCAGGCCATCCTCATATTCGCCGGTGGCGAATTCGGCATAGGCGCAATCCAGCGCAAACACGCAGTCCGCCGGCAGCCCGGCGTGCAGGCGCCGCACTTCACTGGCCGGGATGATCGTGCCGGTGGGGTTGTTCGGGTTGGCGAGGAACACCACGCGGGTTCGCGGCGTGACAGCGGCGAGCACGGCATCAACATCGCAGGTGTAGTCCAAATCCGGCGCAATCACCGGCGTGGCGCCCACGCGGCGGGCCGCGATGTCATACACAGCAAAGCCGTGGCGGACGTAAAGCACTTCGTCGCCCAGCCCGGCATAGGCGCCGGCCACCAGATGGATGAGTTCATCCGAGCCGGTGCCGCAGATGATCCGCTCCGGCTCCAGGCCATGCAGCGCGCCGATCGCCTCGCGCAGCGCCGTGGAGGCCGGGTCAGGATACAGATGCGTCTTGCCGAGCACCGCTGTCATTGCTGCGATGGCAAGCGGCGAGGCGCCAAAAGGGTTCTCGTTGCTGGAGAGCTTGGCCACAACCGGCCGGCTGCCCAGCGCCGATTTGCCCGGCACATAGGGCGCGATGCCTTCGACCCAAGGCTTCATGACAGGAGATGCTGGCGCGTTCATGGCCGCAGCGTTTACGGCCAAAGCCGGGTCGGGGGAAGGGGGCGACTTGCCGCCGGTTTCGGGAGATTCCGGGGTGACTCCCGAATTCTCCGCCGGTCGCCGCTGCGGCGCCTGCGCACTACCCCTCGACATACCGGCCAATGCCTCGTGACAACCCGGCGAGAACCCCGTAACTGCCGGAAAATGTCCGTATCTGCCCCTCAAGCCGCAGACACTCGTTTCGGCCTTGATCGCCGGGTGCATCTGCCCGGTCCCTTCGCGCTGGCCAGTGGCCAGAGCCTAATGGGGCTGGATATCGGCTATGAGACCTATGGCACTCTGGCGCCCGATGGCCGCAACGCCATCCTCATCTGCCACGCCCTGACAGGGGACCAGCACGTCGCCAGCCTGCACCCGCGCACCGGCAAGCCGGGTTGGTGGCAGCGGCTGGTCGGTGCTGGCAAACCCATTGATCCTGAACGGCATTTCATCATCTGCGCCAATGTGCTGGGTGGCTGCTCAGGCAGCTCCGGGCCTGGCAGCATCGATCCTGGCACCGGCTTTCCCTACGCCATGGCCTTCCCCGTCATCACCATCTCGGACATGGTGGAGGCACAGGCAGCGCTGCTCGATAACCTCGGCGTTGGCACCCTCATGGCCGTCGTCGGCGGCTCAATGGGCGGCATGCAGGCACTGCAATGGGCAGTGAGCCACCCGGACCGGGTGCGCTCCGTGGTCGCCCTCGCCACCGCCGCCCGCCACTCGGCACAAAACATTGCTTTTCATGAGGTTGGCCGCCAAGCCATCATGGCGGACCCGGCCTGGGCCGGCGGAAATTACACCGCCGATTGCCAGCCCGTGGCCGGCTTGGCGGTGGCCCGCATGGCCGCGCACATCACCTACCTCTCAGAGCAGGGCCTGACAGCCCGCTTCGGCCGCCGCCTGCAGGACCGGGAGGCGCTGGGCTTCGGCTTCGACGCCGAGTTCCAGGTGGAGAGCTATCTGCGCCACCAGGGCCTTGCCTTTGTCGAGCGGTTCGATGCCAATTCCTATCTCTACATCACGCGGGCGATGGATTATTTCGATCTTGCCGCCCCGCATGATGGCGTGCTCGCCAAGGCTTTCTCCAGCGCCGCCAAGGACTTCGGCACCCGCTTCGCGCTGGTCAGCTTCACCACGGACTGGCTGTATCCAACAGCGGAAAGCAAGCGCATCGTCAGCGCGCTCAATGCAGCGGGGGCTGCGGTCAGCTTCTGCGAACTGGAAAGCCCGCACGGCCATGATGCGTTCTTGCTCGAAGCGCCCGAGATGAATCGGGTCGTTGATGGCTTCCTGAGGGCCGGCGCATGAGCTTGCGGCCAAGCCTTCAGGCCGTGGCAGATGCCGTGCCGCACGGCGCCCGCGTGCTCGACATCGGCTGCGGAGATGGCGCGCTTCTGGCGCACCTGAGGGACAGCAAGAATGTCGAAGGCCGTGGCATCGATGTGTCCGCTGCCAACGTCGCTGCTGCCGTAGCGCGCGGGCTCTCCGTCGTGCAGGGCGATGCCGATGCCGACCTCGCCGATTACCCCGACGGCGCCTTCGATATGGCGATCCTCTCGGATACGCTGCAGGCCATGCGCGCGCCGGCCAAGGTGCTCGCGGAACTGCTTCGCATCGCTCGGCGCGCGGTCGTGAGCTTCCCCAATTTTTGCCACTGGCGTGTGCGGGGTTCGATCCTATTTGGCGGTCGCATGCCTGTCACGCCGATCCTGCCCGTGAGCTGGTACGAAACCACGAACATCCACTTTTGCTCGATCGATGATTTCCTCAATCTTGTCGATGAGTTGGGACTCAAGGTGGAAAGCGCCACTTTCCTCTCCGGCGGCGTGCGGCGCTCGCCGGCGCTGGCCAACTTGTTGGCAGAGCAGGCTGTTTTCGTATTGTCGCGGCCCTAGGAGGGCTTCGTTCTAGTTGGCGGTTGCAGGCACTTCGCTGGCTTCGGCCCGGCCGATCATGGCTGGGCGCAGGCCATCGCGCTTGGCCAGCAGAATGAGATGATAGCGCTCGGGCAAGGTCGCCACTTGCCAGTCCAGCACCTCGAACATGGCGTCATCAAGCACTGGCTCCAGCGCTTCGCGGCGCCATCCGGGCCGCCGCCATTGCCAGCGCCGCCGGGCTTTCACCACCAGCAGCAGCAACCCGGCCGGGGCCAGCACGCGCCATTGCTCCCGCAGTTCCCCACGCGCCGTCCCGGGTGGCAGCAGCGTGGCAACAAGCGCTTTGTCGAACAGCGCCTCGGTGAAGGGCAGACGCAACGGGTCAACGATAACCGAGCCCGGGCCGACACGCGCGACGCGCTCAAAATCCTTGAGCGGTGGCAAGGACATGGCGGCAGGTAGCCGGCCCATCACCAGCAGCCGCACATGACGACCGCCGGCCATCAGCCGGGCGAGCGGGCCTTCATCATCGAGGCTGACGCCCCGCACGAGCTCGCTCCCCAGCCGTTCCTCAGCGCTCGACGCAGAGCGCGATGCCCATGCCGCCGCCGATGCAAAGCGTGGCGAGGCCGCGCTTTACATCGCGACGCACCATCTCATGCAGCAGCGTTGTCAGCACGCGCGCGCCCGAAGCGCCGATCGGGTGACCGATTGCGATGGCGCCGCCGTTGACATTGACCTTGGCTGGATCGAGCCCAAGCTCCTGGCCCACGGCCAACGCCTGTGCGGCAAAGGCCTCGTTTGCCTCGATCAGATCGAGATCGGCAACGCTCCAGCCGGCCTTTTCCAGTGCCTTGCGCGAGGCTGGCACAGGGCCGATGCCCATGATCGAAGGATCGACACCAACAGAGGCCCAGCTGGCAATGCGGGCAATGACGTTCGATCCGCGACGCGCTGCTTCCGCTTCGCTCATCACCACCAGCGCCGCGGCGCCGTCGTTCAGCCCGGAGGCGTTTGCCGCTGTCACGCTGCCGTCCTTCTTGAAGGCGCCGCGCAGCCCGCTGATGCTCTCCAGCGTCACGCCATCACGAATATATTCGTCTGTATCGACGACCGTGTCGCCCTTGCGGCCCTTGATGGTGACGGGTGCAATCTGCCCCTTGAAGCGGCCCTCGGCACGCGCTGCGCTGGCCTTGTTCTGCGAGGCAACTGCAAACTCGTCCTGCGCAGAGCGGCTGATCTGATATTGCTCCGCCACATTCTCGGCGGTGATGCCCATGTGATAGCCGTTGAAGGCATCCCAAAGGCCATCCTTGATCATGGTGTCCACCAGCTCGACGGCGCCCATCTTGGTGCCGGCTCGCAGCGCCTGGGCGTGCGTGGAAAGACTCATGCTCTCCTGCCCGCCAGCGACAATGATCCGTGCGTCGCCGGCCTGGATGGCCTGTGAGGCGAGCGCTACGGCGCGCAGGCCGGAACCGCACACCTGGTTGACGCCCCAGGCCGGGGCGCCCTGCGCGATGCCGGCGGCCATGGCGGCCTGCCGTGCCGGGTTCTGGCCCTGGCCAGCCGTCAGAACCTGGCCGAGGATGACTTCATCGACTTCCGAGGCATCCACGCCAGCATCGGCGAGCGCGGCGAGGATCGCGGCCTTGCCAAGCTCATGCGCCGGCGTGCCGGCAAAGGCGCCGAGAAAGCTGCCAACCGGCGTACGGCGTGCGGCGGTGATGACGGTTCCGGTCATGATGCAAACTCCCGAGGAAAAGCTTCAGTTGCCCTGATTCTGTGCTGGCGGACGCTAGCCCCATGCGCGCCCGATGAAAAGCCACCCGGCGCGCGGGCTCAGCTGCGCAAAAAGTCAGCCAGCGGCTCCCACAGCATCCTTGGTGCGCGACCGCCCACCACCATCCCGACATGGCCGGCATCCAGCGCCAGTGGTTTGCCGGGACCACTGGTGGTCAGCGCCGCACCCGGCGGCACGATCTTGTCCCTGAGCGCAATAATATCGAGAATCGGAATTGCCAGCGCTTCCGGCCGTACCTTTCGGCCACCCACCCGCCAGTTGCCGTGCCCCGGTGCATCGTTCTGAAACAAGGTTTCCGCTAGTTCGCGCGCGGCTGCCAGAGAGAGTGGTTGGCCGGTGTTCGTCCAATCTTCCAGAACGGTGAAGGCCTCCGCCTCCGGGCCATCAGGCATGGTAGCAAAACGCGCATATTTGGCGGCGAGACTGTCACCATCAAGGCTCCAGAAGGCCGGCTGCAGGAGATCCATCGGCAGGACGCCAAGTGTTTCGGCCAGTGGCCCGGCGCTTTGCCACCAGTCCGCCAGTCCAGCCGCGGCCGCGTCGCCATAGCCTGAGAAGTGCCAGGGTGTCGCCAGCAGTGCGAGCCGAGAAACCTTCTCTTCCAGCAAGCTCGCTGCCGCCAGAGCGAGAGTGCCGCCAAGGCAATAGCCGGCCAGAGCAACAGGCTCGCCCAGCCCGGCGAGGAGCGGCACCAGCCGGGTTTCTATCATCTCGGCTAGCCCGGCCTCCTCGGGTGCGCCCCATTCCATCAGCAGTGGCCGCAGTCCTGCTGCGGCAAGGCCTGCGAGGAGCGAATTGCCCGGTGCCAGATCGAGTACGGTCGGTGGATTGATCATCGACGGGACGATCACCACCAGTGGGCCGCCCCTGCCGTTTCCATAGTCTCGCAGCGCAACATTGCCGCAGGATGCGACGAGCGGGCGACTGGCGCGCGGCGCCTGCGGTGGCATGGCTTGGTAGCGACGCAGGCCGGCGAGCACTTGCGCCATGCGGGCCCTGTCATCGCCGCAGGCTCGGGTGACGGCGCCAAGGAAAATCGGCAAAGGATGAGGCCCACGCGCGCGCGGAACCTCCCTATGCTGCACCGCCGAATTCGCAATATCGGCGCTGCGTTGCGGCGCAGCATCGACTTGTGCTACGGGTCCTTGCTCTGCATCATCAGGTATTCCCATGGCCAATGCGTCGCTTCCTTCCGATGGTCTTTCCGGCAATGGAGCTGCGGGCGCTGCGCCTGGAGTCGAGCCGGTCGTCATCAAGAAATACGCCAATCGCCGCCTCTACAACACCGAAACCTCAAGCTACATCACGCTTGATCATCTCGCCACGATGACGCGTGAGGGGCGGGACTTCCAGGTATTCGATGCCCGCACCGGGGAGGACATCACCCGCTCCGTGCTGACTCAGATCGTGATGGAAGAAGAGTCCGGTGGGCAGACCATGCTGCCGGTACCGTTCCTGCGCCAGATCATCGCGATGTATGGGGATTCCATGCAGTCCATGGTGCCGCATTATCTTGAAGCCTCGATGGCGGCCTTTTCCGAGAATCAGAACAAATTCCGCTCTGCGGCCATCAAGCCGTTCGAGGAACTGACCAAGCAGAACATGGCGCTCTTCCAGGCTGCCACTGCGATGCTGACCGGCGCTGCCAAGCCAGGCCGGCCGGGCGCTACCGCAGCGGCTGACAAGCCGATGCCGGGCAAGCATACTGCCGCAAAGGCCGCAGCAAAAGGCAGTGCCGGCGACGATGAGCTGGCGCAGGTAAAGGCGCAGCTCGCGGCGCTGCAAGCCAAGCTGGACACTCTCGCCAAGGACTGATCAGGCCTCTCTGCTGCAGATTTCTTTCGGCATAGGGCTGCAGCATTTCGTCTGACGATGGCCTGGTGTTGCTTGGCTGCGACATTCGCGACCCGACTTTCTTGGCGTCCATAACGTCTTGCCCATGTGCAGTGTCGCCGCTATTAGCCGCCGCGGGGAGCTGAAGCCAGACATGGCATTCGGCGGGGTGGCAGATGTTGGCGGGGATATCTCCGGCAGTGTTTCTGCGCTTTTGGCGGGAGTGGAGCGCGATGGATTCGTCGGCAGCGGTTCGCAACGCGGACCAGGTGGATACGGAAAACACAGCAACTGGCGCAGTCGGCGGAGTCGCGAATCATTTGCCGCATGACTACAGGCCCAGTGCCGACGAGCCGTTCATGAACCCGCGGCAGTTGGCGTATTTTCGTCGCAAGCTCATCGAGTGGAAAGAATCGATACTCCGCGAGGCATCGGCAACGCTGGAGACGCTCAAGGCCGAGCCTCTGCGTGAGCCGGATGTGAACGATCGTGCTTCCAGCGAGACGGACTGGGGTATCGAGCTGCGCACCCGTGATCGCCAGCGCAAGGTCATCAGCAAGATCGACGCAGCACTGCGCCGCATCGAGACCGGAGACTATGGCTATTGCGAAGTCACGGGCGAGCAAATCTCTCTGCAACGGCTCGAAGCCCGGCCGATCGCCACGATGACGCTTGAGGCTCAGGAGCGTCACGAGCGCGACGAGAAGATAACGCGCGACGAATAGTCGGCGAGGCTCGTCGGCGCAGGTGATTGTGCAGAGCGACTAGTGGCGTCGCTCGATCTCCTCCTTGAGCCGCAGTTTCTCGCGCTTCAGGCGGGCAAGCCGAGCTTCGTCCGGCTTGGGGCGGCGCGTTTCTGCAGCGACCGAAGCATCGAGCTTGGCGTGACGAGCATTGAGGCTGTCGAGATGGGCATTGGCCATCGGAGTCTCCCTGTGATTGCCTGGGGGTGCCAGGCTCTGGGACTGTGAATTGAAGCATATCTCTGAAAGCTTGTCCAAGCCACTTCGCAGCCATTCCGGCAGTTCTGCAATTGGCCGCAGACGGGCCGGTATCTTGTTGCGTTGAAGCGCCTGCTGGTCCCACATATGGTGAAAGGCATGTGGCAGCTTGGTCAGGTTTCGGGAGTGGTGAAGTGGATGAGGAGGAGATCAGGGCGCGAATCGAAATCGCTCGCCGCGATCACCGTGATCTCGACACCGCAATTCAAGGCCTGCGGATGCTGCCGAATGTCGACATGATCCAGATGCAGCGCTTCAAGAAGCGCAAGCTGAAGCTGCGTGACGAGATCACCATGCTCGAAGACCTGCTGATTCCCGACATCATTGCCTGATTGGCCGCAGTTCCCATCCAGCCCCTTGGCGTGATAACTTGGGGTTTGGATTTGGACCTCTCGGGATGAAAAACACCATTCTGTTCTGCCTGGCTGGCGCTGCCATGCTCTGCCCGTCGCTGCACCCTGCGGCAGCGACTACCAGTACGTCAGTGATCGGCTCCAGCCATGCTCGTGCCTGCTTCAATGCCGCCGAATCGCATCGGCGCACGCGTGACGCGCTGCGAGTGTGTGACAGCGCACTGATGGACGCAGCACTGCCGGCCGAGCACCGCGCCGCTACGCTGGTCAACCGCGGCATCATCCATATGCAGGCCGGTAATATCCCGGCTGCAATCGTTGATTTTGATGCCGCTATCGTCCTGCAACCCGTCACAGCCGAGGCCTATGTCAACAAGGGTATCGCTCTCATCCAGATGGGCGGGCGCGATAGTGAAGCGGTGGCGCTGCTGACCAAGGGGCTGGACCTGGGGCCGATGCGGCCGGAAGTGGCGCACTATACGCGGGCGATCGCCTATGAGTCGCTTGGCAAGGTGCGAGAAGCCTTTGAGGACTACAGCCGGGCCGCGCAGCTTGCACCACAATGGCCCGAGCCGGGCGAGCAATTGATGCGTTTTCAGCGCATCCGCGCAAAAACGCTTGGTGCCTGACAGGAAGAGGGGCGCACCCGGCCGGGCACGCCCCTCTCGCCACAGCGCTTTGCCGGTCTACTCGGCAGCGATGCGCGTTGCCTCGACAAGCGTCGGCGCAGCCGTGGCGATCTCGACCTTGCGGGGCTTCTTGTGCTCGGGGACTTCGCGCACAAGCTCGATATTGAGCAGGCCGTTCTCATAATTGGCGCCGGTCACCTTGATGGTGTCCGCCAGCTGGAATCGGCGCTCGAAGGCACGCTTGGCGATGCCGCGATGCAGGAACTGTCGCTCGCTGCTTTCCGCTTCGGCATTGGCTTGGCCCGTGACGATCAGGGTGTTCTCCTGCACTGTCAGGTCAAGCTCATCCTGCGAAAAACCGGCCACGGCCATGGCGATCCGGTAGGTCCCGTCGCCGAGCTTCTCGATATTGTAGGGGGGATAGGCACTCTCGCCGCCTTCGACACGGCTGGCGAACTCGACAAGCCGGTTCAGATTCTCAAAGCCGATCGAGGAGCGGAGGAGGGGGGAGATGTCAAATGCACGCATGGGTTCAGATCCTTTTCAAAGCGAAATGCCATGATGATCCCCGCCCGGTGGGCCGGGGTTGCCGCCACCCCGATTGGCAATGGCGACAGGTTGAATCTGGGTGCCGCAAAGCACTTTTCAAGCCTTGCCGGAGTTCGTTTGGCTGATTTTACGCTTGCCTCGGCGCGCAGGATTGCCATGGTTCGTGGCCATGAACCCTTTCCATCTCGCTATCCCTGTCGATGATCTCGCTGCCGCGCGGCGCTTCTACGGCACCGTGCTCGGCTGCCCTGAAGGCCGATCGTCTGAAACCTGGATCGATTTCGATTTCCAGGGCCATCAGCTTGTGGTGCATAAGGCTCCGCGCGCCGCTGTCATCCGCAATGAAGTGGATGGCGATGCTGTGCCGGTGCCGCATTTTGGCATGGTGCTCAACTGGGCGGATTGGGAAGCGCTGGGCGCGCGCATCGCTGCCAGCGGCGCCCGCTTCGAGCTTGAGCCCCACGTTCGCTTCGCCGGCAAGCCTGGCGAGCAAGGCACCTTTTTTCTGTTCGACCCGGCCGGCAACGCGCTGGAGTTCAAGGCCATGCGCAACCCCGAGAACCTCTTCGCGCGCTAGCCTTACACTGCCCGGCAGAGTTGCCGGACCACCGCGATCCACGGCACATCGAGCACCAGCTGGCGCGCGCCCGGTGTCATCGGCAGGATCTGCACGCGGCCTTCTTCCGTGGCGACAAGCCGCCCAAAGGCGAAGCGCCCGACCGGCCGCGGCGCCAGTACATCACGGTTGATGGCACGGCCAAAATCCTCTGGCCCGAGCTTCTCGGCCCAGAGTTCATCGCCCGCACGGTAATCCCCCTGCGCCGTCTCGATTCGGATGCCGAGCATGCCTGGTGTAGGGGCCGGTGCCAGCAGAGCTGTCGGTTTGCGCGGCGCGGTGCCGCCATCGCTCCCGACCAGCGCTGCCACCGGTACGTCTGTGCGGTCTGGCAATGTCACCAGCTCCGCAGCCTCCACGTCCAGCGCGGCGGCAATGCGGTTGAGCCAGCCGACCGAAACCGTGCGGGTGCCGGTTTCAAGCCTGCCGATGGTCTGCGCGGTAGTGGGTGGCACGCAGCGCTCCGCCACCTCTAGCAGTGTCAGGCCCTTGCCCTTTCGGACTTCGCGAATTCTTGTCAGCATGATCAGCAGCCCGTTTCTTGAATATCATTAAACGATAAATTTTTTGAACCATTCAGGTTCATATCTGTCCTACACTCCAAGGTTTATGGCAAGCCTCTTCTGCAACCAAAGCGGAAGGATTAACCATGAGGGCACGCCGGCACTCTAGCCAAGCCAATGATATCGCGCCGGAACCGCGCAACAGGTTACTTGCCACCCGTATTCTTGCGCCCGCTGATGCGGTGGACAGACAGCGGGTGACGGTCAACCTTGCCGAGTCGCCGTTGGCCTGGCTCGCCCAGCGTGGAATGGTCAGCCCGCAGCAATTCGTTGCAAGCGAGCGCTTGCGGCGGGACTTCATGATGGCTGGGCAGGCGCCGCGCGTCACCATGCGCTGGGATCCGGCGCCCACCAGTTCCTCTGGCCCGCAGTCGATCGATCCCAGCACCGCCCAGATCAGCGCTCGTCAACGCTTCGACGCGGCGGCGCTGGCGGTCGGCCCGGGGCTCACCGACGTGCTATGGCGCGTCATCTGCCTTGGTGAGGGCCTGGAGACGGCAGAGAAGGCGCTGGGCTGGCCGTCACGGGCCGGAAAGCTGGTGCTCAAGCTGGCGCTTGACCGGCTGGTGGCCCATTACGGGGGGCATTGATTCTCTATGCCCAAGGATGTTCCCATGCGTTGCCTGCCTTTGTTGATCCTGCCTGCGATCCTCGTTGCCTGCACCCCTGCCAACCAGACCTCGATGGGCCGGATCGGCGCCGGGCCGCCGGCCTACATACTGAATGCGGACATTCTTGCTGCCAATGGCGCGCGGCTGGGCAGCGCCACACTCTCGCAGGAAGCCGAGGGCACGCGCGTTGAGGCCAGCGTCGCCGGGCTTTCTGCTGGTGAATATGCTATCCATCTGCACGCCATCGGCATTTGCGAAGGGCCGGCCTTTGCCAGCGCCGGTGGGCATTTCAACCCGGCGATGAAGGCCCATGGCAGCATGAACCCGGCCGGCGAGCATCAGGGCGATCTGCCGAATATTGCCGTAGGAGCCGACGGCCGTGGCAGCATTTCCGCCGTGCGACCGGGACTGAAGCTGGTTGGCGGTGATGCGCCGCTGCTCGATGCCGACAATGCCGCTATCGTTCTGCACGCTGCGCCTGATGATTATCGCACGGATCCTGCTGGCAACGCCGGCGCTCGCATCGGCTGCGGCGTTCTTGCTCGGCCACAATAAGTGCCGAGCCAATAACAAGGAGGAAAATGGGGCGACCGACGGGGATTGAACCCGCAACCTCCGGTACCACAAACCGGCGCTCTAACCAATTGAGCTACGGTCGCCACGCAGGTCGCGTGAGATAGAGGAGCCCGGGCCGCGGCGCAAGCGCTGCATTCAAGCCACGGGCTCCGTATCGTACTTTGGTGTGCAGAGGCAGCGACGGGTGGCACGGTTTGCCTTAGCCAGCAGCGTCAATAATCCTTTTTCCAGCGCAGGTTGGCGCTGGTGCCGCCCAGTGTCGCCACCTCCGAGAGGATCGAAAGCGAGCGGGTGAGCGACACTTCGATGTTGGTTGCGGTGTAGCCCTGCGCATCGGTGGCAAGCTCAACATAGACGTTGCGACCGATGTACTGGCCCGCTGCCACCGCCGTGCCGCGCCCGGTGGCGGAATCTGAGGGCAGGATGCGCAGCCGGTCGATGCCCAGCCCCTTGCGCACCGAATTGATCGGGTTGAAGCCGCCGCCGCCGCCGCGCAGCGAAGCCAGCGCGCCGGCTAGCTGCACTGCTTCGGGCGCGGAGAGATTGGTCACAGAGGCGCCGAACAGTACGCGGCTCAGTACTTCGTCCTCCGGCAGCGCCGGCACCGAGCTGAAGCGGATGTTAGGCCGCCCGGCCGTGCCGCTGATGGCAAGCTGAGCCGTGAAACCACTGGTAGTGCTCTCGGCTGTGATGTCGATGAGCGGATCGGGCGGATAGCCGCCGGCAAAGCGCAGATCTCCCTTGGTGAGCGCAAAGCGCTTGCCGGCAAAGTCATAATCGCCACGTACCAGGGTGACCCGGCCGATCAATTCCGGCGTCGTGGCGCCGCCCTTCACCTTCAGGTCTGCCGACCATTCCGATTCGATGCCCATGCCGGACACGAACAGCCGCCGCTCGCCTGTCACCTCCAGGTTAAGCAGCCAGCGAGTCGGGGGCAGGTAGACGATGCTCGGCCGCCCCAGAGTGCGAGTGTTGCGCTCGGTCACCAGCAGCACCGGCACTTCGGCCACGGCGGCTTTGCCGATGCGGAAGGTGGCACGATCCACCACAAGCTTGCCCGAGACAACGCCGCCATATTCGTCGGTTGCGATCCGGATGCGGCCACTGCCAGTGCCGCTGAAATCATCGCGGTTGAGCAACTGGGCGTTCTTCACCAGCAGTCGAATGTCCATGGGGAAGGCGCGCTCGTAGGAAAGATCGATGCCGCCAGTGCCGCGAATTGTGCCGCCAGAGCCAACCTTGCCCGAAAAGCGGGTCAGCTCCAGCCGCGAGCCGGTAAAGCGGCTGTCCAGGGCCACATCTTCGATAACAGCGCCAAGCAATGTGCTCTCCACCCGCGCCCCGGCGCTGCGCAGCGTGCCGGTTATTCGCGGGTCCCCCAGCACGCCATTGATATCGGCTACCAGCGATACCGGCCCGCGCACATCCAGCGCTTCGATGCCGGAGAGTCCCCAGATCGCCTGTGCCGGGCCATTGAAGCGCACCTGCGCCTTCACTTGGGAGGCGAACAGCCGCTCGGTGAGGCTGGCGCTGCCCGCCGGGATCGGGCCAAGCTGGGCCTGCAGCCGTCCCTCGACCTTGCCACCTTGCACGATCACGGCGCGCGCGACGGCTCCCGCCGCTGTCAGTCGTGCATTCAGGCCAAGATCGATCGGCAGCGAGGCCGAGGCGATGCCGGCGCGAGAAAGGCCGTTTACCCGAAGGTTGGCAATGCCGGTTGGGACGCCGCCCGTGGGCAGCGAAAGATCGAGCGTGCCCGAGATGCGTCCCGAGAAATCCAGCCGCGGCATAACTGCGGAAATGAGGCTGAGCGACACCTTGTCGAACCGCGCTCGCAGCCGGTTGCGCTGGCCGATAAGGCCGGAAAACTCGGCCTTTCCATCAGCGGTGACCAGTGAAACGGGCGCCAGTGACCAGCCTTGTGCGCCGTAGGTGAACACCGCCGGGCCACTGAGCGATACCGTGTTGCGCCCCAGCCTGCCGCCGCCGCGTACTTCAATTCGTTCGGGTGTGATCGCGGCGTCGGCATTGATGCTGAACGGAATGTCTGTGGTGCCGCTGGCGCTGGCCTTCATCGTGCCGCGGCCCTGCGCATAGCTGAGGACAGCATCGGCACGGTCGACATGGATTCCATCGCGCTCGATATCGGTGAGCTCGATGCTGCCAGTGGCGCTCGGGCCAGCAGCGGGCAGCAGCACGGCAAGGCGCAGGCGGCCCTGACCGATGGTGACGGGGACAGCCGTGGCCAGAGTCGCGTCCTTGGCTGTCATGGTGATGTCGGCGCGCTGCACATCGCCGGCCGCGGCCAGCACGGCACTGCCTGACAGCCCGGATCCGCTCAGCGCGAACCGCCCGGTGAAGGGCCCGCTGGGCGCCTGCAACAGGGAGCCTCGTGCCGTCACGCCGGCCAGCGTTGCTGCTTCGAGATCGATTCGCACGGCCTCGCCACGCGTGTTGATGAGCCCTCTGCCCGTTGCGGGGCCATAGTCGCTGGCGCCGTTGGCCTGGAAACTCCATCCGTCAGCCGCCGGCTCGACATGGACAGCGAGGGTTGCCAACCCGATGCCGAAGCCGGGCCGTAGCAGCACGGCGTCCACGACCGGCGCGGTGATTGGCCCGGCAAGCCGAAGTGTCAGGGGGCCATAGTCGCTGGAGCTGCCACTTCCAGTAAGTTGCACCAGCCCTTGCGGACTGCGGCTGCCGCTGGCGGCAAGCGCAAGGCCCGGCGAGGCCAGCCGGGCATTGGTGAAGGCAAGTGACAGATCAGGTGCCACGACGATATCGGCGGTGATGCGCGGCAGGCCACGGGTGAGCGCTGTGAAAAAGCCGTTGTCGAGCCGCGTAACGTCGATGCGGGTGCTGCCGGTCACCTGCGCGCCTCGGCCCGCGGGCCGCACAACAAGGTCGGCATTCACATCGACGAGCCCAAGACCATCGATGGCATAGCGCGGAAGCGCGCCGATTACGTCAATGCGCCACGGGGTGCCATTGAACGGAATCGCCAGCATGGCTTTGCCGGTCAACCTGTCGGTGCGCAGCGCCAGCGCGCTGGATTTCAGTTGCCCGGCAGCAAAGGTGAGCGGCCCATCGATCTGGACGTTGGTCAGCAGCGGCTCCGCCACATCTCCCACACCGGTGATGCGGCTGGCAGTGGCGCGCACCGGCACCACCAGTGGCCGCTCACCGCCGCGTACGATGCCGGCGGCTCGCAGGTCGCTGAAGATCGCCGGCCCCCAGGTGAGGCTGGCAGCAGTCAGTTTATAATCGATCAGCGGATCGACAAAGCTGCCCGCCAGCTTGGCGTTGAGCCGCACATCACGTCCGGCCAGCCGGGCATTCAGCTTGGAAGGATCGCGAAGTTCCGCCGAAACTGTGAGCGCCTCGATCGCTTCATCGGCGAAATCCAGTCCGCCGCGTGCCGAAACGACCAGCGCCGCGCTGGCGGCGCGCAGCGTCACATCGGCATGGCGCTTGGCCAGCCGGGCGCTTGCGGTGATCGCGAGACGTGGCCCAAGCACCTGCGCGGCGACACCCTTGAGCAGCAACGCCGGCTGGGCGTCGCCGGCAATCTCGAACAGCCCGTCCGTGCCGGTGAGCGCCACATTGGCCAGCGGCGCGCCGCCGAGCTTGGCCTGCAACTGGCCCTTCCAACGCTTCCAGCTGCCATCGCCGACAAGCCGAGCGTCAAGCGGCGCCTTCAGCCCGAGCACCCCGGCAACGACGCCATCGGCTGGTCCGGAGAGCATGGCATCAAGATCAAACTTGTCCCGGTCCGGCTCGGCATCGAGCTTCAGGTGCAGGACGTCGATGGCCTCGGCGCCCTGCGTGCCGGGCAGGGTTTGCGCCAGGAGATCGATCTTCGCGCGGCCCGAGCGGATATCGGCGCTACCAGCCAGCCCGAGCACCCGGCGCTTGCCCGAGACTGGTGCTTCGAGCACCAGCCTGTCGATGCGCAGAGTGCCGATGTCGATGTCGATATCGGGCAGCAGCCTGTCCTGCTTGGTCGGGCGCAGCTTGGGCAAGCGCAGCAACTGCACTTCGGCGGCGGTGAGGCTGCGCAGTGTCAGTCGATTTTCGAGCAAATCGAGCGGCCGCCAGTCAATGGCCAGCTTTGGAACGCGGGCGAACACGCCCTGCGGATCGGCCAAGGTCAACCCATGGATGATCGCCTTGCCATAGATCGAACCTTCGATTCTCTCGGCCCGAATTTTCAGGCCGGATTCCGGGCTGATCGAAGGCAGTTGCCTGATGAGGAAGGCGCGGCCATCGTCCGTATCGAGCCAGCGCAGCCCGGCAAAGACCAGCGCCGCCAGCACCAGGATCGCCACGCCGAAGCGACCGAGGATGCGCGCCGCGAGCAGAGCCTTGCCGCCGCGCAGGGTTGCCGGCAGCTTGGCTTCGGGAGCCGGGGTGCTGTCGTCGGCCATGCTCAGAAGGCCTGGCCGATGGACACGTAAAAGGCGACCTTGGGGTCCCCTGGATCGCGGGTGATCGGGGTCGCCACGTCGATCCGCACCGGTCCGAAGCTGGTATAGTAGCGGAGACCGATGCCGGCACCGACCTTCAGGTTCTTGAAGCCCGGCGTCGTGCCTTCTGAAACCTGGCCGGCATCGATGAACGGCACGATGCCGATGTCGCTGCCCAGCGCCTTGAAGCGGAAGCGTGCCTCGAAGCTGGCCTCGGTCAGGCTGTTGCCGCCGGTGGGAGCGCCGGTGATGTCCTTGGGGCCGACGCCCTGGAAATCGAAGCCGCGCACCGAGCCGCCGCCGCCGGCATAAAATCGCCGGCTTGGCGCGATTCGGCCGCGATTGGCGCCGTAAATCGTGCCGAAATGCAGCCGCGCCGCCAGCACCGTGCCGGCGAAGGGCTGGTAGACGCTGCCCTCCAATTCGGCCTTCACATAGTTGAAGGAGGTACCGCTGCGCAACGTGAACTCGGGTGCCACGCGGGCCGTGAGCCGGAAGCCGCGCGATGGATTGAGCAGGTCATCGGACTGGTCCCAAGTAACGCTGCCGGGCACGGCGAGAATGAAATAGGTGGCGTTGGGGTCTTCATCGACCAGCCGCAGCGAGCGATCGAGCTGGCGGGTGGCAATGGCGGCGACGCCCACTGAGTAGGTGATCGGCTTTTGCCAGACGATGTTTGATTCCCGGTCGAGCCGGGCGGTGAGCTGTACGCTGTTGGCGCGGAAGGCAAGTTGCTGCTCGCGGGAGATCAAGGCGCCAAAGCTGAGGTTCTGGTCACGCTGGCGCCAGTTGCGCCGGCGCAAATCCGCCGCAAGCAGTTGCTCGCGCTCCGAGGCGACGCCGCGCACGATCAAGCCGCCCTCAGGCGGCAGCAGGTTGCGATGGGCCCAACTCGCCTCGACGCGAAAGCCCTGCCCGGTGGAGTAACCGCCGGTGGCCGCAACACTGCGCGTTGGCGCCGCCTCAACGGTCGCCACCACGTCCACCAATATGGTGCCATCGGCGCGTGGCTCGCCGACAAGCACAGGCTTGGTCGAGACGCTGCCGAACAGCCCGGTTTGGACCAACGCTTGCCGCAGATCCTCGCGGTCGGCGCCATTGTAGGTCTGGCCGGGCTTGAAGCGGCTGATGACGGCCATGTGCTTGTCATCAAAGCCTTGTGTCTGTCCCTCGATGCGGTTGCGGCCGAACACGCCGCGGGCGCCAGGGTCGACCGTCTGCACGAGCGTGGCGGTGCGGGTGGCATGGTCCACCACGATCTCGGGCTTGTTGACCTGCGGGAAGGGGTAGCCGGCGTCGGCGAGCTTGCCGGGCAGCGCATCCTCCAGCGCGTTGACCCTGGCCGCGTCCACGGCGTCGCCGGCGCGGATGCCGAGCAGGCCGCGGGCCAGTGGCGCCATGGCGGGGGCCAGTTTGGAGCCGACGGGTGGGGAGACGTCCACGGTCTGGAAGGTGTAGCGCGGCCCTGGTTCAACGCCGAGCGTCACTTGCACAGGGTCGCCACTGCGTACTGGCGGGATGACTTCAGCCGTGGTGTTGCCGCCGTAATGCCCTATCGAGCGCAGCAGCTGGTCGATCAACTGGCGGTCCTCGATGACGCGGCGGTTGATCTGGGCGAGGTTCGCTGAATTGTTGCGATTGGCCCAAAGTGCTGAAAGGCTTTTGAAATCTTCCTCCAGCTTCAGCGCGTCGAGCCCCGAGAGCGTCACGGCGTAGCGCACATCGCTGACCACCTGCTCGCCGCCCAGCTCGGTGGTGGTCTCCACGCTCGGCCAGGCCAGCAGGCCGGATGCGGCGATGGAGGCGCCGGGTTCGGTGGCCGGTGTGCCGCCGGCAACGGGAGGGGTTTCGTCCTCTGGTGGCTCGTCAGGGAGCGGCTCGACCGGCATGCCGGCGTCACCGGGCAGGGGGGCGAAATCCTCCAGCCGCGGCTCGCTGGTGTCGATCGGCGGCATCGGTTCCCGGTCTTCCGCGGCGTCAAGCGGGTCCGGGATGGGCGCTGCCGCGGATGCGGGTGGGACCTCGCCGGGCGGTGCGGGGAGCGGGGCCGGTGCCGTTTCGGATGTCGCGGGTTGCTGCGCTGTCGCGAGGCCCGGCGCGGCCAGCAACGCAGCGGCCAAGCCGATGCGCACGTGCCAGAAAGGCCAGGGGATTACGCGCAACACAATTTGTCCTAGCCGAGCCGCGCCCTGTCGCAAAGCGGCAGTGACAGCGCAGGTGTTGGATTCCGGGCAAAGAAAACGCAAGCGAAGCTGCACAGAAGCTTAAGGGAAACGCTGTGCCGGCCTCCGGGTTGCAAAAAACCGGCATTCCGGCACGCGCTGGCGCAAAGGCCGCAGCAAACGGCCATGGCGCCGCGCCGCACATCGTGCCAAAGCGCCGTCATGGCTCCTTCCAGCGAAACCCCTCCTGCCAACCCGAATCCCTCCGGCCCCGCGCCGATGCGCGGCGGCGGTTGCCTGATCGCCGCCGGGCTGGTGCTCGGCCCGATCATCGGCATCTTCTTCGGCCAGGTTTCGGCAGGGCTGGTGGCTGGCCTCGTCATCGGCGTCATCGCTGCCATCGTCCTGACGATCATCGACCGCCGCCGCTGATCCCGCGGCTCAGCTCAGCCGCCGCCCGACCCAGACCACCCTGCCGATCACCATCACGCCGGCCGGGTCGCAATCGTCCCAGCTCGGATAAGCCTCATTGTCGCTTCGGATGGTCAGCCGCCGGGTTGCGGGGTTGACGGAGAGGCGCTTGACCAGCAGCGCATCGTCGGTGCGCAGCACATAGATGCCGTCCCGCAGCCGCTCGCGATCATCGGTATCGACAAGGATCTGATCACCATCGGCCAAGGTCGGCAGCATGGAATCGCCCTCCACGCCGATCACGGACAAGGCTTCCGGCCGGCCACTGGCGACGCCGCGCACCCAGTTCGATTGAAAGGCCAGCGTTGCCAGCGGCACTTCACTGCCGGCTTCGCTGCCGCTGCCGGCTGAAGCGCCGATGGCCAGCTGCGGGATGAGCACATAATCCTCGGCGCGCTGCACCAGGCCGGGGCGTGCCACCACGGCGCGCGCGCCTCCATCATCCGGGGCACCAAGCAATCGCTCGGCGATTCCGAAGTGACGGGCGAGCACGCGCCTGTCCGTTTCCGACAAGCGCCTCGGGACCCCGCGCTTGACGAACTGCTGGATATAGGTCGGATTCCGGCCGAGCAGGCGCGACAGCGAGGCATAATCCTCGCCACGCGCCGAAATCAACTCGTCCAGCCGCCTGCGAATGGCGTGACTGTCCATAACTCGCGGTACCTCCTCTCCCGGTCCGCTTGATTCGGACTATAGCATAGTTTTTTTCCTAGACTAGTAGGATTTGACGACCGATTAATCATAGAGCCTGCCGAATCGGATGTGATTTCAAAGGTTCTGCCAAAGACGGGAGCTAGGGGAATGACTTTGTTGACCAGTGTGGAACGATATCTGCGGCGCACCAGCGTTGCGCCCTCCCGGTTCGGACGCGACGTGGCCGGAGATCCGCGCTTCGTTTTCGATCTGCGCCGAGGCCGCGAGCCGCGCCCGGCCACCGCAGCCCGCGTGCTGGCGTTCATTGCAGGCAAGGATTCTGCACGAATCCACCCTGTTTCCAATGTGATACACCATGATTCGAACGGCCTTGCGTCGGCAACGCCGCGCTCAACGGCGGTTTGCGCCGCCAACGCCGAACTGCAGGGAGCAGCCTGATGCGCGCCATTGCCAACCATGTCCAGGCGACCATCCTCCGCGGCATCGCCGAGTGCGCAGGTATTTTGCCCAGAGATAGGCAAAAACCCATACTGATGATCGAGGAGATTATTTCGACTGACTGGGCCAGCGCCACCTTCCTTGGGGCAACCCATGACTTCAGCCTGCGGCTGGATGGCGAGGCGGCGCCGGTGGCGGCTGCGCTGGCGCGACTGGCGGCCGATCTTTGCGAGCACGACATGACAATTCCCGGCCACATCGTGGCCGAAATCGTCTTGCAGCCCCTCTCCGGCCTCGACGTCGATCAAGCGATCGTATCCCAACACTTCACAGTTAACGCACTCACAATCATTGATTAACCTTGGCCCGTCAATATCACCAGCCTAGCCGGATGAAGTTTCGAAGTTCCTGAGCGCTGCTCAAATAATCCTTGCACGCACGCGGATTGTTCCCCACGATGTGAGTCGCAATCAAATTATCGGGCGATTTGGCAGGCTGTCGGCCCGTCAACTGCTCGGGGCAATCCGGTGGGGCAGGGCATGCAGCGCGAACTCAAATCTGGCGCGTCCTCGCTGGCCGCATCGCTGGCGGCGGCCCTGCTGCTTGCCGCGTGCAGCAGCGAGGCGCCGCCGCCTGCGCCCGCACCGCAACTGCCGGTGTCGCTTGCCACGGCCATGCCGGCCAGCGGCGGCTCCAGCCTCGAGATCAGCGGCACGGTCCGTTACAAGCGCGAGACGGCGCTGGGCTTCAACACCCCCGGCCGCATCGCCGCGATCAATGTGCGCGAGGGGGATCGCGTGGCGCGGGGCCAATTGCTCGCCCGGCTCGATCCCACGTCGCTCGGCGCGGCCAGCGCCTCTGCCCGTGCCGAGGCCGAGCGGGCCGAGGCGGATTATCGCCGGCTCGCCGGCCTGTTTGAAAAGGGCTGGGTGACAGCACCGCGGGTCGAATCGGCGCGTGCCGCCGCCATTGCTGCCCGCGCCCGTGTCGCCCAGGCCGGGTTCGATCTCGGGCTGGCCAATATCGGCGCGCCTTCCGCCGGGCTCATCCTGCGCCGCCTTGCCGAGCCGGGGCAGATCACCACGCCCGGCCAGACCATTCTCATTCTCGGCGAAGTCTCGTCCGGCTATGTGCTGCGGGTTCCGCTTGCCGATGCCGATCTTGCGCGCACCCGGCTCGGCCAGCCGGCCAGCGTCAGCATTCCGGCGCTGGGCGCGGCGCCGATCGCCGCCACTGTCACCGAGATCGGCGCGCGCGGCGATGATGCCACCGGCACCTTCCGGGTCGAGCTCACTCTGGCGCCTCAGCCCGGCATGCGCTCCGGCCTCATCGGCTCGGCGCTGTTGCGCTTTGCCGGCACCGCGCCGAGGGGCGGCAGTGTGACTGTGCCGGTGTCCGCCGTGTTCGGGGCGCGCGCCGATGAAGGCTTTGTCTATGTCCATGATGCCGCCAAGGGCCGGGTGAAGCTGCGCCAGGTGGCGCTCGGGGCCGTGGGCGACACGGCCATCACCATCGTCTCCGGCCTTGCCGAGGGTGAGAAGGTTGTCAGCTCCGGGGCGGACCGGCTGCGCGACGGCATGGCTGTCAAGATCGCCGTTCCCGGCGGCATGGCCGTGAAGATCGCCGCTCCCGGCGGCGCGCGCTGATGAACTTCATCAATTTCGCCATCGAGCGCTGGCAGATCACGCTGGTCACCTTCGCGCTGCTGGTCGCCGTGGGGGTTTCGGCGTTTTTCGGCATCCCGCGCTCGGTTGATCCGCATTTTCCCTCGCCGTTCATCACCATCATCGCCACCCAGCCCGGCGCCGAGCCGAGCGACATGGAAACCACCATCGCCAAGCCGATCGAGGATGTGCTCCAGGGTGTCGATGGCATCGTCAAGGTCCAGTCCCGCTCCACGGACAGCAGCGCCGTCATCACCGCCGAGTTCAGCTGGGACGGGGACCCGGAGAAGAATTATGACGAGGTGGTGCGCGAGGTGAACGCCATTCGCGGCCAGTTGCCCTCAAGCCTGCAGCGGCTGGAGTTCCGCCGCAGCCGCACAACAGAAGCGGCCGTCCTGCAGTTTGCGCTGGTCTCCGATACCGCTTCCTATCGCCGGCTCGAAAAGCTCGGCAAGGACCTGCGCGAGCGGCTCAACCGGGTGCCGGGCGTGCGGGAAACCCGCGTCTGGGGCATCCCGCGTCCGGAAGTGACCGTGGCGGCAGACCTTGGGCGCATGGCGCAGCTCGGCCTGCCCGTGACAGCGCTGACCGATGCCCTGCGGCAAGGCTCGACAGACCTGCCGCCCGGCGCCGTGCACAGTGGGGACCTGCGACTCAACGTGCAGGCCGGCGGCGCTTTCCGTTCGGTGGACGAGATTGCCGATGAGCCGGTGCGTGCCGCCGATGGCAGCATCGTGCGGGTGCGGGATATCGCCAAGGTCGGCTGGGGCTATGAGGAGCAGCCGCACATCACGCGCTTCAACGGCAAGCGCGCCATCTGGGTGACGATCACCCAGAAGGACAATCTCAACGTGCTGGATATCCGCGACGATGCCGTGGTGGCGGCCGAGGCCTATGCCAAGCTGCTGCCGCCGGATGTGAAGCTGGAGCTGGGCTTTGACCAATCCCTTGATATCGGCCGCCGGCTTGGCGAACTTGGCCGGGATTTCTCGATCGCGCTCGGGCTGGTGCTGATCACGCTGCTGCCGCTGGGCTGGCGGGCCTCGGTGGTGGTGATGGTTTCGGTGCCGCTCAGCCTCGCCATCGGCGTGGCGGTGCTGTCCTTCTCGGGCTTCACGCTCAACCAGCTGGCCATCTCGGGCTTCATCATCGCGCTGGGGCTGCTGGTGGATGACAGTATCGTGGTGACGGAGAACATCGCCCGCCACCTGCGCGAGGGCGAAGATCGGCAGAACGCCGCGATCAACGGCACCCGGCAGATCGCCGTGGCGGTGCTGGGCTGCACCTTCGTGCTGCTGTTCGCCTTCCTGCCGCTGGCGTTCCTGCCCGAGGGCGCCGGCAAGTTCACCCGCTCGCTGCCGGTGGCGGTGCTTGGCACTGTGGCGGCCTCGCTGCTGGTGTCGCTCACCATCGTGCCGTTCCTTGCCAGCCGCATCCTGCCGCGCAACGAGCCGGAGCATGGCAACCGCTTTCTGCAGGCCATCCAGAACGGCATCACCCGCTTTTATGGCCCGACTCTGCACTGGTCGCTCACCCATCCGTGGCGGGCGATGGCTCTGGCCACCGGCATTGTCGGCGCCAGCCTGGCGCTGGTGCCGTTCATCGGCTCCAGCCTGTTTCCGCCGGCCGATGCGCCCTATTTCCTGGTCACCGTCACGGCGCCCGAGGGGGCGGCGATCACCCAGACCGACCGCGCCGTGAAGCATGTGGAAGCCTCGGTTGCCGGGGAGCCGGATGTGATGGCGGTGATGGCAAATGTCGGCCGTGGCAACCCGCAGGTGTTCTACAACCAGCGCAGCTTTGACCAGCGCAGCAACCTTGGCGAAGTGTTCGTGGTGCTGAAGGAATGGGACGAGAATGAAGGCCCGGCGCTGGTCGAGCGGCTGCGCAAGCGGCTGGAGGCAGACCCGAACGCCCAATATGTCGTCAAGATCTTCCAGAATGGCCCGCCGGTGGATTCGCCCATCCTGGTCAAGCTCATCGGGCCGGATCTCGCCGTGCTCAAGCGGCTGGCAGCGGAAACCGAGGCTGCAATGCGCGCTGTGCCGGGCACGCGGGACATTGTGAACCCGGTGGCCGTGGACCAGCCGCGCCTGTCCCTGGGGCTGGATACCGGCAAGGCGGCGCTGCTCGGCGTGGTGCCCGGCGCTCCCCGCCGCGCCATTCGGCTGGCGCTGGCCGGCGAGGCCGCCGGCCGCCTGCGCGACAATGAGGGGGACAGCTATGATGTTGTCGTCCGCCTGCCGCTGGAAACCCGGCACGCGATCTCGGCGCTGGACAAGGTGTATGTGCCGGCAGCGGGCGGTGCCATTCCGCTGCGGGAAATCGCCAGCCCCAAGCTGGATTCCGCGCCGCCTCGCATCAGCCGCGAGCGCCAGCAGCGTGTCGTCAACATCGAGAGCCAGGTGGCGGAGGGCTACCTCACCGCCAAGGTCAACGCCGCGGTGTTCGAGGCGCTGGCCAAGGTCGATCTGCCGGAGGGCTATCGCTACGATGTCGGCGGCGAGGCCGAGGCGCAGGCGCGCAGCTTCTCGGGGCTGGGGCCGATCATCGCGCTGGCGGTGTTCGGGATCCTCGGTGTGCTGGTCATCGAGTTCGGGCGGTTCCGCGAGACGATCGTGGTGGCCGGCGTCATCCCGCTCGGGCTGTTCGGTGGGCTGGTGGCGCTGTTCGTGACGGGCAATTCGCTCAGCTATACCGCCGTCATCGGCTTCGTCGCGCTCATCGGCATCGAGATCAAGAACTCGATCCTGCTGGTGGATTTCACCACGCAGCTGCGCCAGCAGGGCATGGCGCTTCGCGCCGCCATCGAGCGTGCCGGCGAAGTGCGCTTCCTGCCGGTGCTGCTCACTTCTGTCACCGCCATCGGCGGGCTGCTGCCCCTGGCCTTCTCAGGCTCGGGGCTCTACGGCCCGCTGGCCTGGGTGATCATCGGCGGGCTGATCTCATCGACGCTGCTCAGCCGCATCGTGACACCGGTGATGTACCTGCTGATCGTGCGCGGCCATGAGTTGCCGGGCTTGCCGCCGGAACCGCCGGAGGCCCAGCCCGCCTGAGGTGCTTTTTTTCAGGCGGGAACCGGGCCTTGGCGGCATCAGCCGTGGTCGTGGCCGTGGCCGTAAAGGTTCACATATTTGGCGACCTGCACGGCGTAGCGCTTGCTCACCGGCTCGAAGTTGTTGTGAGCTTCGTCATAGGCATAAACTTCGCCATCGGCGATGTCATAGACCCAGCCGTGCAGCTGCAGCTCGCCCTTGGCCATGGCCACGGCGACAGCCGGGTGCGTCTTGAGATGGTTGAGCTGCAGGATGACATTCTGCTCCAGCAGCATCAGCATCCGGTCATGATCGTTAAGGTCGCTGCCCAGAGCCGCGACGATGTCCACTGCGGCGCGGGAATAGCCCAGCCAGTCCCGCACATGCGGCAGTGCAGTGAGCTTTTCCGGTGCCAGCGCGCCCTTCATGGCGCCGCAATCCGTGTGGCCGCAGATGACCACGTGCGGCACCTTGAGCGCGCCCACGGCGAACTCGATGGCGGCGGTGGTGCTTCCCGAGGAGTTGCTGTGCGGCGGCACGATGTTGCCGGCATTGCGCACTATAAACAGATCACCTGGTTCGCTCTGGGTGATCATGCCGGTCTCGATACGGGAATCGGAGCAGGTGATGAACAGCGCTTCCGGGGACTGGCCCTTGCTCAATTGTTCGAACAATTCCTGCTTCTTGGGGTAAACTTCCCGCTGAAATTTGACGACGCCCGCAGCAAACCTTGGCATTTTTATCCCCTGTAGGAGCCACCTGAATTTTATCACAGGCAGCCCGTGAATTCACGCATCCGATGGAACGGATACCATATTTCATTTCCTTCGATTCACAATCGCGCAACCCGTCGCAGCGCTCCCGAGCCATCGGCAAAACCGCACGCTCCGTCGCGCGCACCCCTGCAACAGCACCAGTGCATTGCGCCTCAGGGGCTGCCTCGCTATCGCATGGCTCATGAAGCGTTTTACCGGACAAGACCCTGCCCACACCTCCAAGTGGCGCCCCGCCACGCTTGCCGTGCGAGGCGGCACTGCCCGCTCCGAATTCGGCGAGACGTCGGAGGCGATTTTCCTCACCTCGGGCTATGCCTATGACAACGCCGAGGAAGCCGCTGCCCGCTTCCGCGGCGAGCGGCCGGGGATGACCTATTCGCGCCTGCAGAACCCCACGGTGGAGATGCTGGAGAAGCGCCTTGCCCTTATTGAAGGCGCCGAGGCTGCCCGCGCCACTGCCACCGGCATGGCCGCGATGAGCGCCGCGCTGCTTTGCCAGCTTTCCGCCGGGGACCATCTGGTGGCCGGCCGGGCGCTGTTCGGCTCGTGCCGGGTGCTGGTCGATACCATCCTGCCGCGCTTCGGCATCGAGACCACCACGGTCGATGGCCGTGATGTCGATGCCTGGGCTAAGGCGCGGAAGCCCAACACCAAGGCGTTTTTCCTGGAGACGCCGAGCAACCCCGGCCTCGAAATCTGCGATATCCGCGCCATTTCGGATATCGCGCATGATGCCGGCGCGTGCGTGGTGGTGGACAATGCCTTTGCCTCGCCAATCGTGCAGCGTCCGCTCGATCTCGGTGCCGATGTTGTTGCCTACAGCGCCACCAAGCTGATGGACGGGCAGGGCCGCGTGCTCGCCGGCGCCGTGCTTGGCCGCGAGCAGTGGATCAACGATGTCTACCTTGCCTTCACGCGGCACACCGGCCCCAATCTCTCGCCGTTCAACGCTTGGGTGGTGCTCAAGAGCCTTGAGACGCTCGACCTGCGGGTGCGCCGCTCGTGCGAGAACGCCCTCAAGGTGGCGACCTTCCTGGAGGCACGGGTGCCGCGCCTGCTGTATCCGGGCCTCAAGTCCCACCCGCAGCACGCGCTCGCCATGCAGCAGATGGCGCTGGGCGGCACGATCATCGCGCTGTTCCTCGATGGCGGGCGCAAGCAGGCGCACGCCCTGCTCGACGCGCTGGAGCTGATCGACATCTCGAACAACCTCGGCGATTCCCGCACCCTGATGACGCACCCGGCCAGCACCACCCACGCCAGCATCTCGGCCGATGTGCGCGAATCCATGGGCATCACCGAGGGCATGCTCCGCCTGTCCATCGGGCTTGAAGACCCGGCCGACCTGATCGATGATCTGAACCGGGCGCTGACTCGCGCCGGACTCTAGGGCGCGCGCGATGCCGATGCGGCACTTCTTTCCCAATGCGGAAACCACCCGCGGCATCACCGTGCGCGTTGCCCCGCGCTACCTGCCCGAACAGTCCGATCCGCAGGCGCCGCGCTTCGTGTGGAGCTACCATGTCCGCATCGAGAACCATGGCGAGGTGGAGGTGCAGCTGCTCCGCCGCCACTGGCTGATCACGGATGCCTATGGCCGCAGCAACGAGGTGGATGGTGACGGCGTTGTCGGCGAGCAACCGCTCATCGCGCCGGGCGGGGCCTTTGATTACATCTCCGGCTGCCCGCTGCCGACGACGAGTGGCACCATGCGCGGCCATTACACCATGCGCAGCGAGGGCGGTCTGTTCGATGTGGCGATTCCCGGCTTCATGCTGCAACGGCCGGCTTCGGCAGCGTCGTCGGGCCTGTGAAGCGCACCCACCTTCCGCTCAACGCCCTGCGCGTCTTTGATGCGGCGGCGCGGCACCTGAGCTTCACCAAGGCCGCTGACGAACTCGCCGTGACACCGGCTGCCGTCGGCCAGCAGATACGCGCGCTGGAGGATACGCTCGGCGTGGTGCTGTTCAAGCGGATGACGCGCAACCTGGAGCTGACGCCGGAGGCCGAGCGCTCGCTGCCCGCCCTGCGCGCCGGCTTCCGCGAGTTCGAGGAGAGCGTGCGGATCCTGCAGGACGGGCAGGGCTCCAAGGTGCTGACCATCGCCGCGCCGCGCGATCTCACGGCAAAATGGCTGGCCCCGCGCCTCGCCGCCTATGCTGTGCTGCATCCGGATGTGCGCTTCGTGCTCGCCGCCATCGATGGCGCGCTGGATTTCACGCAGGCCAATCTCGATCTTGCCATCGCCTGGGGCGGCGAGCCGAGCGAGGAGGGCATCCACGGCCGCACGCTGGCCACTGAAACGCTCATCACCATCACCGCGCCCGGTGCCGCGGCGGATGGCCTGCGCATCGCCCACCCGGCTGATCCGCAGGCCGGCGAAGTGCCGGGCGTGCTCACCGTGGCGGATGCCGGCCTCGCCATCGATGCCGCCGCGCTCGGCCTTGGCCCGGCGCGCGTGCCGGCAACGCTGGTGGCGGCTGATCTTGCCGCCGGTCGCGTCGTTGCCGTGGGCGCGCCGGAACCGACGAGTGATGCCTATTGGCTGCTCGCCCCCACGCCGCAATGGCGCCAGGCCAAGGTGCGGGCGATGGTCGAGTTCCTGCTCGGCTAGGCCACCAGCGTCCGCAACGCCTCAAGCAGCCGCTCGACTTCCTCCGCCGTGCTGTAGTGGCACAGCCCGACCCGCAGCAGCCCGCCGCTCTCGGCCAGGCCCAGCCGGTTAATCACCTCCACGGCATAGAAATGGCCTGACCAGGCAAAGATCGCCTCGCTCGCCAGGTGCCGCGCAATCGCATCCGGTGCATGGCCGGCTATGGTGAAGGCAAAGGTCGGCACGCGCCCGTCCATGGTCGGCGGGCCGTAGAGCTTCAGTCCCGGCACCTGCGCCAGCCCGGCCAGCAACTGCTCGCCCAGCCCGCGCTCATAGGCCTCGCAGCCCTGCATCGCCGCCACCAGCCGCGCCCGCCGGCTGTTGCCGCCGCCCAGTTCGCCGCCCAGCCACTCCAGATATTGCACCATGCCGAGCACCCCGGCCTGCGCCTCGAAGGAGGGCGTGCCGGTTTCAAAACGCCGCGCTGGCGGCTGGCTGGGGGAGGGGCGCAGCTTGTAGGCCAGCACCCTGTCGAGCAGCTCGGCGCGGCCCCACAGCACGCCCTGGTGCGGCCCGAAGAACTTGTAGGGCGAGCACACCAGCAGATCCGCGCCGAGCGTTGCCACGTCCGTCACCACATGCGGCACGGATTGCACCGCATCGACAAACACCAGCGCATCGGAGCCGGCATGGACGATTGCGGCCATCTCGCTGACCGGGTTGAGCGTGCCCAGCGCATTGCTGGCGCCGCCAAAGGCCACCAGCCGCGTGCGCGGGCCGAGCAGCCCGGTAAGGCTCGCCACATCCAGCCGGCCGGTCTCGGGGTCGAAATCCAGCCAGCGCACGGTCATCCCGCGGTCCTGCGCCACCAGCAGCCAGGGCATGACATTGGCATCATGGTCGAGCCGCGTGACGATGAGCTCATCACCTTCGCCCCAGTCCCGCGCCAGCGCGCGTGACACCGCCAGCGTCAGGGATGTCATGTTGGGGCCAAAGGCGATCTCCCCCGGCTGCGCGCCGAGCAGGTCAGCCATTGCCGCGTGCGCTGCCTCCACGGTCGCGTCTGTCTCCACCGAGGCGGCAAACACCCCGCCGGCGTTCGCCGAGCCGCGCGTCAGATGGGCGGACATCGCCATGATCGTCGGCCCGCAGGCCTGGGTGCCGCCCGGCGCATCGAAATACACGCGCGGCTGCCAGCCCTGGGTGGTGGCAAGCGCCGGAAAATGCCCGCGAACGGCTGCGATTGGAAAGGTCATGAGGGGCAGGATAGGCCCGTCGCCACGGATTGAAAACTGGGCAAGACGGTGCGGCGGCGCCCGGCGAGAGCGGTTGCGACACCGGCATCAATTCCGTTTTGCGCTGCACCATGCTAGAAACAAAAAATGAACATTTCCAGATCGCGAACCGGCGGCTCAGCGCATGCGAGCAGCGGAGCCTTGGCATGTTGACGCCGGCTTTTGCCGCCACCGCCAGCGGCCGCCATGGTGCACCCCGTCCGCTTGGCCAGGCCATGCTGCGCGGCCTGCGCTGCCGCTGCCCGTCCTGTGGGGAAGGGCGGCTGTTCGGGCGCTACCTCAAGCCGGTCGCCAGCTGCAGCGCGTGCGGGGAGGATTTCACCGCCCAGTCCGCCGATGATTTTCCGCCCTATATCGTCATCCTGCTGCTCGGCCACATCATCGTGCCGATGGGCATTTCCATCGATACGCATTTCCGGCCGCCGCTGTGGATGTATGCCGTGTTCGGCACCATGCTCATCGTGGCGCTTGTGCTGCTGATGCTGCAACCGGTGAAGGGCGGCGTGATCGCCTACCAATGGGCACACCGCATGCACGGTTTTGCCGATGCTGCGCCGCCGCCGGCGTGAGTGACCTGCAGGCCTTGGGCTGATTCCAGCGCCACCAGTCAGTTTCATTTCATTCCGCAGCGCAGCATGCTAGGGCGCATCGCATGCTGACCATCAATTCCATCACCGTCCGCCTTGGTGGCCGGACCATCCTCGACAATGCCAGCGCGACGCTGCCGCCACGCGGCCGCATCGGCTTCATCGGCCGCAACGGCGCCGGCAAGTCCACGCTGATGAAGGTCATCGCCGGTACGCTGGAGGCGGACAGCGGCAGCATCGACATGCCCAAGTCCGCCCGCATGGGCTATGTGGCGCAGGAAGCCCCGGCCGGCTCGACGACGCCGTTCGAAACCGTGGTGGCTGCCGATGTCGAGCGCAACGCGCTGATGCTGGAAGAGGAGCACCTCGTTGCCAGCCATGGCGATGCCCACCGCCTGGCGGAAGTGCACGAGCGGCTGATCGCCATCGATGCCTATACGGCGCCGGCGCGCGCCAGCCGCATCCTGGTCGGCCTCGGCTTTGATGAAGCAGCGCAGCACCGCCCGCTGGACAGTTACTCCGGCGGCTGGCGGATGCGCGTCGCGCTGGCCGCGCTGCTGTTCTCCCAGCCCGATCTGCTGCTGCTCGACGAGCCGTCGAACCACCTTGATCTTGAAGCCACCATGTGGCTGGAAAACTTCCTGAAATCCTATCGCGCCACCATCGTGGTCATCAGCCACGAGCGGGACCTGCTCAACAATGTGGTGGACAATATCCTCCACCTCGAAGGCGGCAAGATCACGCTGTATCCCGGCGGCTATGATGATTTCGAGCGGCAGCGTGCCGAGCGGCTGGCCCAGCTGGCTTCGGCGCGGGAAGCCCAGGCCGCCCAACGCGCCAAGCTGCAGGATTATGTGGCGCGCAACAGCGCCCGCGCCAGCACCGCCAAGCAGGCGCAATCCCGCCAGAAGGCGCTGGCCCGGATGCAGCCGATCGCCGAGGCCGTTACGGACCCGACGCTGGTGTTCAACTTCCCGTCACCGCCACAGCTCAAGCCGCCGCTGGTGCAGCTCGATCATGCCGCCGTGGGGTATGACGGCAAGGCCATTCTCGAGCAGATCGATCTGCGGCTGGATCCGGATGACCGGCTGGCGCTGCTCGGCCGCAACGGCAACGGCAAGACCACGCTGGCGCGGCTGCTCTCCGGGCAGCTTCCCGCCATGTCCGGCAGCAAGCACGCGCCGGGCAAGCTGCGCGTGGGCTATTTCACCCAGTATCAGGTGGAGGAGCTTGATGCCGATGATACGCCGCTGGAGCACATGTCCCGCCTGATGCGCGGCGCTGCCCCCACGGCGGTGCGCGCCCAGCTTGGCCGCTTCGGCTTTTCCGGCGCGATGGCCGAGCAGAAGGTCGGCAAGATGTCCGGCGGCGAGAAGGCGCGGCTGGCACTGGCGCTGATCACTCGCGATGCGCCGCACCTGCTCATCCTCGATGAGCCGACGAACCACCTTGATGTCGATACGCGTGAGGCGCTGGTGCAGGCGCTCAATGATTACAATGGTGCCGTCGTCGTGGTCAGCCATGATCGCCACATGATCGAGGCCAGTGCCGACCGGCTGGTGCTGGTCGATGCCGGCCGCGCAAAGGAGTTTGCCGGCAGCCTCGATGATTATACCGACAGCATCCTCGGCAAAGGCCCGGCCAGCCCGGAAGGCGGCAAGTCCAAGGCCAACAAGAAGGAAGATCGCAAGGCCGCCGCGGCGGCGCGCGAAGCCCAGGCCGGGCTGCGCAAGGCGGTCAAGGATGCCGAGGCGGAAACCGCGCGCATCACGGCCCGCCGCAACGAGATCGACCGTGCGCTGTTCGACCCTGCCACGGCCGTTCCGGCGGACAAGTCCCGCACCGCCAGCGACCTGATGCGCCTGCGCGGCGAGCTGGACCGCGAACTTGCCGCCAGTGAAGCCAAGTGGCTCGCCGCCAGCGAAGCGCTGGAGACAGCCGCGGGCTGAGGCGGCTCAGCCTTTCGGGCGCTCGTAGACGGTCCGCCCGTCCTTGATCGTCGCCTCGACGGTGATGTCCTTGATCGTGGAGGGCTTCACCCGCAGCGGATTGGCGGACAGCATCACCAGGTCGGCCCGCTTGCCAAGCGCGATCGAGCCTTTGTCGGCCTCCTCGAAATGCTGGTAGGCCGGCCAGATCGTCATCGCCTTCAGCGCCACTTCGGGGCTCAGCCGCTGGTCCGGGCCGAGCGTATGGCCGCTGCGTGTCGTGCGGTTCACCGCGCTGTCGAGCACGCGCATGGCGTTGGGAAAGGTGACGGGCGCATCATGGTGGATGCTGAAGCGCTGCCCCGCTGCCAGCACGGCGCCGGTGGGGGAGATGAACGTCGCCCGCTCCGGCCCGGCCACCGATTGCCGGTGCCAATCACCCCAATAGAAGGTGTGCATGGGGAACAGCGAGGGGAAGATGCCGGCGCTGGCCAGCGGCGCAATCTGGTCGGCGCGCAGATACTGGCCATGGATCAGCACCGTCCGCCGGTCCCCGCCGCCGTCTCCGCCGCCCTCTCCGCCGCCGTGCGCGGCGCGGGCTGCGGCCTCGGTGCGCAGCAGCTCGTCGATTGCGGCGTCGCCATTGGCATGGACCAGCAGCTGCCAGTTTTTCGCATAGGCCATGTCCACCCAGCGTGCGGCCTCGCCGGCGCCGGGGAAGGCAGGATAGCCGCTGTAGCCGGCGGCCTGCCCCTCGGGCGGCTGAAGATAGGGCTGGGTGAACCAGGCGGTCTTGCCCTGCGGCGAACCATCGAAGCTGAGCTTGACGCCGCCGATGCGGAAATGCCCGGCATAGCTGCGGGACATCAGCGGGCCGGATAGCGCCGGGTTGGCGGCGTTCATCACCAGGTCGGGATAGGCGACGATATCCAGCTCGAGCCTGCCCATTTTTGCCGCGGCGCCGAGCAGCGCCAGAGTCGGCGGATCGGTGCGGCCGTCCTGCACGGTGGTGTAGCCATTGGCGGCATAGATTTTCTGGGCATCGGCCAGCATCGCCAGCCCCTGCTCCAGCGTGAACTTGGGCAGCAGCTTCATGATGGCGGCAAAATGCGCTGTCTCCTCCAGCACGCCATTGGGGGTGCGCCCGTCGGCCTCGCGCTGGATGGCGCCGCCGGCCGGGTTGGGGCTTTCCGCCGTGATGCCGGCCAGCGCCAGCGCCTTGCTGTTGAGAGCGCTCAGATGGCCGGACTGGTGTGTGACGATGATCGGGATGTCCGTGGAGACGGCGTCCAGCTCGTGCCGCGTTGGCGCGCGCCGCTCGGCGAGCTGGGAATCATCATAGTTGAGGCCCAGCGCCAGCCCATAGGCCTTCACCGTCGGCGCGGTGGCGATATGGGCGCGCATCGCCGCCTGCAACGCCGCGATGCTGGCGCCGGGGCCATCGGGCGGCGGCAGCAGGTTCGCCGCCTGCGCCTGCAGCCCGACAAAGCCGAAATGGCCATGGCCATCGACAAACCCCGGCAGCAGCGTGCGGCCCTTGAGGTCGTGCAGCACGGTCGTCTTGCCCCGCTCGGCGCGCAAGACGGCGGCCTTGCTGCCCAGCGCCACGATGCGCCCGGCCTTCACCGCTACGGCCTGTGTGGCTGGAGCCTTGTCGTCCATGGTCAGGATCGGCCCGCCGAACCAGATGGCATCGGCATCGGCGGCAAGCGCCGCACTGCTCGCCAGCAAGGCCGGCACCAGCAACGCCTGCAAAGTCCGCATCATGGTTCCCCCCGTTTGTTGCCCGCACCGTTGCACCGGCGCGGCGGGGGAACAAGCTTGCCTATCCGGCAGGGTCAGGCATCGAGCAGCTCGGCATCCACGGCTTCGGCATGGGCCTGGATGAAGGCGAAGCGATGCTCCGGGTTGCGGCCCATCAGCCGCTCCACAAGGTCTGCCACGACGGCGCGGCCATCGGCGCCTTCCGGCAGGATCACCCGCAGCAGGGTGCGCTTGGCCGGGTCCATCGTCGTCTCGCGCAGCTGCTGGGGAGACATTTCGCCAAGGCCCTTGAAGCGGCCGATCTCCAGCTTGGTCTTGCCGGCGAACACCGTGCGCATCAGCTCCTCGCGGTGCGCATCATCGCGGGCATAGGCCACGGTGGCACCCGAGGCGATGCGGTAGAGCGGCGGCAGCGCCAGATAGAGCCGGCCATCGCGCACCAGGCCCGGCATCTCGCGGAAAAAGAAGGTCATCAGCAGCGTGGCGATATGCGCGCCATCCACGTCTGCGTCCGTCATGATGACGATGCGTTCGTAGCGCAGCGATTCCGGTGAGTAGCGCTCGCGGGTGCCGCAGCCGAGCGCCTGGATAAGGTCCGCCACTTCCGAGTTGGCGCCGATCTTGGCGGCATTGGCGGAGGCGACGTTGAGGATCTTGCCGCGGATCGGCAGGATCGCCTGGGTCTGCCGCTCGCGCGCCTGCTTGGCCGAGCCGCCGGCCGAATCGCCCTCGACGATGAACAGTTCGGTGCCCGCCGCATCGTCGCGCGCACAGTCTGTCAGCTTCCCCGGCAGCCGCAGGTTGCGCTTGCTGGTGGCGGTCTTGCGCTTCACCATCAGCTCGGCACGGCGGCGCAGCCGGTCCTCCATGCGCTCGGTCACAAAGGCCAGCAGGGATTTGCCGCGCTCGCCGGACGCCGTCAGCCAATGGTCGAAATGGTCCTTGATGGCGTTTTCCACCAGCCGGCTTGCCTCGGGGCTGGTCAGCCGGTCCTTGGTCTGGCTTTGGAACTGCGGATCGCGGATGAACAGCGAGAGCATGATCTCGGCGCCGGTGAACACATCCTCGCCGGAAAGCTCGCTGGCCTTCTTGTTGCCGGTGAGTGCCGCATAGCCGCGCAGGCCGCGTGTCAGCGCCGTCCGCAGGCCGGTTTCGTGCGTGCCGCCATCCGGTGTCGGGATGGTGTTGCAATAGAAGCTCGCAGAACCTTCGCCGTAGAGCGGCCAGGCCAGCGCCCATTCCACCGCGCCCTTGCCCTCGGCAAGGTCGGCACGGCCGGCGAACAGCTCGGGGGTCACAAGGTCCCGGTCCGCCAGCCGCTCGCGCAGATGGTCGGCAAGGCCGCCGGGGAACTGGAACACCGCCGTTTCGGGGGTGTCGCCATCGAGCAGGGCCGGGGCCGCCTTCCAGCGAATCTCGACGCCGCCGAACAGATAGGCCTTGGAGCGCGCCAGCTTGTAGAGCCGCGAGGCGCGGAACCTGGCTTCGGCGCCAAAGATCTCGGCATCGGGCAGGAAGCGGATGGTGGTGCCGCGCCGGTTTGGCACCGCGCCCATCTTTTCGAGCCCGCTGGTCGGGAAGCCGCGCGAGAAGCCCTGGCGGAACAGCTCGCGGTTGCGTGCCACCTCCACGCTCATCTCGGAGGAGAGCGCATTGACGACGGAGATGCCGACACCGTGCAGGCCGCCGGAGGTCGCATAGGCCTTGCCGCTGAACTTGCCGCCCGAGTGCAGCATGGTCATGATCACTTCCAGCGCCGATTTGTCTGGAAAGCGCGGGTGCGGGTCGATCGGGATGCCGCGGCCATTGTCCGAGATGGTCAGGCTGCCATCGGCCTCCAGCGTCACCTCGATGCGGCTGGCATGGCCGGCAACGGCCTCGTCCATGCTGTTGTCCAGCACTTCGGCGGCGAGATGGTGGAGGGCGCGCTCATCGGTGCCGCCGATGTACATGCCGGGGCGGCGGCGCACCGGCTCCAGCCCTTCGAGCACCTCGATATGGCTGGCATCATAATCGCTGGAGGACGCGGTGGCGGCAAAGAGGTCGCTCATGCAAACTGTATAGGCCGGGCAGGGCGGCGGGAACAAGCGGCGAACGCCGCGCCGGCGAAGCGCCGTTCAGAAAAAATGCAAAGCTGGCATTTTTTGCGTTGCAATATGCTCTGCTGCGGTGCACAAAGATCAGGCCATTATGGCGATCCTCCCCAAGGATAACCTTTTAGGGCCGGTGTTTTTGCACCGGCCCTTTTTTTGGTTTTCGCTGCAAAAATAACAAGTTTCGGTGCGATTCCGGCAAGTTATGGCGCTTGATGTGACAATTTTTCAGCCAATGTTGCGTCGCATCATGAACATGGTTCAAGTTGCGAATCATGGCAGCCGCTCAAACGAAAAACGGCGCGGGCCTGAGCCCGCGCCGTTCTGATTCGTGCCGCAATCGGGCAGTGGTTCCGCCGGCTCTCGCCAGCGGAACCGCCGCAATCGGTCAGGCGCTGTAGTACATGTCGAATTCGACCGGCGCCGGGGTCATTTCCCAACGGATCACGTCCTGCATCTTCAGCTCGATGTAGCTGTCGATCTGGTCGTCGGTGAACACGCCGCCCTTGGTGAACACGGCACGGCTCTTGTCGAGCGCGGACAGGGCTTCACGCAGCGAGGCGCAAACGGTCGGAACCTTCTTCAGCTCGCGCGGCGGCAAGTCATAGAGGTTCTTGTCCATCGGCGCGCCGGGGTGGATGCGGTTCTCGATGCCATCGAGGCCGGCCATCAGCAGCGCGGTGTAGCACAGGTAGGGGTTGGCCATCGCATCGGGGAAGCGGACTTCCACGCGCTTGGACTTGGCGCCCGTGCCGTACGGAATGCGGCACGAAGCCGAGCGGTTGCGGCTGGAATAGGCCAGCAGCACCGGTGCTTCAAAGCCCGGGACCAGGCGCTTGTAGCTGTTGGTCGACGGGTTGGTGAATGCGTTGCAGGCCTTGGCGTGCTTGATGATGCCGCCGATGAAGAACAGCGCCATCTCCGAGAGGCCGGCATAACCATCACCTGCGAACAGCGGGGTCTTGCCGTTCCAGATGGAGAGGTGGGTGTGCATGCCCGAGCCGTTGTCGTCCTTGATCGGCTTCGGCATGAAGGTCGCGGTCTTGCCATAGGCATGGGCAACCTGGTGCACGACATACTTGTAGACCTGCATGCGGTCAGCCGTGGTCGTCAGCGTGCCGAAGGTCAGGCCGAGCTCGTGCTGGGCAGCGGCGACTTCATGGTGATGCTTGTCGCAAGGCAGGCCCATTTCGAGCATGGTCGCAACCATCTCGCCGCGCAGGTCGACAGCGGAATCGACCGGAGCGACCGGGAAGTAGCCGCCCTTCACGCGCGGACGGTGGCCCATGTTGCCGCCTTCGTACACCTTGCCCGAGTTGCCCGGCAGCTCGATGTCGTCGAGGTGGTAGAAGCCTTCGCCATAGCCGAGGCCGAAGCGCACATCATCGAACACGAAGAACTCGGCTTCCGGGCCGATGTAGATGGTGTCACCGATGCCGGTGGTCTTCAGGTAGGCCTCGCCGCGCTTGGCGGTGGAGCGCGGGTCGCGGCTGTAAAGCTGGCCGGTGGAGGGCTCCACGACGTCGCAAACCAGGATCATCATCGGGGTCGCCGAGAACGGATCGATGTAGATGGCATCCAGGTCCGGCATGAGGATCATGTCGGACTCGTTGATCGCCTTCCAGCCTTCGATCGACGAACCGTCGAACATGAAGCCGTCGGTCAGCATGTCTTCATCGATGACCGACGAGACCATGGTGAGGTGCTGCCACTTGCCCTTCGGGTCAGTGAAACGCAGATCGACCCACTCGATCTCCTGGTCCTTGATCTGCTGCAGGATGCTTGAGGCTTTCTTGCCCATGTTCGTTCGTCCCTCTTTGGTGCCGAAGCTGTTGTTGTGCGTTTGCGCCAGTATCGCCGTTGATCTGCTGGAAGGACCTACTGGAACTCATGTCCTGCCGCCGGGTTTTGCCAGTCCCGGGCTGTCTCATGCCGTGCCCGGCACCGCCCCATAGCGGGGAGCGCCTGGCCCGGCCAATCAGATTGCGTCGGAATCGCGCTCGCCGGTGCGGATCCGCACAGCGCTCTCGATTGCCGAGACGAAAATCTTGCCATCGCCGATGCGGCCGGTGCGCGCGGCATTGGCGATCGCCTCCACCACCCGCTCGACCTGGTCATCATCGATGACCACTTCGAGGCGGACCTTGGGAAGGAAATCCACCACATACTCCGCGCCGCGATAAAGCTCGGTATGGCCCTTCTGGCGGCCGAAGCCCTTGGCCTCCGTGACGGTGATGCCGGAGACGCCCACTTCGTGCAGCGCTTCCTTCACCTCGTCGAGCTTGAAGGGCTTGATAACCGCCTCGATCTTTTTCACCACTTGCCCCTTGGTATTGCCCCCTGCAGCCCGCTGCAGGGATGGATAATGCCATGCTGGATACGTCCGATCCGGCCTGCCCTGGAGCAAACCGGATTTTCAGCATTCGCCAAGCAAGGCTCGTGCCAAATGCGGTTTACATCATTTGCCCTTGGGTGACCGCCAAAAACAGCACTGCCGCCAGATTTTTCTGCCCGAAAAGCTGCCGATTCGTCCATCACATGCTCAAAAAGGCGGCAATGCCGCAGATTTTGCAAATGCGCGGGCTGCGTGGCCTCAAACGGTTGTCTTGTAGCCGCCGTCCACCGTCACCGTGCTGCCGCACAGGAAGCCGGAGGCCCGCGAGGCGAGGAACAGCGCCACACCGGCCATGTCCGTGGGGTTGCCCATGCGGCGCATCGGGGTGGCGCCCAGGATCTCGTCGGACATCATGTCCATCAGGCCCGCTGTCATCTTGGAGGGGAAGAAGCCCGGTGCGATGGCGTTGACGGCGACATGCCGGCCGGCGAGGAACTTGGCCATCATCCGCGTCAGGTGCAGCACGGCGGCCTTGGAGGCGGCATAGCTGTAGGTCTCGACTTCCGAGACGCGCTGGCCATCGATCGAGCCGATGTTGATCACCTTGGCGAAATCGTCCGGGGTGGCGGCCGCTTCCAGCAGCTTGATGAGGCGCTGCGTCAGGAAGAAGATGGATTTGACGTTGAGGTCCATCACCTTGTCCCAGCCAGCTTCGGGAAAATCATCGAACGGCGCGCCCCAGCTTGCGCCGGCATTGTTGAACAGCACATCGATGCGGCTCTCGCGGGCCGCCACTTCGGTCGCGAAGCGCTCGATCTCGTCCATCTTGGAAAGATCGGCGGGAATCGAGATGCAGTTGCCGATCTTCGAGAGTTCGGCGGCCAGGCCGTCACACACCGCGGCGTTGCGGGCGGTGATGATGACGCGGGCGCCGTTCTCCACCATGGCGCGGGCGATCATCTCGCCGATGCCACGGCTGCCGCCGGTCACCACCACAACCTTGTCACGGACAGAAAACAGGTCTTCGATCTTCATCGTCAATCTCCGGAAAACAGGTTCGTCAAATGGTTCAGATCGCCTCGCCGGAGGCGCGGGCGCGCTCGATGCGCGTCGCCTCGGCGAGCGGCAGCTTGCGGTAGACAAGGGTGAGGCAGGTCAGCGTCACCGGCGCCATCAGCAGCAGCGCCAGCACGCCGGTGCCAAGGTCACCGGTCGCCTTGGAGACCATGCCGGTGAAATACGGCCCAAGGCCCAGCCCGAGCAGCGTGGTGCCGATGAAATAGGTGGCGGTGGCGGCACCGCGCATGCGGGGCAGCACCAGATCCTGCGTGGTGGCCGCCGCGATGCCGACATAAAGGCTGCCGAACGCCAGCGGGATGTTGAACAGCAGGAACCAGCCCAGGCTCTGCGTGGTGAACATGGCATAGATGAACGGCGCCGGCACCAGCGTCGCCAGCGCCGAGACCAGGATGCGCCCCCCCGGATTGCGGCGCTTGACCCAATCCGAGACGATGCCGCCCGTCACCACGCCGAGGAAGCCGCCCGCCGCGCCCCAGCCGCCGAGGATGACCGCGACAACCTCGATATTGGCATACCAGGGCAGCGGCCCACCGGCGGCGGCCATCGGCACGACAAAGGTGCGGATGGCATAGGGCGCCGCCCAGAAGCTCAGCGAATAGCCGACGAACGAGATGCTGCCGAAGCCGACCAGCGCCAGCACGAAGGTGGGGGTGCCCCAGATGAGCGCATAGGTCGGCGCGTCCCGCTGCTTGAGCGATTGCGCCCAGCTCGTCACCGCATAGCCGCCAATGCACACTGCCACCCATTGCGGAATATCGCCGGTGATGCGGATGAGCAGCGCTGCCAGCGCGGCAAAGGCGACGCCCACGGCGATGTTGGTGCCCAGCACCCGGGCGCCGAACGGCGCCAGGTGCACCAGCGTCAGCGGCGGGATGACGCTCGACACATCCTCCCAGAGCTTGCGCCACACGCCCTCGACACGCGCCGGCTCCGGCAGCCCTTCGGCACGGCCGCGGATCGGCTCCTTGAGCGTCGAAACCCAAAACGCCAGCAGCATGCCGGGGATGCCGACAGCGAGGAAGGCGGCCTGCCAGCCGACCAGCCCGAGCGGGCCGGCGACGGGATAGGCAGCATTCCAGGCCTTGACGACCACGGCGCCGATCAGCAGCGACACGCCGCCGCCAAGGTAAAGCCCGGCGGAATAGACAGCGAGCGCGGTGGCGCGCTTTTCCTTGGGAAACCAGTCCGAGAGCATCGAGAAGGCAGATGGGCTGGCCGAAGCCTCGCCGATGCCGACGCCGACGCGCGCCGCGCTGAGCTGCATGAAATTGGTGGAAAGGCCGGACAGTGCGGTCATGCCGGACCAGACGAACAGCCCCAGGCTCAGCAGCCGGGTGCGCACCCAATTGTCCGCCAGCCGCCCGAGCGGGATGCCGAACAGCGCGTAGAATACCGCAAAGGCCGTGCCATAGAGGAAGCCGAGATCGGCATCCGAAAGCCCGAGGTCCCGCTTGATGTCCTCGGCCAGGATGGCGAGAATCTGCCGGTCGATGAAGTTGATGGCATAAACCAGCACCAGCACGCTGAGCACATATTTGGCATAGAGCCCGCCAACCGGCGGATGGCCATCATCGACCAGGGCTTGCGGCTCCGCAGCTGCGCCTGCTTGCCCGGCGCTGGTGCTTGCTCCGTCGCTGCCTGCGAGTTCTGCCATGCTGCTCCCCGGCCTGCAGCTTCAGCACTGCTTCAAGACCCTAATGTGCTTTGGGTAGCAGCCGAATCCCGGTTCTGAAAGGCCGCAAGCGGCGAGTGGTTCAGCGCCCGGCGATATCGACAGGTGCCGGCTGCATCGGCGCTTTGGGCGCATCGGTGGCGCTCACGCCCACGGCCATGGTTGCGGTGGCGGCAATGATGACCAGCAGCGGCTTGCGGTAAATGCGCAACATGCCCCGCACCCAGGCTCCGAGCCGGGCGGACACATTGCGCATATTGGCTTCATAGGGATTCATGGTGCGACCCATCAGCAGTCTGTCGCCCGGATAAGTGCAAAATCTTCAAGCCTGTCAGCCGCTTGGCGGCCCTCCTGACATGGCTTGCGCATCTCGAACCCCCCGAGTCGTTAGGTGTGGATAACATTTCTGCCGATTTGCCGCCAGATCGGACACAAAAGACTCTAAACATTGATGAAAACTTCACATTACTTGCCAAATTCCTGATGCTGCAAAGTCCCTGCCGCGACACCCGGCCCCTCTTTCCTCAGGGCCCCGCAGCCCCTATCTCAGCCGCACAGCAATCGAAGGAAACGACCATGGCTCTCGCGACCGCAACCCTTGCCGGCGGCTGCTTCTGGTGCACCGAGGCGGTGTTCAATGAGCTGCGCGGCGTCGAGCATGTCGAATCAGGCTATATCGGCGGCGAAGTGCCCAACCCGAGCTATGAGCAGGTCTGCTCCGGGCGCACCGGCCATGCCGAGGCCGTGCGCATCAGCTTTGACGAAGCGCAGGTCAGCTATGCCGATCTGCTCGACATTTTCTTCCACACCCATGATCCGACAACGCTCAACCGCCAGGGCGCCGATACCGGCACGCAATATCGCTCCGCCATCTTCCCGCACTCGCCCGAGCAGCGCGCCGAGGCCGAGGTCGCCATCGCCCGCAACCAGCCAGTGTGGGACCACCCGATCGTCACCAGCATCGAGGCGGATGCTCCCTGGTATCCGGCGGAAGCCTATCACCAGCGCTATTTCGAGCGGAACGGCACCGCCAACGGCTATTGCGCCGCCGTGGTCGCCCCCAAGCTCGCCAAGTTCCGCAAGGGCTATGCGGCGCGGCTCAAGTCCGCCGCATAGCGGCGGGCGCCAATCCCCAAGCTTAACCCCGCCACCTGAACCCCCCAAAAACGCGTGCTGGCCGCGCCGCCCGCAATGGCGCAAACCTGCGCGCATGACACATTCCTTCGATGCCTGGCGCGCCCGCTCCCCGTTTTATGATGAAAGCCATGAGGCTGTGGCCCAATCGGTCCGCCGCTTCATGGCGCAGCATGTGCTGCCGTTCATCGATCAATGGGAGATCGATGGAGAACTGCCGCGGGACCTCCACAAAAAGGCCGCCGAGGCCGGCATCCTCGGCCTCAACTATCCCGAGGAATATGGCGGCCACAGCGAAGGCTTCGATGTCTTCCACGGTCTGACGCAAACCGAGGAGATGGCCGCAGCCGGGGCAGGTGGCCTTGGCGCCTCGCTGATGACGCACGGCATCGGCCTGCCACCGATCCTGGCGCTCGGCTCCGAGGAAATGAAGCGCCGCATCGCGCCGCAGGTGCTCTCGGGGGAGAAGCTCATCGGCCTGGCCATCACCGAGCCATCGGGCGGATCGGATGTCGCGCAGCTGCGCACCAAGGCGACCCGCGAGGGCAACAAATATGTCGTCAACGGCTCCAAGATGTTCATCACCACCGGCATGCGCGCCGATTACCTGACCGTGGCCGTGCGCACGGGCGGCCCCGGCATCCCCGGCATCTCGCTGATGCTGATCGAGACGGACCGGCCCGGCGTCTCGCGCACCCGGCTGGACAAGATGGGCTGGCGCTGTTCCGACACCGCCGCCATCCATTTCGACAATGTGGAGGTGCCGCCGGAAAACCTCATCGGCCCGGAGAATGGCGGCTTTGCCGGCATCATGCGCAACTTCAATTCCGAGCGGCTCGGCATGGCGATGGGCTGCTGCGCCATGGCGCGCGTGGCGCTGAGCGAAGCCGTGGAATGGGCTACCAACCGCGAAACCTTCGGCAAGCGCCTCGCCCAGCACCAGTCGATCCGCATTAAGCTCGCTGATTGCGCCCGGCAGATCGCCGCGACGCAAAGTTGGGTGGATCTCGCCGCCTGGCAGAGCCGCAACGGCAAGGGCCAGCCGGCGGACTATGCGATGCTCAAGGTGCAGGCAACGCGGATGCTCGAGCATGTGGCGCGTGAGGCCGCGCAGGTGCTCGGCGGCGCCAGCTACATCACCGGCAGCAAGGTCGAGCGGATTTATCGCGAGGTCCGCGTCAACGCCATCGGTGGCGGCAGCGAGGAGATCATGCTCGATCTGGCGGGCCGGCAGCTCGGTTACACCTGAGTCTTCAGGGGAGCAGTTCGCCCGAAGCAGGCAAGGCAACTTTGTCCCGGTGTTCGCCGGGACCCAGCTTCTGCCTTTCGGCCTCCCAGTGACAAAGCGCACCCCTCCCGCTCGCCGTCACAGCCTGCTACAGCCCTGCGCATGTACGCACGCCGCTTCCTCTGGGTCATCGCCATCTGCATCATGCTGGTGATCGCCGCCGCCGTGACCTATCGCCTGTTCGGCGAGCAGCTCATTCGCATTGCGCTGGTGCCAAGCGCCCCGTTCAGCGCCCCCGGCGCCGCCACCAGGCCGGATTATGCCAAGCTCGCCAGCTGGAGCGCCCATCCCGGCCTCAAGGCTGATCCGGCGCGCTGGGCCCCGGCCGGCGTATCGGCCAACCCGGCTGTTAGCATTGCGCCAAAGGCCGCCGTGTTCTTCATTCTCGGCACCACCGCGTTCGATCGCAGCAAGTGGAACGTCGGGCTGGATGATCCCAAGGTCAACGAGCGCACCGATATCTTCCTGCGCCTGCAGGCCAGCAGCTTCAACAGCGTCGGCGCCATCTGGTCGCCGCGCTACCGCCAGGCGACGTTCGGCAGCTTCCTGACCGACAAGCCGCAGGCCGCGCAGGCGATCGACGCGGCCTATGCCGATGTGCTCGCCGCCTTCGATGCCTTTGTTGCTGCCCAGCCGGCTGACCGTCCGCTGATCCTTGCCGGGCACAGTCAGGGATCGCTGCACCTGCTGCGGCTGCTGAAGGAGCGCGTTGCAGGCACGCCGCTCGCCGGGCGGATCATCGCCGTTTATGCTGCCGGCTGGCCGGTTTCACTCACCGCGGACCTGCCGGCACTGGGCATTCCCGCCTGCACCGCGGCAGCGCAGACCGGCTGCCTGCTCAGCTGGCAGAGCTTTGCCGAGCCGGCGGATTATGCGCTGGTGCGCGAGAGCTTTGACCGGGGGCAGGGCCTCACAGGTGCGCCGCGCGCCGGCACCGCCATCCTCTGCACCAACCCGCTGGCCGGCGTGATGACCAGCGCCGCCCTGCCTGCCGCGCGCAACCTGGGCAGCCTCGTGCCCGAAGCGGGCCTCAAGAGCGGGCATGTCGTGGCGCCTGGTGTGCCGGCGCGCTGCACGGCGGAGGGCATCACCAGCATAGGCGAGCCGCCGCTGGAGTTCACCGCCTATATCCTGCCCGGCAACAACTTCCATGTGTATGATTACCCGTTGTTCTGGGCCAATATTCGCGCCGATGCCGAGCGCCGGGCTGCGGCTTTCGCTGCGCCTGCCGAATGATCACCGCCAATCCGGCCGAGTTTGCCGCCATGCTGCCCGATGCCGGGCGGCTGGCCGGGCTCGATGCCGGCACCAAGACCATCGGCCTTGCCACCTGCGACGCCGGCTGGAGCTTTGCCTCGCCGCACAGCACCATCGCCCGTACCAAGTTCTCGGCTGATCTCGTGCAACTGAAGGCCTTTATCGCGACCGAGCGCATAAAGGGCCTCGTCCTCGGCTTGCCGCTGAGCATGGATGGGTCTGACAGCCCGCGCACCCAATCGGTGCGGGCGCTGGCCCGCAATCTCGAAGTGCTGGAGATGCCGCTGCTGCTCTGGGACGAGCGCTGGAGCACGCAAGCCGTCGAGCGCGCCATGATCGCCGAGGATCTGTCCCGCGCCCGCCGCGCCGAGCGGGTTGATCGGCTCGCCGCAGCCTATATCCTGCAAGGCGCAATCGATGCGCTCACTCGCCCCGCCCTACCCACAGGAGCCCCAGATGCCTGATCGTGACCTGACGCCCGCCCAGCGCGCCGTGCTGCGCGAACACGCCACCGAGCGCCCCTTCACCTCGCCGCTCAACGACGAGAAGCGGGCAGGGGACTATCACTGCGCCGGCTGCGGCGCGCTGCTCTACAAATCCGCCACCAAGTTCAACAGCGGCAGCGGCTGGCCGAGCTTCTGGCAAGCTGAGGACGGCGCTGTCGCCACCACGACGGACGCCAGCCACGGCATGGTCCGCACCGAAGTGCATTGCGCCGCCTGCGAGGGCCACCTCGGCCACATCTTCCCCGATGGCCCGGCGCCCACCGGCATGCGCCACTGCATCAATGGCCTTGCCCTGGCCTTCGAGCCGGAGTGAGTTTCGGCGTGGGGGAGCAGCCTGCCATGCCGGCGAACGCCCCCCTTGCCTCCACCACCGCACCCGTCCACTCTCGGGTCATGCGCAGCTTCCTCCTCGCCCTCACCCTGGCAATTCCCGCGGCAGCGCAAGCACCGCCAAAGCCGGCAGAAGCAGTCGCCCTCTCTCCGGCTGATATCGTCGCCTCCGCTCCGGCCACCGCCTGGCGCCCCATCGCCCCGGAAAATCTGCTGCTGATGGATACGCCGCGCGGCCAGATGGCGATCGAACTGGCGCCGGCCTTCGCCCCGGCGCACATCGCCGCCATCCGCGCCATTGTTGCCGCCGGCCGCTTCAGCGGCGGCGCCATCACCCGGGTGCAGGACAATTACGTCATCCAATGGGCTGCCCGCCCGGCGCCGGCCGGCGCTCCCAAGCCCGCGCCGCTGCCCGCCGAATATGAGCGCCCTGCCGCCGGCCTCGCCATCACGCCGCTGGGCTATCCTGATACCTATGCCGAGCCGGGCTTTGTCGGTGGCTGGCCGGTGGCGCAGGATCGCCAGACCGGCACCGCCTGGCTGGCGCATTGCTATGCCGCGGTTGGTGTCGGCCGCGAGGATGCGCCGGACACCGGCGATGGCTCGGAGCTTTACGCCATCATCGGCCAGGCGCCGCGCATGCTCGATCGCAACATCGCGCTCGTCGGCCGCATCGTCGCCGGGCTGCCGGCGCACGCCGCCTTGCCGCGCGGCACGGCGGAGCTCGGCTTTTACGCGACGCCCGCCGAGCACACCCCCATCACCGGCGCGCGCTTTGCCAGCAGCCTGCCGGCCGCGCAGGCGCCGCGCTACGAAGTGATGGACACCGCCAGCGAAACCTTCCGCCGCTACATCCACGCACGGGCCAACCGCACCGGCTTCTTCATCCGCCCGGCCGGCGCCATTGACCTGTGCAACGTCAATGTGCCCATCCGCGCCACCGGCAACACCCCCACCATCCCGCCACCGCGCTGAGGCTGCCATGACCCCGATCATCAAGTTGCTGCGCGCGGCCGAATGGGGTGCGTTCCAGGCCAGCGGCGTGTTTCATGGCTCGCCGGATGATCTGCGGGACGGTTACATCCACATCTCGCCGCCCGACGAAGTCGCCGCCACCGCCGCCAAATGGTTCCGCGACGAAGCCGGCCTGATGGCGCTCACCCTTGATGCCGAAGGGCTGGGCGAGGCGCTGAAATGGGAGCCGGCGCGCGGTGGCAAGCTGTTTCCCCACCTGTTCCGGCCGCTGCTGCTGGCCGAAGTGGTGAGCGCCGCACTCTATCCCTGATCAGCCCGCCGCTTGCCGGGCCTTGGCCGCGCGGAAGCCCGGCCGCTCCTGCAGCCGGCTCCACCAGCGCCGCAGATTCTCCCCCACCAGCTCCAGATGCCCGAGGTTGCCGGCAAAAAGCAGCGCATAGGCGACCGAAATATCGGCAGCGGTGAAGCGCCCGGCGCAGAGGAACTCCCGCCCATCGGCCAGCGTCCGCTCGGCGAGCGCCGTGCGGGCCAGGAACCATTTGCGATAATCTTCAACCACTTGCGGCAGCCGCTTCTCGGGCCGTTCGAGCGTGCCATAGCGGAACACCAGCGTCTGCGGAAAGGTCAGGGTCGCCTCGCCATGATGCAACCAGTTGAGATAGCTGCCAAAATCATCCTCATCGGGGTTCACGGCCAGCGTCCCGGTACCGTGCTTGACCGCCAGATATTCGCAGATCGCGGCACTTTCCGTCATCCGCGCCGGGCCATCCACGAAAAACGGGATTGTTCCCAAAGGGTTGATCTCCAGGAACTCCGGCTGCATCCAGCGCGGCGGGAAGGGCAGAACCTCCAGCTCATAGTCCAGCCCCAGCTCCTCAAGCGCCCACAGCACCCGGAACGACCGCGCGTCCTTGCAATGCCAAAGTTTCATTCCCACTCTCCCTGCAGCACGTTCATCCGCGCTTCAGCGGCCACCGGCAATTGGGCAAATGCACAGCCCTGACAGGATCGAAGATGTTGAACCGGTTCAAACTTGCAGGCGTAACGGCGCTCGGTGCGCTAGGCGGCGCGCTCATCGCGCTCGGCGTCCATGCTCAGACCGGCGGCGGCACCATCGCTTCGCAATTGCCGCCGGTGGATTCCACGCCGTTGGTCCGCGCCGTGCCGAACAGCGCCTCGGAAGTCAGCCCGTCCTTTGCACCCGTCGTCAAGCGCGCGGCGCCGGCGGTGGTCAACATCTACACCGCCCGGGTTGATCGCCAGCGCTCGGCGCTGATGGATGATCCGTTCTTCCGCCAGTTCTTCGGTGGTGCCACGCCGCAGCCGCGCGTCCAGCAGTCGCTCGGCTCCGGTGTCATCGTCGCGCCCAACGGCCTCATCATCACCAACAACCATGTCGTCGCTGGGGCGGACCAGATCCTGGTGGCACTGTCGGACCGGCGCGAGTTCCCCGCCAAGCTGCTGTTTGCCGATGCCCGGCTCGATCTGGCGCTGCTCAAGATCGAGACCGGCGGCGCCAAGCTGCCCGTCATCCGCATGGGAGACAGTGATCGCTCGGAAGTGGGGGACATCACAATCGCCATCGGCAACCCGTTCGGTGTGGGGCAAACCGTCACCACCGGCATCGTCTCGGCGATCGCCCGTACCGGCATCGGCGTCTCGGATTGGCAGTTCTTCATTCAGACCGATGCGGCCATCAACCCCGGCAATTCCGGCGGCGCGCTGCTCGATGCGCAGGGCCGGCTGATCGGCATCAACACCGCCATCTTCTCGCGCTCGGGCGGCTCGAACGGCATCGGCTTCGCCATTCCCTCCAAGATGGTCCGCGTGTTCCTCAATGCCGCGGACAAGGGCAAGCTGGTCAGCGGCTGGATCGGCGTGGAGGGTGAGCCACTCACCGCCGAGAGCGCGCGACTGGCTGGGCTGGACCGCCCCGGCGGCCTGCTGGTGACCGCCGTGGTGCCCGGCAGCCCCGGCGCCAGGGCCGGCATCCGCATCGGTGATGTGTTGCGCGCTGTCGATGGCAAGGAAGTCGTTGATGGTGGCCAGCTGCGCTATTCGCTCGCCACCGAGGGTGTAGGCCGCACGCTGGACGTGCTGCTGGTGCGCGGCGGCACCGAGCGAGCCGTGCAGGTGACGCTGGCGCCGCCGCCCGAAACGCCCCCGCGCCAGATCACCCCGATCACCGGCCGTTCGATCCTCGCCGGCGTCACCGTCGCCAATCTGTCTCCGGCCTATGCGCAGGAGCTTGGTGTCGGCCTGCCCGAGCAGGGGGTCGTGGTGGTGGAGATCGCCGGTGCCGCGCCCGCCGCGCGCCTCGGCTTCCTCAAGCCCGGGGACCTGATCGAAGCCGTGGGCGGCCAGCCGACCCGCACCGTGGCGGATGTCGTGCGCCAGGTGGCGGCCGGCGCAACCAGCCTGCGCTTCAACCGCAGCGGCCAGAGCGCGGAATGCGGCCTCACCGCCAGCGGCACCTTCGCCTGCCGCAGCTAGCGGCACTTGCAGTTGAGTGGAGTCGGCACCGGCCCGCTCCCCCGCCCGGCCACCCATAGCTTACACTGGAACTGGGTGGCCGGGCGGGGGAGCGGGCCGGTGCCGCCCAACTGCAAGTGACTCCAGAAAACAGCAACGTCCGAAAACCGCCAGACTCCCGGCGGCAGTACGGCTACACAGAGCCATGCTGCCGCCGCCCGCCACTTGCTATGCTGCCCTCCAGGCCCGGGACCCGGCCTATGACGGGCGCTTCTTCACGGCGGTGAAGACCACCGGCATTTATTGCCGCCCGGTCTGCCCGGCGCGCACCCCCAAACCGGAAAACTGCCTGTTCCTGCCCAGCGCCGCTGCCGCCGAGGCTGCGGGCTACCGCGCCTGCAAGCGCTGCCGGCCCGAGGCGGCGCCCGGCTCGCCAGCAGCGCTCGGCAGTGCCGCCAGCGTCCGGCGGGCGCTGCGCCTCATCGATGGCGGCGCGCTTGATGGCGAGCAAGCTGGGGAAGCGCCGCCGCTGCAAGCGCTGGCCGGCAAGCTCGGCGTCGGGGACCGGCAGGTCCGCCGCCTGTTCGCCCGCCACCTTGGCGTCTCGCCGGTCGCGGTGGCGCAGGCGCGGCGGCTGGCGCTGGCTGCCAGCCTCATCGATGCCGGGCAGATGCCGATGGCGCAGGTGGCGGCCGAGGCCGGCTTTGGCAGCATCCGCCGCTTCAACGAAGTCTTCGCCGCCGTCCATGGCGAATCCCCTGCCGCGCGCCGCAAGCGCACCACCGGAGCCTCCCCCATGCACCTCATCCTCAGCCGCATTGCCTCGCCCGTTGCCGAAATCCTGCTGGTCACCGACGAGCAGGGCCGGCTGCGGGCGCTGGACTTCCATGATTTCGAGGAGCGGCTGCACCGGCTGCTGGCCCGGCACTACGGCAGCTTCACGCTGGCGGAAGGCCCGGCCCCGGCCGCCATCCTGGCCGCGCTCGATGCCTATTTCGGCGGAGACCTGCGCGCTCTGGATGCCATCCCCATCGAGACTGGCGGCACGGCGTTCCAGCGGGATGTCTGGGCCGCGTTGCGCCGTATTCCGGCCGGTGCCACCACCAGCTATGGCGCGCTAGCCGCCAGCCTCGGCAAGCCCGGCGCCGCCCGTGCCGTTGGGCTGGCCAATGGCCTCAACCCCATCGGAATCGTCGTGCCCTGCCACCGTGTCATCGGGGCGTCCGGCGCGCTCACCGGCTATGCCGGCGGCATCGAGCGCAAGCGCTGGCTGCTGGCGCATGAAGGCGCGGCGCTCGTTTAGCGGCGCTTCCCCCGCGCCCGAAAACTGGCGTAAGGCTGGCGGCATGACAGCCCAGATCGATCAGTTCCACGCCATCGCCATCAGCCGCCTCGCGCACCGCATGTCGGCGGCGGGCGAGTCCGTTATCCACATGGAGTTCGGCCAGCCCTCCACCGGCGCACCGGCGGCGGCCATCGCCGCGGCGCACGAGGTGCTGGACAGTGATGGCATGGGCTATTGGGAAAGCCCCAAGCTGAAGGAGCGCATCGCGGCGCATTATGCCGAGACGCAGGGGCTCACGATCGACCCTGAGCGGATCATCCTCACCTGCGGCGCCTCGCCGGCGTTTGTCATGGCGCTGTCCTGCCTGTTCGCGCCGGGGGACCAGGTGGCGCTCGCCCGGCCCGGCTATGTGGCGTATCGCAACACGCTGAAGGCTCTGCACATGGTGCCGGTTGAGCTGCCCTGCGGCCCGGCCGAGCGCTTCCAGGTGACAGCGGCGGCGCTGGCGGCGCTCGAGCCGGCGCCGGCCGGGCTCATCCTCGCCAGCCCGGCCAACCCCACCGGCACGATCATCCCGCCCGAGGAGCTGGCCGCCATTGCCGCCGTGTGCGCGGCGCGCGGCATCCGCATCATCTCGGACGAGATCTACCACGGCCTCAGCTACACCGTCCCCACAGAGAGCATGCTCCGCCACGCGCCCGATGCGCTGGTGGTGAACAGCTTCTCGAAATATTACTCGATGGCCGGCTGGCGGCTCGGCTGGCTGGTGGTGCCGCCGGCGCTGATCGATGCAGCCCGCGCCCGCATGGGCAACCTGTTCCTCACGCCGCCCAGCCTCGCCCAGCACGCCGGGCTGGTCGCCATGGATTGCCATGAGGAGCTGCAGGGCCACCTCGCCACTTACGCGCGCAACCGGGAGCTACTGCTGGCGGCGCTGCCGGCGATGGGCCTTGGCCGCATCGCGCCGCCCGATGGGGCCTTCTACATCTATGCGGACATCAGCCACCTGACCGATGACAGCATCGCGCTGTGCACGCAGCTGCTGGCGGAAACCGGCGTCGCCACCGCGCCGGGGCTGGATTTCGACCCCGTCGAGGGCGGGCACTTCATGCGCTTCAGCTTTGCCGTGTCCACGGACCGGGTGGAGAAGGCGATCGCCCGGCTCGGGCCATGGTTCGCCCGGCAGACGCGGCGCTAACCTCAGCTTCAGACGACCTCGAACTCCAGAATCACCGCGTCCACCGCCAGCGAATCACCGGCCTTGGCCAGCACCTTGGAGATGGTGCCGGTCTTTTCGGCGCGCAGGATGTTCTCCATCTTCATGGCTTCGACAGTGGCGAGCACCTGGCCGGCCTCGACCTTTTCGCCCTCGACGACCGCGACGGAAACCACCAGCCCCGGCATCGGGCAGAGCAGATACTTGCTCATGTCCGGCGCGACCTTGGGGATCATGAAGCGCGCCAGCTCGGCGGCGCGCGGGGTGAGCACGCGTACGCGGTGGCTGGCGCCGCGCGTGGTCATCTGCATGCCGCTGCCCTTCTTGAGCAGCTCGATGGCGCGCGGCACGCCGTCGATCTCGGCTTCGAACAGCGAGGAGCCAACGCGCCAATCGGTGGCGACATCGATCTCGCGGATTTCGTCACCCTCGGCCATCTCCACCGAGAAGCGGTCGCCATCGCCATTGACGTTGACCGGAATCTGCTCGCCTGCCAGTTCCACCACCCAATCCTCGCCATATTCGGCGCCGGTGCCGGAGAGCTGGCCATCGATCAGCTGTGCCCGCTCGGCCTCGATGGCCTGGATGACAGCGGCGGCGGCAGCCACCGCCACGCGCGTCTCGGCATCCACCGGCGCGCCGACGAAGCCCTCGGGATATTCCTCGGCGATGAAGCCGGTGGTGACATTGGTGCCGGCCTGGAAGCGCGGGTGCGCCATGATCGCCGAGAGGAAGTCGATATTGTGGCTGATTCCGCGGATCAGGTAGCGATCCAGCGCATCGGCCTGTGCGGCGATGGCCTGTGCGCGAGTCGGCGCCCAGGTGATTAGCTTGGCGATCATCGGATCATAGAACATCGAGATCTCGGCGCCCTCGATGACGCCGGTATCGATGCGCACCACCGAATCGCCGTTGCGACCGGCCAGCGGCGGCTGGCAGACCGAGAGGCGGCCGATGCTGGGCAGGAAGCCGCGATACGGGTCTTCGGCATAGACGCGGGTTTCCAGCGCCCAGCCGTTGAGCTGCACATCGTCCTGCGTGAACGGCAACGCCTCGCCGGCGGCAACGCGGATCATCAGCTCCACCAGGTCGAGCCCGGTGATGCACTCCGTTACGGGGTGCTCCACCTGCAGGCGGG
>DIUN01000032.1 GCA_002423025.1 Sphingomonadales bacterium UBA6157 | reverse complement strand
GCCGCCGCCCCTCGATCAGCGCATGGCCAGTCAGCCGCGAGCCCGACATGCCGAACGGATGGCCAATCGAGATCGCCCCGCCATCGACGTTGATCTTCTCCGGGTCGATGCCGAGGAAATCCCGGCAATAGAGCACCTGCACCGCGANNCCTCGTTCAGCTCCCACAGGTCGATATCCGCCACGGTGAGCCCGTGCCGCGCCAGCAGCTTGGGCACGGCGAACACCGGGCCGATGCCCATCTCGCCCGGCTCGCAGCCGGCCACGGCAAAGCCGCGGAACACGCCCAGCGGCGCCAGCCCGCGCCGCGCCGCCTCGCTGGCGCCCATCACCACGCACACGCTGGCACCATCCGAAAGCTGGCTGGCGTTGCCCGCCGTGATGGTGCCGCCCTCGCGCACCGGCTTGAGCGCCGCCATCGCCTCGCGCTGGGTATCGGGCCGGTTGCCCTCGTCCCTTGTGAGCGTCACCGGCTCATGGCCGGTGGTGGTGCCATCCTTGGCGGTCAGGCGCTTGTTGGCGGAAATCGGCGCGATCTCGGCATCGAAGCGCCCGGCCGCCTGTGCCGCCGCCGTCCGCATCTGGCTGGCAAAGCCGTAATCATCCTGCGCCTCGCGGCTGATGCCATATTTGGCCGCCACATGGTCCGCTGTCTCGATCATGGTCCAGTAGAGCGAGGGCATGGTGGCCATCAGTCCCTCGGAGCGGAAGCGCACGAGGTTCTTGTTGGGCAGCACCAGCGAGACCGAATCGAGCCCACCGGCGACGTAAATCCCCTCCTCGCCGGCCCGGATGCGCTGGGCGGCAAAGGCGATCGTCTGCAGCCCGGAGGCGCATTTGCGATCGATGGTGGTGCCGCTGACGCTCACCGGCAGACCCGCTGCCAGCGCCGCCACACGCGCCACATTGTTGCCGGTGGCGCCCTCCGGGTGGGCGCTGCCGAGCAGCACATCCTCCACCTCGGCACCCTCGACCCCGGCCCGCGCCAGCGCCGCGCTGATGACATGGCCGGCCAGCACCGGGCCTTCCACATCATTGAGCGCACCCTTGTAGGCCCGGCCTATCGGCGTGCGCGCCGTCGCCACGATCACAGCGTCCTGCATGGTCAAATCCTCCCAAAACCTTCGCGCCGGTTCAGCCTGGCGTCGAAACCCGCAGCCCGATGGCGCCCACCAGCACCAGCGCGATGCAGGCCAGCTGCGCCGCATTGAGCTTCTGCTCGAAGAACAACACGCCCAGCACCGCCATCGCCACGATACCGACGCCAGACCATACGGCATAGGCCACCCCCACCGGAATGGTCTTGAGCGCCGGGGCCAGCACCAGGAAGCACACGGCATACAGCGCAATGGACAGCGCCGCCCAGTGCCACTTGGCCAGCCCGTCAGACAGCTTCAGCATCGTCGTCGCCGCGATCTCGAAGATGATCGCCAAGCCCAGAAACGCCCATCCGCCCATGTCCGGTCATTCCTCACGCAAACGCCAGCCGCGCTCATCTTGCACTTGCCAGCCACGCCCTGCGCTGTCCATTAGCAGCCATGGACATTCCACCCGCCACCCTCATCACCCCGCCCGCAGCCGAGATCATCGTGACAGGCAGCGCCCTGCCCGCGCCTCCGGGCGCCGCGGCCTATTCCGGCATCACGCTGGGCCGCGAGCGGCTCACCGGCACCGCCAGCGGCCGCATCGAGGATGCGCTTCGCGATGTCGCGGGGCTCGCCGCCTTCCGCCGCACGGACAGCCGCTCGGCCAACCCCACATCCCAGGGCGTGACGTTGCGGGCGCTGGGCGGCAACGCCGCCTCCCGCGCGCTGGTGCTGCTCGATGGCGTGCCGGTGGCGGATCCCTTTGCCGGCTACATTCCCTGGTCCGCCATCGATCCGGCGCGGCTGGCGAGCGTGCGCATCACCCGTGGCGGCGGTGCCGGAGCGTTTGGCGCTGGCGCGGTAGCCGGCACGCTGGAGCTCGCCAGCGCCGGGCCGAACGAGCTGGCCCCGGTTTCGCTGGCGCTGGCTGGCGGCTCGCGCAACTCCCTTGAAGCTTCAGGCGGCCTGGCGGTGCGGCTCGGCGGCGGCTTTGTCACGGTCAGCGCCCGGCATGACAGCGGCGATGGCTATTTCATCGTGCCGGAAAACCAGCGCGGGGCTGTCGATATTCCGGCGCGCTACGAGAGCTGGGGCGGCAGCATCCGTGCCGTGGTGCCGGTGGCAGCGCAAACCGAAGTGCAGGCCAGCATCCGCGCCTTTGATGACCAGCGGGTGCGCGGGCAGGCACTTGTCACCTCCGAGAGCCGCGGCGCAGACGCCAGCATCCGCCTCATCCACCGCGGCAATTGGGGCGCCGAGGCGCTGGCCTATGTGCAGGTGCGCGAATTTGAATCGCGCTTTTCCGCCGTGGCCGCCGGCCGCGCCACCGCGACGCCATCGCTCGATCAGTTCAACACCCCGGCCACCGGCGTTGGCGGCAAGATCGCGGTGCGGCCGCCGCTGGGCAGCGCCCACAGCCTCGAGATCGGCCTCGATGCCCGGCGCGGCAGCGGCAGCACCAACGAGTTCTTCCGCTACCAGGTCGGCGCCTTCACCCGGCTGCGCGAGGCCGGCGGCGCCACCAGCACCATCGGCGGCTATATCGAGGACAGCTGGGAGGTGAGCGACGCCTTCACCCTCACCGGCGGCGTGCGCGGGGACCGCTGGAGCATCAGCGCCGGCCGCCTCAACGAGTTCGATCTCGCCAATGGCGCCCCCACGCTGGCCATCGCCACGGCGGCGCGCAGCGGCTGGCGCGGCACGGCGCGCGGCGGCGCCATCGTCCGGCTGGTGCCCTCGTTCAGCCTGCGGGCCGCAGCTTATACCGGCTTCCGCCTGCCGACACCCAACGAGCTCTACCGGCCGTTCCGCGTTGGCGCAGACGCCACGGCTCCCAATCCGGACCTGGCGCTGGAGCGCACCCGCGGCATCGAGGCGGGCTTTGACTGGCGGCCGCTGCCCAGCGCCCGGCTTTCGCTCACCGGCTTTTCCAACGAGCTGCGCGGCGCCATTTCCAACGTCACGCTGGGGCGCGGCCCCGGCGTGTTCCCGCTGGTCGGCTTTGTTGCCAATGGCGGCAGCTATCGCCAGCGGCTCAACCTTGATTCCGTGCTGGTGCGCGGTGTTGAAGCCGATGGCGAAGTGCAGATCGGCCGCGTGATGGCCTCGGCCTCCATCGCCTGGTCAGACCCCAAGGTGCGCGCTTCCGGGCTTTCGGCGGCGCTCGATGGCCTGCGCCCCGCTGCTTCGCCGCAGTTCAGCGGCTCGGCAACGCTCGGCTATACCGGCGAGCGCGTGCGCGGCGCGGTAACGCTGCGCCACATCGGCGCACAGTTCGATGATGACCAGAATCTGCGCCGCCTGCCGCCCGCCACCACGGTGGACGCCAGCGCGCGGCTGGCCGTGACGAAGCAGCTGAGCCTTGAAGTGCGCGCCGAGAACATCGGCGACGAGCTGATCGTCTCGGGCGTCAGCGCCGATGGCATCATCGACAGGGCGCAGCCGCGCACCTTCTGGGTGGGCCTGCGCTGGGAGGGCTGAGACGGAGGCTAGATCCCCGCATACCACTCATAGCCACGGTCTTCCCAATAGCCTCCCTTGCCGCGCCCATAGCCGGCAAGGGAGGCCACCACATCGATCCCGACGAGATATTTGGCGTGCTTGTAACCGAGCTGACGCTCGATCCGCATGCGAAGCGGCGCGCCATGCGGAACGCCCAGCGGCGCACCGTTCATGCTGTGCGCCACGATCGTCTGCGGATGAAAGGCATCGACCAGATCGACGCTCTCATAATAGATCGAGGTGGATTGCGACCCGCCCTTGTCCACCTCGCCGCCGTAATTGTCGGCACAGCGGAACACCACATAGCGCGCATCCGGCTTCAGCCCCGCCGCCTTGAGCAGCAGGCCAAGCTGCGGCCCGGTCCATTGGCCGATGGCGCTCCAGCCCTCGACACAATCATGCCGGGTGATCTGGGTGCGCGCCGGCAGCCGGCGGATGTCCGCCAGGCTGAGGCTCATCGGCGTGGTGACAAGGCCGGTGATGGCCAGCCGCCAATCGGCAAAGCCCCGCGCCGCATGGGCCTGATACTCCGCCTCGCGCGGGTTCTGCGTGCCATTGGCCTTGAACACCGGCGAGAGATCGCTGAGCGCAAACTCCTGCGCCAGGCCATCGCGGCCCACCAGCCGCTGCCAGCGCTGGGTGGCGGCCTCGGCCGAGCCGATGATGCGCTTGAGCTTCTCGTCGCGCACCAGCCCGTCGCAGCCGGAGAGCAGCAACCCGCCCGCCGCCGCGCCGCCGGCGCTGAACAGCCGCCGCCGTGAGATCAGGCTCATGTCAGGCTCTCCCGGGCGATGCGCAGCTTGCCGGTCACCATGGCGCGGATGCCGTTGATCGGCCCGGCCAGCAGCACCATCAGCAGATGGACGACGATGAAGCCCACAATCAGCGCCATCGCGACGAAGTGCAGCGAGCGGGCGCTGGCCCGGCCGCCGAACAGCTCCAGCAGCCACGGCCAGGCGGCGTTCATGCCCGGTGACATGCCGAGCCCGGTGAAGATGACCAGCGGCACCAGCACCAGCACCATGCCGCCATAGGCCAGCTTCTGCAGCACATGGTAGCGCCGTGCCTCCTCGCCCTTGGGAAAGTCCAGCCGGGCGTGGCGGGCGATATCGTGCAGCACATTGGCCGGGGCCAGCTCCTTGAGCCGCGGCAGGATATCCCGCCGGATATGGCCGCTCACCAGCCCATGGCCAAGATAGAGCAAGCCGTTGAGAATCAGCACCCAGGCCCAGAAGAAGTGCCAGTTCCGTGCCGTGCCAAGGTCCCGATAGCTCGGGAAGGTCGCCCAGCCGGGAAAGCCCAGCGCCTGCAGCTGGCCGTTGGCGCCGGTGGAAAGCCCGAGCACGCCGGTGGTTTCCACCCGCAGCGAGCCGATCTCGACATAGCCATAAGGCCCGCCCTTGCGGCCGGCGGCGGCAATGCTCAGCCAGCGCCTGTCCGCATCGGCAGTGGCACCATATTCGCCCCAGTAGAGCATCGGGTGGGCATTGAAGATATTCAGCCCGGTGCCGATGAGAAACACCATCGCCAGCGCATTGAGCCAATGCGCCAGCCGCACGACTGCACTGTGCCGCTTGACGACAAGCGTGCCGGCCGGCGGCGCTTGCTCGATTGGCACTGTCGCCATCCCCGGCTCTCCTTGATGCTCGGCAGGCAGTTCGCCGGCAATTGACCGCAGGTTACGCCGCTGGCAGGCAGTTTCTCAACCGTCCATGCCGCCGCGCCCAGCGGCTGGCATCAGGGGAAAGCCGGAGAGCCCATGCTGCGCGCCTATTGCCCCACTGCCGAAGGCCTGGCCGGCAGCATCGTGCCGGAGGATGGCGCGCTGCCCGCCGACGCCTTGTGGATCGATGTGCTGCGCCCGAGCCGCGAGGAGGATGCGCTGGTCGAGCGCAGCCTCGGCATCAGCGTGCCGACCCGGGAGGACATGGACGAGATCGAAACCTCCAGCCGGCTCTACCAGGAGGATGGCGCGATCTTCATGACGGCAACGCTCGCCACCGGCATCATCGACGGGCATCCGCAGAGCCAGGCCGTCAGCTTCATCCTCACCCCCACGCGGCTGGTAACGCTGCGCTACGAGGAGGTGACAGCCTTTGATCGCTTTGCCGCTCATGCCGAGCGCTCGCCGCAGATGTGCGGTACCGCGCCGATGGTGCTGGTGCGCCTGCTCGATGCGGTGGTGGACCGGCTGGCCGACAGCATCGAGCATATCGGCCGCGAGATCGACGCCATCTCGCAACAGGCCTTCCGCCGCGCGCGGGACAACACGACCCAGCAGCGCGTCTCCAACCTGGCGCTGCAGGCGCTGCTGGTGCGGATCGGCGCGGCGCAGGATGCACTGTCCAAATCCCGCGATTCCGCCGTCAGCCTCACCCGCGCCATGGGCTATCTGGCGTTCGCTGCGCCCAAGAGCGCCGATATTGCCGCCCATGTGAAGAGCCTCAGCCGCGATCTCGGCTCGCTCACCGACCATGCCAGTTACCTAGGCAGCAACGTTACCTTCCTGCTCGATGCCTCGCTGGGGCTGATCTCGATCGAGCAGAACGCCGTGCTGAAGATCTTTTCGGTCAGCGCCATCGTCTTCATGCCGCCAACGCTGGTCGCCGGCATCTACGGCATGAACTTCGATGTCATGCCGGAGCTGCGCTGGGCGCTGGGCTACCCCTTTGCGCTGGTGCTGATGCTGCTCTCGGCGGTGCTGCCCTTTGCTTTCTTCCGCTGGCGCGGCTGGCTCTAGGGGCTTTTCAGTTGGGCGGCACCGGCCCGCTCCCCCGCCCGGCCACCCACAGCGTAAACTGGAATTGGGTGGCCGGGCGGGGGAGCGGGCCGGTGCCGCCTGCAAACAAAGGCTCTAGGGTTTATCGAGCGAGCAGCCATATTCCGGATCATAGGTGGCCGTGCGGCTGGAAAGCAGCGGCACCGAGGCGGTGATGCGCCGCCGCTGCTCGTCATCGACCAGCTTGACGATCTCGGTACCCGGCTCGCGGTCGGTCTCGCAGCTCGCCATGTCCCGGTTGCCGACATAGCGGCACGAGCACACGACATGCGCCATGTAACCGGCGCCAAGCTCGGCGCGCTTGCCGATGCTGCTGTATTTCAGCCCCAGCCACAGCCCGGCGAGGAGGGAAAGCAGCAACACCGGACCCCAAATCCACCAACGATTGAAGCCCTGTCTTGCGTTCACGCGCCTGCCCCTTCTACCGTGCGACCATGCTCCTGAAACGAGACGCCATCATGCGGTTGCAATCAAGCCTGTTTGTGCTGGCCCTCGGGCTCGGCATGGCAGCGCTTGCGCCGGCCGCCGCCCAGCCCGCGCCCGTGCGCCCGGCGGCGCTGCCGGCAGCGGACGCGTTCTTCACCGACCCCAGGCTGGCGGAAACCCGCGCCGTGCTGGTGCTGCAGGATGGCAAGATCCTCTACGAGCGCTACGGCCCTGGCTATGGCCCCGGCAACCGCTTCATCAGCTGGTCGATGGCCAAGTCGATCACCGCGACGCTCATTGGCGAGCTGGTCGCGGAGGCAAAGCTCGATCTCGACAGCCCGGCCCCGGTGCCGGAGTGGCGCGCCAAGCCGGATGATCCCCGCGCGCAGATCACCCTGCGCCAGCTGCTCCACATGGAATCCGGCCTCAAGCACATCGAATCGGACCCGCCGGAGCTGGCCGATACCAACCGCGCGCTGTTTGCCGACAAGAGCGGTGACATTCTCGCCCATGCCACCGCCGCGCCGCTGGAGAGCAAGCCCGGCACGGTGTTCGAATATTCCACGCTCACCACGCACATCCTCGCCGGCATCGCCGTGCGCACGCTGGCGCCGGAGGCAAAAACCCCCGCCGAGCGCCGCGCCGCCATGCGCAGCTTCATCATCGAGCGGCTCTCCGGCCCCGCCGCCATGCCCAGCCTGATCTGCGAATATGATCCGCAGGGCACGCTGCTCGGCGGCTCGCTCTGCCACGCCACGGCGCGGGACTGGGCAAATTTCGGCCAGCTCTACCTCAACAACGGCACCGTCGCCGGCCGCGAGGTCGTGCGGCCGGACTGGGTGAGCTTCGTGCGCACCCCCGCCCCGACCAACCCCGGCTATGGTGGCCAGTTCTGGCTCAACCGCCCCGGCGCTGTCGGCGGCAACAGCGCGCTGTTTGCCGACCAGGGGCCGATCGACGCCTATTCCGCCAATGGCCATCTTGGCCAATATGTCGTCATCGTGCCCTCGAAGCGGCTTGTCGTGGTGCGCCTCGGCAAGACGCAGGACGATGTGCTGGCCCCGGTGCGCGCCGCGCTCGGCCGGCTAGTCAACAGCATCCCGGCACCGGCTGCAAAGCCCACGGCCGTCAAACCCACGCTCGCCAAGCCCGCGGTCGTCAAGCAATGAGCGCCGCCACCGATTATCGCATCATCGACATCAAGCTCGATGAGCGCACCATCCTGTGGCGCAATGCCGATATCGAGCAGGAGCGCCGCGTCGCCATCTTCGATCTGCTGGAGGGCAATCTCTTCCAGCCGGTTGCCGCCGACGAGCAGGGCTATCACGGCCCCTACAAGGTCATGCTCGGCGTCGAGGAGGGCCGGCTGACCATCGCCATCGCCGCCGCCGATGATCGCGCGCTGGACAGCTTCGTGCTGCCGCTCGCCCCGTTCCGCCGCACCGTGCGCGATTATTTCGCCATCTGTGACAGCTATTTCCAGGCCATCCGCCAATCCTCGCCGCAGCAGATCGAAACCATCGACATGGCGCGCCGGGCCATCCACAACGATGCCGCCGAAGCGCTGAAGGACCGTCTCGAAAGCAAGGTCATCGTTGATTTCGATACCGCCCGGCGGCTGTTCACGCTCATCTGCGTCCTGCACATCAAGGGTCATTGAATGTCCGTCCAATCCGATCGCTGGATCCGCGAGCAGGCGCTCACCCATGCCATGATCGAGCCCTTTGTCGATCGGCAGACCCGTGATGGCGTCATCAGCTACGGCCTGTCCTCCTATGGCTATGACGCGCGGGTTTCGGACGAGTTCAAGATCTTCACCAACGTCAATTCCGCCATCGTCGACCCCAAGGATTTCAACCAGAACAGCTTTGTCGATCGCAAGACCGATTGCTGCATCATCCCGCCCAACAGCTTCGCGCTGGCCCGCACGGTGGAATATTTCCGCGTGCCGAGCGATGTGCTGGTCATCTGCCTCGGCAAATCCACCTATGCCCGCTGCGGCATCATCGTGAATGTCACGCCGCTGGAGCCGGGCTGGGAGGGCCATGTGACGCTGGAGTTCTCCAACACCACGCCGCTGCCGGCGCGCATCTATGCCAATGAGGGCGCCTGCCAGTTCCTGTTCCTCAAGGGCAACGAGCCCTGCGAAGTGACCTATGCAGACCGCGCCGGCAAATACATGGGCCAGCGCGGCGTCACGCTGCCCAAGCTCTAGCCGCCGCCACAGCCGCTTCATGACCAGGGAAACCCGCATCGGCCTTGCCGCCGGCTCCGGCGCCTATCTTATCTGGGGCCTGCTGCCGCTGTATCTCAAGCTGCTCACCGGCGTGCCGGCGGCCGATGTGCTGGCACATCGCGTGCTATGGTCGGTGCTCATCGTCGGCGTGCTGATGGCGGCGCTGGCCGGCTGGCCGCGGCTGCGCGCCGCGCTGGCCCAGCCCCGGCTGCTGGCGCTGCTGTTTGCCAGCGCCATCGCCATCGCCTGCAACTGGCTGATCTACACCACCGCCATCCTTGGCGGTCATGTGCTCGATGCCAGCCTTGGCTATTTCATCAACCCGCTGATCAACGTGCTGTTCGGCGTAGCCTTCCTCCATGAGCAGCTGGGCCGGCTGCAATGGCTGGCAGTGGCCTGCGCCCTGGCCGGCGTGCTGGTGCTCACCGTGGCGCTCGGCCAGTTGCCGCTGGTCGCGCTCGGCGTCGCCACCAGCTTTGCCGTCTATGGCCTCATCCGCAAGCAGGCGCCGGTGGATGCGGCCACCGGGCTGTTCATCGAGACGCTGATGCTGGCACCCTTCGCGCTGCTCTGGCTCGCCACCCGGCCCGATGGCCCGCTGGCCTGGCCCGCCCCGATGCTGATGCTGCTGGCGCTCAGCGGCCTCATCACGGCGGCGCCGCTGATGCTGTTCAGCGTTGCGGCGCGGCGGCTGAAGCTTACCACGCTGGGCCTGATGCAGTATTTCACGCCCAGCGTTGTCATGCTGCAGGCGGTGTTCCTGTTCGGCGAGGTGCTCGATACGCCGCGAATCCTCGCCTTTTGCCTCATCTGGCTGGGGCTGGCGCTCTACACCGTCTCGCTCTCCCGCGCGGCAGTAGCGCCCGCGCCGCACACGCGCTAAAGCCAAGGCATGGACCAGATCGTCATCCGCGGTGGCCGCCCGCTCAAAGGCCGCATCCCCATCTCCGGCGCCAAGAACGCCGCGCTCACGCTGATGCCGTGCGCGTTGCTCACCGATGAGCCGCTGACGCTGCGAAACCTGCCGCGCCTCGCCGATATCGATACCTTCGGCCACCTGCTCAACAACCATGGCCTGTCCACCACCATCGAGGGCACCCACCCCGATGAGTTCGGCCGCGTCATGACCATCCGGGCCAACCGCATCACCAGCACGGTGGCGCCCTATGATATCGTCCGCAAGATGCGCGCCTCCATCCTGGTGCTCGGGCCGCTGCTCGCCCGCGCCGGGGAGGCCACTGTCTCGCTGCCCGGCGGCTGCGCCATCGGCAACCGCCCGATCGACCTGCACCTGAAGGTGCTGGAAGCGCTGGGTGCCGAAATCGAGCTGGCCGCGGGCTATGTGAAGGCCAGCACCCCCAAGGGCGGCCTGCCCGGCGGGCGCTATGTGTTCCCCATCGTTTCTGTCGGCGCCACCGAGAATGCCCTGATGGCCGCCGTGCTGGCGCGTGGGCCGTCCATCCTTGAAAACGCCGCCCGCGAGCCGGAAATCGTCGATCTGTGCAACTGCCTTGTCGCCATGGGCGCGCATATCGAGGGCATCGGCACCGAGACCCTGCAGATCGAGGGCGTGCGGGACCTGCACGGCGCCACCTATGCCGTGATGCCGGACCGCATCGAGGCGGGCAGCTATGCCTGCGCCGCCGCCATCACCGGCGGGGAAATCGAGCTGATCGGCGCGCATGAGGCCGATCTCGGCTCGACGCTGGCGGCGATGCGCGAAGCCGGTGTCGAGATCACCCCGATCAAGGGTGGCCTCTCGGTCAAGCGGCTCAACGGCCTGCACGGCATCAACATTTCCACCGCCCCCTATCCCGGCTTCGCCACCGATATGCAGGCGCAGTTCATGGCGATGCTGACGATTGCCGATGGCGCCTCGCTGCTCACCGAGACGATCTTTGAAAACCGCTTCATGCACGTACCCGAGCTGGCCCGCATGGGTGCGGACGTGACGGTGCGCGGCCGCTCCGCCGTGGTGCGCGGCGTGCCAAAGCTCAACGGCGCCCAGGTGATGGCGACCGATTTGCGCGCCTCGATGTCGCTGGTGCTGGCCGGGCTCGCCGCCGAGGGGGAAACCACCGTCGGCCGCATCTACCATCTCGATCGCGGCTATGAGCGGCTGGAGGAGAAGCTCTCCGCTGTCGGCGCCGATATCGAGCGCATCTCGGACGGCTGATCCGCAGCGCATGGATGATACCCGCCTGCACCTGCTCGGCCAATCCGCCGAGGACCTCCCCGCCATATCGGCGCTGCTGCAGGACGCCACCTTGCGGCTGCCGGACATCGCATACGCCGCACCGGCCCGCCGCCTCGTGCTGCTGGTCAACCGCTATCGCTGGGAGGCGAAAACCCCCAGCCGCGTCCGCTGCGCGCTGCGCATCGAGACGGTGCTCGGCGTGCAGCGCCAGAACTGGCCGAGCGATCCGGAGGCCGTGCTCGCCCTGCTGGCACTGGCGCACGACGGCGAGTTCCTCACCCTGAGCTTCTCCGGCGGCGCCGCCATCCGCGCCCGCACCGAAGTTATCGAAGTGGTGCTGGAGGATCTTGCTGCGCCATGGGAAACCGCCCGGCAACCCACACACAGCTGAGCGCGCCCACCGCCGATTTCAGCACTGCGCCGGGCAGGAACGGCAGCAGCCCGGCCACCAGCGCCCGCTCCGGCCCCAGCGCCACCGCCAGCCAGCCGGCCCCCAGCACCAGGCAGATGGCATTGCCCATCAGCATTGCCGCGAACGCCGGCCACAGCTGGCGCATCCAGCCGCGGCTTCCAAGCCAGCCGACAGCGCCCCCGGCCAGTGGAAAGGCGAAAAGATAGCCCGCCGTCGGCCCGGAAAACCGCTCAAGCCCGCCGCTGCCGCCGGCCAGAACCGGCAAGCCGGCGGCGCCCAGCGCCAGCCAGAGCACAATCGCCAGCACGCCCTGCCGCCAGCCGAGCAGCGCCCCGGCCATCGTTACGGCCAGCGTCTGCAGCGTGATCGGCACCGGCACCATGGGAATCTCGATGCGCGACGCCAGCGCGAGAACGAGCACCCAGAGCAGGATTTTCACGCCGGGCGCCTCCAGCCGCAGGGCGCGACGCTTTTAGAGCTTCACCAGCATCTTGCCGGTGTTGCCGCCGCTGAACAGGCCCATGAAAGCGTCCGGCGCCTTGTCGACGCCGTGCATCACGGTCTCTTCCCACTTGAGCTTGCCCTCGGCGATCCAGCCCATCATGTCCTTGGTGAACTGCGGACGCAGCGCCGCAAACTCGCTGACGATGAAGCCACGGATGCGCAGCGACTTGCCGACAACCTGGATGATGTTGCGCGGGCCGGGGCTCGGCTGGGTGTCGTTGTAGTTGGCGATCATCCCGCACTCGGCGAAGCGCGCGAACGGCTTGGCGACTTCGATGGCGACTTCCAGATGCTCGCCGCCGACATTGTCGAAATACACATCGATGCCCTTGGGCACGGCGGTGCGCACCGCATCGAGCAGGTTGCCGCAGCTCTTGTAGTTGATGGCATGGTCAACACCCACCGAGCGCAGCCAATCGCACTTGGCATCGGTGCCGGCGGTCGCCACCACGGTGCAGCCCTTGATCTTGGCGATCTGCGCCACAACCGAGCCGACAGCCCCGGCCGCGCCGGAGACGAACACCGTCTCGCCCGCCTTGGGCTGGCCGATCTCGAGCAGCCCGGCATAGGCCGTCAGCCCCGGCATGCCGAGCACGCCCAGGAACGCCTGGTCCGGCACGCCCGGATGGCGCGGCAGCTTCTCCAGTGCCGCCGCCGGCGCAATGAACGCCTCGCGCCAGCCAAAGAAGGACGAGACCAGATCACCCTTGGCAAAGCCCTCCGCGTTGGATTCCACGACTTCGCCGAGCGCACCGCCCTGCAACACTTCGCCCAGCTGGAACGGCGGCACATAGCTCGCCCGGTCATACATCCGGCCGCGCATATAGGGGTCAACCGACATCCACAGGTTGCGCACCAGCACTTCGCCGGCGCCCGGCGCGCCCAGCGTCACGCTCGCGAGCTCGAAATTCTCGTGCGAGGGCAGGCCCTCGGGGCGGGATTTCAGGCGGATTTCGCGGGAAACGGTCATGGCAGCGTCCTTTTGTCTGGAAGTGGCACCGGCTTAGCCGCTGGCGGCGCATCCGTCATCCCGCGCGAAACAACAGTGGCTCAGCGCGGGCTGGGCTCCGGCTCGTCATCAAACGGAATCTCGCCCAGCGTGCTCTCGTCAAAGCTCAACCGCCCGCGGATCAGCCGGTCCCCGCCGGACATCGCATCGCCGCTGCACAGCTGCAGGTCGAGCCGCTCCAGGTCCCGCCGGCGATATTCATCCTCGATCGCGTCGATCACCGTCTCGGGGGTGCCGAGCACCTCCAGCGCGGCGCGGCCCATGTGGACGCCGCTGTCGAAGGTTTCCCGCACCACCGTCTCCACCCCGGCGCGGCGCAGCGCCAGCCAGTGCGTGCGGTCATAGGCGCGCGCCAGGATCGACAGGTCCGGCCATTGCGCGCGGATCGGCGCGAGCGTCGCCACCGGGTCCCAGCGCTCATCGATGGCGAACACCAGCAGCCCGGCCTGCTCGATGCCGGCGGCGCGCAAAATCTCGGTGCGCCGGCCATCGCCGAAATACACCTTGATGCCGAAGCGCTGGGACACCTCGATGATCTCGGCATCCAGGTCGATCGCCGTCACCGAGACACCGCGCGCCGTGAGCATCTGCGACACCACCTGGCCAAAGCGCCCGACGCCGACGACAATGGCGCGGCCCTCCTCGCCAGCCTTGTGGGTGCCGGTTTCCGGGCCATCGGGCAGCGCCGGCGCCGCGCCCCGGTCCGGCTGCAGCCGCGAGGCGGCGAGGAACAGCAGCGGCGTCAACGCCATGGAGACTGTCACCACCGCGCCGAACAGCCCGGCGGCCTCCGGCGTGATCAGCTGGCCGCGCGCCGCCTCGGCGAACAGCACGAAGCCGAACTCGCCGCCCTGCGACAGCAACAGCCCCATCTGGAAGCTGCGCACCGTGCTTTTGCCGAACGCCCGGGCCAGCCCCATGATGATGCCGGTCTTGATGACCATGGTGCCGATAACCAGCGTGATGACCAGCTGCCAGCGCTCCACCACCACCGAAAGATCGAGCGACATGCCGATGGCGACAAAGAACAGCCCGAGCAGCAGCCCGCGGAACGGCTCGATATCCGCCTCCAGCGCGTGGCGGTACGGCGAATCCGCCAGCATGACGCCGGCGACGAACGCGCCCAGCGCCATGGACAAGCCCAGCGATGACATAAGCAGCGCGCTGCCCAGCACCGAGAGCAGCGCGGCAGCGACAAACGCCTCGCGCGCGCCCAGCGAGCCGATGATGCGGAACAGCGGCGGCAGCAGGTAGCGCCCGGCGAGCACCAGCCCGGCCAGCGCCGCCACCGTCATCAGCGCCATCTGCCCGCCGGGCATCGCCTCCGGGTCCGGCACGCGCGAGAGCGCCGCCGCCACCGTGAGCAGCGGCACGATCGAGAGATCCTGGAACAGCAGGATGGAGAAGCTGCGCTCGCCAAACGCCGTGCCGGCAATGTTGCGCTCGTTGAGCAGCTGGATGACCAGCGCCGTGGAGGACAGCGCCAGCGGCAGGCCCACCACCAGCGCCGCCTCCAGGCTCAGCGTCGTGACCAGCAGGATGAAGCCGGTGAGCGCCGCGCCGCAGAGCAGAACCTGCGCCGCGCCCAGCCCGAAAATATCCCGCCGCAGCGCCCAGAGCCGGCTCGGCTGCAATTCCAGCCCGATGACGAACAGCAGCAGCACGATGCCGAACTCGGCGAATTGCAGCACCTGCTCCGGCCGCGCCACCAGCCCGAGCACCGATGGCCCGATGAGGATGCCCGCCGCCAGATAGCCCAACACGGCGCCAAGCCGCGCCCGGATGAACAGCGGCACCAGCACGACGCTGGCGCCCAGATAGACCACGGCTTCGGTGAGGAACGCCGGCGTGTGCGCCCCTGCCACGGCTCAGCCCGCGCCGGCTTGGGACGTGGTCGCGGCTTCGCCCATGGCCGCAGCGGCGTCTGCCGCGCCTATGGCCGCATCGAGCGCCAGCAGGATGGAGGGGTGCCGCGCCCGGTGCGGGCGTGCCGGCGCAAAAATCGTCATGCCCGGCCAGCCCGGCTCGGCCTCGCTGCGCCCGGCCAGCCATTCCGCCAGCTGCGTGCGCGCCTCGGCCAGCTCGGCGCGCGGCTTGCCGATGATGCTCGCGGCCACCAGCGCGGCACTGGCCTGCCCGAGCGCGCAGGCGCGCACCTCCTGGCCAAAGCGCGCGATGCGCCCGGCGGCATCAAGATCGACATCCGCCGTCACCTTGCTGCCGCACACCGGGGACACCCGCAGCGCACTGCCCTGGGGGTGAGACAGCCGTGCCGCATCCGCCGTGGACGCCGCCAGCCGCAGGATTTCCCGATTGTAGAGCGCTTCCGACATAGCCCGAGGATATAGGCGAAGCCGCCGCGAGTGGCGAGTGCGGCAATGCTTCGCCGCTGTGAAGCACAGCTAGGGCTTCACAGCTGTGAAGTAGTCCTAGCCCCTCCGCCAGGTCGTCCCGCCGGGGCCATCCTCCAGCACGATGCCGGCGGCGGCCAGTTCATCGCGAATCCGGTCCGATTCCGCAAAGTTCTTCGCCGCCCGCGCCGCCTTGCGCGCCGCGATCATCGCGTCCACATCCAGATCCAGCGCTGGCGCAGCCGCCCGTAGGGCATGGCCGGCCTCAAAGCCGAGCAGCGCCAGCGAAGCCCGCAAGCCGGCGGCATCCCCGGCCTTGGCCAGCGCCGCCAGCGCCGCGCTGGCCTGCGGCGTGTTCAGGTCATCCCGCAGCGCCGCCAGCACTGCAGCATCAGGCACACCGCCCGGCGCGGCCTTTTCCGCCACGGCATAAAGCCGCTCCAGCGTCGCCAGCGATTGCTCCAGCAGCGCATCCGTCCACTCCAGCGGCTGGCGGTAGTGCGCGCTCAGCAGCGCCAGCCGCAGCACATCGCCATGCCAGCCCTGCGCCAGCAGCTCGTCCACGCCCATCACATTGCCCAGCGACTTGGACATCTTCTCGCCGCCGCCCATGCTCAAAAAGCCGTTATGCATCCAGATGCGCGCCAGCGGCGCGCCCTCATGGGCGCACACGGATTGCGCCAGCTCGTTCTCATGGTGCGGAAACTGCAGGTCGAGCCCGCCGCCATGAATGTCGATGGTGGTGCCCAACGCCTCGGCGATCATCGCCGAGCACTCGATGTGCCAGCCCGGCCGGCCCCGGCCCCAGGGCGAGTCCCAGCCCGGCTGCTCGGGCGACGAGGGCTTCCACAGCACGAAATCCGCCGGCGAGCGCTTGTAGGGTGCCTGCTCCACTCTGGCGCGGGCGATCATCTCGTCCATCGGTCGGCGGGACAGCGCCCCATAGCCGCCAAAGCCCGGCACATCGAACAGCACATGGCCATCCGCCGCATAGGCATGGCCCTTCTCGATCAGCCCGCCGATCATCGCCACCATCGCCGGGATGCTGGTCGTGGCATGCGGCTCGATATCCGGCCGCTCGACGCCCAGCGCGCCCATGTCCGCGAGGTAAAACGCCTCATAGCGCTGGGTGATCACCTCGATCGGCACGCCCTCATCGGCGGCCTTGGTGATGATCTTGTCATCGATGTCGGTGATGTTGCGGGCATACACCACGTGGGCGGCGCCATACTCATGCCGCAGCAGCCGCTGCAGCACATCGAACACCACCGCCGGCCGGGCATTGCCGATATGCGCCCGGCCATAAACCGTCGGGCCGCAGACATACATCGTCACCCGGGACGGATCACCGGGCGCCAGCACGTCCTTGCGGCGCGTGAGCGTGTTGTAGAGCTTGATTGTCATCAGATCGGCGTGGAAGGCTCGCGCTCTTCCTGCTTGTCGAGCAGGGCTTCCAGCGCGCTGCGGGCTTCATCGGCATAGCCGCCCCCGCCACTGTCGCCGCCGCCTCCATCACCATCCCGCTTCGGCAGGCCCATGCCGGCATGCGGGTCCACCTCGGCGCTGTCCGCATCGACACGGCGCTGCTGCTCGACAAAGTCCACCAGCGCCTTGGAGAGAATCGCCAGCGTTGGCGCGGTGCGGGCTGCCACCAGCCATTGCGGCGCCGGCTTGCCCTTGTCGATCATCTCGAAGGTGAGCGTGGTGAGCAGGAACAGCAGCACGGAGGCGAGCACGCCCTTGGTGATGCCGAAGCCGAAGCCGAGCAGCCGGTCCACCGGGCCGATCAGCGAGGCGCGGGCATTGCGGCTCAGCACATCCCCGCTGATCCGCATCAGGATGAACCCCGCCAGGAACAGCGTCGCCACCGAGAGAATGGCCGCGCTCGCCGAGCTGCCCATATACGGCGTCATCAGCATCCGCACCGGCTCATGGAGGAACCGTACGGCGGCAAAGCCCGCGACCCAGGCGAGCAGCGAGGCGACCTCGCCGACAAACCCGCGCATCAGCCCGCCGATGGCCGCCAGCGCGACCGCCAGCAGCACCACGATATCAAAGGCCGTGAGCGTTTCCATGCCAGCCCGGCTTAATGAGCCGCTGCCAACCGGTCAACGAGTGCTGCCAGCGTCGGCAGCGTTTCCACCCGCATGGCGCTGCTCGCGGTGCCCATCGGGGCGAACGCCGAGCCAAAGCCCAGCTTGGCCGCTTCCTTCAGCCGCAGGCTGGCCAGCCCGGCCTGGCGCAACTCGCCCGAGAGCGCCACTTCGCCAAAGGCCACGGCATCATGCGGCACCGGCCTGTCTGTCAGCGCCGAGATCAGCGCTGCCGCCACCGCAAGGTCCGCCGCCGGGTCCTGCACCTTCAGGCCGCCGGCAACGTTGAGGTAAACCTCATGGCTGCCGAACCCCAGCCCGCAGCGCGCCTCCAGCACCGCCAGCAGCATCGAGAGCCGGCCCGAATCCCAGCCCACCACCGCCCGGCGCGGCGTGGCGCCGGAGGGCAGCTTGACGACCAGCGCCTGGATTTCACACAGCACCGGCCGCGTTCCCTCCATCGCCGGAAACACCACGGCACCGCTCACCGAGGCGGCGCGATCCGTGAGGAACAGCGAGGAGGGGTTGGCGACTTCCTCCAGCCCATCGGCGCCCATGGCGAACACGCCGATCTCGTCCGTGCCGCCAAAGCGGTTCTTCACGGCGCGCAGGATGCGATACTGGTGGCTGCGCTCACCTTCGAAATACAGCACGGTATCGANNCGACCATGTGCTCAAGCACCCGCGGCCCGGCGAGCTGGCCATCCTTGGTGACATGGCCGACCAGGATCAGCGCGCAGCCGCTGGTCTTGGCATAGCGGATCAACTCCTGCGCCGAGGCGCGGACCTGCGAGACCGTGCCCGGCGCGCCCTCCAGCGTATCGGAATGCATGGTCTGGATGGAATCGATCACCAGCATCGCCGGCGGCGGGCCATCGGCCAGCGTGGTGAGGATATCGCGCACCGAGGTTTCCGCCGCCAGCGCCACATCGGCGCGCGCCAGCCCCAGCCGCCGCGCCCGCAGCCGCACCTGGTCCGCCGCCTCCTCGCCCGAGACATAGGCGACCCGGTGCCCATCCCGCGCCATCCGCCCCGCCGCCTGCAACAGAAGCGTCGATTTGCCGATGCCCGGATCACCGCCGATCAGCACCACCGAGCCCGGCACCAGCCCGCCAACATCCCCGGCCGCGCCGCCCGCCGCGCCGCCCAGCGCCCGGTCAAGCTCGCCGATGCCGGTGGAAAGCCGCTTGGGCAGCGCCACGTCATCGGCCAGCGACGCCATCTGGAACTTGCGCCCGCCACTGGCCAGCGAGTGCTTGGCCGTGAACGGCGTGACCACCGCCGCCGCCTCGGCCTGGATGGTGTTCCACTGCCCGCAATCCGCGCACTGCCCCTGCCAGCGGCTGGTGGCCGTGCCACACGCCTGGCAGACATAGCGGGTTGCAGCACGAGCCATCAGGCGCCTCGGAACGGGGAACGGAGAGTGAACATTAGCGGCAGGTGATTGCGGGTGCAATGGGGCGCGCCGGCTGAAAACATGCTATGGTCGCGGGCATGAAAGACGATCGCTCCGACAAGTTCCTGATGGACCCCGGCTCCATCACCATCACCGACCGTTCCCAGGAGGTCGGCGACTGGTTGATGCCGCCCGCAATGCCGGATGAGCCAGCGCGCCCGAAGGCGAAGCGCAAGCCGCCCCGCAAGGCCTGAAAAACCCCGCGACACTCCCCAAGCTGCCAAGTCGACAAGGCCGGGCATCTCGGGCATTCCTGCCGCACCGCGCGCCGTATGAAGCGGCGCGGGCTGGGGAGGACAAGACGTTGTTCAGTCACATCATGGTCGGCGCCAATGACATCGCCGCATCCAAGGCATTCTACGACGCCACGCTCGGCGCCATCGGCGTCGGGCCGGGGCACACCGATGAGCTTGGCCGGGTGTTCTACATGACGCCCACCGGCATCTTTGCCATCACCCCGCCGATCAACGGCGAGCCGGCATGCGGCGCCAACGGCGGCACCGTGGGCTTTGCCATGGCCTCTGCCGAGCAGGCCGATGCCTGGCACGCCGCTGGCGTCGCCAATGGCGGCACCACCTGCGAAGATCCGCCGGGCGTGCGCGAAGGCGGCCATGGCAAGCTCTACCTGGCCTATCTGCGTGACCCTGCCGGCAACAAGCTGTGCGCCCTGCACCGCATGTAAGCTGAAGGCGGCAAACCGGGGCGGATCGGCGCGGGTGCAATCCCCCGCTATCCGCCCCGGCTTTCCTGCGCCATGGTGGCTCTTGAGCACGCGAGGGGACCAACGATGGCGCTGATGCAACTGATCTACCGGTCCCAGCCGTTCGGCTTTGACGATGCGATGCTCAACGGCATCCTGCTGCAGGCACGGCGCAACAATGCCCGTGATGGCCTGACCGGCGCGCTGATCGTGCGGGCCGACCTTTATCTCCAGCTGCTCGAAGGCCCGGACGCCGCGGTGAACGACGCCTATGCCCGCATCGCGCGGGACAACCGGCACCTCGGCGTCACCCGCATCACCGCCTCGCCGGTGCACGAGCGGATGTTCCCGGCCTGGACGATGCGGGATGACCCGGCGCAAAGCTGGCTGTGGACCGCGGCGGAAGTCGCCGATGGCGCGCTGGACAGGGCGAGCCCGGCCGCGGTGATCGCGGTGTTCGAGCGGCTGGCGCAATCCGTACCCGCCTGAGGCTGGCCCGCGCCCCGATGGTGTTGTAAAACAAGCGCATCACGGGAAAGGGGGCTGGCCATGCGCGAGAAGGAGCTGCGCCTCGCGCTTGTCTGCTACGGCGGCGTCAGCCTTGCCGTGTACATGCATGGCACCACCAAGGAGGTGTGGAAGCTGGCGCGCGCCTCCATGCGCCGCCACGCCGAGCCGGGCCAGGCCAAGCTGCCGCCGGCGCAGGACAGCGAGGTGGCCTATGGCGCGCTGCTCGATGCCATGGGCGCGCATGTGGACCTGCGGGTGTTCACCGATATCGTCGCCGGCGCCTCGGCAGGCGGCATCAACGGCATCCTGCTCGCCCAGGCGATCAGCCGGGGGCATGACATGGAGCCGCTGCGGGCGCTGTGGCTGGAGGGCGCCGATTCCGACCAGCTGCTCGATGCGGCGGGGGCCTCGCGGCGCTTCTCCAAGCTCTGGGCCTTGCCGCTGATCTGGTATGCCCGGCGCCGCGGCTTCGGCATGGACGACATACAGGACCCGGATGCGCGGGAGGAAGTGAGCCGCAAGCTCTCGCGGCTGATGCGCTCGCGCTGGTTCCACCCTCCGTTCTCGGGCGCGGTGTTCTCCGAGACGCTCTACACGGCGCTGGAGGCCATGGCCGCCGGCGAGCGCACCCCGCCGCTGCTGCCGGGGCTGACCCCGCTCGACCTGTTCGTGACCGTGACGGACTATCATGGTGCCGCCGCGCCGCTGCACCTCCACTCGCCGCCCGAGATCAGCGAGAACGAGCACCGGCTGATCATCAGCTTCAACGATGGCGGCGGCGGGCACAACGGCCACAATGTCGATCGCAACCTGGCGGACATGGCCGAGCTGGCTTTTGCGGCGCGCGCCACCGCCTCCTTCCCAGGCGCCTTCCCCCCGGCGCGAGTGGGCGAGATGGACGCCGTGCTGGCCGCCCGCAAGCGCGAATGGCCAGGGCGCGAGGCGTTCCTCGCCCGCATCTTCCCCGGCCGCGCCAACCCGAATGCCGTGACGCTCATCGACGGCTCGGTGCTCAACAGCCGGCCCTTCGGCCCCGCCATCGAAGCGCTGCCCCGCCACCCGGCGCACCGCGAGGTGGACCGGCGCTTCGTGTATGTGGACCCCAAGCCCGGCATGCAGGCGCAGGGCCCGGCCAGCACGGCGGCGCTGCCCGGCTTTTTCTCTACCGTGCTGCGCAGCCTGGCGGACATCCCGCGCCAGCAGCCGATCAATGACAACCTTGCCACCATCGAGCAGCTCTCCCGCCGCGTCCGCCGGCTGCGCCATGTGGTGGATGGCATGGCCCCGCAGGTGGATGCCGCCATCGCCGGCGCGGTGGGGGCGCGGTTCTTCCTGTTCAGCCTCACCCCCGAACGGCTCGCCGAGTGGCGCTCGCGCACCCATACCGATGCCGCCAAGGCCGCCGGCTTTGCCTATGCCGCCTATGGCCAGCTCAAGCTGGCGCAGATCGCGGAGGGGATGGCGGCGCAGCTGGCAACGCTGGGCGAGCTGCCACCGGACGCCACCCGCGCCGCCGTGTGGGAGGCCCTGCGCGCCCAGGGGCTGGACCAGCCGGCCCAGGCCCAGGAGCGCGGCGGCGCCGCCTCGGCCTATGTGACCTTCCTGCGCAGCTTTGATCTGGATTTCCGCATCCGCCGTCTGCGCTTCCTCATCCGCCGCATCAACACCATGACCGAATCAAGCCTGGAGGACAGCGTCCGCACCGGGCTGGAGGCGATGAAGACCGGCCTCTACGATATTCTGGAGCTGCACGTGCAGCGCCGCGCCCCCGGCTGGTTCGGGCCGACCATGCGCGCCGCCGCGGCCGCGACGCTCTCGGCGCCCGATGCCGCCATCAAGGCGCTGGCCCGCGGCATGGCGCTGGAGACGCTGGATGCCAACACAGATGCCCGGCTGGTGGCGCTGTTCGCCGCCCCCATGCCGCGCGGCCTGCGGCGCACGCTGCTCAGCCAGTACCTCGGCTTCCCCTATTACGACATCGCCACGCTGCCGCTGCTGCAGGGCGATGGTGCCGATGAGTTCGACGAGATCAAGGTCGACAGGATGAGCCCGGAGGATTCGCTCGGCCTGCGCGCCGCCGGCGGCGGCAGCCTCAAGGGGGCACGCTTCAATGCCTTTGGCGCCTTTTTCAGCCGCGCCTATCGCGAACATGATTATCTCTGGGGACGGCTCCACGGCGCCGAACGGCTGATCGACATCGTCGCCTCGACCATGCCGGTGGAAACCCCGCTCACCGCCGAGGTGCTGGCCTTCGTCAAGCGCAAGGCGTTCCTCAGCATCATCGAGGCCGAGCGCCCGCACCTGAAGCGCATCCCCGATCTGTTCACCACGCTCGATGCGCTGCTTATACCTTGAGGGAATCAGGCTTGAGGGTTTCAGCCTTGAGCGGACGCGCCCCCGGCACCCGCCGCAGGAAATAAAAGATCAGCCCCATCCCGATGATCGTCGGCACCGACCAGATCGCCGGGTTGAAGGCATGCGCCGGAAACTGCGCCACCAGCCCCACCGAGAGGAACGCCGTGTAGGCCGCAATACCGGTCGCCACCATCGCCTTCAGATGCTCGGCGATATACTCCGTCCGCCCCGGGACCGGCTTGAACATATACCACAAATAGGTGAGCGTCGTGCCGAAGCCGATGACCGAGATGCCGATCATCAGCGGCTGCTCCAGCACCACCCCCTGCCAGGCACAGTTGATGCCGGTGGCCAGCACGGCCAGTTGCAGCAGCACCATCGTCCAGTGGCGGTTGGCGGCGTGCCGGCGCTTGTTGGTGACCATCTGCAGCCCGTAGCGCGTCATGCTCAGCGTCAGCACGGCGAGGTAGAGCATCATCCAGCCGAACAGCCCGCGATACAGCGGCGCGTCGGTGAGTTCCGTGTGCATCGCCAGCGGCCACACCACGGAGAGCGCGCCCATGCCCAGCGCCATGAACCCGGCAAGATAGATGGCGGTGGCAAACAGCCCGCCCCAACGCCGGTGCGAATCGCCCCCCTTGCGAGTCGCCACCGCGCCCCAGAAGGCCAGCAGCGCCAGCCCACCGGCCCCGACGTGCACCGCGAGAAAAAGATGGAACAACCAGGGCATGTATCTGCGGTCACCCCTCCCGAAAAATCCCGCCGAACATTACTAATGCCGATTGTGCCGCCCGCAAGGCCGGAGCAGAACCACCGATGATGAAGCCGCCACCCGCGCCCGCCCCGCTCCCTGCCATCAAGGCCGGGTTGCTGTATTTCCTCATCGTCTTTGCCGCCGGCTTCGTGCTGGGCAGCGTGCGGACGCTGGTGCTGGCACCGCGACTGGGCGAAGTGGCCGCCGTGCTGCTCGAACTGCCGCTGCTGCTGGCCATCGCCTGGTTCACCTGCCGCCGACTCACTGCGGCACTGGCCGTGTCGCCAGACCCTCGGGCCCGCATCATCATGGGGGAACTCGCCTTTGTGCTGACGATTCTGGCGGAAGTGGTGCTGGGCGCGCTGCTCGGCCGCTCGGTGCTCGATGTGTTCGCCGGCTTTGCCACCACCGCAGGGCTGCTCGGGCTGGCCGGGCAGGCGCTGTTCGGGGTGTTTCCGCTGCTTCAGGCGCTGCCCCGCCGTTCCTGACACCGCCAATACACCGCTGATCGCACCGTGCTGCCTTGCAACATCCAAGGCTCCGTGCTAGCCGCCCGGCGACTGCAAGGCACCCGCCTTGGCTGTTCTATTGCCGCAACCTCTTGTCGCCGGATCCCGTCCCTTGGAAGCAAACTCAGGCATCGTGCAGGGCCTCGCCGGCCGCTATGCGACGGCGCTGTTCGACCTCGCCGTCGAAGGCAACGCCGTTGACAGCGTGGCCACCAGCCTCGCCACGCTCAAGGCCGCGCTCGCCGGCTCGGCAGATCTTGCCAGCCTCACCACCAGCCCCATGGTCACGCGCAAGGCCGCCGCTGCCGGCATCGCTGCCGTCGCCGCCTCGCTCGGGCTGGACAAGCTGACCACCGCGTTCCTCGGCGTGCTCGCCCAGAACCGCCGCCTCGCTGCCCTTCCGGCGGTGATTCGCGGCTACAACGGCCTGGCAGCCGCCCGTCGCGGCGAGATCAGCGCCCAGGTCACTGCGGCACACCCGCTCACCGCCACCCAGCAAAAGGCGCTCGCCGCCAAGCTCAAGGCCGGCCTTGGGCGCGATGTTACGCTGGATATCACCGTCGATCCCGCCATCCTCGGCGGCCTCGTTGTCCGCGTGGGCAGCCGGATGATCGATTCCTCACTGAAAACCCGGCTCGAGTCGCTCGGCCAGGCACTGAAGGGCTAAACATGGACATCAACGCCGCCGAAATCTCGCGGGTCATCAAGGATCAGATCGCCAACTTCGGCAATGACGCCGAAGTCTCCGAAGTCGGCCAGGTGCTGTCCGTCGGTGATGGTATCGCCCGCGTTCACGGGCTGGACAATGTCCAGGCCGGTGAAATGGTCGAGTTCCCCGGCGGCATCAAGGGCATGGCCCTCAACCTGGAAGCCGATAACGTCGGCGTCGTCATCTTCGGCTCGGATTCGGGCATCAAGGAAGGCGATACCGTCAAGCGCACCGGTACCATCGTCGATGTGCCCGTCGGCAAGGGCCTGCTCGGCCGCGTCGTCGATGGCCTCGGCAACCCGATCGATGGCAAGGGCCCGCTCACCGACGTCAAGCGCATGCGCGTTGAAGTGAAGGCCCCCGGCATCATCCCGCGCACCTCGGTGCACGAGCCGATGCAGACCGGCCTCAAGGCGCTCGATGCGCTGGTGCCCGTTGGCCGTGGCCAGCGCGAGCTGATCATCGGTGATCGCCAGACCGGCAAGACCGCTGTCGCCATCGATACCTTCATCAACCAGAAGGCCGCCAACGCCGGTACGGACGAGAACAAGAAGCTTTATTGCATCTATGTCGCCGTCGGCCAGAAGCGCTCCACCGTCGCCCAGATCGTCCGGGCGCTGGAAGAGAACGGCGCCATGGAATATTCCATCGTCGTCGCCGCCACGGCCTCCGAGCCGGCCCCGCTGCAGTTCCTGGCGCCCTACACCGGCTGCACCATGGGCGAGTTCTTCCGCGACANNTGCTGCGCCGCCCGCCGGGCCGCGAGGCTTACCCGGGTGACGTGTTCTATCTCCACTCGCGCCTGCTCGAGCGCGCCGCCAAGATGAACTCGGACAATGGCTCGGGCTCGCTCACCGCGCTGCCGATCATCGAGACGCAGGCCGGAGACGTTTCCGCCTACATCCCGACCAACGTGATCTCGATCACCGATGGCCAGATCTTCCTCGAGACCGAGCTGTTCTACCAGGGCGTCCGCCCGGCCATCAACGTCGGCCTTTCGGTCAGCCGCGTCGGTTCCGCCGCGCAGACCAAGGCCATGAAGAAGGTCGCCGGCACCATCAAGCTGGAGCTGGCCCAGTATCGTGAAATGGCCGCGTTCGCGCAGTTCGGTTCCGATCTCGATGCCTCGACGCAGCGCCTGCTCAACCGCGGCAAGCGCCTCACCGAGCTGCTCAAGCAGGGCCAGTACAAGCCGATGCCGTTCGAGGAGCAGGTCGTCTCGATCTTCGCCGGCGTGAACGGTTATCTCGATACCGTCGATGCCAACGCCGTGACGCGCTTTGAATCGTCGCTGCTGGCCCATGTCCGTGCCGATCATGCCGCGCTGCTGACCGACATCCGCGACAAGAAGGACCTTTCGGCCGACACCACCGCCAAGCTGAAGGAGCTTATCGGCGCCTTCGCCAAGACGTTCGCTTAAACACCTGCCCGTCACCCCCGCGAAGGCGGGGGCCCATCTCTCGCAGATCGCGATAGTGGAACGGGCTGGAGATGGGTCCCCGCCTTCGCGGGGATGACAGAGAGAGAGAATGGCAAGCCTCAAAGCCCTCAAGAACCGGATCACCTCGGTCAAATCGACCCAGAAGATCACCAAGGCGATGAAGATGGTCGCCGCGGCCAAGCTGCGCCGTGCGCAGGAAGCCGCGGAAGCCGCGCGCCCCTATTCGGAGCGCATGGCCGCTGTCATGGCGTCGCTCGGTGCCACCGTGCAGGTTGGCCCGGAATCGCCCCGCCTCCTCGCCGGCACCGGCAAGGACCAGGTGCACCTGCTGGTCATCGCCTCCTCCGAGCGCGGGCTGGCCGGCGGTTTCAACACCAATATCGCCCGCCTCGCCCGCAAGGCGATGGAAGCGCTGCTGGCCGAGGGCAAGACGGTCAAGCTGCTGTTCGTCGGCAAGAAGGCGCGCGCGCCGTTCATGCGGACGCACAAGGAGCTGATCATCGGCTATATCGACCAGACGCACATCAAGAATGTCGCCTTTGCCGATGCCAAGCTGATTGCCGATGCCATCACCAGCCGCTTCGAGGCCGGTGAGTTCGATGTCGCGCACCTGTTCTTCGCCCGCTTCCGCTCGGCGCTGGTGCAGGAGCCAACCGCCCTGCAGATCATCCCCGCCGCGCTGCCCGCAGCTGCCGCAGTGGACGCCAAGCCGAGCGATGCCGCACCCGCCGCTGTCGAATATGAGCCGGATGAGGAAGCCATTCTCGCCGAACTACTGCCGCGCAACCTTGCCGTGCAGGTGTTCCGCGCGCTGCTGGAAAATGCCGCCAGCGAGCAGGGCAGCCGCATGACTGCGATGGACAACGCCACCCGCAACGCCGGTGACATGATCAATCGCCTCACCATCACTTACAACCGCACGAGACAGGCCGCGATCACCAAGGAATTGATCGAGATCATCTCGGGCGCCGAAGCGCTTTAAGGAGCACGCCACCATGGCCACCACCCCCACCACCAACAATGTCGGCCGCGTTTCGCAGGTCATCGGCGCCGTCGTCGACGTGCAGTTCGACAGCGACCTGCCGGCCATTCTCTCGGCCCTGGAAACCATGGTCGGCGGCAACCGCCTCGTCCTGGAAGTTGCCCAGCACCTCGGTGAGAACACCGTGCGCACCATCGCCATGGATGCTACCGATGGTCTCGTCCGCGGCCAGGCCGTGACGGACACCGGCTCGCAGATCCGCGTGCCGGTTGGCCCGGCTACCCTCGGCCGCATTCTCAACGTCATCGGCGAGCCGATCGACGAGCGTGGCCCGGTGAACGCCGAAACCACCATGCCGATCCATGCCGAAGCGCCGCTGTTCACCGACCAGTCGACCGAAAGCGCCATTCTCGTCACCGGCATCAAGGTAATCGATCTCATCGCCCCGTACGCCAAGGGCGGCAAGATCGGCCNNGGCCTGTTCGGCGGCGCCGGCGTGGGCAAGACCGTGCTCATCCAGGAGCTGATCAACAACATCGCCAAGGGCCATGGCGGCACCTCGGTGTTCGCCGGCGTCGGCGAGCGGACCCGCGAGGGCAACGATCTCTATCACGAGTTCCTCGAAGCCGGCGTCATCGCCAAGGATGCCGATGGCAACCCGACCTCGGAAGGCTCCAAGGTCGCGCTGGTGTTCGGCCAGATGAACNNGGCCAGGACGTGCTGTTCTTCGTGGACAACATCTTCCGCTTCACCCAGGCCGGCTCGGAAGTGTCGGCTCTGCTCGGCCGCATTCCTTCGGCCGTGGGCTACCAGCCGACCCTGGCCACCGACATGGGCCAGCTGCAGGAGCGCATCACCTCCACCAACAAGGGTTCGATCACCTCGGTGCAGGCGATCTACGTGCCCGCCGACGATTTGACCGACCCTGCGCCGGCCACCTCGTTCGCCCACCTTGATGCCACCACGACCCTCAGCCGCTCGATCGCCGAACTCGGCATCTACCCGGCCGTGGATCCGCTCGATTCGACCAGCCGCGTCCTTGAGCCGCGCACCGTTGGCGAAGAGCATTACAACGTCGCCCGCTCGGTCCAGGAAGTGCTGCAGAAGTACAAGTCGCTGCAGGACATCATCGCCATTCTCGGCATGGATGAGCTCTCGGAAGAGGACAAGCTCGTCGTCTCCCGCGCCCGCAAGATCCAGCGCTTCCTCAGCCAGCCGTTCCATGTTGCCGAAATCTTCACCGGCACCCCGGGCGTGTTCGTGGCGGTGGAAGACACCATCAAGGGCTTCAAGGCGATCGTCGCCGGTGAGTATGATCACCTGCCGGAAGCCGCCTTCTACCTTGTCGGCACCATTGAAGACGCCGTCGCCAAGGCCCAGAAGCTGGCCGCCGAGGCCGCATAGGCTAGGTGGTGACCAATTACGTAAACATTCGCGTTCCGACGTGGGTGTTTACGTCATTGGCGCTTATTGGAGTACTGTTTTTACTTAAAGGGTGCTTCGCACTCGAGACCTATGTTGACCGAAAACATCACGGAATCTACGGTTTTGATGGTGGAGCAAGTTGCCAGATCGCAGAAGGCGTCCGATTTAAGGGCTGCCAGTGGGCCGATGAGAACCAGCCATCTATTGGCGAAGACTGTCCACTTGGGGGTCAACTTCGGCAAGGCTGCCTCGCTTGGTTAGACGATAATCGTCGGGCAAATAGCGGTATTGAATAGTGAGTTGCCACTTGTGGCTTCGTATTAAGGTTTCATCATATGGCCGATCTTCTCACCTTCGAACTCGTCTCGCCGGAGCGCCTGCTCTCCTCGGGCCAGGTCGCGATGGTCGTGGTTCCCGGCGCGGAAGGCGATTTCGCCGTGCTGCCCGGCCATGCCCCGATGATGAGCACCATCCGCCCCGGCGCGATTGCCATCTACGCCACCGATTCGAACGTGCTGACCAGCCGCATCTTCGTCGATGGCGGCTTTGCCGAAGTGAATGACAAGGGCCTGACCATTCTGGCCGAGCGCGCCATCCCGGTGAGCGACATCGATCCGGCCAAGACCGCGACCGACCTTGCCGCCGCCCGCGCTGCCAATGACGAAGCCGCAATTGCCCGGCTAGAAGCCATGCAGGCCGCCACGGTCAACTGAGGGACAAAAGCGGCGTTCCGGGGCTGGTTTTCGCCCGAATCCCGCAAGCGCCCATTCGAGTCCGGCCCAGCGCCGCCGGCCTCCGGGCGAGCGCCGGTGCAGCGCCGCCCCGGTGCCGGAGCCGCTCCCGGCTGGCGCCGCAAATCTCCCGAAATGCCCCCCCCGAAATGCCCCTAGTGCATTTCCTCGCCGCCACTCACATTGAGCGCCTCGCCGTTCACATAAACGGCATCCGCCGAGGCCAGCCAGGCGCAAGCCGCCGCCGTATCGCTGCCCAGCCCCGGCCGCCCCATCGGGTTTTTCGCCTTCATGTTGGCCAGATAGGCCTCGACCGAATCGAACCCCAGCAGCTTGGAAAAATAGGCATTCTGCGCCGCGCCAAGCCCTGTCGTCACATGGTTGGGGCAGACCGCATTCACCGTGATCCGGTGCGGCCCTAGCTCCACGGCGTTGGATCGCGTCAGCCCCACCATGCCATGCTTGGAGGCCGTGTAGGGCGCCATATGGGGGAAGCCGGACTTGGCAGCCTGTGAGGCGATGTTGATGATGCGGCCAGAAATACCATCCGAATCAGGGCCTTGCGCAATGAACTGCCGCGCCGCCGCCTTGGAGCACAGGAAGGCGCCCTTCAGGTTCACATCGAGAACCCGGTCCCAGTCCGCGCCGGAGGTTTCCAACAACGGCTTCATCAGGAAGCCGATTCCGGCGTTATTGACCATCACATCCAGCCGCCCGAACGCCGCCACCGCCGCCGCCACCAGCGCCTCGCACTGCGCCTCGTCCGCCACGTCGCAAGGCTGGAAAATCACCCTGGCCCCGCGCGCCTCAAGGTCCGCCACCACCGCCGCCGCATCCGCCGGAGTCGCCAGCCCCTCGCCGCCCGAACCAATATCGGAGACAACGCAAGCCGCCCCCTCATCCGCAAACCGCTGCAGAATCGCCTGCCCCAGCCCCCGCGGCCGCCCCGACCCCGTTACAACAACAACCTTCCCTACAAACCGCCGCATCACGCCAGGCTCAACTCTTCGGTCAGCATGAACATCGGTGTCTCGGCATAGGCCTGGAACTCGGCCGCCACAGCCTGCATCATCTCGGTGCTGATGTCGGCAAACAGGCCTTCCATGTCATTAACATCAAGCACTTCGACGTAGTTATAGGGCGCCGCGCCCTCGGCGCCGAGCAACCCGGTGGTGCGATAGACGCGGAAATCATCGATGGAGGGCAGCGCCCGAACACCGGGAATATCCCGCGTCTTGGCCCAGGCCTCATAGTCCTCCGTCGAAACACCAGGCTTCAGATTGAACAGCACGATCATCCGCATTTTCGATCTCCTTCAAGAATACTCAGAACACCACAACGGGCAGTATCGCTCCGTCCGGCTGCCAGCGAAAGCGACCATCCGAGCTCCACTCATGCCGGCGTGCCGGAAAGGGCAGTGAGCGGATCGGCGTCAACAGTGCCGGGAACCGCTGCCAAGGAAGCGGCAAAGGCCAGCTTGGCACCATGGGCCGATGCCGTAAGCGGATTGGCAGGGCTGCCAAGCGTGGCCGGCACCAGCACGTCTCTCACACTGCCATCGACCAGCGTGACGCGGAAACGCTGCGGCCCCAGCGCGTTGAGATCGGGATTGCCATCGACGCTCACACTGAGCCGTGTACCCAGCGCCCGGAGCCCGGGGTCATCAAAGTTCGCAGAGGTGAAACGACGCGGATCGATCCGGCCATCCGTCAGCATCAACGCGACCAGGAACGGCAGGCAGAGCCGTGCATAGGCCGGGCTCATGCCTTCCACCCAGGGCCGCCCCACCAGCCGGGCGATGAGCGGCGGGACCTCAGCAGCAATAGCCCGCACATCGGCGGCGCCCAGTCCCTCCAGCGCCGCCAGCGTGGCATGGCTGGCGCGCCCTGAAGGCCAGGGCTTGATGCTGATCTCGGGCACCAGCCAGCGGCTGCCAAGCTGCGCCACCAGCGCCGAGGGGTCTCCACCTTCGAACAATGGAAAATACCCGAACGGCCCCATCAGCGCATCCTGCGGACCCGTCAGCCCAGCGGCAACAAGATCCACCGCCGTGATCGCGGCACGCGCCGCGGCCGCGACCTGCAGCGGCAAGGCGATGGACCCCTCCACGTGCGCCTGCATGGTGCCAGCACACTGGGCGTGGGCAAGGCCAAGCACATCGCCAAAGCGTTCCGGCGGCAATCCGGCAACTCGCGCCACCGCTAGCGCCGCTCCAATGAGACCGGCCGTGGCAGGCCGGAAGAACTTGAGCGGCGTCGTCGCTGCCAGCCCCAGCATGCAAGCAATATCAACGCCAACCACCAGCGCCGCCAACGCATCCTCGCGCCCCACACCGCCCCGCGCATGGCAGGCGGCATGCAGCGCCGCTGTCACCACACTCATCGCATGAACCACCGCCGGCTCGTGCACAGCATCCCATTCGAGACAATGGATCTGGAAGCCATTGGCAAAAGCCGCCGCCGGTGCCGGCAACCGGACAGCACGGCCCAGCACCGGCACGGCGGCTCCAGTTCCCCAGCCCTGTGCTGCGGCCAGAACGCCATCGGCCCCTGGCGCCGTGGAGCCGGCAGCCCCCATTGCCAGCGTGTCCCCCAGCAGCATCAGCGCCGCTGCGCGCACAGGCGCAGGCATAAGGATAGGGCCATTGGCAAAGGCCAGCAGCCGGGCGGTTGCAGTCATTTCCTGCTCACTCACCTGCGCTTCCCCTCTCCTAGCTTGGAGCCTGAAATAAGCTATCGCTGGCCACCGTCCGTTGGCTCACATCAGCGTGACCGCGCAGCGGCCATCCGCCATTGCTATTTGTCCGGACATATTGCGGAGACGGCGCGCTTCAATCAAGGTGCGTACTTCGTCACCCAAGATTTCCAAAGACAGCCGTGGCATCCTCAGCGCGAACCTCCGAACCCCGTTATGCCCAGGTGGCAGCCGATCTGCGTGCCGCCATAGCGGCTGGCGATTTTGGCGAAGGAGCCCAACTTCCCACGGAAAATGCCCTATGCGAGCGCTATGGCATCAGTCGTTTCACAGTGCGCGAGGCGTTGCGCCGCCTGCAGGCCGAGGGCCTCATTCGCCGCCGTCGCGGCTCGGGCACCGTAGTGGATACCGGCGGCCAAGTACTGCGCCAGCCAATCTCCGATCTGCCGGACCTGCTGCAATATGCGGCTGACTCGGAGTTCCGCTTTGTCACCCACGGCATTGTCACCATGGGGCCGCTGCAGGCCGACGCACTCGGCGTGCCGCAAGGAAGCGAGTGGGCACATCTCTCCGGCATTCGCCGCACCATGGAAGGCGGCATGGCGGTAGCAATTACCGACGTGTTCATAACTTCGTCGCTCGTGCCCTTTGTGCCCCTGCTCAAGCAGGGACCACGGCCCTTGTTCCAGCAACTCGCCGTCGCCGCCGGTTTCCAGATCGGCCGCGTCGAGCAGGATATTCGTGCCATTGCTGCCGGCAGCCGTGAGGCAGAGGCGCTTGGCGTGCCGCGCCGTACGCCCATTTTGCGCATCATGCGCGTCTATCGGGATTCTGCCGGCCGCATCGTGGAAATCTCTGTCTCGGCACACCCTGGTGACCGCTTCACCTACTCCATGCAGATCGGCAAAGCATGAGCGCGGAGGCAAATGCCGCAACGGGCTGGCGCAGCCCGGCATTTTGCCCGTTTCGCGGCTCTCGCTCCTGCTCTATGGATGATACTGAAAAGTCAGGAGCGTAGCGAAATGCGGGCAATGATGATGCTGGTGCTGGCCATGGCAAGCGCCCCAGTGCTGGCCCAAACCCCCGCCCCGACGGCAACCGAGGCTCCAGCTGCCGCGCCCGGAACCTCCATGCTCAAGCCGCCACCGGCACCCGATGCCGATACCAGCCTGCCTCGCCAGCGGCTTGTCACCGTGTTCGGCACCGAGCCTTGCCCCAAGCCGTCCTCTCCCGATGAGGTCGTGGTCTGCGCTCGCCTGCCAGATTCGGAAATCTACCGCATCCCGACGCCGCTGCGCAGTGCCAACAATGTACGCGTCAGCCCGTTCCAGGCAAACCGCAACCTGCTGCTCGGCGATGCCAGTGGCGGCGCTGGCGGCTCGATCGGCAGCTGCTCGGTCGTGGGCACAGGCGGCATGACCGGTTGCAACCGTCGTCAGGTCGATTCCTGGGCCCGTGATCGCGCCAATCGCATGGGCGTGGAGGAAGAGACGCCGCGCTGAGCCGGCGCTCCAAGCTTGCTCCAGACATGAAAGCGGCGGACAAGGCCATATGGCCCTGCCCGCCGTTTTCCTATGCTTCCCGCCCTGCTTAGCGGCCGGGTCGTACTGTCGCCGGCTTGGAGGGCTGCGATGGATCAAACTTGACCCGCACGGTCTCGCCGCTGTTCCCGGGGAAGTTGGTGAAGATGGCCTTCACCAGGTTCGGCACCAACTGCGTGAGGTTGTTGGATGAGCTGACAGTTTCAGCCCGGCCCTCGAAAACGCTGGTCTTGTCGGCATTGCGCATAATTTTCAGGGCAAGCGCGCTGTTGTACTGCGTCACCGAATACACTTCCGGCTGGCCCCAAGGGCCACCCCAGCCGCCGCCAAAGGCGCCATAGCCGCCCCAGCCCCAGGCACCGCCACCCCAACCACCAAAGCGACCCCAATACGGGTTCCAGCCGGGGCCGATGCCGCCGGCCCAAATTGAGCCGGGCCGGGTCTGGACCTTCTCGCGCGGCGCACTGATCGTGTAGTCCAGCATCACGGTCAGCGCGGCATCGCCGGCGCTCGGCGCCTCGGCATAACCATTGGCGATAAGCTGCTGACGAACCAGATTGGCATAGGTGGCAAACTCGAGCCCGCCGATATTGGCAGCGTCCCGCGGCTCTATCACGAAGCTGCGGGCGCTCTGCGGAGCGAGCTGGGAAAAGCGCGAGACCCGCGCTTCAAAGGTAGGAGCACAGCCCGCCACAAGCGCCAGAGCCGTCAGTGGAAGCAGTATCCTGCTAGAAACCTTCATCGATCTGCCCTCTCGCTGTTACACCCTAGATGTGGGCGCGACTCTGATATTGCGCAAGTTAATCGCGGCTGAACTCAGATGCCGCCGCTGGTGGCTGCGACGCTGCGCCTCAACCCGTGAAGCCCACCGCACGATGTACATCCGCCAGAACCGGTTCGGCGATAGCCCGTGCCCGCGCCGCGCCATCGGCCAGCACTGTATCGAGCCCGGCGTGATCAAGCCGGAGTTCGTTGAAGCGCGTGGTGATCGGGCCCAGCGTCGCCACCATCACATCCGCCAGCGCCGGCTTGAACTGGCCAAAGCCCTGCCCTCCATGGTCTCTCAGCACCTCGGCGACCGTGCGGCTGGAGAGAGCCGCCATCATGCCGACGAGATTGGCAGCTTCCGGTCGCCCCGCTAGTCCTGCGGCCTCGGAGGGCAGCGGCTCGGCATCGGTCTTGGCACGTTTGACCTTCTGGGCAATCATGTCAGCGCTATCCGTCAGGTTGATCCGCGAAGCATCCGACGGATCGGATTTGGACATCTTGGCACTACCGTCCCGGAGACTCATCACACGCGTCGCCGGGCCCTCTATCACCGGCTCGGGGAGAGGGAACAAATCAACCCCCATGTCGGTATTGAACTTCATGGCGATGTCACGCGCCAGCTCGAGATGCTGCTTCTGGTCCTCGCCAACCGGCACATGCGTTGCCCTGTAGGCCAGGATGTCAGCCGCCTGAAGCACAGGGTAGGTATAGAGGCCAACGCTGGCTCCCTCCCGGTCCTTGCCAGATTTTTCCTTGAACTGCGTCATGCGGTTGAGCCAGCCCATCCGGGCCGTGCACATCAATATCCAGGCCAGTTCAGCATGCACACGCACCGCGCTCTGGTTGAAGAGAATGCACCGCGCCGGATCAAGGCCGCTGGCCAGCAGCGCCGCCGTCATCTCGCGGATGCCGGCGCGCAGTGTTGCCGGGTCCTGGGCCACGGTGATGGCGTGCAGGTCAACAACGCAGAACAGGCACTCATGCGAATCCTGCATTGTCACCCAGTTACGGATAGCCCCCAGATAATTGCCGAGGTGCAGGTTGCCAGTAGGCTGGATGCCGGAGAAGACGCGGCTCATGTTGGGCTGCCTTTGCGGGTGAATTGCGCTTTGAGTTCTGCAAGCGTGTAAATGCCAAGTACGCGCGCCGCCAGCAGGTAGGCGACGCCGCCACTGCCGATCAACACGACCAGTGCGCCGCCGCGTATGGCGAGGCTAGCGGATGTGTAGGGCAACACCAGCGGCACCAGCAGCATAAGCACGATCACCATCAACGCTGTCGCCACCGCCAGCCGCCACAGCGCGCGCTGCAGCCGAGCATCAATGGTGAAATGCCCGCGCTTACGCAGCACCAGCCAAAGCGCCAGCGCATTCACCCAGGCAGCAACTGCCGTGGAGAGCGCAATGCCGACATGGCCAAGCGGCCAGATGAGAATGATGTTGCCAGCAAGATTGACCAGCATCGAGGCGACTGCAATCCGCACCGGCATCTTGGTGTCCTGCCGTGCATGGAAGCCAGGTGTCAGCACCTTGATGAGCACATACGCCGGCAGGCCGAGCGAAAAGGCGGCGAGCGCCTGTGCCGTTGCAACGGAATCGGCAGGCAGGAAGCGCCCTTGCTCGAGCAAGCCACGAATGATTGGCAGCGCCGCCACGGTGAGTGCCGCCGCCGCCGGAAGCGTGAGCAGCAGCACCAGTTCGATGGCGCGGTTCTGGGTGCGCATGGCTTGGTCGTCACTTCCGGCGCCGAGCTGACGCGAGAGAGTCGGCAGCAGCGCTGTGCCCACGCCGATGCCGATCAGCCCCAACGGCAGCTGATTCAACCGGTCTGCATAGTAGAGGAAACTCACAGCGCCCTCGGGCAGGAAGCGTGCAGCCAGGGCTGTGGAAATGAGCAGATTCACCTGGACAGCACCCGCGCCAAGCGCCGCCGGACCGATGAGAGCCAGTAGCTTACGGACTTTCTCACCGAGCCGAGGGCGGCGCAGGCGCAGCTTGATATCGGCGCGCAGGCAAGCCCAGATCAGCCACAGGAACTGCAGGATGCCAGCAAAGGACACGCAAAGCGCCTGTGCCCGTGCTGTCGCCACGTCCCCGCCATCATGGAAAAACAGCATACCGGCTATCAGCGCCAGATTGAGCAGGATCGGTGCCGCCGCATTCACCCAGAAGCGGCCAATGGAGTTGAGGATGCCGCCCATCAGCGACACCAGGCTGATAAGAAGCAGATAAGGGAACGTCAGCCGGGTGAAATCCACGGCGAGCGCGAACTTCTCGGGCGAGGCATCGGGGAAGCCGCCCGTCAGCGCCCAGACCACGGGGGCGGCCGCAGCGACCATTACCATGGTAAAGAGAATCAACACTGGCAGCAGAACCGCCAACACATCCTCGGCGAAGCGCTTGCCGGCTACAAGGTCACCCTTGTCGGCGCCGACCTGGCGGGAAAACATCGGAACGAAAGCCGCCGAGAACGCGCCCTCGGCAAATAGCGCACGAAACAGGTTTGGCAAACGGAAGGCGATAAGAAAGGCGTCTGCGGCCATGCCCGCGCCGACGAAGCGGGCCATCAGCAAGTCACGCACAAAACCAGCCATGCGGCTGATGAGCGTCAGCCCGCCAATGGTCGCTGTCGTTCTGACGAGATTCAAATCGCCACCTCCCGCCCGCCGGGCGAGAGCTGAGGATCAGGCATTGCCGACCGGCACGCCCGACATGGCACCCTGCCCCTGGCCCTGCTGCGCCATATAGAGCGCGCCGAAATCAATGGGGTCCAGCATCAGCGGCGGAAACCCACCATCGCGGGTCGCATCGGCGACGATGCGGCGCGCAAAGGGGAAAAGGATGCGCGGCGCTTCAATGACGAGGAACGGCTCAAGCGCCTCATCCGGCACGTTGGTCAGGCCAAAAAGACCGGCATAAAGCAGATCGACGACAAACGAGGTGATCTCGCCGGCAACAGCGGTGGCGGTGATCTTCAGCTCGACTTCAAAGAGATTGTCGCCGGCGCGCTTGGCGTTGACGGCGACGTTCACATCGATGCGGGGCTGGCTTGTCGCCTGCAGCGAGGCCGGGGCGTTCGGGTTCTCGAAGGACAGATCCTTCACATACTGTGTGAGGATCGCGACCTGCGGCATGTCCTGCGCTTCGACATCAAGGCCGTTGGCGACCTGGTTCTCGTTTTCGTCAGACATCGGGAAACCCGTCTTTCAAGAAATGGGAAGAGCCTCCCGCAGCGGGCTGGCTAGCAGCGCCGCCGCAGGGACGCAAGACTGGCTCAATCCTCGCCGTCGAAGATCTCGACAGGGCCGGAATCCTGGCCCTTGGCCGAGGTGTCGCGGTCGACGAATTCAACAATGGCCATCGGCGTTGCGTCCGAACGACGGCTTCCGGCCTTTACGATGCGAACATAACCGCCTGGACGATCCGCATAGCGTGCTGCCAGAACATCGAACAGCTTGATGAGCTGGACATCATCCCCGAGGCGTGCATGGGCGAGACGGCGGTTGGAAAGGCCACCGCGCTTGGCGAGAGTCACCAGCTTCTCCATGTACGGGCGAATTTCGCGCGCCTTGGGGAGGGTGGTGGTGATCTGCTCGTGCTTCACCAGGCTGGCGGCCATGTTGCGGAACATGGCGAGGCGGTGGCTGGTGGTGCGGCCGAGCTTGCGATGGGCATTACCGTGACGCATTGTGTGTCTCCGTTCGTTCAGGGGCCGTGTGAGGCACCCCTGGCCAGGCCGGACGGAATTGTCCGGCCCCTTTCAATCAAATGATCAGAAGTCTTGCTCGAGCTTCTTGGCCATTTCCTCGATGTTCTCGGGCGGCCAGCCGCTGATTTCCATGCCGAGGCGCAGGCCCATATGCGACAGCACTTCCTTGATCTCGTTCAAGGACTTGCGGCCGAAGTTCGGCGTGCGCAGCATCTCGCTTTCGCTCTTCTGGACGAGATCACCAATGTAGATGATGTTATCGTTCTTGAGGCAGTTGGCCGAGCGTACCGAAAGTTCGAGCTCGTCGACCTTCTTGAGCAGGAAGCGGTTGATGACCGTGTTGTCATCGACTTCGATCGGGCCACCCTGTGGCACCGGCGCCGGGGCAACGGCCACGGTGTCTTCGAAGTTCACGAACAACTGCAACTGGTCCTGAAGAATCTTGGCGGAATAAGCCAAGGCATCCTCGGGGGAGAGCGAACCATCGGTTTCCACCGATATGGTCAGCTTGTCATAATCCAGTTCCTGGCCGACGCGGGTGTTGTCTACCTTGTAGCTGACCTGGCGCACTGGCGAATAGAGCGCATCAACAGGCACGAGGCCAATCGGCGCATCAGCCGGGCGGTTGGCGCTGGCGGGGACATAACCCTTGCCGGCCTCGATGGTGAGCTCCATGTTGAGCGTCGCACCCTGATCGAGCGAGCAAATCACCAACTCAGGGTTCATCACTTCCATGTCACCGCTGACAGCGATCTGGCCGGCGGTCACTTCGCCGGGGCCAGTTGCCGTCAGGTGCACGCGCTTGGGCTGGTCGCCCTGCATGCGGATGGCAACCTGCTTGATGTTGAGAACGATATCGGTCACGTCTTCACGAACGCCGGCAAGCGACGAAAACTCGTGCAGTACACCATCGATCTTGATGGCGGTGACAGCGGCGCCCTGCAGTGAAGAGAGCAGCACGCGACGCAGAGCGTTGCCCAGCGTCAAACCAAAACCACGCTCGAGCGGCTCGGCAACAAAGCTCGCCTTGCGCCGGCCATCCGCACTGGCCTTGATCTCAAGCCCGTTGGGCTTCTTCAATTCGGTCCAATTCTTGGCGATCACAGCCACAGGCTCACCTCATCATTGGAGAGAAGCGGGTCGTCACCCGCTTGTCCCCGTCATAAAAACTGTTCGAAAGTCCGCGCCCGGGGAGAGCGCGGCCGAAACGTCCGAACGTCAGACGCGGCGGCGCTTCGGAGGGCGAACGCCATTGTGCGGGATCGGCGTCACATCGCGGATCGCGGTGATCTGGAAACCAACCGCCTGCAGCGCGCGCAGAGCCGACTCACGACCCGAACCCGGACCGCGCACCTCGACCTCGAGGGTGCGGACGCCGTGCTCGGCAGCCTTCTTGCCAGCGTCTTCGGCAGCCATCTGCGCCGCGAACGGCGTCGACTTGCGGCTGCCCTTGAACCCCATGGTACCGGCCGACGACCAGGCAATAGCATTGCCCTGCGCATCGGTGATGGTGATCATGGTGTTGTTGAAGCTGGCGTTCACATGCGCGACGCCAGAGGTGATGTTCTTGCGCTCCCGGCGCTTGATGCGTGCAACTTCGCGTGCCATCGAAAAAATCCTAATCCGTTCAGGCGATCAACAAGGAAATATGGGCGGCAGGGGGACAAGCCCCCAGCCAGCTTACTTCTTCTTGCCGGCGATCGGCTTGGCCTTGCCCTTGCGGGTGCGGGCGTTGGTGTGGGTACGCTGACCGCGCACCGGCAGGCCGCGACGGTGACGCAGGCCGCGGTAGCAGGCCAGGTCCATCAGGCGCTTGATGTTCATTGCCGTCTGGCGACGAAGGTCACCCTCTACGGTCAACTCACGATCAATCTTCTCGCGGATCTGCAGGACTTCCGAATCGGTCAGGTCCTGGACGCGGCGCTCGATCGGGAAGCCGAGTTCATCAGCAATCCGCTTGGCCGTGGTACGGCCGATGCCATGGATGTAGGTCAAGGCGATTTCAACGCGCTTGTTGGTCGGGATATTAACACCCGCGATACGTGCCACAGATTATTCCTTCCATGCTCCACGGTGCGCGAGGGCAACGCGCTCCATCTCAAAGCAACAACCACACGGCCGGAAGGCCGGGCGGATCAAAAATCCGGATGAACGGAAGCGAGGCTGCTAGCCGTGCTGCGTCGCAGAGTCAAGCGGGGCAGCACGGATAGTGCAGTATCAGTAGAAAACCCGTCTTGATGCCCGGTTTCAGGCGTCGAGAACCGAATCGATACTGGCTGCAACATCATCCATCAAAGCCATGCCATCGACCCGACTCACCAGCCTACGCGCCTCGTAATGCGGCAGGATCGGCGCCGTCTTGGCACGGTATTCGGCCATGCGGTTCCGCACTGTCTCGGCATTGTCATCAGGCCGGCGCTTGAAGCTGGTGCCACTGCAGACATCGCACACGCCCTCGACCTTGGGCTGCTTGTAACGATCGTGATAGCCCTCGCCGCAACTCCCGCAGGTGAAGCGACCGGTGATGCGATCAACAAGAGCGTCCTCGTCGACTTCCAGCTCGATGACGTGATCAAGGCTGAGGCCCTTCTCGGTCAGCATCGCATCAAGGGCATGGGCCTGCACTTCCGTGCGAGGATAACCATCGAGGATGAAGCCGGCACGAGCATCGGCATGATCAAGTCGCTCGGACAGAATGCCGTTGACGATCTCGTCGGAAACGAGGCCCCCGGACTCCATGACCGATTTGGCGATGAGGCCAACCGGGGTACCGGCGGCAACGGCAGCGCGAAGCATGTCCCCTGTGGACAGCTGGACAAGCCCTCGTTCTTTGACGAGTCGGCTTGCCTGGGTACCCTTCCCCGCGCCGGGCGGACCCAGCAGAATCAAGTTCAACGACGCGCTCCCCGAAGTTTCGATTTCTTTATCAGACCCTCATATTGATGCGCGAGCAAGTGGCTCTGGATCTGCGCCACCGTATCCATGGTGACATTGACCACAATGAGCAGCGACGTGCCGCCGAAATAGAAGGGCACCGCCATCTTGGAGATCAGGAACTCCGGCAGCAGGCAAATCAGCACGAGATAGGATGCGCCAATCACGGTAATGCGGTTGAGCACAAAATCCAGATACTCGGCGGTGCGCACGCCAGGGCGAATGCCTGGAATGAACCCACCATATTTCTTCAGGTTCTCAGCCGTCTCCTCGGGATTGAACACGACGGCGGTATAGAAGAAAGCGAAGCCAAGGATGCCTAGCGCATAGAGGGTCATGTAGAGCGGAGCACCGTGCTGGAGCGCCGTGGTAACCGTCAACAGCCAATCCGGCCCGGTGCCGCCTTGCGCGGCAAACTGCGCCACTGTCAGCGGCATCAGCAGCAACGATGAGGCGAAGATCGGAGGAATGACACCGGCGGTGTTGATCTTGAGCGGCAGATGCGAGCTTTCGCCCTGTGTCATGCGGCTCCCGACCTGACGCTTCGGATATTGGATGAGGATCCGGCGCTGCGCCCGTTCCATCAGGCAGATGAAGGCGATGGTTCCCAACGCCAGCAGCGTCACCAGAATGACAAAGCCCGAAGACAGGGCACCGGTACGGGCCTGCTCGAACATACCACCGAGCGCGCTGGGCAGCTGCGCGACAATACCGGCCATGATGATCAGCGAGATGCCGTTTCCGATGCCGCGGCTGGTGATCTGCTCACCCAGCCACA
>DIUN01000026.1:37675-121808 GCA_002423025.1 Sphingomonadales bacterium UBA6157 | reverse complement strand
ATCCATGGCCGCTACGTTATTCTGGCCGACCAATGCATGGGCGATGCCTCGGTACCGCTCGGCATGGCCAGCGCCGAAAGTTTCCAACAGATGCTCGACGATGCGCGCCAACGTCATCCCGGCTGCCAGTTGGTGGTGAAAACCCATCCCGACGTTATCAGCGGCAAACGCCGGGGCTATCTCGACGCCTATCAGCTGCCCGAGGGTTCGCTCTTGCTCGGCGCGGAGATCAACCCGCATGTGCTGTTTTCACAAGCCGAGGCGGTGCATAGCGTCACCTCCCTGCTGGGGTTTGAAGCGCTGCTGGCGGGCAAAGAAACCATCTGCCACGGCGCCCCGTTTTACGCCGGGTGGGGGCTTACCCACGATACCGCGCTGCCTGCATCCGTCGCCGCCCGCCGCAGCGCGCGACCCAGCGCCTTGCAGCTTTTTACCGCGGCATACCGCGAATACGCCCGCTACATCGACCCGTTTAACGGCGCACCGGCAACCCTCGCAGATACGATCGAACGGATGGGGCATCTGCGCCATTACTATCGCGCCTGGCCACGTACCATGCACGCGGCCGGTTTTTCGCCCTGGAAACGCACGCACGTCACGCCGTTTCTGGTGCCACCGGGAGGCGCGGTCACCTTCCACCCCGCGCTCGATGAAGCCGTGGCAGCTGCCCAGGCCGACGGCACACCCCTCGCCATCTGGGCTGCCAGGGAGCCGGAAGCATGGTCTCCGCCTGTGCCGGTCATTCGCGTCGAGGATGGATTCCTGCGCTCACGCGGGCTTGGCTCCAATTTGATTGCGGCAAACTCCCTCGTCCGCGACCCGGAGGGCATCTATTTCGACGCGACCCGCCCGTCACAGCTCGAACAATGGCTCGAGCATGGCGAATGTGCATCTGCATTACGCGCGCGCGCTGCCGCCCTTAGCACGCAGATCGTGCAGGCGAGAGCCAGCAAATATAATTTGCCACCTAGCCCCTTGCCGCCCTTACCGACGGATCATCCCGTCCACCTTGTCGTGGGCCAGGTCGAGGACGACGCTTCCATTCGCCAGGGCGCAACGACGATCCGCACCAACGATGCCTTGCTGTGCGCCGTGCGCGCCCGCCATCCCAAAGCGTTTCTGATCTATAAGCCCCATCCAGACGTGATAGCAGGCAACCGCCGCGCCGGGCTGGCCGATAGACAGGCGGATACGCTCGCCGATTACGTTTGGCGCGAGGGAAACATTATCAGCCTTTTTCCGCATATTGCCCGGCTGCACACCATCACCTCGCTCGCTGGGTTCGAGGCCCTGCTGCGGGGTATTCCCGTCACCACCTATGGCCATCCGTTTTATGCTGGGTGGGGACTGACCGACGATGCGGCCGGCCCACATCCGCGCCGCACCCGCAGGCTCGATCTCGACACGCTGGTAGCAGGCGCACTTATTTATTATCCCCTATATTACGACTGGCAGGCTCGATTGCCCGGCACCCCGGAAAAACTCATCGCGCAACTAGAAACCATGCCCTATACCAGTCCCAACCAACGGCATCGCTTTTGGCGGTGGCTTACCGGGTATATGCGCAGGGCCAAATGAATACACGCCGCTATCTTTTCCTGCAGGGCCCTATGGGGCCCTTCTTTAAAAAACTGGCCGCATTCTTGCGCAAGCAAGGGCACTACACCCTACGCATCAATTTCAACGGGGGCGACCGGCTGCATTTTTCCAGCCGCCATGCCACCGATTATCTCGGCACACTGGCGGACTGGCCGGCCTATATCCATTCCCTTATCCAAACACACCAGATTACTGATCTGGTGCTGTATGGCGATTGCCGACCGTTGCATCAGATAGCCATCGAGCAGGCACGCCAGAATCACCTCCGCACCCATGTGTTCGAGGAAGGGTATTTTCGTCCCAACTGGGTGACGCTGGAAGCGGATGGGGTAAATGGCTTCTCGCGCTTGCCTGTCGACGCGGCGTTTTATCGGGCCCTGCCCGAACCACCAGAGTTCGTGCAGCCTCCCCTTTACGGTTCGAGCTTTCCCCGCTTGGTGCGGCACACGATCAGTTATTATGTCGCTTCATTTATATTGGGATGGCGCTACCTGCACTACAAAAGCCACCGTCCGCGTACCTATCAGAAGGAAGGCCCGGCCTGGGGGTTGCGCCTTATCGAGAACTACCTGCTCACCCCTTTTCGCCTGCGCCGCAAACGCCATGCGCTGGCTGATCCCCGGCCGTATTTTCTGGTGCTTCTGCAACTTGGTGGCGATAGCCAGATCACGCACCATTCGCGCTACAATGACATGTATGAATTTCTCGACGAGTTACTGAGCAATTTCAGTAAGCACGCGCCGCCCGATATTCGCTTGATCGTCAAGAACCATCCACTCGATAACGGGCTGGCGCGGTACCGCCATTTTCTGCGCCAGAAAGCCCATACACTCGGGCTGGGCGACCGGCTGGTGTATCTCGATGCCGGTCACCTGCCCACCCTGCTAAAATCCGCGCGCGGGGTCGTTACCGTCAATAGCACGGGCGGTTTGGCTGCTATCTACCACCAGATCCCTGTCAAAATATTCGGCCGCGCCGTTTATGCGATGGCCGGTTTGGTCGATACCCAACCGCTTGAGCAATTCTGGCACCACCCGCAACCGCCCGATGAAACCCTGTTTAAACGCTTTCGGCATTATGTCTTGCAGCACACCCAGATCCACGGCAGTTTCTATCGCCGGGAAGGCATGTGCGATGCGGTGCACGATGCCGCTATCCGCCTCGGAGAATCGTAATGCAGGCCACGGAGTTACGCGAAAGCATCACCAGTATGGGGCGTATTGTCCATGCCCTGTTGCTGCGTGAAATCCGCGTGCGTTTCGGCCAGCGGCGCATTGGCTATGCCTGGGCCATGATCGAGCCTGCCCTTCATGTCGGCGTACTGTACTTGCTGAAACTGGTCGTCGGCGCGTTTACTCCGGCGCATATTCCGCTCGTGCTTTGGTTAGCCAGCGGCATCATTCCCTTCCTGATGTTCCGCAATATGGTCAGTCGTATTGCGACGATCGCGAAAGGTTCGCAGGATGTGTTGATTCTTCCGCCCGTCCAGCTGAGCGATATCGTCATTGCCCGTGCGCTGCTCGAGTTTTTAACCTCAACGCTGATTTTTGTCCTGGCGCTGGCACTTTACACGGTGCTGGTTGCGCCCCTAACGATCGCCAACCCGTTACTGGTAGCGGGCTGTCTGGCGCTGCTCGCCCTCAGCGGTATCGGGCTTGGCATGGTGGAAGCCGTCGCCACCGCATTTTTCCCGTCGACCAAGCCGCTGGTCGATGGCTTGCTGCGCGTGCTTTACCTCATTTCAGGGGTGATTTTTGCCCTGCCGTACCTACCACCGGAATACCAGGCCTATTTAAGCTGGAATCCGCTGCTGCACCTGTTCGAGAATTTGCATGCCGCGCTATTTGCCGAGTATCAACCGCTGGCCTACGGAAGCAGCCTGACTTATGCGGCCATATGCTGCCTGTTGTTGGTGGTCAGCGGTATGGCGTTGCTGAATCGCTACCGCACCATGGTCATGGCCAACGCATGATCGTGATCGACCAGGTACATAAAAGCTACCGCACGTATTTCGGACGAAAAACGGTGCTGGACGGGATTAGTTTTACCCTGCCGCCCGATCGTAACCTGGGTATCCTCGGCCGGAACGGTGCGGGGAAAACCACCTTGATGCATATTCTCTCCGGGCTGGAATTTCCCGATCACGGCCGCATCGATCGGGGTGGGTTGCGTTTCTCCTGGCCCATTGGGCGTGGCGGTATCCGCTCCTCCCTCACCGGTCGGGACAACCTGCGTTTTATCAGCCGCGTTTATGGCATAGACATCGCCACGGTTACCCGGTTCGTCGAAGATTTTTCCGAGCTGGGCGCCTATCTCGATATGCCGGTCGACACCTACTCCGCCGGGATGCGTGCGCGTCTGGCATTCTCCCTCTCCATGGCCTGTGAGTTCGATTGCTACCTGATCGATGAGGGCTTCAGCGCCGGCGATGCCCGCTTTACCGAACGGATGAACGCCCTGTTTGAAGAACGCCGCAGCCGCAGCAATATGATTGTGGTAAGCCATGATATGAACATCATTCGCCGTTTCTGCCATCAGGTGGGCGTGATGGTGGATGGCAAGATTGTGCTTTTTGATTCCTTCGACGAAGCCATTGCCTTATACAAAACCTTATGACGATTTCAGCCCCCACCCAACCCTCCGTTAGCTGGCGCATGTTTGCTGCCCTGGTGACTCTTTTCTCGCCACGGCGACTGGGATTGCTGCTTTGGGTAGTCTTGCCCACCGTGGTTGCGCTGCTTTATTATGGCCTCATCGCGGCCGACCGGTATGTCGCCACCAGTGCATTCACGGTGCGCAACGAACAATCCGCCGGCGCGCTGCTGATGGGTGCCGAGATCGGGCTGGGGAGCCTCGGCTTCGGTAGCGGCAATAACGACCAACTGGCCGTGAACACGTATATCCGTTCCCATGCGATTCTCGCACCGCTGGAAGAGAAAATCGGCCTGCGGGCTCTCTTTCGCAGCGACAAAGCCGATGGGTGGTCGCGGCTGGCAGAGAACGCCACGCAGGAGGAATTGCTCGCCTATTACCGCGAGCGGGTGAATATCGTCTACGATGAACGGGCCCGCATCACGACTCTTTCGGTCGCCGCGTTTACCCCCGAACAGGCGCAGCAACTGAACGCCGCGATTCTGGAGGCCGCCGAGCAATATGTTAACCAGCTCGCCATCGCCATGCAGGAAGACAGCATTGCCTTTGCCCGCCGCGAAGTGAAGGATGCCGAGGCGGAGCTGCTGGAATCGTCACGCGAGCTAAACCGCTTCCGCCAGCAGCAGGGGGATTTCGACCCGGCAAAGCGCGGCGAAGGCATCGCCGGCATTGTGCAACAGCTTGAAGGGGCGATTGCCGCCAAGCGCGCCCAGCTCGAAGCGGCGCGAGGCACCATGACGGCCCAGAACCCCTATATTCGAAACCTGACCCGCGAAATCGCCGCGCTCGAGCGGCAAACCGCACGGTATGGCGACAAATTACTTACCACTGACCCCGACACGAACGTTGCACGGCTCGATGAGTATAGCGGCCTGGTCTTACTTCAGGAATTTGCCACCAAACGCTACCAGCTTGCCCTGAGTGCACTTGAAACTACCCAGGCCGAGGCTAGCCGCAAGCATGTGTATCTGAACCCGGTTGTGCCGCCCAACCTGCCTCAGGAAGCAACCGAGCCTAAGCGCCTTTATACTATTTTTTCGGTCTTTTTCCTGAGCTTTGCCGCCTATACGCTACTGTTGTTGCTCGCCGCCTCGGTGCACGACCATATTAGAAAATAGCAGGTCGACTCATCTGCAGTCAGCTACTTCTTGACCCGCACAACCCCCATGCGATATTGAATTTATTGAATTTGACCGTAAAAAGTCTTTAGGGGATGAAATGTCTGGAAATGCTGCAACATCGGTACGATTATCACTCATTTTCCCGATACGACTAACGCCGCATACACCCTATATTCTTGAACGTATTGCCCATGTGTTGGATGGCCCACTCGCACATGCGGATATCGAATGTGTGATCGTCGATTCCGGCAGCCAGCCGGAATATAGCGCCGAGTTGCGCGCCGCCTTGCCCGACGGCGTGACCTACCTCTACCACGATACGTTGGGTGAGCCATTCTCCATCGGATCCGCACGCGATTTTGGCGCCATGCATGCGCACGGCGATTTCATTATGTTCCACGATATCGACCTAGTGGGCGCGCCGAGCTTTTACCGCCGCCTTGTCAACGAAAAAACCCTGCCGCATGAGGGACGTTACACCACGGAGATTCACACCATTCCCGTGTTTTATCTGAAAGAAGACACGAACGAACCGTTCTTGGCAATGGACGCAGAGCAACGCGCACCGGTATACCTGCAAAAATATTACGCGCAGGATGACCTGTTCTATCTCAACGTCGCACCCTCCTCCTCCTGTATCCTGGTTCATCGCCTGCATTATCTTTCGACCGGCGGCCATCGGGCCGATTTTATCGGCCACGGGTTCGAGGATTTCGAGTTAATGAACCGGTTGGCCTGGTATGCCAATACCTACCATAAACCGTGGAATTTTTATTACGACCCGCTCACCTGGCGGCATTATGAATATACCGGCCTGCGCTCCTACTACGCGATGTTCGGCTACCCGCAGCTGCATGCCGGGCTGGTGCTGTTCCATCTGTGGCACCCCTCGCCGGGCAAGGCGTATCAGGGAAAAAACCATAGCAACCGTGCGCTGCTGATTAAAACGCTCAAGCAGTTCGATCAGGAAGCTAAGGAACCGTTCCCGCTGCCGAACCGACAGCATCCGCGCAAAGTGCTGATGATGGACAAGCATGATTCCATCACCTTTGCCAGCATCCGCCAGGCCTTGCCACTGCTCGGCGACATGATCTGCCGCAACCCCTCCACGTTCGATACGCCGGAAGATCTGCTAAACTACATCGAGGAAGCGTCAATCGAACTCACCCTGTTCCATAATCCCTATGGCAACGAGCATCGGTTATCGCTCTATCGCGCGGTGCGTGAACAGAAGAAGCCCTACCTCGTCTACGAGCGCGGGGCGCTGCCAGATAGCTGGTTCTTCGACGAAAACGGTTTCAACGCCGATAGCGACACTTACCACGAGCGCCATTGGAACCACCCGCTTGAGGCGGCGCAACAAGCAGCCACGCTTGACTACATCGAGCAAACCATCCATTCTGACGACACGCTCGAGCAAAACGGCGCGCGCCTTGGCTCCGATGCGTTGCGCCAAAAATACGGACTCGTCGGCAAGAAAATACTGTTTGTTCCTCTACAGCGCCCCAATGATACGGTGATCCGTTATTTCGCTGAATCCATCGGCGGCATGGAGGGCTTTGTGCGGCTGTGCAACGAAGTGGCGCGCCGCCTGCCGCGCGATTGGTGCATGGTCATCAAAAAACATCCGCTGGAGGATGCTATTCCCGAGATCGAGCATGCCGTGGTGCTGGATAACCATACGCATGTGCATGATTGCCTTGCCGCCGCTTCGGCCGTGTTGCTGGTCAATTCCGGTGTGGGCGTGCTGGCGATGATGTTCGGCAAACCCTGCTTCCATGCGGGCGAGGCGTTCTACAGTCATCCCGCCCTGAACCGCAAAGTGCAACGTGGCGACGAAGTGCTGGCCGGGCTGAAGGCTCTGCCACTGCCCGCGCGCGAAACGATGCTGCGCTTCCTGCATTACCTGCGTTTCACGGTCTATTCCTTCGGCACATCAAGCGTACGGCAGCTACGCGACACTGAGGGCCGCCGCTTCACCCGCACCTACCGCGTGTTATTTCGCGAGCTGCGCTGGCGCATCGGCGGCGTGGTGGAATGCTACGCGCTGCATCGCCGCGCCGCGCCGATTCCGTTCGATTCACCGCACTACCTGCCCTTCGCCCGCAGCATCCAGATGCATAAAGTGCGTCCCGCCGGGGCGGGGCGCTCGGTGCCTAAAACACCCAGCCCGGTGCTCCCGGCGACAGCATTCCCGAAGCCCATGCTCACCACCCAGCCGATCTTATGGGCGCTGAGGCAACTCCTGCCGGAAAAAACCTATGCGCGCAGTCGCAAACTCATCCTGCTGCCGCATGAATATTGCCGGGATAGCAAACACCGCGTGATCCGCGCCTGTGCAGCCGCTTTCACGCCGCATCGCTAAAGTAGCCCTAGGACTTCAAATGTAGGCCGTGCGACTGCAGCGAGGCGACATCCCGCGCGCTCAGGAAAAAGATGTCATTGACGTCGGGCCGGATGTGGAAGGGGTAGAGCGCCCCCTCAATGTAAGAGAAGCTTTGGTAATCGATGCTCTCGAGGAAGGCAATTACGGGCTCATGTTCGTTCTTCTCGATCATCAGGATGGGCATGGAGCGCGCCAGTGTTTGCCGCATGCCTTGCAGCACTTCAAACTCGAAGCCTTCGACATCGATTTTAGCGAAGCGGGGCAACAGGCCGAGCGCATCCACCGACTTGACCGGCACTTCCAGATGTTCAAACTCGATCACCGGATCTTCCCGGTGGCGCTTCAGGGAATCGAGTACCCCGCCTTTTTGCACCTGCCGCTCGGAGAGGCTGGCGCGCGACGAAGGCCCAAGGGGCGTCGCCACGGTGGGTGCAAATGTTACATTGCCGGAAACGCGAGGTACATGCAGTTGCGCCGTTGTCGCTTCCGCGCCGACGGCAAAGTCGTACCAGGTGAGCCTGCCGGGCAGTTGGGCAAGCAGGAAATCGCGGCAGGGCTGGAACAGCGGATTTGGCTCGAAAGCCACCATCGAAACGCGCGGCAGGGTCTGGGCCAGGTAAGCGACGCTCTGCCCCGCATGCGCGCCAATATCGAGGAACAGGCCTTCTTCTTCCCTGTAATGCTGGAAGAAGGTGAAGTTGGCGTGCGGTGGCTTTTTGCTCACCCATGCCTGGCGGCAATATTCCGTGACCTGCTCCGCCGTGGGATGCCCGACAAAATTCATGCTTATCTCCGTAAGGGCAGGGTATCGCATTCCGCCGTTTCGGCAAGGCATTTTATTCCGTCACAGCCCCTACACCAAATAACAAAAGCTCAGGCAAATCCGCCCGCTATGGAAACCCAGCTGGCGAATGTACCGGCGCACACCGTATTGCTGCAGCACGTACAAACCAGCCTGGCCCCCCTGAACGAGTTAACGCGGCCGGGCGACCTGAAGCCGCTTATCGATGGGATAGCAGCTATTCCGGAGGCCTTGCAGCAACTCGATAAAAAACAGCTCGCCGCCGAGCATCTCTTCGCCCGCGGCTTGCAGGAGGAAGCGGTGGCAAGTTCCCTTGCCTATATCCGGGAACATGCGGCAGTGGCGGAATATATTCCCAATCGGGGCATGCTGCTGCAAAAAACCCTGGAGCAGGTGGACCCACAACTGGGCCTGTTAATGGAGTTCGGCGTGTATAAGGCCGTGACCATCAACCAGATTGCTCGCCGCTTCGAGACCCACACCGTACACGGATTCGACAGCTTCGAAGGATTGCCCGAACTATGGTCAGGTCACGATCCGAAAGCGGTCTTTGATAAAGGCAGTTTCAAGCTCGATACCCTGCCGGCTGTGGCGAAGAATGTGAAGCTCTATAAAGGATGGTTCACCGATACCCTGCCGGATTTCGTGCACAAGGAAACTTCCCCTGTCGCCTTCCTGCATATCGATTCCGACCTCTATAGCTCGGCGAAAACGATTTTCGACCATCTCGGCGATCGCATCGTGGCGGATACGATTATCCTTTTCGATGAATATTTCGGTTACCGTAAATGGCAGCAGGGAGAGCATCAGGCCTTCATGGAATTTCTAAGCGCCGCTCATCTTGATTTCATTCCCCTTTATTATCGCGAAACTCAATATGCCGTGCGCATGACAGCCAAGAAAAAACGCTGATGCATTATGTCCACATCCATCAGTCATACAAGCTACGCAAAGGCGGCACCGTCGGCTATACCTCGCGCCTGCGCGAAGGGTTTTCGGAGGCGGGTATCTCCGTCGATGATCGCATCCGCTTTCTTGCGCCCACGTCGGACTACCTGAACTTCAATAAAGTCCAGCCGCGCGTGTTGCATAAAATGGCGTATGCAGTGAACAAGCGCCGGGCGAACATTCATGAATTTCTTTTTGCCGCGCGGCGCTGGAATAGTTTGCGATTACCGAGCGATATCGCCCGGCAGATTGGCAACGATATCCAATCCATCGCCATCCATGGCGTGTATAACGTGCCGTATGTGGATCACTACTTGCGCCGCCGCTTCGGTTCACGAAAAATTCTCAAAATGCTCACCACGCACGACGCGATTCCGCACCATATGATGCAGGACGAGAACTGGATGCAGAGTGCTTTCAAAGCGCGTCCGGCCGAATATGCCGAACTGTTCGCGCGCTTTAAAGCACGCGACCGCGAGGCCATCCAGAAAAGCGACATCCTCATTTTTCCCTGTAAAGAAGCGATGGACGGTTATTTCCTCTGGGATGAATTCGAGGGCCTCATCAAGGACAAGGACATTCGTTATATTATCACCGGCTCGACCCCCCTCGATGCCCCCAAGCCCCCCGAGCTCGTCCGCAGTTACTATGGGTTGTCGCCCGATGATTTCGTGGTTACCTATGTCGGCAACCAGCTCAAGGTACGCGGCTTCGACACCATTACCGAGGCCGCCAGGCTACTGTGGAACAACGGCGTGAACGTGAAATTTCTTGTCGCCGGGGCAAAGGGCAATGTAACCCCGCCCGCCGACGCACGTTGGGTCGATATCGGCTTCACTGACGATCCCGGTAGCGTCATTCACGCCGGCGATGTGTATCTTTCTGCCGGGCCGCAGGCCTATTTCGATCTGGTAACGCTCGAAGTGCTTTCACTGGGCACCGCACTGGTGATGAGTGATGTTGGCGGCAATACGTATTTTCACGGGAAAAGCGAGGGTATAGCGTTCTTCCCGCCCGGCGATGCACCGGCGCTGGCCCAGTCTATTCTCGCCCTTCGCGATGCCTCCCCCGCCACTCGTCAGCGCATGGGCGAGGCCAATGCTGCGCTATATGCAGCGGAATTCACCCCGGCGGATTTCGCCCGCCGCTATCTCGATTTAATTACCACGATTCATAAGGACTACCAGCTATGACCACCCACATCGCCGGTGCCGGCCTGTATGGCTGCGTGCTGGCCGAACGCCTCGCCAGCCAATCGCACGAGCCCGTGATTATCTATGAGCGAAAAGACCATATCGGCGGCAGTTGCTATTCCGGCATCGACCCCGAAACCGGCATCGAATACCACAAATACGGCATGCATATCTTTAACACGTCCGATATGCGGGTGTGGGAGTATATCAGCCAGTTCACGGCATTGAACGGCTACCACCACCAGGTACTCAGCTGTGTCGATGGCAAGCTGTACCAAATGCCGATCAACCTCGAGACCATCAACGGGTTCTTCGGCCTTAACCTCAAACCGTTCGAGGTCGAAGCCTTCCTCGAAAGCGAGCGCGCCAAAGATAAAGGCAGCTTTGATTTTGCCAATCCGAAAAATTTCGAGGAGCAAGCGATCGTTCTGGTCGGGCGTCGCCTGTATGAAGCCTTTCTGCGCGACTACACGGCGAAACAATGGGGCCGCGATCCGAAAGATTTACCCGCCAAAATCGTCAAGCAATTGCCCTTCCGCCATAATTATAATGAGAATTATTATTTCACCCGCTTTCAGGGCATCCCGCATGAGGGCTATACGAAAATGTTCGAGCGCATGCTCGATCACCCGAACATTACGGTGCATCTGAACCAGGATTTCCTGAAGGTGAAAGACCGCGTCGTCGCGCCGGGCGACACGGTAATTTTCACCGGGCCGATCGACCGTTATTTCGATTTCAAATTCGGCAGACTCGAATATCGCGGGTTGCGATTCGAACATGAAGTGCTTCCCTACGAAGATTACCAGGGCACGGCGGTCATCAACTTCCCAGGTGCCGATGTCGGCTTTACCCGGCAATACGAATACCGCCATCTGCATATCGACCGCGACTACCCAAAGGACAAAACCCTGATCGTTCGTGAGTATCCCCAGGCCGTCGGTGCGGAGGATGATCCGTATTATCCGATTAACGATGAAACCAACAACGCGCTTTACGCCCGGTATCAGGCAGAGGCAGAAGAGCTGTCCAACGTCTATTTTGGCGGTCGCCTGGGCCAATACCGTTACATCAATATGGAAACGACCATTCGCAACGCACTGGATTTTTATGACCAGCTACGCGGAGCACCTCGTGGTTGAAAATCCGATCATCAATCACACCGGTACCGGCAATGAAATTGCTGTCCCCAAAGCCTATGCTGACAAGGTAAAGGTCGCTATTACCGTTCGGGGCGATCATAACCGCGTTACCCTGCGCGGGCCGCTGAAAGGCGCTGGCGAGCTGCGCATCACCATCACTGGCAATCATTGTAGTGTGGAGCTGGAGGAGGATATCATCGTCAACCGCCTGCTGAACATCGCGATTTATCCCAGTTCCGATGGGCTGGCCGCGCACCATGCGGTAAGCATCGGCGCACGCAGTTTCTTCAATGGCAATGTGAGTCTGTTTCTAAGCGAGCAGGAGTCCGCCATTCATATCGGCACGGATTGTTTGTTCGCCAGCGCCATTACCGCCCATACATCCGACACCCATCTGGTCTACGACATGCACACGCGCCAGCGTGTCAATCCGCCACGCGATATTCGCATTGGCGACCATGTATGGGTAGGCACTAATGCCTGCTTTCTCAAAGGTGCGGCCATTGCCGGAGATTGCGTCGTCGGCGCCCATGCCGTCGTTACCCGCGCCTTTGCCGAAACCAATGTAGCGATTGCCGGTAATCCGGCCACCATTTGCAAACGCGGCATCAACTGGCAACGCAATCTTGCTGATCCCATCCCCGATTAAGCGGCATTATCCGAACGGCTTAGCTCCAGCCATTTCGCATCGCTGTTCGACCAGATCAGCGTTAATGTATCGTACATATGCGACAGGGTTAAATTGCTTGCCAGTTGAATATTGCCGACCCCGCTGCGCACGGTGACGTCGCGGCCGTTATTCGCGCTGCTAAGGATGAGTAACTGCCCATCCTTCGGACTACCGTTGATGGTGTCGAGATCGTCCGCCGCGGCGGCGCCTTGCGTATCGATGCGATGACGCGAATGCGTCGCCGTCACCACTCCCGAAGCGATGGTTAAGGTGGCGCCGGCATTCGCGGCCAGCCCGTTGGCGCTTAACACACCGGTGAGTTGTAGCTCCCCTTCACGGATAGATACCACGGTCACGTTCTTGATTTTGTAATCATGCCGTGTGGCACCTTGCGCGCCGCGCACCATGAGGTAATCGTCGGCAATGAAGGTGTTGCTACTGTCACGCGACTGGTAAATCATGCCCGTCCCCGTCACCGAGATACGGTAGCGGCTGGAAGACGGATCGGCACCGGGCACGTTGAAAAATATCAACGGGTTGACATTATGCTCCAAGATCATCAGCCCGCCCTTGACGTCGATATCTCCCTGCACAGTAACGTCGAGATTATCCTTGCTGACACTCAATGCCTCATACCAGTTGGTGCCGTCAGGCGACATTTTGAGGTGGAAATGGTCATCGCCCGTCAGGCCGAATTCGGCGCGGCCGGAATAGCCCACCTGAAAAAGATGGCTGGCCGTATCGCTGCTGGTCGCCTTATTGACCTTCACGCGGCTATGATCGCCATTATGGTCAAAAAGTACGGCGTCGCTTTTAACGGTGAGTTTATTACCGCTATCCGCCGTCGCGTTAATCCCGAGCTGCGTCACGGAATCGCCACTTCCGGCCACGACCCAATTGCTGCCATCATAGGCATAGAGGACGTCTTCGTCGTTCACCCACAGCACCATGCCCTCATTGGGCGCCACAAACCGCCAGATCTGGTCGTAATACGCAATGTCGCCCTCATGACCTGCCCAGTCACCGGTCGCTGCAGCCCCCACAATATAGAGCAGACCGGCATCGGGCTCGGCCGGAGGCGTCGCCAGATCCTTATCCGCCGCCCCGCGATTCAGCAGCGCATCGATGCTTGCCAATGCTTCATTGATGGTCACTTCCTTTTGTGCCTGACCCGTGCTCAGCAGGCGTAAGCCCAAATTCTGTGTCGTCTCGCTCATAAAGCCTCATGGTGTGCGTGAACAGGCCACACCATACGCATGGGCGAGCGATACCGGGAAGGGCAGCTAGGGGCGAAACCGCAAGAGTTGCCCGCGCCAGGGGAACCCATGGTAGTTGAAATAAAGCCAGCCATACAGCCGCACAAAAAGATAGGCGGGGATGGCCAGCGGATCGTGCTGCCCGCGCATATGGTCGTACAGCGCGCGATCTGCCCGCGCGCGGTCACGCTCACGTCCGCCGCCAAATTTCCCGTAGGCGTTGTCATGAAGTTTGCAGCCAACATTGCGATTATACTTCGCACCATTCAAAAACATGCAATAACTTCGATGCATCTTGGCTTTCGGCGGCAGCTGAGCGGTCACTTTACCATTTCCAAAAATGAATTTTTGCTGCCACTATATTGCCCATGCCAGTTACTAAGCGCAAAGTGTTTTATCTAAGCGGGTTCGACCCCCGTGGCGCGCGCCATTACTACCAATGGTACCGCGATGCTGCCGCACGCTATACCGGTCTCACTGCTGAACCCATCGAAGTGAGCCCGCGCGAGGGAGATCGCTGGACAATCACGCATCACAGCGCCCATGTCGCTACCGAGTATCACTTCCTGGCCTGGGACGATATCGTGCGCAAGGCATGGATTCGCAATCCGTTGATGCTCGTACTGCGCTGCCTTGGCATGTACGGTTATTATATCCGCCACTTCCGTTGGCACTATAAACTACAGCTGCCGCGGCCACCGCTGATTACCTTCTTTTCACCGCTGGCCATTCTGCTAGCTGTGCCATTCGGCCTTAGCCTGCTCGGCTGGATCATCCTGCCATATTGGGCTGCCCTGTCCCTCGGCATCGCGGCCAGCATTCCCTTCGCCAGCCGCTTGAAATCGCTCTGGCTGTTGCGCTTGCTACTTTACAATACCGCAGTCGCTAAGGCGCATACCCCCGATTTAATGAAACGGATTGACCAGTTCGCCGAGAGTATCGGCAAAGCCCTTGCCGACGGTACGGATGAGATCCTGCTTGTTGGCCATAGCAATGGTGCGATCCTCATGATCTACCTGCTTGATCGCCTGCTGGCGCAGACCGGCGGCACGCTACCACCGCAACTCCGAGTGCTGACCCTCGGCCAGTGTATCCCGATCATCTCCGTGCTCGACAATGCCGCCGATTTCTCAGCCGCCCTTTCACGCGTGGCGCAGGTGCCCCTGTACTGGTGCGATATCGTCGCCCCACCCGATGGCGCGGCCTATGCACGCACCAGTCCGTTCTTCCCCGACCATCCGCACCACGCCGCCACGCTCGTGCTGCTCAATCCGCGTTTTTTCGATTACCACACGCCCGAGCATTACCAGCGCCTGCGCCGTGACAGGCACCGCTTCCATTTCCGTTACCTGATGACGGGCGACGCCCCGTCGCCACTCGATTATGTCGCTCTCACGGCCGGGGCGAACACGTTGGTCGAATCGGTCGCAGAGTTCCAGCGATGAGTACACCGTTCATTCCCCCCTTCCCCAAACCGCATCGCAGCAAGCTTACCCTGCTGCCGCGTTTCATTGCCGGGCTTGGCTCGTGGATCGACACGCTCTACGAGCGCAGCTACCGCATGAAAATGGGCGAAGTGAACCTGCCGGGGCTGCATTATTACATCGCCAACGATCTGCCGCTCGCCGAGGAGATTCTCAGTAAACCACTGGACTATCCCAAACACGACTACCTGCATGAAGGCCTCTACCCGCTCATCGGCGACAGCGTCTTTACCATCAATGGCGATGCGTGGAAACATGCACGCGCCATGGTCAATCCGGCCTTCGCGCACACTCATCTTACCAAAGCCTTCCCCAACATGATGGCGGCCGCCGACGCCATGATCGCGGCGATCGACCAGCGCGATCTGACGCAACCCGTGGTGATCGATCCGCTGATGACCTTCGTTACCGCCGATGTCATTTTCCGCACCATCCTCTCCCATTCCCTGAGCGAAGCCGAAGCACAGCAGGTGTTCGATGCGTTCGAGCGCTACCAGCGCTGGGCGCAACCGGCCATGCTGCTGCGCAGTTACGGGGTGCCGCATCGTTTATTCCGCCGTCCGCTTCGCCGCGCCGCGCAGTTGATCCATAACGTACTCGACCCAGTGGTGCGGGCGCGCTACGACGCCTTCCACCGTGGCGAAGACGGACCCGACGACATCCTCCATGCACTTATGAAGGCGCGCCACCCGGTCTCGGGTGAGCCCTTTACATACGAACAGCTCCGCGACCAGGTGGCAATCATTTTCCTCGCCGGACATGAAACCTCCGCCAGTGCGCTCACCTGGGCGCTCTACCTCATCGGTAAATGCCCCGATTTGCAGCATGAACTACGCGCCGAAGCTCTGGCTGAACCGTTAAGCGCCGATCGACTACGCCGCATGGAAGCGATACGCGACACGTTCAAAGAAACCTTGCGGCTCTACCCCCCTGTCAGTTTCCTGATGCGCGATGTCGCTGCACCCACCACCATGCGCGGCAAATCCATGCACCCGGGCGATCTGCTGGTCGTCGCTCCCTGGCTGCTGCAACGCAAGGAGTCGCTCTTTCCCTGCCCGCACGCGTTCCAGCCCGAGCGCTGGCAGGATGCCAGCCAGGCCGATGCCTGCAAACGGGCATGGATTCCCTTCGGCGCCGGGCCGCGCATCTGCATTGGTGCCGGATTCGCCCAGCAGGAAGCTGCGGTCATCCTAGCCCGAATGCTGGCCCGCTACACCATCGCGGTGCCCGAAACTACCCAGCCACAACCCACCAGTCGCGTGACCTTGCGGCCAAAACATGGCATTGCACTGCAGCTCACCCTGCGTCCCCAAGAGACACCCGCATCGCCCACCATTGCGAAATGATTGACACCAGCGCCCAACTAGCTTAGCAGAAAGGCCCTTTCCTGCCAAAGGAACCCCGTGGAGGGGTGGCCGAGCGGTCAATGGCAGCAGACTGTAAATCTGCCGGGTTTTCCCTACGTTGGTTCAAATCCAACCCCCTCCACCACCTGCCCCCCCAAAAGCAGTGATTCTCCCCTCAAAACGCGCCTCACAACCGCCGTTGCCGCGCCCTGCCCCGCTCCAGCCACGCTTTGCCGCAGCGCACAATACGTCGCGGAATCGCGCGTTATCCTCTCCTCACTACGAGGGAGAGAGTAGCACCATGCGTATCACCACCGCTTTGAAGACCGTCCTGGCCACGCTGGCCATCGGCACCGCCATCCCGGCGCTCGCCCAGGCCCCCACCGGACTGGTCGCCGGCGCCACCATCTATGACACCGCCGGCGCCGAAGTCGGCAAGGTCGCCTCCGTCACCGCCGATACCGTTGTCGTCGATACCGGCACCAACACCATCGCCATCCCGCCCTCGTCCTTCGGCACCACGCCCAAGGGCCCGCTGCTCGCCGCCACCCGTGAGCAGCTCAACGCCGCCGCCCAGCAGGCCGCTGCGGAAACCAAGGCCAAGGTCATGGCCGCGCTCACGCCGGGCGCTGTCATCCATGGCTCGGGCGGCACCCCGGTCGCCACCGTCAAGGCCGTGGAGGGGGAGCTTGTCACCGCCGCCACCGCCAATGGCGAGGTCCGCCTGCCCGTCACCGCCTTTGCCATCGGCGGCACCGGCCTGGCCATCGGCATGACCAGCACCGAGTTCGAAGCTGCTGTCGCCTCCGCCGTAGCCGCCAGCGCCACCGCTGCGCCGGCTGAAGCACCGGCCACCAGCGGCAGCCAATAAGCCGCCCATCCGCCGGCGGGGCTTACAACACAGGCCCCGCCGCGCTATGGCCCCTCACATGGGCCGCAGACCACATCCAAAAAACGCCGCACGCAGCACGACGGGGCAAAAAAGCCCCTACCCGCGTCTGTATGGCCGCCACGCCGTGTTCGCGGCGCTGGACAATCCGGAACGCATCTTCCGCAAGCTCCACGTCACGCACGCCACGGCAAAAACCATCGTCATCCCCAAGGGGCTCACGGTGCAATATGGCGATGATGGAGACCTTGGCCGCCTCGTCCCCGCCGATGCCCCGCATCAGGGCTTTGTGCTGGAAGTCGAGCCGCTCGAATCCGTCTGGCTCGGCGATGTGCTGGCCGAAGCCGCCGCCGATGGCGCCAACCGCCCGATTATCGTGCTCGATCAGGTGACAGACCCGCACAATGTCGGCGCCATCATGCGCTCCGCCGTCGCCTTCAACGCCCGCGCACTGGTGACGCAGGATCGCCACGCCCCCGGCGAATCCGGCGTCCTCGCCCGCTCCGCCTCCGGCGCGCTGGAAACCCTGCCCTGGTGCCGCGTCGTCAACCTCGCCCGCGCCCTCGATGAAATCGGCGACGCCGGCTTCTGGCGCATCGGCCTCGATGGCGAGGCCGACGCCGAACTCGAATCCGCCCTCGCCAGCACCCAGCCCTGCCTCGTCCTCGGCGCCGAGGGCGAAGGCATGCGCCCCCTCACCCGCGAACGCTGCGACCAGCTCGCCAAGCTGCCGATCTCGGAAGCCATGGAAAGCCTGAATGTGTCGAATGCAGCGGCGATTGCGCTGTATGCGGCGGCGCGGCGGAAGCTCTAGACCAAGGCCGGGCCGGGATCAGCTTACGGTAGCAGGAAGCTCCCATGGAAGGTGACGATCCTGCAGGCTGATCAGATTTTCCGGTTCGACCAGCACAGCCCGGGAATGATAGCCGAGCAGTTGCTTGACCGGCATCTCCATGTTGCGAACCAGAATCGCCGTTTCATCTGACGAAAAATCCGACATGCCGCGCGCACGCTCGCAGCCGGTATCATCATAAATATGGATGACGTCGCCCTTCACATAGTGGCCGGTGAGTGAAACAACATCGTTGCGCTCCACGCCGCGGCTGCCAGCGGCAATCAAGTCAGCAGCCTCCTTGGCGATGACAATGCTGCCGGCCATGTGAAGCCTGCTTGTCAGCCAGGCCGCCCAGCTCGTCTCCGGCTCTGCGTGAGCAACACAGGTCGTGCACGGACGCAGGCCCTTGAGCACCGAACTCACCGGGTTGTCCGCCTCACCATTGGCTATCAGCGTCGTGCAGCCGGCATTCTGCGCCATGTTGGCTGCCTGCATCTTGGTCAGCATACCGCCGCTGCCCAGCGGGCTGACGCCATCAACAACCGCAAGATACTCGCTGACATCATGGACGGTCTCGACAAGTCTGGCGCCCGGCTCCGATGGATTGCGATCATAAAGGCCATCCACGCTGGTCAGGATCACGAGATGTTGCGCCTGGACCATCTGGGCTACCTTGGCTGCGAGCCGATCATTGTCACCAACACGAATTTCTTCCGTCGTGACCGTGTCATTCTCGTTGATGATCGGCATCACGCCAGCGTGCAGCAGCCGGTGCAACGTATTCTTGGTATTGAGGAAACGCCGATGATCCTCGAAATCGCTGAGCGTGACCAGAACCTGTGCAATGTTCAGGTCATGCTCGTGCCCGATCTGCCTGTAGGCGTTCAACAGCAGTGGCATCCCGCACGCTGCCGCGGCCTGCTTGTCTCTCAGCCCGGCCGTTTCCGGCGTCACGCCGATCATGTTCATGCCAAGCGCAACAGCGCCCGACGAGCAAAGGATGACTTTGTAGCCCTCGGCCCGCAGCAGGGCGATGTCCTCCATGACACGTTGCAGGAAGGCCCAGCGCGGGGTCAGCAGATCCTGGTTGGTGAGCAGGGCAGAGCCGATCTTGATGACGATGTGCTTCTCGGAAATCAATTTACACCCATAAATTTAAAAACAAAATCATAAAACCCCATCTCATCACTATGAATTAATGATAAATTTGACATCAAAATATTCAAGAGATAATAAGATAGGGCATATTCAACACAAATGCGCACTTAGGCGTAATTTACTGATTTTTCAACGCTGCAATTTTGCTTTATCAGCTTTGGCGATTGCATGCTGCAGAGGTTGTTCATTTTATTGAACTCCGCAGCGAGCCGCTTCCGAGCCCATGATTGTGCGAGCGGCAAATTCTTCTGGAGGCTGATTTCTTGCGAATTGCGTTGGTTGGTCACGGCAAAATGGGCGCTGCCCTGCTTCAGCAGTGGCGCTCGCTCAAGGCCCATCAGTTCTGGGTCATCGCACCGCGCTTCGCTGAGGCAAGCGCGGCGGCAAGCGTCGTGCCGCCGCTGCAGGCCAGCGAGAGGCTGGCGTTTCTTCCAGAGCCGCCAGGCATCGCTGATTGCCGGTTCGATCTGGTTGTCATGGCGGTAAAGCCTCAACTGATGGATATGGTAGCGCCAGCCTATGCCGCGCGCCTGGCTCCCGGCGGCCTGCTCGCTTCAATCGCGGCCGGCTGCTCGATCGCCCGGCTGCACAGCCTTTTCGGCGCAGCGCCGGTCGTCCGGATCATGCCCAACCTGCCTGCCGCCATTGGCGCCGGTGTAAGCGGCCTGTGCGCTGACGATCGGGCCACGGCCGCACAGCGAGACGCCATCACGGCCCTGATGGCAGCGGCAGGCACAACCCTCTGGCTTGACAATGAGGACCAGCTTGACCGGTTCACGGCCGTCGCCGGATCAGGCCCCGGCTATATCTTCGAGATCGCGCGCGCCTATGCCTCGGCAGCCGAGAGCCTGGGCTTCCCGCCCGAGCAGGCCCGTTCCCTCACTCTGTCCACAATGGCCGGCGCCATCGCCATGGCCCAGGCGGAGCGCAGCTCGCTGGCGGAGTTGCGGACCAGCGTAACCAGCCGCAATGGCACCACCGCTGCCGGCCTTGCCGCCCTGAACGCCGATGGCGGCCTGTCCGCGCGGCTCACAGCCACCCTCGATGCCGCCTATCGCCGCGCCATCGCGCTACGCTGAGAAAGTCGGATAATGAACACCGAAACAGCCATATCACTTGGCGCCTATTTCCTGCTCATGCTGGCCATCGGTGCCTATGCCTATCGCAAATCAACGGGCAATGTTTCCGAGTTCATGCTGGGTGGGCGCCAGTTGCACCCCGCTGTCGTGGCCCTCTCTGCAGGCGCATCGGACATGAGCGGCTGGATGCTGATGGGCTTGCCAGGAGCTGTGTATCTGTCGGGCCTCAACGCCGCGTGGATCGCCGTCGGACTGCTCATCGGCGCCTGGCTTAACTATCGTCTCGTGGCACTGCGCCTGCGCGTCTACACAGAGGTTGCCGACGACGCGATCACCATCCCCGATTATCTGGAAAAGCGCTTCGAAGACCGGTCCCGCAAGCTGCGTGTCATCTCATCGCTGGTCATCGTGATCTTTTTCACACTCTACACCTCCGCCGGGCTGGTCGCCGGCGGCAAGCTGTTCGAGGCCTCTTTCGGCTATGATTATCGCTTCGGCCTTGTCCTCACGGCCGGCGTTGTCATTGCCTACACATTGTTCGGCGGCTTCCTGGCCGTCAGCCTCACGGATTTCGTGCAGGGCTGCATCATGTTTGCTGCACTGGTGCTGGTGCCTGTGGCCGCCATCGTGGCCATGGACGGCTGGCAGCCCACGCGCCTTGCCGTGGAAGCGCTGGACCCGGATTTCCTTGGCTGGCTATCGGGCATCTCGACGCTCGGCATTCTCTCGGCACTCGCGTGGGGTCTTGGCTATTTCGGCCAGCCGCACATCATCGTGCGGTTCATGGCCATCCGCTCCATTGACGATCTGCCGACGGCGCGACGCATCGGCATGAGCTGGATGCTGGTGACAGTTGTCGGCGCCGTCATGGTCGGCATCGCCGGCCTGGCCTATGTCAGTGCCAATGCCATCCGCATTGATGATCCGGAAACAATCTTCATCCTGCTCTCGCAAACCCTGTTCAGCCCGCTCGTTGCAGGCTTCCTGCTCGCTGCGATCCTGGCTGCCATCATGAGCACGATCTCGTCGCAGTTGCTGGTCTCGTCCAGTTCACTGACCGAGGATTTCTACAAGACCTTCCTGCGCAAGGCCGCCAGTCAGCGCGAACTCGTGCTCGTCGGCCGCATCTCGACCCTGGTTGTTGCCATCGTCGCTCTCGGCCTGTCGCTTGATCGCTCAAGCAATATCCTCTCGCTGGTAGGCAACGCCTGGGCCGGCTTCGGCGCCGCTTTCGGTCCGGTCATCCTGCTCAGCCTGCACTGGCGCGGCCTGACACGTGACGGCGCCCTGGCCGGAATCGGCGTTGGCGCAGTCACCGTTCTGCTCTGGCTCTATGCGCCTTTCACCATTGCCGGCCAGGCACCCTCGGCCTTTCTCTACGAGATCATCCCCGGCTTTGCCGCCAGCAGCATCGCGGCGATCGGCGTCAGCCTGTGGCGACGCAACGTGCCCAAATCTGTCTCGGATCGTTTCATCGCCATGGACGCTGCCTTGCAAGGCCCCGCGGGCAGCACGCCGCTGCCTGCCAAGACCTGAGGCGAGGGAGAGGCCCACCGCTTGCCTGGAGCGGCTTCCGGCCAAATTGCGGCGGGACAAAGCCCCCCTCTCCCGCCTGCGGGAGAGGCGACTCGCCAGCTTGGGCGAGCGGGTGAGGGTGTCGCTTTTTCTGTGCAGGCCGGCACACCCTCACCCGGCGCGCTGGAGCGCGTCTCGCCTCTCCCGCAGGCGGGAGAGGGGCTGGTGCTGTAGGGGCGCCCTGACGAGAGCGGCTTCCGCGGCATCAAGCCGGGACAAAGCCCCCCTCTCCCGCTTGCGGGAGAGGCGACTCGCCCACTCGGGCGAGCGGGTGAGGGTGTCGCTTTTTCTGTGCAGACGGGCACACCCTCACCCGGCGCGCTGGCGCGCGTCTCGCCTCTCCCGCAAGCGGGAGAGGGGGTTACACCCTGATCAGTAGCTCTCCATCCCGTACACCTTGGACACATCGCCGCCCCAGGCGCCTTCATACAGCGCCAGCATCCGGTCCGCGTTCGTGAGCCCGCTCTCGGCGATTTCGCGCAGCGGGCCGAGGAAGCCTTGCTCGGTGTCCCCAATCCGGTTGAGGCGGGCGCGGCGGGCGAGGCCGGCGTCGGCGATGGCGAGGACCTGCTTGGCGAGGTCTTGCAGCGTGCCGCCGTTCGGGCTGGCGGCTTGCAGGGCGAGGCGAGGCACTTCGGCGCGCAGGCGCTCATGGTCGGCCGGCGTCCAGTGCTTCACCAGCTCCCAGGCGGCGTCCATCGCCACGTCATCATACAGCAGGCCGACCCAGAAGGCGGGAAGCGCGCAGATCCGGTCCCACCGGCCGCCATCGGCGCCGCGCATCTCGAGGTAGCCCTTCAGCCGCACTTCCGGGAAGGCGGTGGAGAGATGGTCCTTCCAATCTCCCAGCTTGGGCTTTTCGCCGGGCAGCACGGCGAGTTTGCCATCGAGGAAATCCCGGAAGCTGAGGCCGGCAGCGTCGATGTATTTGCCGTTGCGGTAGACAAAGTACATCGGCACATCGAGCGCGTAATCGGCATAGCGCTCGAAGCCGAAGCCATCTTCGAACACGAAGGGCAGCGTGCCGGTGCGCGCCGGGTCCGTATCCGTCCAGATATGGCTGCGGAAGCTTTTGAAGCCGTTCGGCTTGCCTTCCGTGAACGGCGAGTTGGCGAACAGCGCCGTCGCCAGCGGCTGCAGCGCCATGCTGACGCGGAACTTCAGCACCATGTCCGCCTCGGAGGCATAATCCAGGTTGGTCTGGATGGTGCAGGTGCGCAGCATCATGTCCAGCCCGAGGTTGCCCACGCGCGGCATGTGGGCGCGCATGATGACATAGCGGCCCTTGGGCATCACCGGCAGATCGGCGCGCGTCTTGTCCGGCCAGAAGCCGAGGCCGAGGAAGCCGAGGCCGAGCTTGTCCCCCACTTCGCGGCACTGGGCGAGGTGGCGGTTCGATTCCGCGCAGGTCTGGTGGATGCTCTCCAGCGGCGCGCCGGAAAGCTCGAACTGGCCGGCCGGCTCCAGGCTGATCGCGCCATCGGCACCCTTGAGCGCGATAACGTGCCCGCCCTCCACCACCGGCTCCCAGCCAAAGGACTCCATGCCCTTCAGCAAGTCCCGGATGCCGCCTGGCTCCTCATAGGAAGGCGCGCGATGGTCCGCGAGGCGATAGACGAATTTCTCATGCTCGGTGCCGATCCGCCAATCGGCCTCGGGCTTGTTGCCCGCCTCGAACACGCCGATCAGCTGCGACCGGTTTTCAATGGGGGCGTCATCGCCCGTCGCTGTCACTTGATTGCTCATATTGCGCGTCTACCGCCGCCAAGCGCCGCGCGCAATTGAGCCAAGCTTGAAACTTGCATGACATCCGGCTTTCTCCCGCGGCGCGCCGGTCCAGCGCCCGCGAGCGCCGGCCGGGCGCCGGGCCAGCGCCGCCGCAGGGCCGGGCCGGTGCCGGGCCCGAACCGGGAATCTCCGGAAATGCCCCAGTTTGAATCATAGTCCCGCTGGCTGCCGATCCGTGCCATGCTGCGCCTTTCCATGGGGATGGAGACGACACATGCATGATCTGGTCATTCGCGGCGGCACTATTGTGGACGGCACCGGAGCGCCGGCCTATTGCGCTGATATTGCAGTAGATTCCGGCCGCATCAGCGCCATCGGCACCATCACCGCCAAGGGCCGCGAGGAGATCGACGCCAAGGACCTCACCGTCACCCCCGGCTTTGTGGACATCCACACCCACTACGACGGCCAGGCCACCTGGGACCAGGAGATGGGCCCCTCCGCCTGGCACGGCGTAACCACGGTGGTGATGGGCAATTGCGGCGTAGGATTCGCCCCCGCCAAACCGGACAAGCACGCCTGGCTGATCGGGCTGATGGAAGGCGTGGAAGACATTCCCGGCACCGCTCTGGCCGAGGGCATGACCTGGAACTGGGAGACTTTTCCTGAGTATCTTGATGCACTTGAGGCGATGCCGCGGACAATCGACGTGGCCACCCATGTGCCGCACGGCGCGGTGCGCGCCTATGTGATGGGCGAGCGCGGCGCCAACAACGAGGCGCCGACGGAGCATGAAATCGCCCAGATGTCGGCGATTGTGGAGGAGGGCCTGAAGGCCGGCGCACTGGGCTTTTCCACCTCCCGCACCGTCCTCCACAAGTCGATCGACGGCCAGCTGGTGCCCGGCACCACCGCCACCAAGGAGGAGCTGATCGGCATCGGCCGCGCCGTCGCCCGCGCCGGGCACGGCGTGTTCGAAATGGCCTCGGACCTGAAGCGCGAGTGGGACGAATTCGGCTGGATGGGCGCGCTCAGCCAGGAGACGGGCCTGCCGGTCACCTACGCCATGTTGCAGAGCATTGCCAAGGAGTTACCGTGGCAGGAGCAGATGGAAGAGACCGCGAAGTGGAACGCGAAAGGCGCCAATATCGTGGCGCAGATCGCCCTGCGCGGCACCGGCATCCTCATGGCCTGGCGCGGCACGGTGCACCCCTTCAAGTTCAAGCCGAGCTGGGTGGAAATCGAGAACCTGCCCTGGACCGAGCAATGGGCCAAGCTCTCGGACCCCGCGTTCAAGGCCAAATTGCTGAGCGAAGACAATGTGTTCCCCGAGTCGGACGTGTTGCCGCTGCTGTACGCCGTCGCGCTCGGCTTCGGCCTGCAATATGGCATGGGCGAAGGTTTTGATTACGAGCCGACCCAGCAGCAGACCATCGAAGCCCTCGCCAAGGCTGCCGGCAAGCCCGCCGCCGAATATGCCTATGACCTGATGTCCTCCGGCGAGGGCACCGGCTTCATCTACTTCCCCATCCTCAACTATGCCGATGGCAACCTGGATTTCGTCAAGGGCCTGCTCGAGCGCGACGATACCGTCATCTCGCTCTCGGATGGCGGCGCGCACTGCGGCACCATCTGCGATGCCGCCTCGCCCACCTTCCTGCTCCAGCATTGGGTGCGGGACAGGGCCCGAGGCACCATCACGCTGGAGAACGCCATCAAGCGCCAATGCCATGATACGGCAAAGCTTTATGGCATGAACGACCGCGGCGTGCTGGCCCCCGGCTATCTGGCGGACATCAACCTGATCGACCTGCCGCGCCTCAAGCTCGGCAAGCCGTGGATGGCGTTCGATCTGCCCGCCGGCGGCAAACGACTCCTGCAGCGGGCCGATGGCTATGTCGCCACCATCAAGCGCGGCATCGTCACCTTCCGGGAGGGCCAGCCGACCGGCGCGCTGCCCGGCGTGCTGGTGCGCGGGCCTCAGGGCGAGCCTGCCCTGGCGATGGCCGCGGAGTAGCTTGCCCCCAGCCGTCCGGTGCTGCACAAACTCGGGCTGGCGCTGCAACGGGGCAGCGCCGGCACCGGGGGCGCTGCCATGAAATTCGCTGGAATTCTCGCACTGGTCGCGGCGCTTTCGGCCGGCACCGCGCTGGCCCAATCACCGCCGCCCAGCGCCGCGCTGGAAGCCCGCAGCCTGCCCGGCCTCGCCCTGCCGGGCCGCATCGTCATCGATCGCTGGGGCATCTCGCACATCCAGGCCGGCAGCGCGCAGGATGCGTTTTTCCTGCAAGGCTATGCCACGGCACGGGACAGGCTCTGGCAGATCGACCTGTGGCGCAAGCGCGGCCTCGGCCGCCTCGCCGCCAGTTTCGGCCCGGCCTTTGCCGAGCAGGACCGCGCCTCCCGCCTGCTGCTCTACAGGGGTGACATGGCCGCCGAATGGGCCGCCTACCCCACCGAGGCCAAGGGCTGGACCGAGGCATTTGCCGCCGGGATTAACGCGTTCGTGAGCGACGTGGAGGCCGGCCGCCAGCCGCTGCCCGAGGAGTTCGGCGCCACCGGCACGCGCCCCGAGCGCTGGACCGCCGAGGATATTGTCCGCATCCGCTCCAACGCGCTGGTCAGCAACCTGCCGTCGGAAGTCGCCCGCGCCCGCGCCCTGTGCGGCGCCGGGCTGCGCTACGAGCCGCTGCGCCGCAAGCTCGAGCCGGCCCACACCATCATCATGCCCAAGGGGCTGGACCCCTGCGCCATCCCGGCCGGCGTGCTGAAGGATTATCTGCTCGGCACCGGCGGCGTCAGCTTCGAGGCCGGCAAGGTCAAGGCCGTGGATGCGCCCTCCATGCTCACCCAGGCCGCCAATACCGATGTGGCGGATGGCTCGAACAACTGGGTGGTCGCCCCCGGCCGCACCGATACGGGCCGGCCGATCCTCGCCGGTGATCCGCACCGCGCCCATGGCGTGCCGTCGCTGCGTTACATCGTCCATCTCGATGCCCCTGGCCTGCACATTGCCGGGGCCGGCGAGCCCTCGCTGCCGGGCGTGAGCTTTGGCCATAACGAGGATGTCGCCTGGGGCCTCACCATCTTCGCCATGGATCAGCAGGACCTGATGGTCTACGCGCCCGCTGCCAGCGGCACCTATCGCTACAAGGGCAAGGCCGAGCCCTATCGCATTGTCCGCGAAACACTCGAAGTGAAGGGCGAGGCGCCGCGCACCATTGAGCTGCGCTTCACCCGCCATGGCCCTGTGCTCCACACGGACGCCAGCGGCCGCAGCTTCGCGCTGCGCGCCACTTGGGACAAGCCGGGCGCCTCGGCCTATTTCAACGCCGCCTGGCTCTACCGCGCCAAGAGCTGGAATGATTTCACCATCGGCCAGGCGCATTGGGGCGCCCCGTCGCTCAACCTCGTCTATGCCGACACCAAGGGCGATATCGGCTGGGCCGCCGCCGGCTTCTCGCCCGTCCGCCACACCGCAGATGGCCTGCTGCCTGTGCCCGGCGATGGCAGCCATGAGTGGCAGGGCCTGCTGGACCCTGGCCTGCTGCCCTCGCTGCACAACCCGGCGCAAGGCTGGATCGCCACCGCCAACGAGATGAACCTGCCCAAGGATTATCCCAACGAAACCCGGCGGATCGCCTTTGAATGGACGGATCGCTCGCGCATCGATCGGATCTCCACCGTGCTCTCCGCCAAGCCACGGTTCAGCCTGCGCGATGCCATGGCGCTGCAGACCGACCAGTACAGCCCGCTGGCCGTGCGCGCCGTGGCGCTGCTCGCCGGGCTTGAGGGGGACAGTGCGGAAAGCCGCGCCGCGCTGGCGCTGCTCAAGGGCTGGGACGGGCATGAGAATGCCGAGAGCGCCCCCGCCGCGCTGCATGAGGTCTGGCTGCTGCGGCATCTGATCGAGGCCGCCACCGCCGCCACCGTGCCCGAGCCGCAGCGCGCCGCCTTTGGCCGCGCCTCTGTGGCCTCGATCATCAGCGCGCTGGAAACGCCAGGGCCTCTGCTGGGCGCAGACCCCGGCGCCACCCGCGCCGCCATCCTGAAAACCTCGCTCGCCTCCGCCTGGCGCGAGACAGTGAAGCTGCTCGGACCAGACCCGGCAAAATGGCGCTGGGGCAGCCTGCACAAGGCGCAGTTCAGCCCGGATCTGCCGATCCCCGGCCGGGACGACGCCCGCAGCGTCGGCCCGCTGCCCATCGGCGGCTCGGCCTCCACGCCCATGGCCGCCGGCAGCCGCAGCGGTGATTTCAGTGTCGGCCATGGTGCCTCGGTGCGCATGGTTCTGGACGTCGGCGCCTGGGACAACAGCATGATCGTCAACACCCCCGGCCAGTCCGGCGATGCCAACAGCCTGCACTATCGTGACCTGTTCCCGATCTGGGCGTCCGGCGGCTATGTGCCGTTCCGCTGGTCCCGCGCCGCAGTGATGAACGATGCAGAGCGCGTCATTGAGGTGACGCCGGGGACCTAACCGTCCCCGGCCACTGCCTGCCACACGCCGATCGCCACGGCAGCGGCGGTATCGGCCCGCAGGATACGTGGCCCCAGGGACACCGGGCGGCATTGCGGCAGGGCGCGGATCGCCTCGCGCTCGGCCGCATCAAAGCCGCCCTCCGGCCCGATCAGGATGGCGGCCGGCGCCGGCGCAGCCGCCATGGCCGCAGCCAGCGGCGCGCCGCCGGTCTCATCGGCGAACAGCAGCGTCCGCTCCGCCGGCCAGGCCTTGAGCATCGCCGCCAGCGTCACCGGCTCGGCAAGCTCGGGCAGCGCCGTGCGCTCGCACTGCTCGGCGGCTTCCACCATGTGCGCGTGCAGCCGCTCCAGGTTGAGCTTGTCCACCACCGTGCGGCGGGTGAGCACCGGCAGCAGCCGCTCCACGCCAAGCTCGCAGGCTTTTTCCACCACCCAGTCGATCCGCCCGCGCTTCAAGGGCGCAAAGCACAGCCACAGGTCCGGCACGGCCTCGCGCGGCGAGATCTGCGCCGCGATGCTCACCACCACGGCCTTGCGCCCGGCCGTGACGATCCGCGCCGCCCATTCCCCGCTCCGGTTATCGAACAGGCGCACCATGTCTCCGGGGGCGCGCCGCATCACCTGCGCCAGATAATGCGATTGCGGCACCGGCAGCGTCAGCACGGCATCGGCGGCGAGCGGCACATCGACATAAAGCCGGGGTGTGCCGAGCAGGTCGGTTGACAAATCGGGGCCAGTTTCGCTCATGGCCCCGTGGCTAGCACAGCGCCCCTTCCGCCGAAACAGCAGGTGACGCCCGATGCCGTGGCGGCAAGCTGGGTGGATGTGCTGCCGGCAGCGCTCCAGCCCTGGGCGCGCCTCGCCCGGCTCGATCGCCCGGCCGGAGCCTGGCTGCTGTTCTGGCCGTGCAGCTGGGGCATGGCGCTGGCCGGCGGGCTGGTGGCGGATTGGGCGCTGATGCTGTGGTTCGGGCTCGGCACCATCGCCATGCGCGGCGCCGGCTGCGTGTGGAACGACATCATCGATCGTGACCTTGATGCGCAGGTCGAGCGCACCCGCGCCCGGCCGGTGGCCAGCGGTGCCATCAGCGTCAAGGCGGCGCTGGCCTTTGCCATCGGGCTTTCGCTCATCGGCCTTGTCGTGCTGCTGCAATTGCGGCCGCTGGCGCAGGGTGTGGCGCTGGCCAGCCTGCTGCTGGTGGCGGGCTACCCGTTCATGAAGCGCATCACCTGGTGGCCACAAGCCTGGCTCGGGCTCACCTTCAACTGGGGCGCGCTGGTCGGCTATGCCGCGATCACCGACCCTGGCCTGCCGATGCTGCTGCTCTACGCCGCCGGCATCTTCTGGACCCTGGGCTATGACACCATCTACGCCCTGCAGGACATCGAGGATGATGCCATGGCCGGCATCAAATCCTCGGCGCGGGCACTGGGCCGCCATGCCCGGCTCGGCGTCAGCCTGTTCTATGCTGCCAGCGCGCTGCTGCTCGCCGCAGCACTTTATACCCGCCTGCCCGATCCGCTGGCGGCGCTGCCGGCGCTGCCCTTCGCGCTGCACCTCGCCCTGCAGGTGCTGGGCCTGCGGGACACCAGCCCGCCGCAAGCGCTGGCGCTGTTCCGCAGCAACCGCACCACCGGATTTCTGGCCTTTGCCGCCTGCGCCGTGGTGGGGCTGGCCGGCTGAGAATGGCTGCGGGCTGGCGCCGGGTTGGCCGCCAGCCCGCGCCCGCCAGGCTCAGTCCACCCCGGCCAACGAAGGGCCGGTGTTGAACATCGCATGTGCCTGCTGCCCCACCTTGAGGCCCAGCGGCACGCCGCCGATATTGTCCGCAGCGTCGCGCGGCAGGCCATCGAAGCGCCAGTGGACGCCGAGGTAGACCCGGCTCACGGCGTTTTCCCACACCGCCTCGGCATAGCTGCGGAACTGCTTTTCCACCCGCGTCCGGGTCGAGCCATCCGGGTCTCCCGAGATGCCGTCCAGTTCATCCGAGACAAAGCTGAACGTCTCGCCCGGCACGGCGGGCGCGCCCGGCGTATCAAACGCCAGCACATCGGCAACGCTGATCGGCCCCTGCGCAGTCTTCAGCGAGAGCCGCAGCGATTGCAGCAGCGCCGCGCCGAAGGTGGCATGGCCGGAAGGATAGGCCGGGAAGTTGGGCGTGTGCGGCGAGCGCACCCCGGTGTTGGTCTGCGGTGCGCCCAGCGGCGCCCAGAACGGGTCCCCGCCATCCGTCGCCGGTTCCTGCCGGATGCCGACGACGGGCCGCCAAAGGTTGTTCACATATTTATGGTGCCAGGCATCGATGCCGGCATCGGCCATGGCGACGTTAAGGATGGCGAACAGCTCCGCCGTCTTCGGCACCGAAAGCACCCGGCCCTCCACGATCCGCCGCGCCACCTGGTTGTAGAGCCGCGGCGGCACGCCAAGGTTCATCGCGCCATCATAACCCCAATAGACGCCGATCCGCTGCTGCTCGGCCGTGCGCGCGCCGCGCCCCAGCGCGCCATGGTCCCGCACCTCCTCGAAATCCTGCCGATAGGCCGGGTTGGCCAGAAAGTCCGGCGTGCCATGGCCGGGGTAGGGATCGAGCGGCAGCGGCGCACCGCCGGTAAAGCGCGTCACATTCCCCCAGCGCAGCCCCAGCCGGTTCTGGCCGGGCTGGTAAGGGTCGGCGCGATGGTCGCCATAGGCCAGGCTATCGGCCTGGCCGGTGGCGATCGTGTCATTCGAACCATCCGAGGCGCGCGCCGCCAGCACGGCGTTGGCCACCGAAGCGCCATAAGTGAACGCTGGCCCGCTCACCGAGCCAAGGCTGTCATCGAAATAGCCATGATAATTCGGGTAGAGCGCCTTCAGCGCCGTCACGGCGGCGCCGGCAATCATGTCCTCCCGGTCCCCGCCGGCGGACGGCACGATGCCGTGCGCGGCGCCGGATTTCTGCAGCCAGGTGGCGCCGGGCTGGTTGGCGCGGAACGCCACCACGTCATGGATGGCGATGTGGACGATCGCCATGGCCCGCGAGGTGCGGATGGGGCCGGGCTGCTGGGCATTGTTGAAACCACGGGTGAAATCGCGCCGCGAGGCTTCGAGCAGCACGGCATTCCAGTAGAGCACGGGATTCATGGGCTTTCTCCTGCAAGAGTGGTTCGACCCATTGCCGGTATAGCCAGCGCGCTCGCCGCAGGATTGGACAGAATCGACAAAAATAAAGCATTTACAATAGTTTAAACAATATTTCCGAGCCCTTGCGCGCATCCATCGCAGCCCCCATTTGCGGCAATCTCTGGACCGCGCCGCCGCGGCGTCCTAAGCGAGAAGCCATGCTCAAAGTTCCTCAGGCGCTCGATCGCCTCAGCTCCGCCCTCTCCGCCGCCAAGGCCGCCGGTGCCGATGCGGCAGACGCGATCTATGTGGGGGATGGCTCCACCGCCGTCTCCGTCCGCCTCGGCAAGCTTGAGGAGATCGGCCGCTCCGAGGGCGAGGAGATCGGCATCCGCGTCTTCATCGGCCAGCGCTCGGCCAGCGTCTCCTCGTCCGATCTCAGCCCGGCGGCGCTGGCCGTCGCCGCAGAGCGCGCCGTCGCCATGGCGCGGCTGGCCCCGGAGGACAAATGGGCCGGCCTTGCGCCGGAGGACATGCTGCTGAAAGGCCAGGCCGCTGAGCTCGATCTCGATGATGGCGCCGAGCCCAGCGCCGAGCAGCTGCGGGACATCGCCATGGCTGCCGAGGATGCCGCCCGCGCCATTCCCGGCGTGACCAATTCCGAGGGCGGCGGCGCCTCTGCCGGCCGCGCCGTGATGGCGCTGGCCACCTCCACCGGCTTTGCCGCCGGCAAGCCCTCCTCCAGCTATGGCACCTCGGCCAGCGTGCTCGCCGGCGAAGGCGCCGAGATGCAGCGCGATTATGCCTGGCACAGCGCCCGGCATTTTGCCGACCTGGAAGCGGCCGAGGCCATTGGCCGCCGCGCCGGCGAGCGCGCCGTGCGCCGCCTGCGCCCGATCAAGCTGGAAACGGCGGCGCTGCCGATCATCTTCGATCCGCGGGTCAGTTCGTCGCTCATCGGCCACTTCGTCGGCGCCATCACCGGCAGCGCCATCACTCGCGGCACCAGCTTCCTCAAGGATGCGCTGGGCACCGAGGTGTTTGCTGCCGGCATCCATATCATCGATGATCCGCTGCGCCTGCGCGGCCTGCGCTCGCGCAGCTTCGATGGCGAGGGCCTGCCCGTGGCGCGCACCGCGCTTATCGAGAACGGCGTGCTCACCGGCTGGCTGCTCGATGCCGCCAGCGCCCGCCAGCTCGGCCTCAAGCCCACCGGCCATGCGGCGCGCGGCACTTCGGGGCCGCCGGGCGCCGGCACCAGCAACCTGCACATGGCCGCCGGCAGCCTCAGCCCGAAGGCGCTGATGGCCGATATCAAGCGCGGCTTCTATGTTACCGAGCTGATCGGCATGGGCGTCAACGGCCTCACCGGGGATTATTCGCGCGGCGCTTCGGGCTTCCTCATCGAGGATGGCGAACTGACCAGCCCTGTGGCCGAAGTCACCATCGCCGGAAACCTCAAGGACATGTTCAAGGCCATGGTCCCGGCGGATGACCTGCTGTTCCGCCACGCCAGCAATGCGCCCACCATCAGAATCGATGGCATGACCATCGCCGGCGCCTGAGGCCCCGGTGAGCGGCTCGGGCGACGCGGGGGAGACGGACCTGGCGCTCGCCGTCCGTGTCACCCGTGCTGCCGGCGCCATCGCGCTCAAGCATTTCCATGGCCCGGAAGACTGGTGGGACAAATCCCCCGGCAACCCGGTGAGCCGCGCCGACCTGGAAGTGGATGCCTATCTCAAGGCGCGGCTACTCGGCGCCCGCCCCGACGATGGCTGGCTCTCGGAAGAAACCGCCGACACGCCTGACCGGTTGGGCCGCCGCCGCCTCTGGGTGGTGGACCCCATAGACGGGACCCGCGATTTCGTGCGCGGCCGCAGCGGCTGGGGCGTCTCCGTAGCGCTGATCGAGGATGGCAAGCCGGTGGTGGCGGCGCTGGCGGCGCCGGTGCGCGGGCAATTGTTCGTGGCCAGCGCTGGCCATGGCGCCAAGTGCAACGGCCAGCGGCTGCGCGTTTCGCACCTCAATTCCCTGCAAGGCGTGCGCCTGCCGATCGACGCCGCCAACATGGCCGCCGCCTTCTGGCCCTCGCCCTGGCCCGGCACGGCGGTGGAAAAGCCCAACAGCCTGGCGCTGCGCATGGCCAAGGTGGCGGCAAACGAGGCCGATGCCTGGGTGGAAGGCCGCACCATCTCGGAGTGGGACGTGGCCGCCTCGGCGCTGATCCTGAGCGAAGCCGGCGGCGTGGTGACAGACAGGCACGGCGCGCCGCTGGCCTTCAACAAGCCGGATCCGGTGCTGCATGGCATTGCCGCGGCCCCGCCGGCGCTGCACGGCGAAGTGCTCGCCCGGCTCGATCATGCGCTAAAGGCGCTCAGTGCGTACCGGAAGGCCCAGAACCACGGCGGCTGAGCTCGATCTTGGGGCAACGGTTCATCACCACCGTCAGCCCTGCCGCTTCCGCCACCGCCGCCGCCTCGGCATTGATGACGCCAAGCTGCATCCAGACCGCGCCGGCCCCCACGGCAATCGCCTCGTCGACGATCGGCCCCACCGCCTCGCTGCGCCGGAAGATATCGACAATATCGATCTTGGCGTCGATATCGCCCAGCCCGGCCACCACGGTTTCCCCGAGCAACACCTGCCCCGCCAGCTGCGGATTGACCGGAACCACCCGATAGCCGCGCCGCTGCAGGAACTGCATCACCTCATGGCTCGCCCGCTCCGGCCGGTCAGACGCTCCGACGAGCGCAATCAGCCGCGCGCCTGCCAGCAGCGCTGCAATCTCGGCCTCATTCTCAAGCGGCATCTTTGTTCTCCGATCATATTGTCATCCCGGCGTTCGCCGGGATGACAGTTCAAATCACAGCCCCACCGTTTCCGCCACGGCGCGGGCGATGGCTGCGAAAACCTCGGCCTGCTTGCCGCTGCCGGGCCTGCCGGCGTCCGAATCGCGGCGCAGCTCGATGTCCAGCGGCACACGGCCGAGGAACGGCACGCCCATCTCCCCGGCCTCGGCTTCCGCCCCGCCGCTGCCGAAGGGGTCGCTCACCGCGCCGCAGGCCGGGCAGCAATAGCCGCTCATGTTCTCGATCAGCCCGAGTACCTTGACGCCGACTTCGCCGAACATCGCCACCGCCCGGCGCGCATCGATCAGCGCCAGGTCCTGCGGAGTGGAGACGATCACCGCGCCATCGGGCTTCAGCTTCTGCGCCATCGTCAGCTGCACATCACCGGTGCCGGGCGGCAGGTCGATCACCAGCACGTCGAGCACGCCCCAATCGGCCTGCTCCACCATCTGCACCAGCGCCGAGCTGGCCATCGGACCGCGCCAGACGATGGCCTTTTTCGGGTCGGTCATCATGCCCATGCTGAGCACCTTCACGCCATGCGCCTCGGCCGGCTGCAGGCGGTTGTTCTCCAGCCTGGCCCGGCCCTCGATGCCGAACAGCGTGGGCGCCGAGGGGCCATAAATGTCCGCATCGAGCAGGCCCACGGCCAGCCCCTGCCGGGCCAGCGCCACCGCGATGTTGGCAGACACGGTGGACTTGCCGACGCCGCCCTTGCCGCTGGCCACAGCGATGAGCTTGCGGATGCCGGGCACGGTCGATTCCTGCGGCCGCGCATCGGCCGGCACGCCCTCACGGTCGGCAGTCAGGATGATCCGCGTCGCCTTGACGCCCGGAAGGCGGCTCACCGCCACTTCGACCGCCGCCTGCAGCCGCTCAGCCGCAGCGCGCTCAAGCCCATCGACAGCCAGCACCAGCCCCACCGTGCCATCCGGCTTGACGGCGATGCCGGCGGCGCGGCCGCTGGAGACGATGGAGCCGCCCGCCGGGTCCGCCACGCCAGCCAGCGCGGCCATCACATCGTCCTTGGCTATCATTCCAAACCCTTTGAAAAGCGCTTATTATCATCAACATCGGGGGGCGACATTGTCGCGCCCTCGCAATCCCCGTTCGACGTCCGTATATAGGTTGCTTCACAGCGTTTGCGAGATACGGAAACCGGATGCCCGTGCAGAACAACAATGATGGCGGACCCTGGGGCGATGGCTCCGGCAGCGGCGGTTCCGAAGGCGGTTCCGGCGGCGGCACTGGCAAGGGCGGCGGCGGTAACGGCGGCGGCCCGCGCAACCCCTGGGGCGATGGCCCGCCGCGCCGGCCGCAAGGCCCGCGCCCGAGCGGCAACCGGGATTTTGACGATATCATCAAGCGCGGCCAGGAGAAGCTGCGCTCCTCCTTTGGCGGCGGCGGCAATGGCGGCGGCTTCGGCGGCAGCGGTGGCGGCGGCCTTGAGGCACTCGGCAGCAAGGGCGCGCTGTGGGGCGCCATCGCGCTGGTTGCAGCCTGGCTGGCGTTTTCCAGCTTCTACCGCGTCGATGCGCAGGAGCGCGGCGTGGTCATGCGCTTCGGCAGTTTTGTCGGCGTGACCGAGCCGGGCCTGCACTTCAAGCTGCCCTTCCCCATCGACAGCGTGGTCCTGCGCAAGGTCGAGCAGATCAACTCCATCGACATCGGCGCCACCGAGGGCAATGCCGAGAACCTGATGATCACCGGCGACCAGAACATCATCACGCTCGCCTATGCGGTGCGCTGGAAGATCCGCAACCCGGAGCTGTTCCTCTTTACCCTCGCCGCGCCGGAGCAGACGGTGCGCGAAGTCGGCGAATCGGCGATGCGTGCCGAAATCTCCAAGGCCGCGCTCACCGATGCCATCGGTCCGCAGCGCGCCCAGATCGCCGAGCAGGTGCGCGAGCGCATGCAGGAGACGCTGGACAGCTATCGCAGCGGCATCGAGGTGCGCGGCGTCGATATCAAGCAAGCCGATCCGCCCGCAGCTGTCGATGATGCCTTCAAGGACGTTTCGGCGGCCCAGCAGGATGCCCAGCAATATCTCAACCAGTCCCGCGCCTATGCCCAGCAGCTGCTGGCCAGCGCCCAGGGTGCTGCGGCGGCCTTCGATGCCGTCTATGAGCAATATCGCCTCGCTCCCGAGGTGACGCGCAAGCGCATGTATCTCGAAACCATGGAAAGCGTGCTCTCCAAGGTGGACAAGACCGTGATCGAGCCGGGCAATGTGCAGACCTATCTGCCGCTCCCCGAAGTCCAGCGCCGCGCCAAGCCCGCTGAAACCGAAGCCCAGTAGGTTTTTGATATCATGACCCTTGTTCGCAACCCCATCGTCTGGGCCGTCCTCGCCTTCAGCATCATCGTGGTGCTGATGGGTACCTTCTACATCGTGCCGGAAACCCAGCAGGCCGTGGTGCTGCGCTTCGGCAAGCCAGAGCGCATCCTGAATGTCTATGATGACAAGGCGCAGTTCGGAAATTCCGGCTCCGGTCTTGTCGCCAAGGTGCCGTTCATCGAGACGGTCATCTTTGTCGACAAGCGCGTGCTCGATCTCGACATGGAGGCGCAGACGGTGCTCTCCACTGATCAGCTGCGGCTGGTGGTGGATGCCTTTGCCCGCTTCCGCATCACCGATCCGCTGCGCATGGTGCAGACCGTCGGCACCGAGCAGAACGCCGAGGATGCGCTGAAGCGAATCCTCACCTCGCGGCTGCGCAACGAGCTCGGCAAGCAGCCCTTCGCGGCGCTGCTCAGCCCCGAGCGCTCGCAGATGATGGACGACATCCAGAGCAGCGTGAACCGCCAGGCCCGGCAATATGGCGCCGAGATCGTCGATGTCCGCATCAAGCGCGCCGACCTTCCCACCGGCACGCCGCTCGAATCCGCCTTCCAGCGGATGCGCTCGGCCCGCCAGCAGGAGGCGCTCACCATCCGCGCCCAGGGCCAGAAGCAGGCCCAGCTGGTCCGCGCCGATGCCGATGCCGAGGCGGCCCGCACCTATGCCGACAGCTTCGGCAAGGATCCGGAATTCTATGCCTTCTACCGCGCCATGCAGGCCTATCGCACCACCTTCACCGACAGCACGTCCACCATCGTGATGTCCCCGAACAACGAGTTCCTCCGCGAATTCGAAGGTCGGCGCACGAACCGCTAATCGGCGCTGGCGGGCTGTTTCGTTCATCAACGGTTAGGCAAGCGTCCGCCAGAACTGCCATGATGTCGCTGCCCGCCAACCTGCCCCCATTTTGGTTGCCTTCGCTCTTGTTTGCACAGGCACGAGGCCGCACATTCCCAGCCTGCACTGCCTGAAAGGTTCCTGACCCCGTGCGAATTGCCCGCAGCCTGATCCCCACAGCCCTCATCCTCGGCGGCGCCGCCGCCGTCTTCATGCCGGCCACCGCGCAGGTGCCGGCCCAGCGGCCCGCGCCGCCTGCCGTGCAGGCCGTGCCATTGGCGCAGAACGCCATGCCGGCCGGTCCGTCGCTCGCCCCTCCCGGCGCGCCGCGCACCTTCGCCGATCTCACGGCCCGGCTCGCCCCGGCCGTCGTCAACGTCTCCACCACCCAGAAGGTGCCGGTTGCCCGCACCCGCGGCCTGCCGCCCGGCTCGCCGCTGGAGGAGCTGTTCCGCCGCTTCCAGGAGCAGCAGGGCGAAACCGGCGAGCCGGTGACGCGTGAGGCCAATTCGCTCGGCTCGGGCTTCATCATCTCGGCCGATGGCTATGTGGTGACGAACAACCACGTCATTTCCTCCGGCCCCGGCGTCAACGCCAAGCCGGTGGACACCATCACCGTCACCCTTTCCGATCGCCGGGAATACAAGGCCCGCATCGTCGGGCGTGATCCGCTGACCGACATGGCGCTGCTCAAGATCGAGGCGACAGGCCTGCCGTTCGTCCAGTTCGGCGACAGCAAGGGCGTGCGCGTCGGGGATTGGGCGATTGCCATCGGCAACCCCTTCGGCCTTGGCGGCACCGTCACGGCGGGCATCGTCTCGGCGCTCCACCGCAACATCGGCTCGGGGCAGTATGATCGCTACATCCAGACCGATGCCAGCATCAACCAGGGCAACAGCGGCGGCCCGCTGTTCGATCTGGAAGGCCGCGTCATCGGCATCAACACCGCGATCTTCTCGCCCACCGGCGGCAACGTCGGCCTAGGCTTTGCCGTGCCGGCCGAGCTTGCCCGCCCGGTCATCGACCAGCTGCGCGCCACCGGCACTGTCCGCCGCGGTTATCTCGGCGTCAGCATCCAGCCGCTGAGCAACGATATCGCCGCCGGCCTCGGCCTGCCCAAGGACAAGGGCGAGATCGTCGCCTCGGTGGAGGCCAACGGCCCCGCCGCGCGCGCCGGCATCCGCCAGGGCGATGTGATCGTGCGCATCAACAACGCCGATGTCACCTTCGAGAACACGCTGTCCTACATCGTCGCCAACACCCCGATCGGCACCAGCGTGCCGATTGAAGTGATCCGTGATGGCCAGCGCCGCACCCTGGCCGCCACCATCGCCCAGCGCCCGGCGGAATCGATCGTCCAGGCCCGCGCCGGCCTGACGCCGGAAGACGAGGAAGAGCCGGCAACCGACGAGAAGGCACCGGGCACCGAGGCCGCGCGCCTCAGCCTCGGCATCACCCTGCAGCCGCTCACCGAAGCCATGCGGACCCAGCTGAAGCTGCCCGAGACGGTGAAGGGCGTTGTCATCGCCGGCATCAACCCGGCCAGCGATGCGGCGGCCCAGCAGCTGCAGCGCGGGGACATCCTGCTGCAGATCAACCAGCGCCCCACCACCACGCCGGCGGAAGCCGCCGCCGCTGTCGATGCCGCCCGCAAGGCCGGCCGTGACACGGTGCTGATGCTCGTGCAGCGCGGCACTGCCCCGCCGCGCTACATCGGCATCAAGCTGATGAACGAAAAGAAGTAAGCCTTCCGCCCTCCCCTTCACCGGGGAGGGCGCGGGCCCTTCATCCGGGATGCGAAACCGGCTATCCCCTTAAGCACATACGGGGGGATTCACATGAGCGACAGCATCACTATCGGCCTCGGCATCACCGGTGAGGTGAAGACGCCGCAGGCGCTCGTGCTCAAGCGTGCCAACCGCCACGGGCTGATCGCCGGCGCCACCGGCACCGGCAAGACCGTCACGCTGCAAACCATCGCCGAGGGCTTCTCGCGGGAGGGCGTTCCGGTGTTCCTCGCCGATGTGAAGGGGGACATTGCCGGCATGGCCAAAAAGGGCAGCGAAGCCGCCGCCTGGACCGGCAAGCGCGCCGCCGAGATCGGCCTTGCCGATTATGATTATGCCGCCAACCCCGTGGTGTTCTGGGACCTGTTCGGCGAGCAGGGCCACCCGATCCGCACCACCGTCAGCGAAATGGGGCCGCTGCTGCTCGCCCGGCTGATGGGCCTCAACGAGACGCAGGAGGGCGTGCTCACCATCACCTTCCGCTACGCCGATGACCTGGGCCTGCTGATCCTCGACCTCAAGGACCTGCAGGCCGTGCTGGCGTTTTGCGCCGAGAACGCCGGGGAGCTGGCGGCCAAATACGGCAATGTCACCAAGGCCAGCGTCGGCGCCATCCAGCGCCAGCTGCTCCAGCTGGAATCGCAGGGCGGCGAGCATTTCTTTGGCGAGCCGGCGCTCGACATCAAGGATTTCATCCGCACCACCAGCGATGGCCGCGGCATGGTCAACATCCTCGCGGCCGACAAGCTGATGCAGTCCCCACGGCTCTACGCCACCTTCCTGCTCTGGCTGCTCTCAGAGCTGTTCGAGACGCTGCCGGAAATCGGTGATCCGGAGAAGCCGCGCCTCGTCTTCTTCTTCGATGAAGCGCACCTGCTGTTCGATGAAGCGCCCGAGGCGCTGCATGACAAGGTGGAGCAGGTCGTCCGCCTTGTCCGCTCCAAGGGCGTCGGCGTGTATTTCATCAGCCAGAACCCCATCGACATCCCCGAGAAGGTGGCCGGCCAGCTCGGCAACCGTGTCCAGCACGCGCTGCGCGCCTTCACCCCGCGCGACCAGCGCGCCATCAAGGCCGCGGCGGAAACCTTCCGCGCCAATGCCGGCGTCAATGTCGTCACCGCCATCACCGAGCTGAAGGTCGGCGAGGCGCTGGTGTCTCTGCTCCAGGCCGATGGCGCGCCCTCGCCCGTGGAGCGCACGCTCATCGCGCCGCCGCGCTCGCGCGTTGGCCCGATCACCGAGGCCGAGCGCGCCGCGATCGTCAACACCTCGCCGGTGTTCGGGGAGTATGAAGACCGGGTCGATCGCGAATCGGCCTATGAGAAGCTCAACGTCCGCGCCGAGGAAGCCAAGGCCGCAGCGCTGCGCAGCGAGGCCGAGCAGGACGCCGCCAAGGCGGCGATGCTGCAAGCCAAGCTCGATGCCGCCGCCGCCAAAAAGGCAGACCAGGACGCCCGCACCGCCGCCCGCGACGAAGCCGCGAAAGTGCGCGCCGAAGCCGCCGCCAAGCGCGCCCAGCCGAAATCGCTGACAGAAACAGTCATCACCAACGTCGCCCGCTCGGCCGCCTCATCAGTGGGGCGCCAGCTGGCCGGCAAACTGGGTGGCCAGCTGCTGCGCGGCATCCTCGGCAGCCTGCTGAAATAAGCCCGGGCACCAACGCATAGATCGCTGTCATCCCGGCGAACGCCGGGACCCAGTTGCTTCTCGTTGGGTAAAAATAGCGCCAGCAAGCACACGGTCGTGCGCGCACAAGCCAGCTGGGTCCCGGCGTTCGCCGGGATGACAGCGATTACTGTGCCGCGCTTACTGTGCCGCGCTTACTGAGCCAGCGCTTACTGGGCCAGCGCCACCGAGGCCCGCTGGCCATCGATGGTGCGCGACGGCGCATCCATCAGCTCGCGCACAAAGGCGCCCTTGTTGACCGTGGAGGTCGCCGGGTCACCCGCATTGGAGCGGATCGCAGGGTCCGTGTTCGCGGCGCCGGCCTTGTCGAGCATCTGCTGCTCCACGGGCGAGCGCGGCGGCACCTTCACGCCGGGGCCGAACAGCGCTTCCATGGCGGCGGACTGGGCATCCGTGCCGGTGGCGCGCGGCGAGCCGGGCTTGGGCGGCACCAGCGAGAAATCCGTGGGCACAACCAGCGGCGCGGCGCGGGTGATCGCCAGCTCATCCGGGCCGGCGCGATCGGAGAGGCTGCGGCCACCGCCGCAGGCCGTGAGCAGCAGCGCGCCCGCCACGAGCAGGCCGGCATTCCGCACAAGAGCAAAGTCACGCATCACATCTTATCCTTTCGCCGGCCGCAGGGCCCGCACAAGCAACACTAGCACACCGCAGGTTATCGCAGCATCCGCAACATTGAACACCCAGAAGCTGCGCTCGCCCCAGAAGAAGTGCAAAAAATCGACCACATAGCCAAAGCGCACCCGGTCAATGATATTGCCCAGCGCGCCGCCTAGCACCAGCCCCAGGGAGAGGATCTCGGGCTTGTGCTTCTCGGACGCTATCCACCACACCACCACGCAGGCGATGCCGGCAGTGAGCGCCACCAGCAGCCAGCGCCCGGCATCCGAATCAGCCGAAAACAGCCCCATCGAAACGCCGACATTGCCAACGAACGTCAGCCGGAAAAACGGCAGCAGATCGACAAAGCCGCGCTCGGGCAGCTTCACGATCTCGAGGATCCAGTATTTGCTGATCTGGTCGAGCACGCACACGAGCAGCGCCAGCAGATAGGCCTGAACTCTCACGCGGAGACCACGCTGTCGCAGCGCCCGCACAGGCCGGTGTCTTCCGCCACGTCCGGCAGGTGCCGCCAGCAGCGGCCGCACTTGGCGTCGCCGGTCTTGCTCACCGTCACGGCCGTCTCGGCGCCATCCTGCAGCGTGACGCTGCCGGCGATGCACAGCTCGGCAAAGTCCACGCCGGCCACGATCGCCCGGTCCTCAGGCGTCAGCGCCAGCACCACCTCGGCCTCCAGGCTGGAGCCCAGCACCTTGGCCTTGCGCAGCGGTTCGATGGCTTCCGTCACGGCGCGGCGCAGCGCCCGCAGCCGCTCCCACTTCGCTGCCAGTGCATCATCGCGCCAGCCGGCATCCACGGCGGGCCACTCCTGCAGATGCACCGAGCCGCCATCCGGATAGCGGGTGCCCCAGACCTCCTCGGCGGTGAACACCAGCACCGGCGCCATCCAGCGCACCAGCGCCTCGAACAGCGTATCGAGCACCGTGCGCCAGGCACGACGGCGGGTATCACCCGGCGCGTCGCAATAGAGCGAATCCTTGCGCACATCGAAAACGAAGGCCGAAAGGTCGCCGTTCACAAAGGTCGAGATGGTATCGACCCAGGCGTTGAAATCATAATCCCCGGCCGCCCGGCGCATCTCGGCGTCGATCTCGGCGAGGCGGTGCAGCACCCAGCGCTCCAGCTCGGGCATCTCGGCCACCGGCAGGCGCTCGGCGGCGCTGAAGCCATCGAGCGCCCCCAGCAGGTAGCGGAAGGTGTTGCGCAGCTTGCGGTACTGGTCTGCCACCGTGCCAAGGATTTCCTTGCCGATGCGATGGTCCTCGGTGAAATCCACCGTCAGCGCCCAGAGCCGCAGGATATCGGCGCCATAATCCTTCATCAGCACGGCCGGATCCACCGTGTTGCCGAGCGATTTGGACATCTTCTTGCCGCTCTGGTCCATGGTGAAACCATGGGTGAGCACGGCGTTGTAAGGCGCCCGGCCACGCGTGCCGCAGCTCTGCATCAGGCTGGACTGGAACCAGCCGCGATGCTGGTCCGAGCCTTCCAGATACAGGTCCGCCGGCCATTGCAGCGCCGGCCAGCGCCCGCTCTCCAGCACGAAGGCATGGGTGCAGCCGCTGTCGAACCACACATCGAGAATGTCGGTCACCCGCTCATAATCGGCGAGGTCGTACTCCGGCCCGAGCAGCTCCGCAGCCGCCGCCTCGCTCCAGGCATCGACACCCTTGGCGCGCACCGCCGCGACGATGCGGGCGTTGACCGCCGCATCCTGCAGGTAAACCCCGGTCTTGCGGTTGACGAACAGCGTGATCGGCACACCCCAGGCGCGCTGTCGCGAGATCACCCAGTCCGGCCGGCCTTCCACCATCGAGCGGATGCGGTTCTCGCCCTTGGCCGGCACCCAGCGCGTATCGGTGATCGCCTGCATGGCGGTTTCGCGCAGCGTGCCCTGCAGGGGCGCCTCGCGCTCCCGGTCCATCGGGATGAACCACTGCGGCGTGCAGCGGAAGATCACCTTGGCCTTGGAGCGCCAGGAGTGCGGATAGCTGTGGCGATAATCGGCGCTCGCCGCCAGCAGCCCGCCGGCCTCGCGCAGCGCCGTGCAGATCGGGCCTTCCGGCGCATTGAACTTGGGGTTGATGACCGAGCCTTCGCCGCCGAGCCACAGCCAATCGGCCCGGTAGCGGCCATCACCTTCCACGGCGAACACCGGGTTGATGCCATGCGCCTTGCACAGCAGGAAATCGTCCTCGCCATGGTCCGGGGCCATATGGACGAGGCCGGTGCCGGTCTCGGTGGTGACGAAATCACCGGGCAGGAACGGCCGTGGCGTGGCGAAGAAGCCGCCAAGGGCGTGCATCGGGTGACGGGCTGTGGTGCCAGCGAGTTCGGAGCCTTTGATACGCTTACGAAGGACCAGTTTCTTGAGGTTTGGTTGCCCGACACGGGCCTCGAACTGGGCCATTAACTCGGCGGCGACCAGAACAGAAATGCTCCGCTCCTGCTCGTAGTCAAAGTCGATCAGTAGATACTCAATCTCCGGCCCATAAGCCAAAGCCTGGTTCGCCGGGATCGTCCACGGCGTCGTCGTCCAGATCACTGCGCAAGCGCCGACCAGTTCCGGGCAATTCGGTGCGTCCACAATCTCGAACGCCACGTCGATCTGTGTCGAGGTGATGTCCTCATATTCCACTTCGGCTTCCGCCAGTGCGGTCTTTTCCACCGGGGACCACATCACCGGCTTGGCCCCGCGATAGAGCTGGCCCGAGGTGGCAAACTTCAGCAGCTCCGAAACGATCGTCGCCTCGGCGGCAAAATCCATGGTGAGATAGGGGTTGTCCCAATCGCCATTGATGCCCAGCCGCTTCAGCTGCTCGCGCTGGGTGTTGACCCAATGCTGGGCATAGGCCCGGCACTCGGCGCGGAACTCGTCCGCCGGCACTTCATCCTTGTTCAGCTTCTTGGCGCGGTATTTCTCCTCGACCTTCCACTCGATCGGCAGGCCATGGCAATCCCAGCCCGGCACATAGGGCGCGTCCTTGCCGAGCAGGCTCTGGCTGCGCACCACCATGTCCTTGAGGATATGGTTGAGCGCATGGCCGATGTGCATGTCCCCATTCGCATAGGGCGGGCCATCGTGGAGGATGAACTTCTGGCGGCCGGCGCGGCTCTCGCGCAGCCGCTCATACAGGCCATCGCCCAGCCAGCGCGCCAGGATCACCGGTTCCTTTTCCGGCAGGCCCGCCTTCATCGGAAAATCCGTGCGGGGCAGAAAGACTGTGTCGCGATAATCGATGGTCATGATGGGGTTTCGTCTAGAGGAGGGTGAGGGTCAATGTCACGCGCTTCTCTGCGATATCCGGATGGCGCAAGGGTGTGGCACCAGAAGAAACTGGGTCCCGGCGTTCGCCGGGACCCAGCTTCCTGTGTGCAAATGCCGCCTCAGGCCAGCGCCGCCCGCGCCGCGTCCGCATCCGCCGCGATCTGCGCCTTGAGCGCCTCCAACCCATCCAGCTTCCACTCCGGCCGCAGGAAGGCGTGCAGCTCCACACTGATCTCCTTGCCGTAGAGATCGCCCGTCCAGTCCATCAGCCAGGTTTCCAGCAGCTCGAGCGGCGGCTCGATCATCGGGCGGATGCCGAGGTTGGCCACGCCCTTCACCCGCGTGCCATCCGGCAGCACCGCCACCACGGCATACACGCCATAGGCCGGCCGCTGGTAATCATCGAGGCTCATGTTGGCAGTGGGGAAGCCGAGCGTGCGGCCCAGCTTGGCGCCATGGCTGACCTTGCCGCGAATGGTGAACGGCCTGGTGAGCAGCGCCGCGGCCCCCGCCGGGTCCGCCGCCCGCAGCCGCTCGCGCACCCGCGTCGAGGAGATGATGCCGCTGCTGTCCCCCACCGCGTCCACAACGTCCGTGGTGAAGCCGTGCACGGCGCCCAGCGCCGCCAGCGCCGCCACATCACCGCTGCGGCCCTTGCCGAAGGTGAAGTCCGCACCTGTCACCACGCCGCTCGCGGCCATGCGCCGCACCAGCCATTGCTCCACGAACTCCTCGGCGGTGAGCGAGGCCAGTGCCTTTTCAAACGGAATCATCACCGCCGCATCCATGCCGAACGCCGCGAACAGGTCCAGCCGCTGCGGCACGGTGGTGAGCGCGAACGGCGGCAGGCCAGGCTGGAACAGCCGCGCCGGGTGCGGATCGAAGCTTGCCACCAGCGCCGGCACGCCGCGCGCGCGGGCCAGCGCCAGCGCCCGGCCCACAACGGCCTGGTGCCCGGCGTGAAAGCCATCAAAATTGCCCAATGCCACGACGCCACCCCGGCACGTCTGCGGCACGGCTGCCCCGCCTGTAATTCGCTCCATGCCCCGGCCTTAGCGGGCCGCTGCTGGTTCGCCAAGCGGCAGAGCCGCCGCAGAGGCTGCCGGCACCGCCGGCGCAGAGGGGGCCAGCGGCCGCAACCCGGCCTCAAGCAGGCGCAGCGCATTGCCGCCCGCCACCTGGGCAATCTCCGCTTCGCCCAGCCCGGCGCTGAGCAGCGCCTGCGTCACCGCATCGATGTGCGCGGTGTCAAAGCCCGTCGTCACCGCGCCATCAAAGTCCGAGCCAAGCCCGACATGGTCGATGCCCGCCACCTTGATGACGTGGAGAATCGCCGCTGCCGTGGCCTTGGGCGTCGGCGCGCACACCGCCGCGTCCCAATAGCCGATTCCGATCATGCCGCCGTTCGCCGCCAGCGCGCGCAGCTGCGCATCGGTGAGGTTGCGCGGCGTGTCGCAGGTGCCCTTCACGCCGCCATGGCTCACCACCACCGGGCGCCGCGCCATAGCCAGCGTCTCGGCAAAGGTCGCGGCGCTGGCATGGGCGAGGTCCACCACCATGCCGCGCGCCTCCATGTCCCGCACCACGGCGCGGCCCAGGGGCGTCAGGCCGTGCTTCTCCAGCCCGTGCATCGAGCCGGCGACTTCATTATCGAAAAAATGCGCCAGGCCGATCATCCGGAAGCCGGCGGTGTAGAGCGCGCCAAGGTTTTCGCGCTTGCCCTCCAGGTTCTGCGCGCCCTCCACGGAGAGCATGGCGCCGGTGGCCGGCCGGCCTGAGCGGCGCTCGGCGAGCAGCTTCTGGATGTCCGCCGAGCTGCGGACGATCCACAGCGCCCCGCCCGAGGCGGCCTCGGCGCGGCGCAGCTTCTCGGCATGCCAGAGCGAGCGCTCGAGCAGCGAGTTCCAGGTCCGCACCGGCTGCATCTGGGCGATGGCGAGCAGGGTGATATTGTCGGTATCGCCGCCATTGCTCTCGTAATTCTGGCCCTTGGGCGTCTTGGTGACGCTGGAGAAAATCTGCAGCGCCACATTGCCGGCCTGCAGGCGCGGCAGGTCGATCTGCCCGCGGTCGCTGCGCTTTTGCAGCTCGCGCTTCCACAGCAGCGTATCGCCATGCAGATCGACGATCACCAGCCGCTTGTGCAGGTCCCGCGCCGCCTTGCTCACCGGCCAGACGCCGCTGCCCTCGATCTTGTTCATCGAGCGCTCGGCCATGCCAGGGGCGACCATCAGCGCCACCGCAAGCGCCAGCGCCACCAGCCCGGCCAGCCATGCCAGAATCCGCATCATTTGCCCCCTCAGGCCCGCACCAGCATCACGCCCGAACCAGGGTGACAAACGAATAGCCCGGCGTCTCGCCCTCGGCGGCATGGTCCTCCCGCGCCACCTCGCGCCAGCGGGACGCATCGAGCGGCGGCAGCCAGGTGTCCCCCTCCGGCGCGATATGCACTTCGGTCAGCTCCACCCGCGTCGCGCTCGGCAGCGCCTCGGCATAGATCTGCGCGCCGCCGATGATCATGATGCCATCGGCCCTGGCGCGCGGGTCCAGCCCCGCCGCCGCCACTGCCTCGGCGAGATTGGGCACCACTGTCACGCCCTCGGCGCGCCAGCCGGCATCGCGGGTCAGCACGATGTTCTGCCGGCCGGGGAGCGGCTTGCCGATCGATTCAAAGGTCTTGCGGCCCATGATGATCGGCTTGCCCACCGTCATCCGCTTGAAGCGCCGGAGGTCCGCCGGCAGATGCCAGGGCATGGCGCCATCCTTGCCGATCACGCCATTGTCGGCGCGCGCAACCACCAGCACGACGTCTGGCCGCATGATGTGAGGAGTGGCGCTCAAACCGCCACCGGCGCCGCGATGTGCGGGTGCGGATCATAGCCCGTCACCACAAAATCCTCGAAGCGATAGCCGAACATGTCATCGGGCCGCCGCACGATGTCGAGCCTTGGAAACGCCCGCGGTTCGCGGCTGAGCTGCTCAGTCACCAGATGCTCATGGTTGCTATAGACATGGCAATCAGCGCCCATCCACACGATCTCGCCCGGTAAAAGATCGCATTGCTGACTTAACATTCTTAACAATACTGCCGCTTCGAAAATGTTAAATGCAAAGCCAAGACCAAGATCACAGCTTCTCTGGTAAAGAATTCCCGAAAGTCTGCCGTCGTTAACAAAATATTGATATGTCATGTGGCACGGTGGCAACGCCATGCTGTCGAGTTCGGCCACGTTCCAGCCGGTGAATATGTGGCGCCTGCTCTCGGGACTCTGCCGCAAACCATGCACCAAGGCCGCAATCTGGTCGATTCCCTGCGCGTCGCGGGCGTAAAGCCCGTCGCCGGCCGGCATATAGCGCGGCCAGTGCCGCCACTGCGCGCCATATACCGGGCCAAGGTCTCCCCAGCGCGCCGCAAAGTCCGCATCGGCGATGATCCGCGCCTCGAACTCATCCCGGCTGATCGCCTCGCCGGTCTCGCGGCGATAGTGCGCCAGCGGCCAGTCGGTCCAGATATGCACGCCGTCCGCCACCAGCCGGCGGATGTTGCGATCCCCGGAGAGGAACCAGATCAACTCGCGCACCGCCGATTTCCAGAACACCCGCTTGGTGGTGAGCAGCGGCACCGTGCCATCGGACAGATCGAAGCGCATCGTCTCGCCGAACAGCGCGCGGGTGCCGGTGCCGGTGCGGTCGCCGCGCTGCGCGCCGCTCTCCCAGGCGCGGCGCATCAGGTCGAGATACTGGGCTTCGCCGCTGGGTTTCATCGCCCTTCTATCGGGGATAGCGGGGCCCTGAATCAAGGCGCATCGAAAGCGTTTACAATTTGGACCGGCTTTGTCTTGTCTCGCCTGCGCTATTGCACAGGCGTCACCTTACAATTCGGCAATTCACAAGAAACACTCTTGAAAAACGCCGGAAGCAAACAGATGTTATGGTTTCTGGTTAGTAGCTTTGGACAAGAACTGCCGTTGTTGCGTATTTTCGTACTTTGGCTTCTTTGTCCGTTCCGTATCGACACTGCTGACACGAAGGCGTTTTGACCCTGCGCCCCGTCCAGCAGTTGTCGAGGGCACCCCGGTTGCCGGCGAATCGAGCATACGGCCCTCCCCGTCTGCTTTCTGCCGTCACGCCGGGGTGCCCACCTCCTGGCTGCAACTGATGCCGGTTCCCGAGTTGCTGGCGGGCTGGCATGTCCTCCTCCACGAGTTGCTGCTGGTCACCGCCATCGGCCTGGCCGTGTTCGGGCTGGATGATGTGTTCATCGATCTGCTGTTCTTTGCGCGCACCGGCCTGCGCCGCCTCACCATCTATCGCCGCCACAGCCGCGCCTCGGCACAATCGCTGCGCAGCGCAGCGCCGGGGCCGATCGCCATCCTGGTGCCGGCCTGGGATGAAGCTGCCGTCATCGGCGCCATGCTCACCAACCTGACGCGCCGGCTGGAGTATCCGCACTATCGTGTCTTTGTCGGGCTGTACCCCAATGATCCGGCCGGCATCGCGGCTGTGGGCGCGCTGGGTGATTTGCGGCTGCAAGCGGTGCTCTGCCGCCACCCCGGCCCCACCACCAAGGCGGATTGCCTCAACCACCTCTGGGCTGCGCTGGAGCGGCACGAGGCGCGCGCCGGCCAGCGCTTCAAGGCTGTGGTGCTGCACGATGCCGAGGATGTGGTGCACCCGCAGGAGCTGTGGATTTACGATGCGCTCATCCCGCGCCTGGCGATGGTGCAGCTTCCGGTGCTGCCGCTGCCGGACCCCGGCTCGCGCTGGATCTCGGGCCATTATCTCGATGAATTCGCCGAGAGCCACGCCAAGGACATCATCGTGCGCGAGGCGCTGGGCGCCGCCGTGCCGAGCGCCGGCGTCGCCTGCGCCATCGACAGGGAGATGCTGGGGCGGATCGCCGCGCGCGCCCGCACCGGCCAGCCCTTCGATGCCGCCTGCCTCACCGAGGATTATGAGCTTGGCCACCGCATCAAGGCGCTCGGCGGGCGCGGCGCGCTGGTCCGCGTGCTGAGCCAGGGCGAGCGCGTGGTGGTGGCCACCCGCGAGCATTTTCCCGCCACGCTCGATGCCGCCATCCGCCAGAAGAGCCGCTGGCTCACCGGCATTGCGCTGGCGGGGTGGGACAGGATCGGCTGGCCCGGTGGGCTGGCAGACCGCTACATGCTGCTGCGGGACCGGAAATCCCTGCTGGCGGCGCTGCTCAGCGTGCTCGGCTATGCCGTGGCGGCGCTGCTGCTGATCGATGCGGCGCTGCGCGCACTGCTACCCGCCGCCGCGCTGCTGCCGCCGTTCGCGCCCGCCGGCTCCGGGCTGGCGCTGCTGCTGTGGGGCAATGCCGGGCTGCTGCTCTGGCGGCTGGCGATGCGCGCCGGCTTCACCGCCCATGCCTATGGCTGGGCCGAGGGGCTGCGCGCCGTGCCGCGCTCGCTGGCCAGCAACCTCGTGAACGCCGCCGCCGCCTGGGCCGCGCTGCGCCGCTACCGCACCCTGCTGCTGGGCAAGACCCAGCCGGCATGGGACAAGACCAGCCACCGCTATCCGGCAGAACCAACATGACAGACATGCCCGCCACCAGCCGCCCGGTGCAGGCGCTGGCCCTGCTCGGCGCCGGCACGATCGGCTGGATGGTCGCCCGCGTGCCGGCGATGCTGGAGGACCGCAGCGCGATCCTGACGCGGCTGGCGGCCGAATCGGTGGCTGCTCCAGTTGCTGCGGCAGCCGCGCCTTTGCCGGTTGCGACGGCCGTTGCCCCGGCCGCTGCGGACCCTGCCGCTGCAGCCTGGCCCTACCCCTGGCCCTATCCGCCGCAGCCGGCCCCGCCGCCGCAAATCATCCGAATCTACATGCCGTCTCCGCCGACGCCCGCCGGCGCGCCGGCCCCGAGCCCGCAGGCTCCCATCTGGAGCCTGCCCGTCTCCGCGCCGGTGCCGGCCCCAGTCCCGTCCGGAACCGGGAATCTCCCGAAATCCCCCGCTCAGGCAGCTGCCGCCAACCCGGCGGAGGCCCTCGCCGCCGCCGCTTATGCCCGGCTCGCCGCCCAGGACAAACGCGGCGCTGCCACGCTGTTCGATGCCGCGCTGGCGGCCGATGCGCAGGCGCAAGTCCCTGATTCGAGGGCAAAAGACTGGGCGACGGCACGGAAGACGCTGGGCCGTCGCTGGTCTGGCGAGGCCTATGGCCTGCTGCGCAACGCCGGCACCACGCCGCTCGGCGCCGCCGCCTCCCCCGTGCTTGGCGGCAGCCAGAGCGGCGGCAATTTAGCCTATACTTTCAATCCCTTGGACAGGCGACCCATCGCCATCACCGCCCGCCTCAACGCCGGCACCGATGCTGCGGGCCGCACCGACCCTCGCACCGCCCAGGCCGCCATCGGCGTGCGCTGGCAAGCCCTGCGCCAACTCTCCATCAGCGCGGAACGCCTTGTTTCCGCTGGAGAATTGGCGCGGGATGATTGGGCACTGCGCCTCGCCGGCGGCAGCGATGGCGCCCTCCCCGGCCCTCTCAAGGCCCGCTACAGCGCCTATGGCGAAGCTGGCGCCATCGCCAATGGTGATCTGTTCATCGGAGCACAGGGCAAGGCCTTGGTACCATTGCTGAATTGGGGCCCCGCCAGCATCAGCGCCGGCCCCGGCGTCTGGGGCAGCCTGCAACAGGCCGGCGGGCAAAGCGTTGGCCGGCTCGATCTTGGCCCAAGCGCCTCGGTGCGGCTCACCAAGGGACGGCTGGCCCTTGAAATATCAGCAGATTATCGCCAGCGCATCGCCGGCAACGCCGAGCCCGGCAGCGGGCCGGCCCTGACTCTGAGCACCGGCTTCTGAGCAACGGTGACGATCTTGACTTTATGAACCAAATAGGTTATCAACGCGAAATGCTGCTGGTCCCCGCCCCGGAAATTCGGTCCCCCCCGCCACCGAAGTGGCGGGGGGCACCAGCCCTCCCCGGCTAGCGCGTCGCCAATCGCAAGGCTGCGCCGACCCGCGCAACACCTCGCCAGCAACCTCGTGAAACCCGAAAACCTTCAACCATTGTCGTTCGCCACCCGCCGGCGCTCACCCAGCTTGCGCAGCAGCGCCCGGGTGCGGAGCTGCGAGAGCAACTCGTTGACCAGGGAAACGCCGCGCTCGGCCATGTCCAGCGCCCGCGCCTCGCCGACCTGCCCGGCCGTACGATCGAAGAACAGCCGCATTTCCTGCGCTGTCACCCACTCCACGAAATCCAGGTAAAAGCGCAGCTGCTCGCTGACAAAACCCAGCTCCTCGGTGAAGCCAATCTCACCCATATCCCTGAGAATCTTCAGGATTTCCGCATCACGCGCCGAGATTTTTCCATCAGCGTCCAGCACGATCATGCCGGTCCGGACATGCTCCTCGATCATCGGGATATCAAAATCGAGCCGCTTGGCCACGTCAGCAACGGAGCCGCCGGTGCCATGACAGGCCGGCTCCAGCCGCGCCGCCAGCATCGCATCGAGCATCGGAAACGCCTCGGGCGCCAGCCAGCGCGAGCCGTCCTCGGCCTCCAGCAGCGAGCGGATCACCGCCAGCGGCAGGAAGCGCTCCTCCTGCAGCCGCTTGATGGCGCGCAGCCGCGTGACATGCTCATCGCTGTAAAAGGCCGAATTTCGGCTCACCCGGTCCGGCTCGGGGAGCAGGCCCTCACGGATATAGTAGCGGATCGTTTCCCGACCCACGCCGCTGGCCTTTTCAAGTTCACGCATCCGCATCGTTGGCGGTAATTCCTGATTTCTTCCCTGTGACACAAGTGCATAGCAGTTCATGCGGACTATGGCTACGTGCCCTGGCGCTGCTATGAAGCAGCACCATGCACGCCTTCGCCGCCCTGCTCGATGCGCTGCTCTACACCGGATCGCGCAACGCCAAGCTGCGCCTGATCGGTGATTATCTGCGCGCCACGCCCGATCCTGATCGCGGCTGGGCACTCGCCGCCCTCACTGGCGGCCTCAACCTCAAGGCCATCCAGCCCAGCCTCATCCGCAGCCTGATCTCGGAGCGGACCGACCCGGTGCTGTTCGCCCTCAGCCATGATTTTGTGGGGGACATGGCCGAAACCGTCTCGCTGCTCTGGCCCGATGCGCCGGGCGAACGACCGGATAAAACGCCCCCACCCAGCCTTGATGCCGTCGTCCAGCGCCTGTCCGGCCTGCCCCGCGCCGAAGCCGGCGCCGCCTTTACGGCGCTCATGGACAGCCTGGCGCCGCAGGGCCGCTATGCCCTCATCAAGCTCGCTACCGGTGCGCTGCGCATCGGCGTCTCGGCGCGGCTGGCAAAAACCGCGCTGGCGCAAGCCTTTACGCTCGATGTGGAAGCGGTGGAGGAGGTCTGGCATGGCCTTGCCCCGCCCTATGAGGCGCTGTTCGCCTGGGCCGAGGGGCGCGGGCCGCAGCCGGAGCAGGGCAATTTGCCGGTGTTCCGCCCCTTCATGCTGGCCCACCCGCTCGAAGCCGAAGGTCTCGACCTTGCCGATTATGCCGCCGAGTGGAAGTGGGACGGAATCCGCGTCCAGATCACCCATGTCGCGGGCCAGACACGGCTCTACAGCCGCACCGGGGATGACATTACGGGCAGCTTCCCCGATGTCGCCGCCGCCTTCAGCACCCATGCCACGCTGGATGGCGAACTGCTGGTGCGCGGCACCGCGCAAGGCGGCGAAGCGGCCAGCTTCAACGCCCTGCAGCAACGGCTGGGCCGCAAGGCGCCGTCGGCCAAGCATCAGGCCGAATATCCCGCCTTCACAAGGCTCTACGATATCCTGACGCTGGGCGGGGAAGACCTGCGCGGCCAGCCCTGGACGGCGCGCCGTGCGGCTCTGGAAGCCCTGGTTCCCAGTCTCGATGCCAGCCGCTTCGATATCAGCACGCTGGTCGAAGCCCCGGATTTTGCCGCGCTGCAAGCCCTGCGCGATGGCGCCCGCGATGCGGCCATCGAAGGCCTGATGCTCAAGCGGCGGGACAGCGCCTATGTGCCCGGCCGCCGCACCGGCCTGTGGTTCAAATGGAAGCGCGCCGCCCTCACCGCCGATTGCGTACTGATGTATGCCCAGCGCGGCCATGGCAAGCGCAGCAGCCTCTACAGCGATTATACCTTCGGCTGCTGGAACGCCGCAGGCGAGCTCCTCCCCGTCGGCAAGGCTTATTCCGGCTTCACCGATGCCGAACTGGCGGTGCTCGACAAATGGGTGCGCACCCATACCACCGCCCGCTTCGGCCCGGTGCGCGAGGTGGAAAAGTCCTTCGTGGTCGAGGTCGCCTTTGATTCTGTCCACGCCAGCAAGCGCCACAAATCCGGCCTCGCCATGCGCTTCCCGCGCATCAGCCGCCTGCGCACCGACAAGCCGGCGCATGAGGCAGACAGCCTCGAAAGCCTGTTCAAGCTGGCCATCTGACCGGAACTTCAAGGCGTTGGCGGCGTTGCTCCAGCATGTTCCCATCAGAAAGCGCCACAATGAAGATCCTCATCGTCCTGACGTCCCATGATCAGCTCGGCAACACGGGCAAGAAAACCGGCTTCTGGCTCGAAGAACTCGCTGCGCCCTATTTCGTCTTCCAGGACGCCGGCGCGCAACTGACCCTCGCCTCCCCCAAGGGTGGCCAGCCACCGCTCGATCCCGCCAGCAGCGCGCCCGATGCCCTGACGGCAGCCACAACGCGCTTCAACGCCGACCCTGCCGCGCTCGCAGCCCTTGCCAGCACCCACAAGCTCGCCGAGATGAATATCGCCAATTTCGATGCGGTCTTTTATCCGGGCGGCCATGGCCCCCTCTGGGATCTTGCAGCCGACCCGGCATCGATAGCGCTCATCGAAGCCGCCTTCGCCGCCGGCAAGCCCGTGGCTGCAGTCTGCCACGCTCCCGGCGTGTTGCGCGATGTCCGCGCCCCCTCTGGCGAGCCGATCGTCAACGGCAAGAGCGTCACCGGCTTCACCAACTCTGAGGAGGCCGCGGTTGGCCTGACGGATGTGGTGCCCTTCCTCGTCGAGGAGATGCTCAAGGCCAAGGGCGGCCACTATTCCAAGGCGGACGATTGGGCCGTGCATGTCGTTCGTGATGGCCTGTTGATCACCGGCCAGAACCCGGCCTCATCTGCCGCAGCCGCCACGCAGCTGCTAGAATGCCTGGCCTGAGCCCTTCAACAGGAGAACGATCATGGACCGCATCCACTACAAGATCGTCGAGCATGATGGCGGCTGGACCTACAAGCTTGGCGATGTCTTCGCCGAGACCTTCGCCAGCCACGCCGACGCCATGAAGGCCGCCCGCCGCGCCGCCGCCGAACAGCAGATCGGCGGTGAGACCGTGCCGATCAGCTGGCAGGACGCCGAAGGCAATTGGCACGAGGAAGTTGCAAAGGGTGGCGACAGGCCGATTGCCGACGTCAGCGAGGGCTGACCACCCTCAATTGCCGCGGGAGCGCCGCTCGCCGCGGCGGTTGCCGCTGGTGGCAGACGAAAGCCGGCGGGACTTTGGCTTGGGCGTGTCGAACTTCTGGACTTCCACCAGCGGCACGCCCAACTCAGGATCGAAACCCAGCATCTCGAAGCTTTCAGACATGTGCAATGGCAGCTCGGCCGTTATGTCGAGCGTGCCGCCATCGGGCGCGTCGATCACCAGCCGCCGGGCGTGCAGGTGCAGCTTGCGGCTGATCCCGCCGGTCAAAAATGCTTCTTTTCCGCCATATTTGGCATCACCGACAATGGCGTGGCCAATGGCAGCGGCATGAACGCGGATCTGGTGGGTACGGCCGGTGAGCGGTGAAAATTCCACCCAGGCGGCGCGGCCCGCAGCACGCTCAAGCACCCGGTAGCGCGTCTTGGCCTTCAGGCCTTCCTCGGTATCGACGTGCATCTTCTCGCCGCCGGTGCCGGGCTGCTTGGCCAGCGGCGCGTCGATCTCGCCGGCCGCAACCTTCGGCACGCCCACGGTCAGCGCCCAATAGGTCTTCTTTGCCTCACGCGAGGAGAAGGACTTGGCAAAGAACGCCGCCGCTCGCGCCGTGCGCGCCAGCAGCAAGACGCCGGACGTGTCCTTGTCCAGCCGATGCACCAGCTTGGGGCGGCTGGTCATCTCGAACTGCAGCGCATCAAGCAAGCCATCGACGTGGGTGAGCGTGCCGGTGCCGCCCTGAGTCGCCAGCCCGGGCGGCTTGTTGATGACGATGGCGTGGGCATCCTTGTAGATGACCATCGACTGGATGTACTCGATCTGCGCCTCGCTGAGGTGCTCGCGCTCACGCACTTCCGGCCGGGCCTGCGCCACCACCGGCACCAGCTCGGGCCAGACCAGCGTCTGCCCGGCGGCAATCCTGTCTCCCGGCCCGGCCTTGGCGCCATCGAGCCGCACCGCGCCGGTACGCGCCCAGCGCGAGACGATGTTGAAGCTGCTGTCGGGCACATGACGCTTGAACCAGCGATCAAGCCGGATGCCGTCGTCGTCTTCGGAAATTACCGCTGTCGGCATCTTAAAGTCTCGATATTGCCACGCCGGTGAACACGGCGAGCACGCTGCCCGCCACGGATGAGACAGCATAAGCCGCCGCCAGACCGATTTCACCGCGATTGATCATGTTGAAAAGCTCAAGGCTGAACGCCGAAAAGGTCGTGAAACCGCCGAGCACGCCCACGCCGAGCAGCAGGCGCAAGCCTTCGCTGCCTTCGTCGACCCGCGCCAGCCAGCCGGCCAGCAGCCCCATCGCCAGCCCACCGAGGATATTGACACCCCAAGTGGCGAACGGCAGGCCGGGGCCGAGATTGCGGAACGTCCACACGCCCACAAGGTAGCGCAGGCACGCGCCAAGGCCGCCACCAAGGGCAACCAGCAGCAACGGGGGAACGGAAACGAACGTCGGCATTGCCGCCCCTGTAGCGCAGCATCGGCCATCGGCCAAATCAGCACTGCAACGGGCCGCGGCTCAGGTGACGCCGAAGGTCCAGCCCTCGACGTTCGCGATGCCCGCCGTCATGGCTTCCGGCGCCCACCAGTGCGGCTGCCCGGCGGTGGCGCGCAGGCCGGCCGCCGTTACCAGCGCATCGCCGACATGATCGGGAAACTGCGCCGGAAACCCCTCCGGCAGCGCCGCCGAGCCGAAGTGGCGCAGCGCCGCATCAAGCACCGGCTTATCCCGCAGCTTGCCCCGGTTGCCGGCCATGCGCGCAAAGGCCTGGCAATAGATCTCCGTGATGACAGGGCCATGGGCAGGTAGCGGATCGAAGGGCCATACCGGCCAGCCAAGGCGGTGCAGCAGCCGCATGGCGCTCAGCGAGGCCTTGCCGACCTGCGCGGCGCCCAGCAGCACGAAGTTGGACGTGGGGGTGCCCAGCCCGCTGGCGGCATACACACGCTCCGTTACCCGCAGGTGCGCCCGCAGGTGCCGCGGCCCATCTGCCAGCCCCATCCAGAACGCCTCCCGCCGATGCGCGATGAAGCCATGGCCACCCAGATCGGCATCCCCCGCCGCAAGCGCCTCGACTTCAGCCCAAAGCTCGCGTGCCGGCGCGAGGAACCCCGGGACAGCGGCAAAGCCGAACCCGGCGTCCATGCCGACCAGGACGTCACCGGAGAGGCCGCCAAGCCACTCCAGCACCCCGCTGCGGGACCATACGCCGCCAACGGGCAGCACCAGCTGCGGCGCCTCGCTGCCGGCCTCACACAGCGCCACCTGCACGGAGGGGTGCCGGCTGCCGATAGCGCCCGACCAATCGATGCCGACAAAGCGCGTGAACCTCACCCGCCCTCGCGCTTTGCGGCCCGTCGCCGCGCCCATTCGGCCAACCTCTCGCCGATGCGCGCCTCGTGCCCGCGCGGAGACGGGCGGTAATAATGCTCCGCCGTCATGCCCTCCGGCCAATAGTCGGCGCCGGAAAAGCCATCCTCGGCATCATGGTCATAGGCATAGCCCTTGCCGTAGCCGAGGTCCTTCATCAGCCGAGTCGGGGCGTTGAGGATATGCGGCGGCGGCGGCAGCGAGCCCGTTGCGATGGCGGCCTTTTTCGCGGCTTTTTCCGCAACATAAGCGGCATTCGATTTGGGCGCTGTCGCGAGATAGATGCAGGCATGGACGATCGCCAGCTCGCCTTCAGGGCTGCCGAGAAAATCATAGGCGTCCTTGGCCGCAAGCGTCACGGCCAGCGCATTGGAATCGGCCATGCCGATATCCTCGCTGGCGAAGCGCACCAGCCGGCGCAGCAGGTAGAGCGGCTCCTCACCCGCTGTCAGCATCCGCTCGAGATAATAAAGCGCGGCATCAGGATCGGAACCGCGCAACGCTTTGTGGAGCGCCGAGATCAGGCCATAATGGCCCTCGCGGTCCTTGTCATACACCGCCATCCGCCGATGCAGCAGCGCCGCCAGCGCAGCAGGATCGAGCGGCTCGGAGAGCTTGAGCGCCAGCAGTTGCTCAACCTGGCCAAGCAAGAATCGCCCATCGCCATCCGCCCCGGCCACCAGGGCCGCTCTCGCCTCCGGCGTGACGGGCAGAGCCTGGCCCAGAGCGGCCTCGGCACGCACGATGAGCTCCTCCAGCGCCGCCTCATCGAGGCGCCGCACGATCAGCACCTGCGCCCGGCTGAGAATGGCGGCGTTGAGCTCGAAGCTGGGATTCTCGGTGGTGGCGCCGACCAGCGTCACGGTGCCGTCCTCGACCACACCCAGGAAGCCATCTTGCTGGGCGCGATTGAAGCGGTGAATCTCATCGACGAACAGCAGTGTCTTCTGGCCGGCTGCCGCCGCCCGCCGCGCCTCGGCAAACAGCGATTTCAACTCTGCCACACCGGAAAAAACTGCGGATATGCCGACAAAACGCAAGCCCACAGCATCCGCAAGCAGCCGGGCGATGCTGGTCTTGCCGGTGCCCGGCGGGCCCCACAGGATGAGGCTGGAAAGCGCGCCGGCGGCCACCATGCGGCCAATGGCCCCCTCAGGCCCAGTGAGATGCGCTTGCCCGACCACCTCTTCCAGGCTCTGCGGCCGCAGCCGCTCTGCCAGCGGAGCGTTGGGTGCAGGTGCGGACACGGGGGAGCCAAACAAGTCAGACATACTGGCGCCACATCGCCCCAAGTCCATGGCCTTGGCAAGCAGCGGCAGCTAGGTAGTCACGATGATCGCACCACGCCTGCTTGTTGCCCTTTCCCTTGCATTGCTGGCAGCGGTTCCTGCCACCGCGCAAAACCCCTTTGCAAAGCCGGGCACCCCGGTGGTGATCGGCACCGCGCACGACCTGCCCTCAGCCGTGCTGGCCGAAACACGGCGAATCAACGTCATGCTGCCGCCCGGCTATGGCGAGGGTGAAGCGCGCTATGCGGTGCTCTATCTGCTCGACGGTGGTGCTGCCGAACAGGATTTCTTCCACATCGCCGGGCTGGTGCACCAGCAGAGCCTGTGGGGCGTCACCGTACCGATGATCGTGGTAGGCATCGAAAGCCGGGACCGGCGGCGTGAACTCACCGGCCCCTCGCAGGATGCCGCCGAGCAGCGCGATTTCCCCAGCCATGGCGAGGCCGCGAAGTTCCGCGGCTTCCTCGCAACCGAACTGAAGCCAGCCATCGAGGCTGCCTACCGCACCAATGGCAGCAGCGCGCTGATCGGCGAATCACTGGCCGGCTACTTCGTGGTGGAGACTGCGCTGCGCCAGCCTGAAGCGTTTGACAGCTACATCGCCATCAGCCCCAGCCTCTGGTGGAACGCCCAGCAGTTGTCACGCGAGGCGCCGGCATTGCTCGCCGCCAAGCCCCAACCGCGCCGGCTCTGGCTTTCCATCGCTGATGAAGGTGGCACGATGCAGGAAGGCATGGACAGGCTGGTTGCCGCGCTCAAGGCCAATGCCAAGCCCGCTCTGAAATGGCGCTACACGCGATTTCCAGACGAGAAACATAGCAGCATCTACCACCCTGCCGCCACCAAGGCGCTGCGCGAACTCTATGCCCCAGCGCCAGAACCGGAAAAGCCATGACCGTCTCAATCCGCCACGCGTCTGCAGAAGACATTGCCGAACTCCACGCCCTTATCGAGCGCTGCTACCGCGGCGAGGCGGCGCAAGCTGGCTGGACAAGCGAATCCCATCTGCTTGACGGCCCACGCACCAACGCCAGCGTGCTGGCCGCGATCATCGCCGATTCGGAGCAGTGCATGCTGGTTGCAGAGGCTGAGGCGGGGCTGGTCGCCTGTGTGCAGGTCAGCCATCGCGGTGGCGGGTTGGCCTATCTCGGACAGCTGGCGGTAGACCCTGCCCTGCAGGCAACAGGGATGGGCCGCCGCATGATCGAGGCGGCCGAAGCGCAAGCGCTGCTTTATGGTGCAAGCACCATGGAGATGACGGTTCTGGAGCAGCGCCCGGAGTTGATCGCCTGGTATGGCCGGCGCGGCTATGCAGTCACGGGCGAGACGCGCCCCCTGCCGGCCGAGGCTGGCCCCAGCAAACGCCCCTTGGTGCTGCTGGTGCTGGCAAAACCGCTCAGCTCTTGAAGAACGGCTCGACCTTGCCCTTGAGCTTGATGGTCAGCGGCTGGCCGTAACGATCACGGCTGTTGCCGGCTGTCACTTTCACCCAGCCCTCCGAGACGCAATATTCATCGACATTGTGGCGCTCGACACCCTCGAAGATGATGCCGACGCCACGATCGAGCAGCGCGCCATCATAAAACTGGCTGCGCGGCTGGGCCGAAAGACGGTCCGGCGGCGTATCGGTGATTGCCGGCGTGGTCTCGGCGGCAGCTTCGGTCTGGTTTTCTGGTTCTTCGCTCATGGCTGCGGAGTGACGGCTCCGCGTCGCAGGGTCAACCCCCAAACGCGAAACGGCCGCGCTGCCCTTGGGCAGCGCGGCCGTTCGTTTTGCCTTGCGGCGAGCCTCAGGCTTCGTCGGTTGCCTCGGCAGCAGCTTCTTCAGCCGGCGCTTCGTCGGTCGGCACACCAGGCTCGGCGTTCGGATCAAAGGCTTCGGTGAAGCCCGCTTCCTCACGCTCGAACATGTCGGCCGTCACATCGACGCCCTTTGCCTGCAGCTCGGCTTCTTCCGGCGAGCGGGCAATGTTGACCTTGCACATCACGATGACTTCCGGATGCAGAGCAACCTTCACGTCATGAATGCCCAGAGCCTTGATCGGGCGATCGAGAACGATCTGGCCCTTGGCAACCTTGTGGCCACCAGCCGTCAGTGCGTCGGACAGATCACGTGCCGCAACCGAACCATAAAGCTGGCCGGTGTTGGAAGCCTGGCGGATCATGACGACGGTGACGCCGTCCACATCCTTGGCTTCGGCACGCGCGATATCGCGGCGCTTGGCGTTGTCCGCTTCGATGCGGGCACGATCAGCTTCGAACTTCTTCTTGTTGGCTTCCGATGCACGCAGGGCCTTGCCACGCGGCAGCAGGAAGTTGCGCGCAAAGCCGGGCTTCACATTGACGACATCGCCAATGACACCAAGCTTTTCAACGCGCTCGAGCAGGATGACTTCCATTGTATCGTCTCCTACTTCACGAGGTAGGGCAGCAGGCCCAGATGGCGAGCGCGCTTGATGGCCTGGGCCAGCTCACGCTGCTTCTTGCCGGAAACGGCAGTAATGCGCGACGGCACGATCTTGCCGCGCTCGGACACGAAGCCCTGCAGCAGGCGCACGTCCTTGTAGTCGATGATTGGCGCATTGGCTCCCGAGAACGGGCAGCTCTTGCGACGGCGGAAAAAGGGACGTCCCATGATCTATCCTTTCCTCAACCGGCGAACGGGCGCGGAGCGCGATCGCCACGGTCACCACCGCGCGGGCGGTCACCACGATCACCACGGTCGCCGCGGTCACCACGATCGGGGCGCATGCCACCATCACGGTCGCCGCGCTCACGCTCGCGCTCACCGCGCTTCAGCATGGCGCTGGGCTCGGTCGGCAGCGCTTCGATGCGAACCGTCATGTAGCGAATGATATCTTCGTTGAGCGCAACCTGGCGCTCAAGCTCGGCAACCGCCGGCGCCGGAGCGTCGATGGTCAGCATCACATAATGTGCCTTGCGGTTCTTCGCGATGCGGTAAGCGAGGCTGCGAAGGCCCCAATATTCCTGGACAGCAACGGTGCCGTTGCCCTCCGCCAGAACTTTCGTAAAGCCTTCCGTTAGCGCTTCGACCTGGGCTGTCGCCAGGTCCTGTCGCGCGAGAAAGACATGCTCATAAAATGGCATGCGTCATCACTCCTCTGCCGATCGCTGACGCCGCACCATGCGAGCGCCCCTCCGGCTTGCTTCCAAAACGACGAACACCGGGGACCGGCCCCGGCATTTGTCGAGGCGCGGCCTATGGATGAACCGCGCGCCAAAGGCAAGCGGAGTCCGCAGGCCGGCGTTGGCGCCGCCCGAACAAGGGCGACTCTAGCGCGGCGGCGCCAGCAAGTCCGCCACGCCGGGCATCTCCTCAACCGACGCCGCAAAGCCGGGCAATACCGTGAGGCCGGCAGCCTGCTCATAGCCATGGCCAAGCGCCAGCATCCGCGCATCGTCCCATTTGGCCCCAATGAAGGAGAGCCCGACGGGAAGGCCCTTCACCTTGCCCATCGGCACAGTGAGGTGCGGGTAACCAGCAATAGCGGCCAGCGAGCCGGCGCTGCCCCGGTCAGGCCCCTGGTCACCATGCACGGCATCGATCGGCCAGGCCGGCGCGGTGGTGGGCTGCACCAGCGCCACCACGCCTGCGGAGGCCAGCATGGCGTCGATTCCATCAGTGCCAGCCAGCCGCAAGGAGGTTGCGCGCGCCTCCTTGTACACTGGGTCTTCAAGGCCCTTGGTGGCCTCGGCCTCGATGAAGGTTTCCTGGCCGAACAGACCAAGTTCACGCGCGCCATTGGCGGTATTGAAGGCAATGGCCTCGGCAAGCGTGCGCGTCTTCACGCTGGCCGGCGTGCCAGCGAGATAGGCGTTGAGATCGGCCTTGAACTCGCTGATCAACACCTGATGTTCGCCATCGCCCATCTTGCGCCGGTCGATCGGCAGCTTGGCGATATCCACCAGTTCCGCGCCCTGCGCCTTGAGCACAGCCAGCGCCCGCTCGAACACCACATCAACGGCTGGGGACCAGCCCGTGGCAAAGCGCATCACGCCGATCCGCGCACCCTTGAGCGCGTCCGGCCGGAGCGCCGCTACATAATCGACCTTTCGCGCATCGGCCTCAGCAGTCGCCGCGTCTGCCACATCGCTGCCAGCCATGGCATTGAGCAGCAAGGCCGCGGTGCGCACATCACGCGTCATCGGCCCTGCCGTATCCTGGCTATGGCTGAGCGGCACGACATGATTGCGGCTGACCAGGCCGACAGTGGGCTTGAAGCCAACGATGCCATTGATCGCCGCCGGGCAGGTGACCGAACCATCGGTCTCGGTGCCGATGGCAGCATCGACCATACCGGCCGCAACAGCAGCGCCGCTGCCGGAGGAGGAGCCGCAAGGCGTGCGATCGAGCGCATGCGGGTTTCGCACCTGGCCTCCAAGGCCGCTCCAACCGGAAATCGAGCTGTCACCGCGAAAGTTGGCCCATTCGGAAAGGTTGGTCTTGCCGAGGATGACAGCGCCGGCGCCGCGCAGCCGCGCCACCAGCGTCGCATCACGGCCTGTCACATTGTCCTTCAGCACCAGGCTGCCCGCCGTAGTCGGCAAGGGCCCACGCGCCTCGATATTGTCCTTGATAAGCAGCGGCATGCCGAACAGCGGGCCACGAGCGCGGCGCATCCTGTCTAGCGCACGGGCTTCTTCAATCGCTGTCGGGTCAATAGCCAGAACGGCATTGACGCTCGGGTTAAGCGCCTCGATTCGCGCGATTGCAGCGCGTGTATTCTGCTCCGCGGTCTGCCCGATTGCGGGTGCTGCTGCGAATGTGGCCAACGCGGCCAATACCAATCCTGACTTCACGACTTGCCCCTTCAAGCTGCTGTCGGCCATGATGTGCCGACAGCAGCAAGAAAGGCAATGCGGCTTTTACCCCGCGGCCGCCAGCGCGCTTCGGCCGCGCTTGACGATCAGCTTGTTCAGCGCGTTCACATAGGCCCGGGCGCTGGCCACCAGCGTATCGGTATGGGCGCCGGTTCCGCGCGCAGTACGGCCGTCCTCTGCAAGCACCACCGAGACCTCGGCCTGCGCGTCAGTGCCAGCCGTCACGGCATGGACCTGGTAGAGTTGCAGGCTGGCGCCTTCATGCGGCACCAGCTTGCGGATGGCGTTGAACAGCGCATCCACCGGGCCATTGCCCTTCACGGCGGCCGTATGCTCCTCGCCATCGATGCTCAGCGTCAAGATTGCGCGCTGCGGGCCATTGGAGCCGCAATACACCTCGACTTCCATGACCTGGATTCGGTCGTGCCCGCGCAGCACTTCGTCATCGACCAGTGCAACGATATCCTCATCGAACACCTGCTTCTTGGCATCGGCGAGGTCCTTGAAGCGCTTGAAGGCATCACCGAACTCATTGTCTGTCAGGTCATAGCCCATCTCGGACAGCTTCTGGCGAAAGGCAGCACGGCCCGAGTGCTTGCCCAGCACGAGATTGGTGGCGCCCTGCCCGACGCTTTCCGGCGTCATGATCTCATAGGTGCCGGCATCCTTCAGCATTCCGTCCTGATGGATGCCGCTCTCATGGGCAAAGGCATTGGCGCCGACGATGGCCTTGTTGGCTTGCACCGCCATGCCGGTGATGCCCGAAACCAACCGCGAGGCACGGGTGATCTCGGTCGTCACGATGCCGGTGCGGACGGGCAGCACATCGTGACGGACGCGAATCGCCATGGCGATTTCCTCGATCGCGGCATTACCGGCTCGCTCACCGATACCGTTGACAGTCGCCTCGCACTGGCGAGCGCCCGCCATGATCGCAGCCAGCGTATTGGCCACGGCCAAGCCGAGGTCGTTGTGACAATGCGTCGAGAAGATCGCCTTGTCCGCATCCGGAACGCGGCTGATGACATCACGGAACATCGCGCCATAGGTTTCCGGCGTAGCATAGCCCACCGTATCAGGCAGATTGATGGTGGTGGCCCCGGCCTTGATCGCCGCTTCCACTGCCCTGCACAGAAAATCCGGCTCGGAGCGGGTTGCATCTTCTGCCGACCATTCGATATCCTCGCACAGGTTGCGGGCGTGACCGACAGAGGCCGCGATCGCCTCCAGCACTTCCTCGGGCGTCTTGTTGAGCTTCGCGCGCATATGCAGCGGCGAAGTGGCGATGAAGGTGTGGATGCGCGGCTGGCGAGCATGGCGCACCGCCGCCCAGGCACGCTCGATGTCCGCCGTGGCAGCGCGCGCGAGGCTGGCGACAATGGCCGTCTCACATTGGCGGGCTACGGCGCTCACGGCCTCGAAATCACCTTCGGAAGCGATGGCGAAACCGGCCTCGATGACATCGACGCCCAGTGCTTCCAATTGCGCCGCAACTTTCAGCTTTTCCTCGAGGTTCATGGAGCAACCCGGCGATTGCTCACCGTCGCGCAGCGTCGTGTCGAAAATACGAATCTTGTCAGTCATGATGGGCCTGCTGGTCTGAATGGGGTTCCGGGAGATGGTCCCTCAGGCGCGGCGGCTCGAGCCCCGATGGGCGAGCCAATGGGTACGCGCCTAAGGGCGCGTAAGTCGAAGCAGCAAGAGACCGTGGAAAGCCATGATGGCGACATAGCGCATTCGGCAGAGCCGGTCCAGCATCTCGAACGGCTTGTGGATCACGTGGTAGAAGAATTGGCGCATCCGACAGGATTCGAACCTGTGACCCCTGCCTTCGGAGGGCAGTACTCTATCCAGCTGAGCTACGGATGCGTTGCGCCGCTGTTAGCAGCGCCTCGCGGGCGGCGCCAGTGGGGGATTAATAAGCCGGCTTCTCGATTGGGGTGAATTTGCCCAAGCCGCAGCTGGCGCCCCTGCGGATGCCGCCGGAATTGATGAACACGGTGATGATGTCGACATTGCAGAGTTGCGAGATCGAGGTGCTGTACGAGAAAGCGCGCTCGAAGCCGAGCTGCGGGCAGCTGTTCGGCAGCGTGTTGCGGAACACCTTTCCGCCCCGCATGTAGAAATCGATTGTGTTGTCATCCCTCACGCGCGTTTCGCGGATATTCTGGATGAGCACGCAATTCTGATCAGCGCCAGTGACCTTGGCAGGCGGTACGACCGGGCGAGCACCAGATGCGGAGCCCGATGCGTCGCCACTCGCCGTGGCGCTGGCGCAACCAGCCAGAATGACAAACGGCAGAGCGAGTGCAGGAAGCAAGGCTTTCATGACATCATCCCCAGAAAATCTGTTCATCATGGTGGAGAACATAAGTAAGCTACGCAACGAGTTACATTACGTATGCATGGCGCCGATCCGGTGAACGCCAGCTGAACTTGTCACCATAGTTCGGGTGGTGACAACGAGCCGCGACGCACGCATCGCGAAGTTCAAAGCACCGGTTCCTTGGCAGGGAAATTGCACCATTCCGATACGGGGCAAATCTGGCACCGTGGCTTGCGCGCCACGCAGATATAGCGACCCAGAAGGATGAGCCAGTGATGCGCATGGCGGCGAAATGGCTTCGGCGTGATGGCCATTAGGCCTTTCTCGACCTCCAGCACTGACTTGCCCGTTGCAAGCCCGGTACGGTTGGCCACCCGGAAGATGTGCGTATCGACGGCGCAGGTCTCTTCACCAAAGGCCTCGTTGAGCACGACATTGGCAGTCTTGCGGCCAACACCAGGCAAGGACTCCAGCGCTGCGCGATCATTGGGAACCTCGCCGCCATGATCGCGGGCAAGGATTTGGGACAGCGCGATGACGTTCTTGGCCTTGGTGTTGAACAACCCGATGGTCTTGATGTGCTCGCGGACCTCGGCCTCGCCCAATGCCACCATGGCCGCCGGTGAACTGGCCCGCTCGAACAGTTTGCGCGTTGCCTTGTTGACGCCAACGTCGGTCGACTGCGCCGAGAGCACCACTGCGACCAGCAGCGTATACGGATTCACATATTCAAGTTCGGTTCGCGGAGCGGGATTGTCGGCTTGCAGGCGCGCAAAGAACGCCTCCACCTGCGCGCGCGTCATCTTCCGGGCGATTTTCGGGCGGGTCGATCGGGGCTTGGTCACCATGGCCGGGATGTGGCGTCGTGACGGGTGCAAAGTCCAGAGGATTGGCTCTAAAGTGCCAAAGTGACGCCATTACTAGACCTGACCCTCACGCCGAATCGCTCGTTTGACAGACGGCATATGCGCTGGCTCGTCGGCGGCGTCGGCGTATTCTTTTTCATTGGCGGATTGCGCTTTCTAGCGCTGGGCGCGTGGCCGATCCTGCCTTTCATGGTTGCGGATGTACTGCTGCTCTGGTGGGCGTTTCGGGCCAGCTATGCCGCAGGGCGCGGCCATGAGCGCGTTGTGCTGTCAGATGATGCTCTGACACTGCTTCGCGTCAGCCCGCTCGGCACCGAAAAGCGCTTCGGCTTCGAGCCGTTGTGGACCCGCGTTCAAGTTGAGGAAACACCACACGGCGATGCCCATGTCTGGCTTTCTGCCAGAGGCCGACGCGTGCGGGTTGGCAGCTTTCTCTCGGCGCCTGAGCGCCGGGAAGTCGGTGCGGCAATCGCCTCGGCGCTCAGTGCCTATCGCGCTGGCAGCCCAAGCACATCATCCATGGCGTAGCGGCCAGCCGGCTTGCCAGCGAGCCAGCTGGCCGCCCGGAGCGCGCCGCGAGCGAAAATGCCCCGGTTCTCGGCGCGATGGGCAAGTTCGATACGCTCGCCCTCACCAGCGAACAGCACCATGTGATCGCCAGCCGCCGTGCCGCCACGCAGGCTGGAAAAGCCGATATTGCCGGGCTTGCGGGTAGAATCAGCGCCATCGCGTCCACGCTCGCTGGCAGCGGCAAGAACAATGCCACGCCCCCGCGCCGCGGCCTCGCCAAGCGCCAGTGCCGTTCCCGATGGCGCATCGACCTTCTGGCGATGGTGAAGCTCCGCAATCTCGATGTCCCAGTCCGGACCCAGCGCACGCGCTGCATCCTCGACGAGGCGGCACAGCAGAGCCACGCCAAGGCTGGTATTGGCTGCCTGCAAGATCGGGATGGTCTTGGCAGCCGTATCGATCATCGCGTGATGGCGCGGCTCCAGACCTGTGGTGCCGATGACGATACCGGCGCGGCCATCACATGCTGCGTCCAGCGTCGCCTCAAGAGCGGCTGGTGCGGTAAAATCAATTAAAACGTCGCTGGCATGCGCGAGCGGGCCATAATTGGAGCAAATTGTCAGGCTGTCCGCGAAGGGCGCGCCGAGCGGCTTGCCGCACATTGGATGCCCAGCGCGCTCGATGGCGCCAGCCAACTGCAGCCCAGGCTCATGTGCCAACGCCGCGATGATCGCCTGGCCCATGCGGCCTCCGGCACCTACCACGCCGATTCGAATCGAACTTGTCATGCGCCAGATGTGGCCCAGCCGCGCGACCGGCGCAACATCACGCCGCTGGCTGGCTCAGGCGACGACGCGTCTCGCGCCACGACGGCGCCGAAGCGCCACGCCGGCGATGACAATGACGGCAAGGAGCAAAGTCTAGCCCAGCGGATCGGGGAGTGACCTTATGGGCTTTCCGACTGGCTCCCGCTTTGCTTCGGGGCGAAGGGTTTGGGCGGGCTTAGCTGCCGACGCATCGACTGTGGCAGCCGCCGCGCTCACTCTGTAAGCTTGCTGCTGGGCAGGAACTGGCGCTGCGCTGACAAGGGCAACAAGCAGAAAGAAATTTCGCGACAAGACCGGGCTCCCCTGCGAGCCTCGCGCCTGCCAGAACTTCCTCGCGCTATTATCATGTCTCCGCCTGCAATGGGTTGCCCGTTAAAGATGATTCACCTTCCCAATAGCATCGTCATTCTCACCGGCGCCGGAATCTCAGCTGAATCTGGAGTGCCAACATTTCGCGGGCCAGACGGGCTTTGGGAGGGTCATCGCGTTGAGGATGTCGCGACACCCGAGGCGTTCGCACGCAATCCGGCGCTTGTGCAGGCATTCTACGATGCGAGGCGCGCGGCCCTTGCTCATGTTCAGCCCAATATAGCGCACCAGGCGCTCTCGAGGCTCGATTCGAAATGGCGGGGCAAACTTCTGCTGGTCACCCAGAATGTCGATGATCTGCATGAGCGTGCCGGATCGCGGCGTCTGTTGCACATGCATGGCGAATTGAAGCGAGCGCTGTGCACGGCCTGTGGCGCTGCCCCAATTTGGGAAGGCGGGCTTTCACATTCCCCGCCCTGCCCGCGCTGCCAATCTGCCGGACACCTGCGCCCAGATATCGTCTGGTTCGGGGAGGCGCCCTATCACATGGGTGAAATCGAAGCGGCGATTGGCAGTTGCGACCTATTTGTCTCTATCGGCACATCGGGCGCAGTCTACCCGGCGGCGGGTTTTGTCGATCTGGCGCGACGTGCTGGGGCGACCACCCTGGAACTCAATCTCGATGCTTCGGCAGGCAGCAGGACGTTCGACGAGTCGCGGCGTGGCCCTGCCGGCGAACTCGTGCCGGCCTGGGTGGAAACTTTGCTCCGCTAACGCATCCGGATGCGTTGCCAGCCTCGCATTTGCCAACCCTGTCGGTCAGCAAATGCGAGAACCGGATTTTTATCCGCCGTTAGCGGCAGCGAACATTGTCGCGATCGATCGCGCTGCCCACAGCCGCTCCGGCAAGGGCACCAAGGATCGTGCCCAGTGTCTGAGAGCCACCTGGCGCGATCACATTGCCCAACACGCCACCTGTGATACCACCGACGATGAGTCCCGTGGTGCCATCGGAACGACGACAATAAAAGCGGCCGTCACGACCGCGATAAACTCGGTCATTCTGCTGAAGGCGGCGTTCACGATAGCGGCGGTCATCACGATAATATTGGTCGGCATAATAGCCGCCGGCGCTCTGGTCGTAGCGATCATAATCATATTGCTGCCAGCGCGGATCCGGCCGCCCATAACGTCCGCCGTCCGCGCAGCCTGCCAGCAGCATGGCTGCGCAAGTGCCCATAACAAGAATCCGCATGATGCTTTCCTTCGTCTGCAATAGCAGCACACAGGCTGCGCAATGCAGAACTCATCAGCAATCCGGATGGTTCCTTACTGGACGCTGAATAGGAGTTGTGAGCGGAGTGCCGGCAAAGCCGAGCGTAAATGTGCCCGCAAAAATCCACGGGTGTCGGATATACACATGAAACAACCATGCCGACGTCGCTTTGGTCATCATCGCCGCCAACTCAATGAGTTGGCGGCGAGCGATGGTGCCCAGGAAAGGACTCGAACCTTCACACCCTTACGAGTACCAGCACCTGAAGCTGGCGCGTCTACCAATTCCGCCACCTGGGCAGGCAAGCGAAGCGGCGGGTTAGGGGTCAGCCAGCAGCTTGTCAATGCATGTCTCGATATAGATTGAAATGTCGGTGGCCGCTGATCGTCTTGTTCGAGTCCGAAAGAGCCAATATGCGCCGCGACAGCCGCGCACGGCCAAGCTAGAAGGCCCGTCATGACGAACCCCCTCACTCCACTCGCACATGATGCCCTTGTAACCGTAATCGGCGGCTCGGGCTTTCTTGGCCGCTACATTGTGCAGCGGCTTGCCGAGCATGGGTATCGGGTTCGGGTCGCCGTGCGGCACCCCGAGCGTGCCGGATTTTTGAAGCCGCTGGGCGATCTGGGCCAGATTCAGCTGGTGCGCGCCGATATCGGCAGCGGCCAGGGCCTCGCCGAAGCCTTTGCCAGCGCGGACGCTGGTGTGAACCTGGTCGGCATTCTCGATGAGAAGGGTGGGCAGCGTTTCGAGGCTGTGCAAGCCGAGGGCGCCGGGCGCGCTGCTCAAATTGCAGCGGCGGCCGGCATTTCCGCCTATGTGCAAGTGTCAGCCATTGGCGCGGACCCGGCGTCGCCGGTGCCCTATGCGCGCAGCAAGGCTGCAGGCGAGGCTGCCGTACGCAACGCCATCCCCAGCGCCACTATTTTGCGACCCAGCCTCGTGATTGGCGCCGAAGATCAATTCATCAATCGCTTTGCCAGCATGGCGCGGCTTTCGCCGGTGCTGCCGGTAATAGCCGGGGACAGCAAGTTCCAGCCGGTGTTCGTGCTCGACATGGCGGCGGCAGTGGTGGCGGCGCTCGGCAATCCGGCCGCCGCCGGCAAGATTTACGAGCTGGGTGGGCCGGACGTTTTGAGCTTCCGCGAGATCCTGCAAATGATCAACCGTGAGACGCGCGCTGATCGCGCCCTCGTTGAGGTGCCGGACGGCATCGCCGCGCTCATGGGCAAGCTGGGAGACATCCTCCCGCTGATGCCTATGACATCGGACCAGTTCACCATGCTGCGGAAAGACAACGTCGCTGCACCGGGCATGCCGGGCCTAAACGATCTGGGCATCACGCCAACGCCCATGGCGGCATTTGTGCCGGCCATGCTGGAACGCTACCGGAAAAGCGGGCGCTTCAATCGTAAGATTTGAGCCCGGGGTGGCGCAGCCTAGAAGGGACCGCTATCGCAGCCCGGCATCCGCAGCGGGGTCGCCATGCAACAAAGCCTTTTCGACATCATCCTTCTCGGTATCATCGAAGGGCTGACGGAATTCCTCCCTGTCTCATCGACAGGGCATCTCATCCTCGCCAGCGAACTTCTTGGCTTCAAGGGTGAAGCGGAACTGGCGTTCAAGATAGCGATCCAGCTTGGCGCGATCCTCGCCGTGTTGGTAGCCTATCGGCAAAGGTTCACAGGGGTCATCACAGGCCTCATGCGCCGCGATGCCGGCGCCATCGCCTTCACACGCAATATCCTGCTCGGCGTCGTGCCGGCGCTGCTTGTCGGAGCGCTGGCTTATGAGGGCATACGGAAGCTGCTCGAATCGCCCATGACCGTAGCGATAGCCCTGATCATCGGCGGCATCGCCATCCTGATTCTCGAAAGGATGATGCACAAGCCGCGCTTTGAGAGCGTCGAGGCAGTCCCCGGCGGCACGGCGCTGCTGGTCGGTATCGGACAGTGTGTCGCGATGGTGCCCGGGGTTTCGCGGTCAGGCGCGACAATCATGTTCGGCCTGCTCTCGGGGCTCGATCGCAAGACTGCGGCTGAATACAGTTTCTTCCTGGCTTTGCCCACCATGATCGCCGCCACTGCCTATGCGCTTTACAAGAACCGCGACGCACTTGGCGGCGGAGACTTGGCCGCCATCGGCATCGGCTTTTTGGTCGCATTCCTCGTAGCGCTCGCAGTGGTTCGCAGCTTTGTCGCCATCGTCGGCCGCTTCGGTTTCGCTCCCTTCGCCTGGTATCGGATCATCATCGGCACAGCTGCTGTGATCTGGCTACTCACAAAATAGGTCCGATTTAATACCTATATTGATAAAACAACCTCTCCGAAAAGGGATTAGCTCCAAACTAGGTCATAAAAACTGTCCCAATTTGCGCTTTTCACGTGACTCGCCCCTCGTGTCGCTGTATCGACACCATGCGAAAGGGACGATCTGCCATGGCCGAGACACGCATGTTGAAGTTCATCGAGCAAGGGCAGGCATATCCGCCAAAGCGCCAAGCCGGTGAGCGCGCCCAAGATTTCCTCGAGATCGCCCGGCCCTACATTCTTGCCAAGGCGGAAGAGCAGGCGGCACGTTGCTCACAGTGCGGCGTGCCGTTCTGCCAGGTACATTGTCCGCTCCATAACAACATTCCGGATTGGCTGAAGCTGACTGCCGAGGGCCGGCTTGAGGAAGCCTATGAGCTATCCGCCGCCACCTCTACGATGCCCGAGATCTGCGGACGCATCTGCCCGCAGGACCGGCTGTGCGAAGGCAATTGCGTGATCGAGAAGGATTTCGGTTCCGTCACCATCGGTGCCGTCGAGAAGTTCATCACAGACACGGCCTGGGAAAATGGCTGGGTGAAGCCAGTCAAGATTCTGGCCGACCGCTCAGGGCAATCCGTCGGCATCATCGGCGCTGGCCCGGCAGGGCTGACTGCGGCTGAACTGCTGCGCACCAAAGGCTACACTGTGCATGTCTATGACAGACACGATCGCGCCGGCGGCCTGCTCACCTACGGTATCCCCGGATTTAAACTTGAGAAGCCGGTCGTGTTGCGTCGTGTCGAACGACTAGGCGAAGCCGGCGTGATCTTTCATCAAGACTTTGTGGTTGGGCGCGACGCAAGCCTTGCAGAGCTTCAAGAGGAACATGACGCAATTCTGATTGCCACGGGCGTTTACAAGGCACGCGACATCGATGTGCCCGGAAGCGAAGGCCCCGCCGTACTCGAAGCACTGGAATATCTCATTGCCTCCAACCGCCAAAGTTTTGGCGATCTGGTGCCCGATGCGGTGCGCCTCGATGCCGCCGGCAAGCATGTCGTCGTCATCGGAGGGGGCGACACTGCAATGGACTGTGTTCGCACGGCTGTCCGGCAGGGAGCCGCCTCAGTAAAATGTCTTTACCGTCGCGACCGGACCAACATGCCAGGCTCGGCTCGTGAAGTCGCAAATGCCGAAGAAGAAGGCGTTGAATTCATTTGGCTGGCAGCACCGGCGGCTTTCAGCAACGGTGTTGTCACGGCGAGCCGGATGCGACTCGGCCTAGCCGGCGCCGACGGCCGTCGCGCACCCGAAGTCGAGCCTGGAGGGGACTTCGAGGCTCGGGCCGATCTTGTAATCAAGGCGCTGGGTTTCGATGCTGAGGATTTGCCGGGCCTGTTCGGCGCACCTGATCTTGGTGTCACACGCTGGGGCACTGTTCGGGTTGATCACAAGAGCATGATGACCTCGCTGCCCGGCGTCTTTGCCGCCGGAGACATTGTGCGCGGCGCATCGCTGGTGGTCTGGGCTGTCCGCGATGGCCGCGATGTTTCCGCCCATATCCACCAGTTCCTGCGCCAGCGCGCTGGTCAAGCAGCCGCTCACGCAGCCTGAGGATTTCCGGATGATGACTGTTTCGCCCCAGACCGCTTCCGCCGCAGAGCGCGCCCGAATTGCCGAAACCGGCATGTACCGGCCCGACATGGAGTCCGATGCCTGCGGTGTCGGGCTCGTCGCGGCCACTGATGGCGTAGCCTCGCGTCGCGTCGTTGTAGCGGGCATCGAAGCGCTCAAGGCCGTCTGGCATCGCGGCGCTGTCGATGCCGACGGCAAGACCGGGGATGGCGCTGGAATTCATGTTGAACTGCCGCTGGACTTTTTCCGGGAGCACATCGAGCGAGCCGGCCATGCGCCCAAGCCCAATCTGCTCGCAGTCGGCATGGTGTTCCTGCCGCGCACCGATCTCGCTGCGCAGGAGACCTGCCGGATAATTGTGGAATCCGAGATCATCGGTTTTGGCTACAAGGTGTATGGCTGGCGCCAGGTGCCTGTGGACGTTTCCTGCATCGGCGAGAAGGCCATGCTTTCTCGCCCCGAGATCGAGCAGATCATGATTGCCGGCCCTCTGCCCGGCCCGGATGGCAATGCCGCCGCACTGGAAGCCTTTGAGAAGGATCTCTTCCTCATTCGCCGCCGTATCGAGAAGCGGGTTATCGAGGCGCAAACGCAAGGCTTCTACATCTGCTCGCTCAGCGCCCGCTCGATTATCTATAAGGGCCTGTTCCTCGCAGAGGAGCTATCGATATTCTATCCTGACCTGCTCGATGCGCGCTTCAAGTCCCGCTTCGTCATTTATCACCAGCGCTACAGCACCAACACCTTCCCGCAATGGTGGCTGGCGCAGCCTTTCCGCTGCCTCGCCCATAATGGCGAGATCAATACGGTGCGCGGCAACACCAACTGGATGAAAAGCCACGAGATCAAGATGGCCGCCGCGGCATTTGGCGAGCATTCGGAGGACATCAAGCCACTGATCGCCGCCGGTGCTTCCGACACTGCCGCGCTAGACGCCGTGTTTGAGGCCTTTGTGCGGTCAGGCCGTGATGCGCCGACGGCCAAGCTGATGCTTGTACCCGAGGCTTGGGGAAGGGACGATAGCCTGCCCGACTCTCACCGCGCCATGTACGCCTTTTTCGCCAGCATCATGGAAGCCTGGGACGGCCCCGCAGCGTTGGCAATGACCGATGGCCGCTGGGTTGTCGCCGGGCTGGACCGCAATGCTCTACGGCCGATGCGCTACTGCCTGACACGCGACAACCTGCTGATCACCGGCTCTGAGGCTGGCATGGTTGTCGTGCCCGAATCCGAGATCATCAAGAAGGGCGCACTTGGGCCAGGAGAGATGATCGCCGTAGACATTGAAGGCGAGGAAGGCACGCCGCCGCGCTTCTATTCGGACCGAGAGATCAAAGACCGCATCGCAGGGGCCAGTGACTATGCCCGCAAGGTGGCTGGCTTTACCACATTCCAGCAACTCAAGGGCCATGATGGGCCAGAGCCGGCCGGGCACTTCTCACGCGACGAACTGCGCCAGCGCCAGGTCGCTGCCGGACAGACCATGGAGGACATGGAGTTGCTGCTGGCACCGATGGTGGAAGACGCAAAGGAAGCCATCGGCAGCATGGGCGATGATTCCCCGCTGGCGGTGATATCCGACAACCCGCGCAATCTCAGCCACTTCTTCCGGCAAAACTTCAGTCAAGTCACCAACCCGCCGATCGATTCACTCCGCGAAACGCGGGTGATGAGCCTGAAGACTCGCTTCTCGAACCTGGGCAACATCCTTGATGGTGGCGCCCGGCAGGAGGGCGTGATGGTGATGGACACGCCGGTCGTCACAAATCTCGGCTGGGACGTGCTGAAGCGGCACTTCGGCAAGCAGGTGGCTGAAATCGATTGCACCTTCGATATCGCCGGCGGTCCCGAAGCACTGCGCAGCGCCATCGCGCGGGTGCGCCGCGAGGCCGAGGTGGCCGTGCGCTCGGGCAAGAGCCAGCTGTTTCTCACCGACGAGAACCAGTCCGCTGGCCGCGCCGCGATCAGCATGATCCTGGCTACCGCGGGTGTGCATACGCACCTGGTTCGCAAAGGCTTGCGCACGTTCGCATCGATCAATGTGCGCGCTTGCGAAGCACTCGATACGCATTATTTCGCCGTGTTGATCGGCGCTGGCGCGACCACGGTGAACGCTTACCTGGTGCAGGAGGCAATTGCCGATCGCCACGCTCGCGGCCTGTTCGGAAACCTGAGCTACGATGCCTGCGTCGCCCGCTACAAAAAAGCGGTGGAGGATGGCCTGCTCAAGATAATGGCCAAAATGGGCATTGCCGTTATCTCGTCCTATCGCGGCGGCTACAACTTCGAGGCCGTCGGCCTGAGCCGGGCACTGGTGAACGACTTCTTCCCCGGCATGCCGACAAAGATCTCGGGCGAAGGCTTCGAGTCCATTTTCATCAGTTCTCAGATGCGCCACGAAAAGGCTTTCGACGAGGATGTGTTAGCGCTGCCGATTGGCGGGCTCTATCGCTATCGCGCTGGCAGCGAGGCTCATGCCTATGAGGCTGGAATGATCCACCTCCTTCAGCATGCGGTGGCGGCCGACAGCTATTCGGACTATCTGAGGTTTTCGCGGGCCGTGCAGGCGCAGCCGCCAATCTCACTGCGTGACCTACTTGATTTTGTTGACAATACCACGCCGGTTGCCATCGAATCCGTCGAGTCCATCACCGAGATCCGCAAGCGCTTTGTAACACCCGGCATGAGCCTGGGCGCGCTCTCGCCCGAAGGCCATGAGACACTGGCGATTGCCATGAACCGCATCGGCGCCAAGGCTGTGAGCGGCGAGGGCGGCGAGGACAAAACGCGCTACAAGCCGTATGAAAATGGCGACAACGCGAATTCGGCCATCAAGCAAATTGCGTCGGGGCGGTTTGGCGTCACAGCAGAATATCTGCTGGCCTGCGAGGAAATCGAAATCAAGGTCGCGCAGGGGGCCAAGCCTGGCGAAGGGGGGCAACTCCCGGGCTTCAAGGTTTCAGAGATGATCGCGCGCCTGCGGCACTCCACGCCCGGAGTCAGCCTGATTTCACCGCCGCCGCATCACGATATCTACTCGATCGAGGATTTGGCGCAGCTGATCTATGATTTGAAGCAAATCAACCCGCGCGCTCGCGTTTGTGTGAAGCTGGTCAGTTCGGCAGGCATTGGCACGGTGGCGGCCGGTGTCGCGAAAGCCCATGCCGATGCGATCCTGATCTCCGGCAATGTCGGCGGTACTGGAGCATCTCCGCAGACCAGTATCAAATATGCCGGAACACCGTGGGAAATGGGTCTCTCGGAAGTTAACCAGGTGCTCACGCTCAATGGCCTGCGCCACAGAGTGAAGCTACGCACCGATGGTGGCCTCAAGACCGGTCGGGACATTGTGATCGCCGCCATTCTTGGCGCCGAGGAGTTCGGTATCGGCACGCTCAGCCTTGTCGCCATGGGCTGCATCATGGTGCGCCAGTGCCACTCGAACACCTGCCCGGTGGGAGTATGCACCCAGGACGAGGCGCTCCGGCAGAAGTTCAGCGGATCGCCTGAAAAAGTCATCAATCTCATGAGCTTCATCGCTGAGGAAGTGCGCGAGATTCTGACTCGACTGGGGGTGCGTTCGCTGGATGAGATAATCGGGCGTACAGAACTGCTGCGTCAGGTGAGCCGTGGTGCGGAGCATCTCGACGATCTCGATCTCAATCCGATTCTCGCCAAGGTGGATGCGCCGGACAATGCGCGGCGCTTCAACATACCAGGCCATCGCAATGAGGTGCCGGACAGCCTGGATGCCGAGATGATCGGCGATGCCGCGCAGCTATTTTCGCGCGGCGAGAAGATGCAGCTGACCTACACGGTGCGGAATACGCATCGTGCTGTCGGCACACGGCTCTCCTCGGAGATTACCCAGAAATTCGGGATGGCGGGGCTGGCTCCGGGGCACATCCACATTCGCCTGCGTGGCTCGGCTGGGCAGAGCCTCGGGGCCTTTGCAGTGCAGGGGGTGAAGCTGGAAGTCTTTGGCGAAGCTAATGATTATGTCGGCAAGGGGCTTTCGGGCGCCACCATCGCGGTGCGGCCGATGGTGTCCTCGCCGCTGGCCAGCCAGGACAATGCCATCATTGGCAATACGGTGCTTTATGGCGCCACGGCCGGGCGGCTGTTCGCAGCTGGGCGGGCGGGCGAGCGCTTTGCGGTGCGCAACTCGGGCGCCAGCGCTGTGGTCGAAGGCTGCGGCGCCAATGGCTGTGAATACATGACCGGCGGTGTAGCTGTCATCCTTGGCCGGACGGGCGACAATTTTGCTGCCGGCATGAGCGGCGGAATGGCGTTTGTGCTTGATATCAATGGTGATTTCGAGCGCCGGGTGAACCGTGATTCCGTGGCGCTGAACCGCCTTGCCAGTGCCCATTGGGAGGGGTTGCTGAAGGGGTTGGTTGAGGAGCATGTTCGGGAGACGGGGTCGCGGTGGGCGGCGGGGTTGTTGACGGAATGGGAGCGGACGCGGGAGCAGTTCTGGCAGGTCTGCCCCAAGGAGATGTTGACGCGGCTGGTCAATCCGCTTGATGACAGGGCTGTGTTGCAGGCAGCGGAGTGAAGTAAATGGCTGAAAACAAACAGGATCCTCTCATCGAGAGCTTGATGGCGCTGGCCGTGAGTGCAGCGCCGCTCATCCAGCGGGCGCGGGATTCCGGGTTGTTCAAGGGCAATACCAGTGCCGCGGCAGCAGCGGAGGTTGCACCGGAGCCGGAAGCTGTTGACTTTGCAGCGCAAAAGGCTGCGCTTCAGGACATTATCGTCCAGCAGGCGATGAAGATAGCGGCGCTGGAGGCCGAGGTGGCGCGCCTCGGCAAGCCCAAGCGCAGCGGCAAGAACCAGGGATAAAAGCGGAGAAAACCCGGCGCCGGGCCGGCTGCCGCCGGTGCCGGGCCGGCACCGCACCGGCACCGGCCCGGCACCAGCCAGGCGTCCGGCCGGCGCTCCGGGGAGATGTCCGGCAGACCCCTCAAAAAATAACAAAAACTTGCAGTTTTTCTCGACGCGCCCGCTTCCTGCGTTAATAATGCGTTCATGCAAGCGCCAAGCATCATGACGGTCTGCCGCCCGCACATCGGCCTGTGGCGCGGCGTCTACCGCCATTTCGACACCGCCGGTGCCGAAGTCGATTGCCATGCCAGCGAGATCGTCAACGCATTTCCGCCGAGCGGCCCCCATGCCTATGTCCAGACCAGCCGCTTCTTCTGGACCGATGGCCGCAGCGAGGAGCATGTCTTCCCCGGCGCGTTGCAGGGTAACCGCCTCGTCTGGAACACCGAGCGCCTCTCCGGTGCCGCCTTCACCAGCGCCGAGGCACCAGAGGCGCTGTTCCTGAAGTTCAGCCGGGTGGACCTGCCGGGCATCGACATCCTCGAGATGATCGAGCTGGATGCCGAGGCCGGCGTGCGGATGCGCTCCTGGCAGTGGCGCAAGCATGGCCTGCCGTTCCGCCGCACGCTGGTCGACGAGCGCCGGATCAGCCGTGAAGTGCCTAACCCATGACGGATGTTGCCGAGGCCGCCCGTGCCAATCTGGCACAAACCGCCCTTCCCTTGCCAACAGGTTACGCTAAGGGTTCCAGCGCGATGTGGCGCATCTATCAATATCCTCTTTGCCCGTTCAGCCGGAAGGTGCGCTTTGCCCTTGCCGTCAAAGGCGTGACGCTGGAACTGGTCCGGGAATATCCCTGGGACGGGCGGGACGGCTTTGCCGCGCTCAACCCGGCGTGCCAGACGCCCGTGGTCCAGAACGGCAGCATCGTGCTCTCGGATTCCGCCACCATCTGCGATTATTTCGAGGAGACCATCGAGCGCGTGCCGCTGCTCGGGGCCGGCCCGGAGGAGCGCGCTGAGGCGCGGCGGCTGATCGCCTGGTTCGACCAGAAATTCTATGCCGAGGTCAACGCGCCGCTGCTCGGCGAGCGCATGTACAAGCGCATCATCTCCCGCCAGCCGCCCGAGGCCAGCGTGGTGCGCGCTGCGGCCCGCGCCGCCGAAGGCCATCTCGATTACCTCGATTTCCTGCTCGACAGGCGGCGCTGGCTCTCCGGCCCGGCCTTCGGTCTGGCGGACATTGCCGCCGCCGCGCAGATCTCGGTGGCGGATTACCTCGGCGGCATCGAATGGGACGGCCATGAGCCGGCCAAGACCTGGTATTCCGCGCTGAAATCCCGCCCCACCTTCCGGCCGCTGCTCGGCGAGCGCATGGAGGGCCTCCAGCCTCCAGCGCACTATGACAAGCTGGATTTTTAAGCCTCTCCCGCACGCCTTAAGGCGGCTGCCGGAAACACCCGGCGGCACACTGAAAAAAATATCAGCGTGCCGCCCGGTCATTCGGGCGCAAAGGGCTTTCGTGCCGCACCGAACTCACCCTAAAAGGCCGTGACGCAACATCACGCAGCCGGCGCTGAACAGGGGACGTAACAAGGGTGGAATCGCTCAGCCTGTCGGTCCGCCTCGAACGCCGCTGGCCGCTGCTCGCCATGCTGGCGGCCTGCGGCCTGTGGCTGGCCGCTGCTGCCACCGCCGCGCTGCTGACCCTGCCGCCGGCCCCGTCCCTGCCCCAGATTGCCGGGCTGGCCGCCGCCATCCTGCCGCCGCTGGCGCTGGGCCTGCTGGTGCTGGCGCTGCTGCCCGGCGCCGGCCGGGTGACGGACCTTGCCGAAGTGGACGAGCGCCTGGCCGCCGCCCGCGCCGCACTCGCCGCGCTGCAGGCCGAGCTTGATGCCGTGAACGCCGGCCTCGCCGCCAGCGCCGCGCAGGCCGAGGCGCTGGCGGCACAGGCCGGAGACGCTGCCCCGGGCCTTGGCAAGAGCGCCGCCGCCCTCGCCAAGGCAGCCGCCAGCCTCGCGGCAACCAGCGCCGAGGCGCGCACGGCGGCGGAAAGCCTGGCCGGCACGCTGCCCGCGCTGGAGGCCGGCATCGGCCGCATCGGCGGCGGCTTGCGCGGGCTGGGGGATGACACTGCGGTGCAGCTGCGCGCCGTGGAGACCATGCTCGGCCAGGTGCAGGCCCGCAACGCCGAGGCCGCTGCCGATGCGGACAAGGCCATCGCTGCGATGACAGCGCTGCTCACCGGCATCGAGGAGGCCTCCAGCCGCAACACCGAGACGCTGGCCAAGCGCGCCTATGCGCTGGATGCCGCCGTGGACGGCGTGCTGGAGCGCGCCACCCGCACCGTCGACCATGTGGCAGTGACCATGGTGGGCCAGCTTGAAGCGCTCAACGCCAATGTGACCGACGCCGGCAAGCTGCTGTCTCTGGTGGGGGATGACAATGCCCGGCTGTTCGCCCAGCGCATCGAACTGCTGGCGGCGACCTCCAGCCAGATGCAGGGCCATCTCGCGGCGCATGGCGCGGCCAGCGATGCGCTGCGCGAGCGGCTGGCGGCGCATATCGCGGCGCTGGAGGCGGATTTTGGCGCGGCGGAAGCCCGGCTCGGCAGCCTGCGCGCTGCCGGGGACAGCACCGGGGATGCCGTGCTCGCCAGCATCGAGGTGCAGGTTGCCGCCGTCGAGCAGCGGCTCGGCGGGCTGCAGGCGCGCGGCGAGGCGGCAAGCGAGGCCATGCGCGCCCAGCTGGCGCGGGTGAGCGATGTGCTGGCGGCCCTGCAGGATCCGATCAGCCGCTCGCAGGGCGCCATCACCGCGCTGGGCGACGAAACCGAGGCGCTGGAGGGCGGGCTGGCCGGCATGGTGACCCAGCTCGGCGAACATCTGGCAAGCGCCCGGCAGGGCATGGCGGCGCTGGCGGCAGAGGCCGGCACTGCCACGGCAGAGGCCGCCACCCTGCGCGCCGCCAGCGAGGACAGCGCCGAACGGCTGGCCGAGGCCGGCACCCGGCTGGCCGACGCTGGCGCGCAACTCTCGGCAGAGCGCGAGAGCCTCGCCGGGCTGGCCGAGGCGCTGGCGGCGCAATTTGCCGCCGCACGCACGGCACTGGCCGAGATCGAGACCGGCGCCGGAGCGGCAGCGAGCACGGCGGCGGCGGGCCTGGATGCCATGCTGGCCCGGCTGGCCGAGGAGACGCAGGGCACGGCCGCGCGGCTGCAGGCAGCACTTGCCGGCGTGATCGATGCCGGCGTGGCCACGCTGGAAAGCCAACTTGCCGAGCGCACCGGGGCCGTGCTGGCACAGGCGCTGCATGCGCCGCTGGACGCCGGGCTGGCAGCGCTCACCGAAAGCGGCGACGCGGCGGCGCGGAGCAGCGAGGCTGCCGCCACCAGGCTGGCGGCGCAGGCCGCAGCACTGCGCGAAACGATCGGGAGTGTCGATGCCAGCATCGCCGGTATTGATGCCCGCATCGCGGGTGTCGATGCCCGCGTCGAGGCGGTGGAGCAGCGTTTTGCCCTGCGCGAGCGCGGCTCGCTGGCGGCAGACGCCAACCGGCTGCTGGCGCAGCTTGGCGCGGCACTCGGCGATGTGGCGTGGCTGCTCGCCCTGCCGGTGCCGGATGCCGACTGGATGCAGTATCTGCGCGGTGACCGCGCCGTCTTCACCCGTGCCGTGGTGCCGCTGCTCGATGCCGAGACCAGCCGGCGCATCGCCCGGATGTTTGCCCATGATCCGGCGTTCCGCCACGATGCGGCGCGCTACATGGACATGTTCGAGGCGCTGCTCGCCCGCCTGCTGCAAGACCTGGATGGCGAGCTGCTGGCCGCTGCCATGCTCGGCTCGGACACCGGAAAAATCTATGTGCGGCTGGCCAGCGCCGCCGAGCGCCTGCCACCGAGCCGGGAGACAAACTGATGCGGATGAAAGCTGTTCTGGCCGGCGTGGCACTCGCGGTGGCGACCCCGGCTGCGGCGCTGCCGCTGTGCGAGACCGAGGCGAGCGACCCGGCAGTGCCGACGCTGCTCGGGCTGAAGGACCGCGCCGCGCTGCAGGACCGCTGGCTCGGCGAGCGGCTGGAGACGCTTGTGCCGGGCCTGATGCGCAAGGCCGGCGTCGACATGTGGATATTGGTGGCGCGCGAATATCTCGAAGACCCGGTGGTGGCGACCATGCTCGACGCCACTTCGTTCAGCGCCCGGCGCCGCACCATCCTGGTGTTCTTCGACCCCGGCGAGGGCAAGCCGATCGAGCGGCTGACGGTGAGCCGCTATGGGCTGGCCGGGCTGTTTGCGCCGTCCTGGGTGCCGGAGGAGGAGCCGGACCAGTGGAAGCGCTTTGCCGCCATCGTCGCCGAGCGCGCGCCCAAGCGCATCGCGCTGAACGTCTCGGGCGAGACAGCATTTGCCGATGGGCTGACGGCGAGCCAGCGCGATGAGCTGCTGGCGGCGCTGCCAGAGGCGATGCGGGCGCGCGTCGTGCCGGCCGGCAGCCTGGCCGTGGATTGGCTCGCCACCCGCACCCCGGCCGAGATGGCGGTGTACCCTGAGATTGTCCGCACCGCCCATGCCATTGTCGGCGAGGGCCTCTCCAGCGCCGTCATCACGCCGGGGCGGACGACCACCGAGGATGTGGAATGGTGGTATCGCGAGCGGATCGCCGGGCTGAAGCTCGACACCTGGTTCCAGCCCAGCGTCAACATCACCCGGCAAGGCGTCAAGGGCACGCTCGATGGCACCAGCATCATCCAGCCCGGTGACCTGCTGTGGGTGGATTTCGGCATCAAGTATCTCGGGCTCAACACCGATACCCAGCACATGGCCTATGTGCTCAAGCCGGGTGAGACCGATGCACCGGCCGGGCTCAAGGCCGGGCTGGCGGCGGCCAATGCCGTGCAGGATGCGCTGACTGCCTCCTTCAAAGTCGGCGCCAGCGGCAACGAGATCCTGGCGGCGGCGCGGGCCAGGGCCATCGCCTTCGGGCTGCGGCCGATCATCTATTCCCACCCCATCGGCTACCATGGCCATGCGGCGGGCGGCACCATCGGCTGGTGGGACAACCAGGGGCCAAGCCCGGCGGGCGAGCGCCGCATCGGGGCGAATGTCGCCTGGTCGATCGAACTGGCCGCCGAGCATGCCGTGCCGGAATGGGGTGGCCAGGTGGCGCGCTTCCGGCTGGAGGAGGATGCGTTCTTCGATGGCACCAGCGTGCGCTACATCGATGGGCGGCAGACGCGGTTCCACCTGCTGCCGCGGGCGGGGTCGAGCGTGGGTGGGTGCGAGTAGGGCGCTGTCGGCACAGCCGTGAAAAATCGGCGGCGCCTGGAACCGTCACCCGCAACAGCCCTCGTCACCCCCGCCTGCGCGGGGGTGACGGCTTGGGAGTGTGGCGCTTGGGCCGGCCCTATCGGAAAGGCGGCTCATCGAACGCCCGCAGTTTGCGCGAATGCAGCCCCGGCCCCGCCTCGCGCAGCCGGGTGATTGCCTCGATGCCGATGTGCAGGTGCTCGGAAATCGCGCCTTCGTAAAAGCGGTTGGCCTGGCCGGGCAGCTTGATCTCGCCGTG
>DIUN01000026.1:37439-37631 GCA_002423025.1 Sphingomonadales bacterium UBA6157 | reverse complement strand
GCTCCCAGTTGCGATCATCGGTGGTCACCACGGTGCCGGTGCGCAGCCGCGGCTTGAGCGCCTCGCCATGCGCGCCGGTGACGGTGGCGGCGGCATCCTGCAGGGCGAGCTGCACTTCGGACAGCGCCGGGATGGGAATTTCCGGCGGCAGCACGTCATCGAGCACATGATCGTCGCGCAGATAGGCATGGG
>DIUN01000026.1:1084-37429 GCA_002423025.1 Sphingomonadales bacterium UBA6157 | reverse complement strand
CGGGCCGACGCCGATGTTGACCAGCGTGATGCCGATGCGGCCGGGGGCGGTGAGGTGCCAGGCCGGCATCTGGAACTTGCGCCAGGCACCGTCGCCGGCAGCCGCCTCGGGTGATGCGTTGGCGGCGGTGATATCCAGCCCGCCGGGGCAGGCGAGGCGCTCATAGCCGTTTTGCCCGAGCTGGGTGCAGCCCCAGCGCACGAACTCATCGACATAGCGGTGATAATTGGTGAGCAGGATATAGTGTTGGAAATCCTCAGGCGCGGTGCCGGTGTAGTGCTTGAGCCGGGCAAGGCTGAAATCGGTGCGCGGGCCATCGAACAGCGCCAGCGGGCGGATATCGGAGAGGCGCTCGTCCCATAGGCCATCGGCCAGCTCGTCACCGATCTGGGCGAGCTCGGTGGTGGGGAACCAGCGGGCCAGTTCGGAGGCGGCGGCGGCATCGAGCCGCAGGTCGGCAGCGCCATCCAGCACATAGGGATAGGGGATCTCGCTTTCCGAGCGGCCGGTGCTGAGAGTCACTTCGTAATCGGCCATCAGCAGCGTGATCTGCTCGATGAGATAGGCGCGGAACAGCTCGGGCCGGGTGATGGTGCTGGCATAGTTGCCGGGGCGATTGAGCCGGGCAAAGGCGCGCACCGGGCGGCGCACCGCCATGGTGTCTCCGGCATAGGCGAGGCGCAGCTCGGGGTAGGCCCAGTCCCCGCGCACCCGTGCGGCGGAATCGGGCGCGGTGCCGGTTTCAAGATAATCCCGCAGGGCGGTGCGCAGCGCGGCGGTGGATTCGGCGTGGATGGCGACAAGCTGGTCGACAAGCTCGGACGGGGTGGGGTGCGCTGTCATCTCAGGCTTTTGCCCCAAGCCGCGCGCTTCTGCCAGCCTTCGCGGGCGCGGCACGATGCGCTAGGAGGCTGGACAGGCAATTACGAGGGAATGCGGGATGACACCAGGTGCACGAACGGCGCGGCCGCGCTTCCTGCCGGCGCTGGCCTGCATGAACGCCGTGCTGGCGCTCACCTTCGGCACCTTTGCCGCGCATGGCATCAAGGACCCGCAGGCGCGCGAGTGGATCATGACCGGGGTGATGTTCCAGCTGCCGCATGTGGCGGCGGTGTTCGGGCTGCTGGCGTGGCGCAATTCCAAGCTGGTGCGCACCGGCGCCTGGGCGGTGAGCCTGGGCAGCCTGGTCTTCGCCGGCAACCTCGACATGCTGGCGCTGGGCGCGCCGCGCTGGATCGCGGCGTTCGCGCCCATCGGCGGCTCGCTGATGATGATCGGCTGGCTGTGGCTCGGCGTGGTGGCGCTGGCCGGTGAGCGGCTGGACCGGGTGGAGGATTAATCCCGGAAGCTTGGGTCCAGCCGGTCAAGCTTGCGGAGCAGCGCTGGCCAGGCAAGCATGTTGGCCACCACGCCAAGGCCGGCGCCGGCCTGGCCAGTCACCTTTTCCGGGGTGCCCTGCGGCGGATTGTAGAGCCCGTCCAGCCCGGCGGTGAGCGCCATGACCTGCGCCTCGCAGGCGCGCTCGAGGAAGTAGAGCGTCAGGAAGCATTCGGCCACGGTCTTGCCGACAGCAAGCGTGCCATGGTTGCGCAGGATCATGGCGTTCTTGGTGCCGATGTCTTCCACCAGCCGCTCGCGCTCCTCAAGGTCGGTCGCGACGCCTTCATACTCATGGTAGGTCACCTGGTCATGCACCAGCATGGCTGTCTGGGTGATCGGCATCAGCCCTGCAGCCTGGGCGGCGACGGCCTGCCCGGCCTTGGTGTGGACGTGCATGACGGCATGGGCGTCATCCCGCGCCATGTGCAGGGCGCTGTGGATGGTGAAGCCGGCGGCGTTGGTCACGTAGGGCGTCTCCATCACAGGATGGCCCTCGACATCGATCTTGACCAGCGAGGAGGCGGTGATCTCCTCGAACATCAAATTGTAGGGGTTGATGAGGAAGTGATGCTCCGGCCCCGGCACCCGCGCCGAGAGGTGGGTGAAGATGATGTCATCCCAGCCGTACAGCGCCACCAGCCGATAGGCGGCGGCGAGATCTGTGCGGATCGCCCATTCCTCGGGGGAAACGCTGTCCTTGACACTCTGGGGCTTGAGCTGGGTCGCCATGCTGTCATCTCCGCGAAAATCGATGGCCGATTGTGCGGGCGGCGCGCGGTGGCCGCAACTCCTCATTCTGACGTATTCTTCGCCTTGGCCCGGCCATAGGCGCCGGTGCGGCAGGCATCCGAGCAAAAGCGCACATTCTCCCAGTCCCGCGCCCATTTCTTGCGCCAGGCGAACGGCCGGCCGCAGGCAGCGCAGGGCTTGCTGGGCAGATCGGCCTTGCTGCGCATCTTTGCCACGGGCTAGCTTCCCTCAACTGTCACAAAGCCCGCCTAGATGGGCTGCGATTCACCTTACCTCGGGGACCCTTCATGCGTCTTGCACTTGATCGTCGCGCCTTTCTCACCGCGTCTGCCGCTGGCCTGCTGCTGCCGGCCCGCCCGGCGCTGGCGGGGCTGTGGCCGATGAGCGGCTTCACGCATGGCGTCGCCTCGGGAGACCCCGGCACCGATTCGATCAAGCTGTGGACGCGCTATGCCGCCGCCGATGGCCGGGACACGGTGCTCAAGGTGGAAGTCGCCACCGATTCCGGCATGCGCACCATCGTGGCGCGCGCCGAGGCCGTGGCCGGGCCGGAGAGCTGGGGCACAGCGCAGGCGCGCATCACCGGGCTGCCGATCGGCGGCTGGGTGTTCTACCGCTTCACCGCGCCGGACGGCACGCAATCCGCCATCGGCCGCACCCGCACCCTGCCCTCGGGCCCGCTGTCGCGCTTCAACATCGCGGTGTTCAGCTGCGCCAACAAGCCGTTCGGCTGGTTCAACGCCTATGCCCATGCCGCGGCGCGGGACGATATCGATCTCGTCGTCCACCTCGGCGACTATCTCTACGAGTACAAGCAGGGCACCTACCCGAGCGTCGGCGAGACGCTGGCCGGGCGTGACATCGCGCCGGCAAACGAGATGGTGGCGCTCGATGATTATCGCCAGCGCTACGCCAGCTACCGCATCGACCCCGGCCTGCAGGAGCTGCACCGCCTCTACCCGATGGTGACGGTATGGGATGACCATGAGCTCGCCAACGACACCTGGAAGAACGGTGCCGAGAACCACCAGCCCGAAACCGAAGGCGAATGGAGCGTCCGCAAGGCCGCAGCCACCCGCGCCCATGGCGAGTGGCTGCCGGGGCCGGACCGGATGTACCAGCGCTACGACATCGGCAACCTTGTCAGCCTCATCACGCTCGATACCCGCGCCACCGGGCGGGACGAGCAGCTCAACATCGGCGCGGCCCTGCGCGGCGGCGCCACGGCGCTGGCCAGCTTCAAGGACGGCCCGCTGGCAGACGCCAACCGCCAGCTGCTCGGCGCCGAGCAGGAGGCCTGGGCCACTGAAACGCTCAAGGCCTCGGTCAAGGCCGGGCAAAAGTGGCAGCTGGTTGCCCAGCAGGTCATCATGGGCACGGTGCTGACACCCAAGAGCGCCATGGAGTTCCTCGGCCCGGATTCCGATCCGCGCGCCAAGGGATATGTGCAGGCCGGGCTCGCCGCCTCCGCCATGGGGCTTTCCGCTGCCATGGACATGTGGGCCGGCTACCCCGCTGCCCGCGCCCGCATGCTCAAGGCCGCGCAGGATGCCAATGCCGACATGGTGGTGATCTCGGGTGACAGCCACAACGCCTGGGCCTTCAACCTCGCCCATGGCGGCAAGCCCGCCGGTGTCGAGTTCGCCGGCCAGTCCGTCACCTCGCCGGGCTATGAAAGCGCGCTGAAGGCCGATCCGGCGAAGATCCGCGACGCCATTGTCGCGGCCAGCCCGGAAATGACCTGGTGCGACACCAGCCGCCGCGGCTATTTCACCCTCGCCTTCACCCCGGAGACGGCACAGGCGGACTATGTGTTCCTGCAGACCATCCGCGAGCGCAGCACCGCCACCAGCACCGGCCAGACGGCGACGGTGCGGCGCGGCGAGCGGGTGATGAAGCTGGCCTAGGCGCTGAAGAAAAACTGGGTCCCGGCGTTCGCCGGGATGACAGGAAGGTGGTGTCATCCCGGCGAACGCCGGGATCCAGCTTCCTGCCCACCCTTCCCGATTGCGCGGCCCCCGGTGGCCAACGGCCCAAGCCCTTGGCATAAGAGCCACCGGGAGGACTTTACAATCATCATCCGCCACGTGCTGACAGCCGCGATCGCGCTGCTCGCCGCTGTTCCTGCTGCTGCCGTCACCACCTGCGACGCCGTATGGCGGGACCCGGTGCGCGGGCGGGACCTGCCGCTGCGCATCCGCCTGCCCGATGGCCGCGGCAAGGTGCCGGTGGTGCTGTGGAGCCCCGGCCTGGGCGGCGACACCAGCGGCGGCGCGGACTGGGCGACCGCCTGGGTGGAGCGCGGCCTTGCCGTGGTGCATCTGGAGCATCCGGGCAGCAATGCGCTGGTCTACAAGGAGGCAGCCGCCGCCGTGGCCGCCGCGCCGGATGCCGAGGCCGGGCGCAAGGCCCGCGAGGCGCGAATCCGCCAGGCCGCCAATGGCGCCCAGCTTGCGGCGCGGGTCCGCGATGCCGGTTTCGTGCTCGGGCGGCTCGGGGCCATGGGGCAGGAGGGTGCCTGCAACCTTGCCCGCATCGATACGGCGCGGGCCGGAATCGCCGGGCACAGCATGGGGGCCTGGGTGGTGCAGGCGGTGGCCGGCCAGCGCTTTGCCAATGGCTTTTCCATGGAGGACAGCCGCTTTCGCGCCGGGTTGGCGCTGAGCGGCGTGGCGCTGACGGCGGGCAGCCTCGGCGCTGCCTTCGGGCGCATCGGCATCCCGTATTTTGCCATCACCAGCACCGCCGATGGGCTGCCGCTGAGCCTTGATCCGCAAAAGCGCGCCGGCGCCGTGGCCGAGCGAATCGCGCCATGGCGGGCGATGCCGCCGGGCGAGAAATACCTGCTGCTGTTCGAGGGCGGGGACCATATGGCCTTTGCCGGCAACCGGGTGCGGCCGGGCACGCCGGATGCCCGCATCCATGCCGCGGTGCGCGCCGCCTCCGCCGCCTTCTGGGGGGCGACGCTGCTGGGCGATGCGAAAGACGCTGCGTTCCTGAAACGGCAGGGCCTTGGCGGACTGCTCGCGGCGGGGGACCGGCTGGAAGCGAAGTAAGCGACTGAAATTATATTTTTTCTCGTCACCCCCGCCTGCGCGGGGGTGACCGGTGCTCTTTTCAGCAGCCAGGGCGTTTCAGCCCGCCACGACCTCTTCCAGAAACGCCTCGACATCCGGCAGCGGCACGTCGCGCGCCACAAAGGCCTTGCCGATGCCGCGCGCCAGGATGAACGGCAGCGTGCCGGCGCGCATCTTCTTGTCCTGCATCATGTGCGCCACCAGCCGCGGCGCGGGTGCTGCCAGCCCGAGTGCGCGCGGGGACAGTTCAAAGCCCACGGCGGCCAGATGGGCCACCACGCGCTCGGCTTCCGCTGCCGGGCACAGGCCACGCGCTGCCGAGAGCCGGAAGGCCAGCGCCATGCCCAGCGCGACGCCCTCGCCATGCAGCAGCCGGCTGGAAAAGCCAGCCTCGGCCTCAAAGGCGTGGCCGAAGGTATGGCCAAGGTTGAGCAGCGCCCGGATATCGCCGGTTTCTCGCTCGTCCTGCGCCACCACAAGCGCCTTGGCGCGGCACGATACGGCGATGGCATGGGCCTGCGCCGCCGCGTCTCCAGCCAGCACGGCGGCGCCATGCGCCTCGCACCAGGCGAAAAACTCCGGGTCACCGATCAGGCCGTATTTCACCACTTCGGCATAGCCGGCACGCAGTTCGCGCGGCGGCAGCGTGGCGAGCACATCCGGATCGATCAGCACCATGGCGGGCTGGTAGAAGGCGCCAACGAGGTTCTTGCCGGCGCGGGCGTTGATCGCGGTCTTGCCGCCGACCGAGCTATCGACTTGCGCCAGCAGTGTGGTGGGGATCTGCACAAAGCCGCAGCCACGCCGCAGCATGCTGGCGGCAAAGCCGGTGAGATCCCCGATGACACCGCCGCCCAGCGCCACCACGGCATCACCGCGCTCCACGCCGAGTGTGAGAAGGGCTTCCGTCACCTGCTCCAGATGCGCCCAGTCCTTGGTCTTTTCCCCCGGCGGCAGGATGATCGGGTCCACACTCAGCCCGGCAGCCTCCAGCCCGGCGGTGAGCGCCGGCAGGTGCAGCGCGGCCACCTGCGCATCGGTGACGACGGCAAGGCGGCGGCGCGGGGCCAGCGGCGCCAGCAGCGGCCCGGCAGCGCCGAGCAGGCCGGGGGCGATATGGATGGGATAGCTGCGGCTGCCCAGCGCGACATCGACGATCATGAACTCTTCTTACCATTGGCTGCGGCGAGTGCGCTGATGATCGACTCGACGGTTTCTGTATGCGGCGTGGCGCGGCTCGGAATGCGGATCTGCGCCTCGGCATAGATGGGGTTTCGCACTTCGGCGAGGCGGGCGAGCACCTCGCCGGGGTCCTGGTCCTTCAGCAATGGCCGGGTGTTGCGCTTGCGGACCCGCTCGACCAGCGTCGGGATATCGGCATCGAGCCACACGGCCAGCGTGCGCTTGAGGATCAGCGCCCGCGTATCCGGCTGGATGAAGGCACCGCCACCGGTGGCGATGACCTTGGGGGTGCCATCGATGAGCCGGGCGATGACGCGGCGTTCGCCATCCCGGAAATGCGCCTCGCCGAAGCGCTCGAAAATCTCGGTGATGCTGAGGCCGCTGGCGGTCTCGATCTCGGCATCGGCATCAACGAACGGCAGGCCGAGGCGGGCCGCGAGGCGCTTGCCAACCGTGGTCTTGCCGGCGCCCATCAGGCCGACAAGCGTGATCGGCCGGGCAGCGGCGGCGCGCAGGCGAGCAGCGGCGGCGCGGCCAAGCGGGCCAGCCGGCTTGCCGGCTTCAGGCTCCGGCTCGGGGATTTTGGCGTCGCACTCCATCTCGCCCCCCGCTATACACCTGTCGCGCGTCCCGCAAAGTGCGGCGCGCCGATGCGGCGGCATTTTGCGCCATTGGAGTGTTGTGAAGTGCAGGTAGCAGCATGAGCGTGAGCGGCCCCGGCAAGCGCAAGGCGCTGGTGCTGGCCGGCATCGCCGCAGCAGCGCTGCTGGTGGTGCCGCTGGCCAGCGAGCGCAGCGGTGCGCAGACGGCAGGCGATGCCCGGCCGAAGTCGCTGTTGCCGGAAGGTTTCGATTCCGGGCCGCAGGAGGCCGCGCCGCTGCCGCTGCCGGGCGTGGAACCGGCAGCCCCGCCGCCGGCAGACGCCGAGACGCCGCTGCTGCCGGGCCAGGAGCAGCCGGCCGTGGCGCAGGCGCCCGACCCGTTCGCCTTGCCGGTGCCGACAGGCGGGGACGCGGCGCTGAGCGGCATGCTGCTGCCGGATGCCGGCGGCTTCGGGCTGGAGGCGTTCAAGGGCTCGCAGGGCAAGTTTCTCGCCGGGCTGGCACGGCGCGTGGATGCGCCGATCGGCTCGCGCTGGGCCGCGATCACGCTGCGCCGGGCGCTGCTGAGCCGCAGCAACGCGCCAGCCGGCATCGTGCCGGGGGATTGGGTGGCGGCGCGGGCGCTGCTGCTGATGCGCATGGGCGAGATCGATGGCGCCAAGGCGCTGGTGGATGCCGTGCAGATCGAGCGCTACAGCCCGGCTCTGTATCGTGTGGCCGGGCAGGTGGCGATGGCGGCGGCGGACATTGGCGGCCTCTGCCCCATTGCACGCACCGGCCGGCTGCTTTCCGCTGATCCGCTGTGGCGGCTGGCCGAGGGCATGTGCGCCGCGCTGCAGGGCGATGACATCACCGCTGCCCGGATTTTTGACGATCTGCGCAACGCCAGCAGCACCGTCGATGGCTTTGATGTGCGGCTGGGCGAGCGCATCGCCACCATCGCCGGCGGCGCCGGGCGCGCCACCAACATCGAATGGTCCGAAGCGCCGGCGCTGACGCCGTATCGCTTTGGCGTGGCGACGGCGGCGGGCGTCGCGGTGCCGGCGGGGATGTTCCCCCGGCTGGGGCCGGCACGCTTTGGCTGGATGGTGCGCAACCCCGCGGTGTCTCCCGAACTGCGCATGGCGGCGCTGCGCCCGGCGGCGGTGCACGGCTCGGTCTCTGCGGCCGAGATCGTCAGCGGCATCACCGCAATGTCTGCCAGCGATGCGCCGCAGGACACGCCGGCCGGGCGGCTGCGCGAGGCCTATGCTGGCGCCGGCCCGGGCGAGCGGCTGGCCGCGATCAAGGCGATCTGGGCCACGCCGGCGGACGGGCTGGATGCCGAGGCGGCGCGCTATGGCGGGATGATCGAATCGGCGCTGGCGGCCGAGCGACTGCCGCGCGGCGGCTATGCCGGGGCGGACAGTGCGGAGATCATCGCCGCGCTGCTCTCCGCCGGGCTGGGGGATGCCGCCCGCCGCTGGTGGCCGGTGGCGGACAAGGCCGGCGGCGCGGTGCGCGGCAAGGCCTGGGGGCTGCTGGCGCTGGGCGCCGGCGGCGTGCCGGTGAATGCCGAAGAGTTCCGGGACTGGCGCAGCGCCACCGATGCCGATGACCGCCGCGCCGGGCTGATGCTGGCGGCCCTGGCCGGGCTGGGCCTGACCGGTGACAGCGAATGGAACGGCCTGAAGGACGAGCTGCTGCCCAGGGCGCAGACCAGCTGGACCCGCGCCATCAGCGCGGCCGCTGCCGGGCGGCGGAGCGGCGAAGTCGCCATCCTTGCAGCCACCGGCCTGCAGGGGCCATGGACGGCCGTGCCGCCGCTGCATCTCTACCATATCACGGCGGCGCTGAAGCGCAGCGGCCGGAGCGAGGAAGCCCGGATGATCGCCGCTGAAGCGCTGACGCGCGGCTGAGTGGAAGCGAGCAGCTTGGTGGAACAGGGCGATCCCCGGCTGATCGCGCTGTTCCTGGACATGCTGGCCGCCGAGCGCGGCGCGGCGCGCAACACTCTTATCGCCTATGGGCAGGACCTGGCGCAGGCGAGCGGCTGGCTGGAGGGCCGGCTGGCCGTGGCGGATGCGGCGGCGCTGGCGGTGCTGGCCGGCCATTGGGCCGGGCTGGCGCGGGCGAGCGCGGCGCGCAAGGCCTCGGCTGTGCGGCAGTTCCTGGCGTTTCTGGCACGGGAAGGCGTGCGCGCCGACGATCCGGGGCGGGACCTTGCCATGCCGGCCATGGCGCGGCCGTTGCCCAAGACGCTCGATCCACGCGATGTCGAGCGCCTGTTCACCGCGCTGGCTGAAAAGCTGGACGCCGAGCCTGAGAACCCACGGCTGCTGCGGCTCGCGGCGCTGGTCGAGCTGCTTTACGGCTCGGGGTTGCGCGCCACCGAGCTGGTCTCGCTGCCTCGCCATGCGGTGCGGCCGGGGCGCGGCTTCCTGGTGCTGGCCGGCAAGGGCGGCAAGGAGCGGCTGGTGCCGATCGGGAGGCGCGCCGAGGCGGCGGTGACGGCGCATGCCGCACTGGTGCCGGCGCAGAGCCGCTGGCTGTTCCCCTCACGCGGCCGCGCCGGGGAGACCCACCTCACCCGGCTGCGGCTCTACCAGTTGCTCAAGGGGCTGGCCGCCGATGCCGGCATCCCGCCCGAGCGGGTGAGCCCGCACGTGCTGCGCCACGCCTTTGCAACGCATCTGCTCGAAGGCGGCGCGGATTTGCGGACGCTGCAGACGCTGCTGGGCCATGCCGATATCGCCACGACGCAGATCTACACCCATGTCGCCTCGCGGGCGCTGGTGGAGCTGGTGAACAGCCGCCACCCGCTCGGCAGCGGCTAGCGGGCTGCGGGGAGCTTGCGCTTCTCGATCTTGTGGTCGGACGGTGCGGCAATATCCATGCGGCAGCCCTTGGCCATGGCGTGGCCCTTCAGGTGGGCGCGGCGCAGCGAGCCGGCGAGCACCGCGGCGCGGACATAAGCCTGGCGCTTCTCGGCGCCCGAGACGATGCGGATGAGCCCGGCGAAGGGGATGAGGCTGCCGGCCACGGCTTCGACGCCGACAAGCGCATATTCACCCGGCGTGCGATCCTTGCGCTCGGCGCGGGCCTCGGCCGAATCGACATCGGGGCGCAGCACGGCGTCCATCTTGCGGATTTCCGCGGTGAACTGCCGGCAGGTGCGCAGGCCGCCGGTGGAATAGGGGTCTTCCATCGCGAGCTCGAGCTCGGGCGGCACCTTGTCCTTGATGATGTTGAAGTCCCGGAAGGGCTTTTCGGCGATCTTCTCGGCGGAGTTGAGCACCTTGTCGCCATCGTTCGGCTGGCTGCCGTTGCGCGCCTCGGCCGGCGGCGTGCTGGCCTTCTGTGCCATGGCTGGAGCGGCAAGACCGGCAGCGGAGAGCAGGGCGAGTGCCAGCAGGGGGCGGGAGATCATCGGCACAAGGTCCTTCAGGCAATTGTCGGAGGCTTGCATGGAACGCAGCGGCTGAACAGCGCGTGGATGGGCAAAGCTTATCCGCCCAGCTTCAAGCCACAAGGCGGCAAAAGGTTCCGCCGCGCCAAGAGGCTTGCCGGAGGGCGGCTTCCGGCCTATACGGGCGGCATCTCTACATGGGTAACCGGTCGAGGTCGGAAGGGGTTGCCCCTCCCGCCGATTTTCTGGTGTTCGCGTGGAACGCATCGAGGATGATTTTTTGACCGAGGCTGCAAACCCTGACGTGCTGAATGCGCTGATCGCGCCGATCGTGGCCGAGCTTGGCTTCGATCTCGTGCGTGTCCAGCTCAGCGGCAAGCCTGGGGACCTGACCCTGCAGATCATGGCCGAGGACCCGGCGACCGGCCAGCTCACGCTCGGCCAGTGCGCCCAGATCAGCCGCGCGCTCGATCTGCCGCTGGAGGAAGCCGACCCGATCGAGGGCGAATATGCCCTGGAGGTCTCCTCCCCCGGCATCGATCGCCCGCTCACCCGCCCCGCCGATTGGCAGCGCTGGCTGAGCCATGAAGTGCGCCTCAAGCTCGATCCGCCCGTTGATGGCCGCGTGCGCGCCCATGGGGTGATCAGCAGCTTCGATGGTGATACAGTGACGCTCGATATCAAGAGCGTCGGGCCGATCCTGCTGCCGCTGGCTGCCATCGCTTCGGCCAAGCTGGTCCTGACCCCGCGCCTCATCGCCGCAACCCGTCCCCTCGACGCCAGCGGCGCCGACGAGACGCTGGAAAGCCCCGAGGACGCCGACGACGACATTATCGACGCTTCCAACGACAACGATTCGACTGAGGACTGACACAATGGCTGCTGCCGTCACTGCCAACCGGGCCGAACTCATCGCCATTGCCGATGCGGTTGCGCGCGAGAAATCGATTGATCGCGCCATCGTCATCGAGGCGATGGAAGACGCCATTCAGCGCGCCGCCCGCGCCCGCTACGGCGCCGAGAACGACATTCGCGCCAAGATCGACCCCAAGGGTGGTGAAACCCGGCTGTGGCGCGTGCTCGAAGTCGTCGAGGAGCCGGAGGATTTCTTCAAGCAGGTCAACCTCAAAGATGCCCTGAAGAAGGACAAGGCCGCCAAGCTCGGTGATTTCATCGTCGATCCGCTGCCGCCGGTCGAATTCGGGCGCATTGCCGCGCAGGCTGCCAAGCAGGTGATCGTGCAGAAGGTGCGCGATGCCGAGCGTGACCGCCAGTATGAGGAATTCAAGGACCGCGCCGGCGAGATCATCACCGGCCTCGTCAAGCGCGCCGAGTTCGGCCATGTCGTTGTCGATCTCGGCAAGGCCGAGGGCGTCATCCGCCGTGACCAGCAGATCCCGCGCGAAGTGCTCAAGCCCGGTGATCGCGTTCGCGCGCTCATCCTCTCCGTGCGCCGCGAAGCGCGTGGCCCGCAGATTTTCCTCAGCCGCGCCGCCGGGGACTTCATGAAGAAGCTGTTCGCCCAGGAAGTGCCGGAAATCTACGATGGCATCATCGAGATCAAGGCCGTGGCGCGTGATCCGGGCAGCCGCGCCAAGATCGGCGTGATCAGCCGTGATTCCTCCATCGATCCTGTCGGCGCCTGCGTCGGCATGAAGGGCAGCCGCGTGCAGGCCGTCGTGCAGGAGCTCCAGGGCGAGAAGATCGACATCATCCCCTGGTCACCCGATGTCGCGACCTTTGTCGTCAACGCCCTGCAGCCCGCCGAGGTTGCCAAGGTGGTGATGGACGAGGAGGACAACCGCATCGACGTGGTGGTTCCGGATGACCAGCTTTCGCTCGCTATCGGCCGCCGTGGCCAGAACGTCCGCCTCGCCAGCCAGCTGACCGGCCGGCAGATCGACATCATGACGGAAGCCGACGAGAGCGAGCGCCGCCAGAAGGAGTTCGTCGAGAAGAGCGAGCTGTTCCAGGGCGAGCTCGATGTCGACGAGACGCTGGCCCAGTTGCTGGTGGCCGAAGGCTTCAGCGAGCTGGAGGAGGTCGCCTATGTCGATCTCTCCGAGCTGGCCAGCATCGAAGGCTTTGACGATGATCTCGCCGGCGAGTTGCAGAACCGCGCCGTGGAAGCGCTGGAGCGCCGCGAAGCCACCGCCCGCGAGGAGCGCGTCGCGCTCGGCGTGGAAGACGATGTTGCCGCCATCGACGGCCTGAGCGAAGCCATGCTGGTGGTGCTCGGCAAGAAGGGCATCAAGACTCTCGACGACCTGGGCGACCTTGCTACCGACGAACTGGTGGCCAAGGGCAACGGCATCCTGCGCGATTTCGGCCTCTCGGAAGAGGACGGCAACCGCATCATCATGGCGGCCCGCGCGCACTGGTTTACCGATGAAGACACCGTGGGGGAGGACGCACCCGCGGATGGAACCCGATGAGCATCTGACGCCGGAACCGGCCAGTGACGCCCCGGCCCTGCCGGAGCGCCGCTGCATACTGACAGGCGCGCACGGTCCCCGTGCGGCGCTCATCAGGCTTGCCGTTGGCCCCGACCAGCAGGTGGCGGCAGACCTTGCCGCCAAGCTGCCGGGCCGTGGCGCCTGGGTGGTGGCGGACCGGCCGCTGCTCGAAGCCGCGATGACCGGCAAGGGCGGCGGCAAGCTGCGCGGCGCACTGGCGCGGGCCTTCAAATCGAACAGCCTGAAAGTGCCCGATGACCTGCCGGCGCAGATCTCCGCCGGGATGCAGCGCCGCGCGCTCGACCGGCTCGGCTTGGAAAACAAGTCCGGCAACCTTATCTGGGGGCATGAGCGAATCGGCGAGGCGCTGATCAAGGGCCGGGTGCGGCTGCTGCTGCACGCGGCTGATGCGGCCGCCGATGGCATGGGCAAGCTGGAAGCGCGGAGACGCGGTGCCTCCCCCAACACGCCATCGCTCATTTTGCCCGTTGGCCGGGAAATATTGTCAATGGCCTTGGGGCGGGAAAATGTTGTACATGCCGCCATCGCCGATGCAGCCAGTGCTGTACGGGTGATCGAGGCGCTGCAGCGCTGGGCTGCCTATGAAGGCAGGGCCGCAAGGCACGGGAACGAAGACGAAGACACTGGTTTTGCGGACACGGCAGTTGCCGTTGCCGCCGATGGAAGGCATTAGGCGCGACTTGATGAGTGACGATAACAAACCCAAGCTTGGCATGCGTGCTCCCCTCGGCCTGAACAAGGCTGTGGAAGTGGGCAAGGTCAAACAGAGCTTCAGCCATGGCCGCACCAAGCAGGTGGTCGTGGAAGTGAAGCGCGCGCGTGTCCTGCATCGCCCCGGCGATCCTGTTCCGGCTGCGCCTGTCGAGGCTCCGGCCCCCGTCGCCGCTCCGGCGCCGGCGGCACCTCCGGCCGCCGCGGCGCCTGTCGCCCGTGCGCCAGAAGCGCCTGTTGCGGCACCGGCTGCCGCCCCCGCTCCGGCTCCGGCCGCACCGGTTGAAGCGCCTGTTGCTGCGGCCCCCGCCGCCGAAGCCCCGGCCGCACCGGCTGCCCCCGCGCGCACGATGCCGCCGCCCGTGATGTTCCGCCCGGTCGAGCGGGCGCCTGCCCCGGTCAAGCCGGCCGCGCCTGTTGAAGCCAAGGTGGAAGCACCTGCGGCTGCCCCGGCTCCTGCTGCGCCTGCACCGGTTGCAGCGCCCGCACCAGCGCCGGCGGCACCTGCCCGGCCGGCCCCTGCGGCCGCCCGCCCGGCACAGCGCCAGCCCGTTCAGGAGCAGCGCCGCGCTCCGGTGGCTGATTTGATGACCCGGCAGGAGCGCCAGGCGCTGCTGCTGCGCCAGGCCGAGGAAGACCGGCTGCGCATGGCCGAGGAAGCCCGCATCCGCGAGGAGGCCCAGAAGGCCGCCGACATGGAAGCCGAGCGTGCCCGCCTCGAAGAGAAGCGCATGGTCGCCGAGGAACTGGCCACCCGGCCCGAGCCTGTGGTGGAAGAAAAGCCGCAGACGCTGGTCGAGCTGGACGAGGAGGAAGAGCGCCTGCGCGTTCGCGCCCTGCCCGGCCGCAAACCAGAGCTGGCGGCCAAGCCCGGCCGCCTTCGCTCCGACGATCGCCGCCAGTCCGGCAAGCTGACCGTGACGCGGGCGCTGGATTCGGATGATTCCGTCCGCACCCGCTCGCTCGCCGCGCTGCGCCGCGCCCGTGAGAAGGAGCGTGGCCGCCTCGGCTCGCAGGCCAAGCAGGTCCGCGATGTGACCGTGCCCGACCAGATCACCGTATCCGAGCTGGCCAACCGCATGGCCGAGCGCACCAGCAACGTCGTGCGCTTGCTGGCCCGCATGGGCGTGCCGGCTGCTGCCGTGGATGAGATCGACCAGGATACCGCCGAGCTGGTGCTGAACGAGTTCGGCCACAACATCGTGCGCGTCTCCGAGGCCGATGTGGAAATCGGCATGGTCGGCGCTGCCGATACCGATGAGCATCTGGTCACGCGGCCGCCTGTTGTCACGATCATGGGCCATGTCGACCATGGCAAGACCTCGCTGCTCGATGCGCTGCGCGGCACCAATGTCGTGAAGGGCGAGGCCGGCGGCATCACCCAGCACATCGGCGCCTACCAGGTGACGACGAAGAGCAAGGACAAGATCACCTTCCTCGATACGCCGGGCCATGAGGCCTTCACGCAGATGCGGGCGCGCGGCGCCGGCATCACCGATATCGTGGTGCTGGTGGTGGCCTGGGATGACGGCATCATGCCGCAGACCATCGAGGCCATCCAGCACACCAAGGCGGCTGGCGTGCCGATGATCGTGGCCATCAACAAGATGGACAAGACCGGCGCCAATGCCGAGAAGATCCGCACCTCGCTGCTGCAATATGATGTGCAGGTCGAGTCCATGGGCGGTGAAGTCCAGGATGTGGAAGTCTCCGCCACGATGAAGACCGGGCTGGATGATCTCATCGAGAAGATCCTGCTGCAGGCCGAAATCCTCGAGCTGAAGGCCAATCCTGACCGCGCTGCCGAAGGCACCGTGATCGAGGCGCGGCTGGACAAGGGCAAGGGCCCGCTGGCCACGGTGCTGGTGCGCCGCGGCACGCTCAAGCGTGGTGACATCTTCGTGATGGGCCAGGAGTGGGGCAAGGTCCGCGCGCTGGTCAATGACAAGGGCGAGCAGGTGAAGGAGGCATTGCCTTCGACGCCGGTGGAAGTGCTCGGCTTGACCGGCGTTCCGGCTGCCGGAGACATCGTGACCGTGGTGGAGAGCGAAGCCCGCGCCCGCGAAGTGGCGGATTATCGCGCCGGTGTCGCCAATGCCAAGCGCATCGAGCAGGAGCCGGCCAACCTCGAGACAATGTTCTCGGTGCTGCGCCAGGCCAAGGCGCAGGTTTATCCGCTGGTCATCAAGGCGGATACGCAGGGTTCGGCGGAAGCCATTGCCGGCGCGGTCAACAAGATCTCGACCGATCTCATCAAGGCCAAGGTGCTGCTCGCCTCTGTTGGCGGCATCACCGAATCGGATGTGACGCTGGCCAAGGCCAGCGGCGCGCCGATCATCGGCTTCAATGTTCGTGCCAATGCCAAGGCCCGCGAGATCGCCCAGCGCGATGGCGTGGCGCTGAAGTATTACGACGTGATCTACGACCTGATCGATGATGTGAAGGCCGCCATGGCCGGCCAGCTCGGCCCCGAACTGCTCGAGAATGTGGTGGGCCGCGCGCTGGTGCTGGATGTGTTCCAGGCTGGCAAGACCGGCAAGGCCGCTGGTCTGCGCGTGACGGAAGGCTTCATCCGCAAGGCGCTGCGTGCCCGTGTGATGCGCGACGATGTCATCATCTACAATGGCTCGATCGCGACGCTGCGGCGCTTCAAGGAGGATGTGCCCGAGGTCAAGTCCGGCTTCGAGTGCGGCATCACGCTGGCGGATTCGTCCGACGTGCGGCCGGGCGACATCGTCGAGACCTTCGAGGTCGAATCGCGCGAGCGTACGCTCTGATACGAGGGAGCGCCTGCAAGGGCGCTCCCGCCACCGTGTCGCGAACATCTGAGGGTCTGCCCATGCGCCACGCTCTTGCTACCATCCTTGTCGCTGGCCTGCTGGCCGGCTCGGCCCTGGCCCAAACGGCGCCGGCTTCCGCTCCGGCTTCGGCTTCGGGTGTGCCGATGGCGGTGTTTGCCGATCCGGCGCCGGATGCCGCGCACCCGGCCGGCCTCGCCGAAGTGCAGATCATCAGCCATGGCGCATCCATGAACGCCGTGGTGCTGACGCCCTCTGGCGCAGGCCCCCACCCGGCGCTGCTGCTGTTCCACGGCTTTCCCGGCAACGAGCAGAATCTCGATCTGGCGCAGGCCGCTCGCCGGCAGGGCTGGGTCGTGCTGACGCTGCACTATCGCGGCTCCTGGGGCAGCAAGGGCGATTTCAGCTTCACCCATGTCATCGAGGACGGCCAATCCGCCTATGACTGGCTGCGCGCACCGGCACAGGTGGCGCGCTTCCGCATCGATCCGACGACCATCGTCGTGGGTGGCCACAGCATGGGCGGCATGGTGGCGGTGCGCACCGCCGGCGCCAACCCCGGCATCCGCGGCACGCTGCTGCTCGATGCCTGGAACCCCGGCCTGCAAGCCAAGGCGATGCTGGACGGGCGGGCGCCACGCGAGGATGTTTCGATCCGCTTTGCCCTCAACACGCCGCCGCTCTCCGGCACCAGCGCCGCGGCGCTGGCGGCGGAATATTGGGCCAATACCGAACCTTTCGATCTCACCAACCAGGCCACCGCATTGGCCGGCCGCCCGGTGCTGATGCTCAGCGCCAGCCGTGCCCTTGGCCCGCTGAACCGCGCGCTGGCAGCCAGCCTGACCAGCGCCGGCGCCAAGGCGCTGACGGCGCATGAGTGGGAGACGGACCACAGCTTCAACGACCATCGCATCAAGCTGATCGGCACCAGCCTGTCCTGGCTGCAGCAATTCGAGGCGAAGCGCTGATGCCGAAAGCCACCCCTGATGCCCAAGGCCGCTCGATCCGCCTGCAACGGATTGGCGAGCAGGTGCGCCACGCGCTGGCCGGCGTGATCGGCCGCGGCGAATTGCGCGACGAATTGCTGCAAAGGACCATCGTCTCGATCAGCGAAGTCCGCGTCACGGCAGATTTGCGCCACGCCACGGTGTTCATCAAGGCGCTGGGTGGCGGCGATGACCAGGCGGTGGTCAAGGCGCTGGCTGCCCACGCCAAATATCTGCGCGGCGAAGTGGCACGCCAGATGGCGACGAAATACACGCCGGACCTGCGCTTCCGCGCCGATGAAAGCTATGATGCCGGGGCGCGCATCGATGCCATCCTGCGCCGCCCGACCATCGCCCGCGACCTTGAACCCGAGGCTCAGCTGCCGAAGATCGCGGATTTCGAAGATGACGACGAAGCCTGAGCTCTACGTCCCCCTGGCACGCGGCCGGGTGCGGCTGGAGCCGATTGCCGAAGCCCATCGCGAGCCGCTGCGCGCCGCCTGCGCCCGTGATGGCGAGATCTGGGAGATTTATTCGACCAGCATGATCGGCGAGCATTTCGACCCGCAATTCGATGGCAAGCTTGCCGGCAGCGGGCCGCAATGCGCCTATGCCGTGCTGGATGGCGATGCGCTGGTCGGCTGCACAAGCTGGTATGCCGTCGAGCCGGGCAACCGCGCCCTGGCCATCGGCTATACCTATCTGGCGCCGGAGGTGCGCGGCGGGCCGTTCAACCTTGCCCTGAAGGGCCTGATGATCGGCCATGCCTGGGGCATCGGCTTCAGCCGCATCCATTTCGATGTCGATGTGCGCAACACGCGTTCCTGTGCCGCGGTGCTCAAGCTCGGCTGCAGGCAGGAAGGCGTGCTGCGCCGGAACAAGACGACCTGGACCGGCTATGTCCGTGACACGGCGATCTTCTCGCTCCTCCCCGGTGAGGAATCCGAGGCGCTGAAGGCGCACCTGTGACGCCCGAGCACGGCGATGTGAAACTCGATGGCTGGATCATTCTCGACAAGCCGCTGGGCCTTTCGAGCGCGCAGGGCGTGGCCGCCATCAAGCGCATCCTGCGCCAGGCCGGGCTGCCGCGCCCCAAGATCGGCCATGGCGGCACGCTCGATCCGCTGGCGACCGGCGTGCTGCCGATCGCGCTGGGCGAAGCGACCAAGCTTGCCGGGCGGATGCTCGATGCCACCAAGGGCTATGATTTCACCGTGGGCTGGGGCCGCGCCACCAGCACCGAGGATGCCGAAGGCGAGACCATCGCCACCTCGGAGGTGCGCCCCGATGCCGCCGCCATCGCCGCTGTTCTGCCGCGCTTCACCGGGCCGATCGTGCAGGTGCCGCCAGCCTATTCGGCGCTGAAGGTGGATGGCCAGCGCGCCTATGCCCTGGCCCGTGCCGGCGAGACGGTGGAACTGGCGGCGCGCAACGTCACCATCCACGCCCTCACGCTGCTGGAAGCGACGGCGGACAGCGCCACCTTCTCGGCCAGCGTCTCCAAGGGCACCTATATCCGCAGCCTGGCGCGGGACATCGCGCTGGCGCTCGGCACGGTGGGGCATGTCACCATGCTGCGCCGGACCAAGGCCGGGCCGTTCCGGCTGGAACAGGCGATATCGCTGGACAAATTGACGGCGCTGGTGCAGGGGGCGCAGCTTGAACAGGCAATCCTGCCACTGATGGCGGGGCTGGACGACATCCCGGCTCTCACCATCGATCCCGATCAGGCGGCGGCACTCCGACAGGGGCGCAAGCTGACGGGACACCCCGCCACACCCGGCACCTATCTCGCCTGCCTCGGCTCTGTTCCCGTGGCGCTTGTCGAGATCGACCAGCAAGAGGTCCGGGTTCTGCGCGGGTTCAACATCTGATTTGAAGGAGTGACCGATGTCGATTGCAGCAGAACGCAAGGCCGAAGTTATCAAGGGCAACGCCCGCGCCGCCAATGACACGGGCTCGCCCGAAGTTCAGGTGGCCATCCTTTCCGAGCGCATCTCGAACCTGACCGAGCATTTCAAGACCCACGCGAAGGACAACCATTCGCGCCGTGGCCTGCTCGTTCTCGTCAACAAGCGCCGCTCGCTTCTGGATTATCTCAAGAAGATCGACCAGACGCGCTACACCGATCTCATCACGAAGCTCGGGCTTCGCAAGTAATCCGAACGGCCCCGCGAGGGGCCGTTCGCTTATCCGGGCCCCGGCGATGGTCGCCGGGCGCGGAAGGGCAGGCAAGGACCGCATGATGCGGCCACCCGCCCCACAGGCCGCGGGCCTGAAACCGGTCCGCACAGCGCTGACGCAATAGGGCGGCAGCGCCGATACGAAAGACGAATGATGTTCACGATTCACAAGCAGGAACTGGAATGGGGCGGCCGCAAGCTGACCCTGGAAACCGGCCGCGTTGCACGCCAGGCCGATGGCGCCGTGCTCGCCACCTATGGCGAGACCGTGGTGCTTTGCGCCGTCACCGCTGCAAAGTCGGTCAAGGAGGGCCAGGATTTCTTCCCGCTCACCGTCCACTACCAGGAAAAATTCTCGGCCGCCGGGCGCATCCCGGGCGGCTTCTTCAAGCGCGAGCGCGGTGCCACCGAGCATGAGACGCTCACCTCGCGCCTCATCGATCGCCCGATCCGCCCGCTGTTCCCGGAAGGCTTCTACAACGAAGTCCTCGTGATCGCGCAGGTGCTCTCCTATGATTCCGAGAACGAAGCCGACATCGTGGCGCTCATCGCCGCCTCTGCCGCGCTCACCCTCTCGGGCGTGCCGTTCATGGGCCCGGTCGGCGCTGCCCGCGTCGCCTATCTCGATGGCGAATATGTGCTCAACCCGACCAAGGCCCAGGTCAAGGAATCGGACCTCGAGTTGGTCGCCGCCGGCACGCATGACGCCATCCTGATGGTCGAGTCCGAAGCCAAGGAGCTCTCGGAAGAGACCATGCTCGGCGCCGTGATGTTCGCCCACAACCAGTCCAAGCCGGTCATCGAGGCGATCATCCGCCTTGCTGAAGCCGCTGCCAAGGAGCCCTGGGAGCTCAAGATCGAGGATCACACCTCGGCCCTGGGCAAGATCAAGGACGCTGTTGGTGAGACCATCACCGAGGCCTACAAGATCATCGCCAAGGCTGATCGCCAGTCCGCACTGGGCAAGGCCAAGGCTGCCGTGAAGACGCTGTTCGCCGATTCCGCCCCCGCCGAAGCGCTCAAGGCGTCCAAGCTGGTCAAGAAGCTCGAAGGCGATATCGTCCGCACCGCCATCCTCAAGGAAGGCCGCCGCATCGATGGCCGCGACACCAAGACGGTGCGCCCCATCGAGGCAATGGTTGGCTTCCTGCCGCGCACCCATGGTTCGGCGTTGTTCACCCGCGGCGAGACCCAGGCGATCGTGACGACCACGCTCGGCACCTCGGACGCCGAGCAGATGATCGATGGCCTTGATGGCCTGCGCTACGAGCGCTTCATGCTGCACTACAACTTCCCGCCGTACTCGGTCGGTGAAGTGGGCCGCTTCGGCGCCCCTGGCCGCCGCGAAATCGGCCATGGCAAGCTGGCATGGCGCGCCATCAACCCGCTGCTGCCGACCAAGGAAGAATTCCCCTATACCATCCGGGTGCTCTCCGACATCACCGAGTCCAACGGCTCCTCGTCGATGGCCACGGTGTGCGGCGCTTCGCTGGCGCTCATGGATGCGGGTGTCCCCCTCGTCCGTCCGGTCGCCGGCATCGCCATGGGCCTGATCCTCGAAGGCAAGGAGTTCGCCGTGATCAGCGACATCCTTGGTGACGAAGATCACCTCGGCGACATGGACTTCAAGGTTGCCGGCACCAGCGAAGGTGTCACGGCGCTGCAGATGGACATCAAGGTTGCGGGCATCACCGAGGAAATCATGAAGGTGGCACTGGCGCAGGCCAAGGCCGGCCGTCAGCACATCCTCGGCGAGATGGCCAAGGCTCTCGACACGACCCGGACCGAGATGAGCGCCCATGCGCCGCGCATCGAGAGCTTCCAGATCGACAAGTCGAAGATCCGTGATGTCATCGGCACCGGCGGCAAGATCATCCGCGAGATCGTCGCCACCACCGGCGCCAAGGTCAACATCGAGGACGACGGCACGGTGAAGATCGCTTCGTCCGATCCGGCGCAGATCGAAGCTGCCAAGGCCTGGGTGCTCAGCATCACGCAGGAAGCCGAAGTCGGCAAGATCTACACCGGCAAGGTCGTGTCGATGGTCGATTTTGGCGCTTTCGTGAACTTCATGGGTGCCAAGGACGGTCTCGTCCACATCTCGGAGATCAAGAACGAGCGGGTTTCCAACGTCAAGGAAGTCCTGACCGAAGGCCAGCAGGTCAAGGTCAAGGTGCTTGGCATCGATGATCGCGGCAAGGTCCGCCTCTCGATGCGCCTTGTCGACCAGGAAACCGGCGAGGAACTGCCGGACACGCGCCCGCCGCGTGAAGGTGGCGAAGACCGCGCCCCGCGCAGCGATCGCGGCCCGCGCCGTGATGGCGACCGTGGCGGTGGCCGCGGTGGTGACCGTGGCAGCGACCGTGGCCCCCGCCGTGATGGCGACCGCCCGCGTCGTGACGACGACCGCGCACCGCGCGCCGAGCGTGCCCCCCGTGACGAGCCTTCGGAAGGCGGCAGCCTGCCGGACTTCCTGACCGGCCCGCGCGACTGAGCCTCGGCTGCAACGACAAAGGAGGCCGCGCCGGCAACGGCGCGGCCTTTTTTGTGGCCTGAACCTGGCGTGTCATGCCGCCGCAGCCACTCGATATGGCGCAATTGAGCCAATTGTCGGACGGATTTTCTTGCGCTTTGGCTCCCGTATCCGCTTATAGCCGTTGAGCCTGCCAAGGGACTGGCAGGGTGTTGATCGGATCACGATGCTGAACGGTTTGAAGATGATTTCCATGGGCGGCCGCGAGGTGTGGCCGCTGGTTGAGGGGGGCAAGGGTGTTGCCGCCACCAACCATCTTTCGTCCGGCGCCTGGGCGCTGGCCGGGGGCGTGGGCACCATCTCGGCCGTGAATGCCGACAGCTATGATCCGACCGGCAAGATCATCCCGCAGATCTACCATGCCCTGACGCGCCGCGAGCGCCATGAGGAGCTGGTGAACTATGCCATCGAGGGCGGCGTGCAGCAGGTGCAGCGCGCCTATGAGATGGCGGCTCCCGAGCTGAGCCGTGGCGTCGGTGGCATCAATATCAACGTGTTGTGGGAGATGGGCGGCGCCCAGCGTGTGCTGGAAGGCGTGCTCGAGCGTACCAAGGGCCTGGTGAACGGCGTCACCTGCGGCGCCGGCATGCCCTACAAGCTCAGCGAGATCGCGGCGCGCCACGGCGTCTATTACTACCCGATCATCAGCAGCGCCCGCGCCTTCCGGGCGCTGTGGAAGCGCGCCTATTCCAAGGCCTCGGAATGGCTGGGTGCCGTGGTGTATGAAGACCCCTGGCTCGCCGGTGGCCACAACGGCCTCTCGAACGCCGAGGACCCGCGCGTGCCGCAGGATCCTTACCCGCGGGTGCGGGACCTGCGCACCACCATGCGCGAATCCGGCATTCCCGATAGCGTGCCGATCATCATGGCCGGCGGCGTCTGGGCGCTGCGCGAATGGAGCAACTGGCTCGACAATCCCGAGCTTGGGCAGATCGTCTTCCAGTTCGGCACACGCCCGCTGCTGACCAAGGAGAGCCCGATTCCGGAAGCCTGGAAGCAGCGGCTGATGACCCTCAAGGAGGGGGACATCCTGCTCCACCAGTTCTCGCCGACAGGCTTTTACTCCAGTGCTGTTCGCAACCCATTCCTGCGCAATCTCGAAGCGCGCTCGGAGCGGCAGATCGCCTTTTCCACCGCCGCAACCGGGGACCATCAGTTCCTGCTCGATGTCGGGGTGGGCCGGAAAAACTATTACGTCACGCGCGATGATCTGCTGCGCGCCCGGGAATGGTTCGGCGCCGGCTTCACCGATGCCTTGAAGACGCCGGACAATACGCTGGTGTTCGTGACGGCGCCGGAAAAGACCATCATACGCAAGGACCAGGCCGATTGCATGGGCTGCCTGAGCCAGTGCGCCTTCTCCGCCTGGGCGGACAGCGAGACGAACAGCACCGGCCGGCTCGCCGACCCGCGCAGCTTCTGCATCCAGAAGACACTGCAGGAGATCGCCCATGGCGGGGACACCGAGCAGAACCTGATGTTTGCCGGCCACAGCGCCTATCGCTTCGCCACCGACCCGTTTTACTCCAACGGCTTCGTGCCGACGGTGAAGCAGCTCGTCGACCGCATCCTGACCGGCGACTGAGACCGCCCGGCAAGGACCGGCCGCAACGGGCATCAGCCCTTGGCGGCCGCCAGAATCGGGCCGCCGGGGCCGCCCTGCAGCAGGGCGGCGGTAGCGAGGCCGGGGCTGCGAGCCGCCGGCAGCGGAAAGCTTGCGGCGCCGCCCTGCCAGCGGCCAAGCTTGATGAGCTCGCGCACGACATTGCGGTGCGGAAGTGTTCTCCCGCCATTTTCACCGGCCTTTACAGGCACGTCGATGCTGCGCGGATCGTACCGCACCAGCCAGACGTCAGCTGGCTTCGAGGTCATTCCACTGATGGCCAGGCTGGTGGCAGTGAGGTTCAGCGCCTTGCTGGACACGCGGGGGCTGCCGGCGATGAGCGCCTCAAGCGGTGCGCGCCTGTTGCCCAAGATGGTGCTGCGGCCGTTGATGATGACTTGCGGCGTCCAGACCTGGGCATTGCCGAGGCCGCGCGCATACGCCCATTGTCTGTCGGTAAAGGCCTGCTTGGCAAAGACATCCTTCCAGCCAAGGCCATCCCAGTAGGTGACGGCGAAGGATAGGGCGAGAATGTCCGGCCGGCTGGCCAGCGCATTCACATTGGCATTGGCCGGCGGGCAGGACGTACAGCCCTGGCTCTGGAACAACTCCAGCACCGTCAGTTCGGCGGCCGGAGCAGTCGTGGGCAGCAGCGCCAGCAGCAGGGCGAGAGTGCGGGGCATGAGCGGGACTTTCGACCGAAGGGCTATCATGCCACGGGTTCGCGGCGGGTGCCTGCCAGGTTACAGTCCGGCGCGCGTCGAAGAGAAAACGGCGACTGGCCAGCACAATGCGGGCGAAGGAGACAGGCATGCGGCTTTACACGCAGAAGGTTGCTCCCAACCCCACCAAGGTGGAGCTGTACCTTGCCGAAAAGGCCGGGCTCGGCTGCGCCATCCCGCTTGAGCGGGTAATGGTGAACCTTCGCAAGGGCGAGCATCGCAGCGGCGAAATGACGGCCAGGAACCCGCTGCAGCGGCTGCCGTTTCTGGAGCTGGACGATGGCACCGTCATCACCGAATCGCTCGTCATCATCGAATATTGCGAGGAGCGCTGGCCCAGCCCGGCACTGATCGGCACGACGCCGGAAGCCCGCGCGCAAGTGCGGGCGCTGGAGCGCGGCCTCGATCAGGACATCATGGTCGGCATCATTACCATGGTCCACGCCACCCGCTCGCCAGTGGGCTATCCGCCCAATCCGGCGGTGGCCGCATGGGCACGCAGCTGGATGCAGGCGCCGCTGAAGACGCTTGAGGCGCGGCTGGCCGATGGGCGCGAATTCGTGGCCGGGCAGGCCGTCACCATCGCCGATTGCACGCTGGCGGCAGCCTTGCAATTCGCGCGCTTCGGCAAGCTCGATCTGCTCGCCGACACGCCGCACATCGCCGCCTGGGACGCAGGCTATCGCCAGCGCGATGCGGCCAGGGCCGTGCTCATCCTCTGAGCGGCGTCAGGCCCAGCCTTCCAGCACCTGGTCCGGCGGGCGGTGACCATCGGCCCAGACGCGGATATTGGCGATGACCTTTTCGCCCATCGCCTGCCGGCCCTCAAAGGTGGCGCTCCCCATGTGCGGCAGCAGCACGACACCCGGCAGATCGAGCAGCCGCGGATCGACCTCCGGCTCGCGCTCATAGACATCGAGGCCAGCGCCGGCGATGCGGCCGGCAGCCAGTGCCTCGCACAGGGCGTTTTCATCAATGATCTCGCCGCGCGCGGCGTTGATGAGATAGGCCTGCTTCTGCATGATGGCGAACTGCGGCGCGCCGATGAGATGGTGCGTCTCGGCCGTGTGCGGGCAATTGACGCTGATGATATCCACCCGTGCCAGCATGGCATCGAGATTGTCCCACCAGGTGGCTTCCATCTCGCCCTCGATCTCGGCGGGCAGGCGATGGCGATTGTGATAATGCACGGTGAGGCCAAAGGCGCGGGCGCGGGTGGCGACGGCGCGGCCAATGCGGCCCATGCCGATGATGCCGAGCCGCTTGCCGGTGATGCGGTGGCCGAGCATGCCCGTGGGGGACCAGCCCTTCCACTCCCCGGCGCGCACCAGCTTCTCGCCCTCGGCAAGGCGGCGCGGCACCGAGAGGATCAGCGCCATCACCATGTCCGCCGTATCATCGGTGAGCACGCCGGGCGTGTTGGTGACAACGACATTGGCGGCGCGGGCAGCGCCGAGATCGATATGATCGACGCCGACGCCGAAATTGGCGAGGATCTTGAGCCGGCCGGCATCGCTGGCGGCAGCAAGCACGGCCGCGTCGATATGGTCCGTCACCGTCGGCACCAGCACATCACAGCGGCGCGCGGCATCGGCGAGTTGCGCCGCGCTCATCGGCACATCCGTCAGGTTGAGCTCGACATCGAAGAGCTCGGCCATGCGAGTCTCGACCGCCTGCGGCAGGCGGCGGGTGACGATGACCTTGGGGCGCGGGCGCGGTGGAGTGGGTGCAGGAGCCATGTGCAAAGGGTTGCCCCTTGCCGCCGGGTGCGTCAAGACATGGCCATGCGCAATCACACTGCAAAAACTCTCGCTTTCGCCCTGCTCGCCGCTGCCGCGCTGCTGCCTGCCGCCACGCAGGCGCAGGAGCGCGCCGATGGCACCACCACCCTGCCGGTGCCGCGCTTTGTCTCGCTCAAGAGCAACAAGGCCATGATGCGCACCGGCCCGGATGACCGGCGCTTCCCGATCGCCTGGGAATATCGCCGGCGCGGCCTGCCGATGGAAGTTCTGCGCGAATATGGCATCTGGCGGCAGGTGCGTGACCCGGAGGGCACCATCGGCTGGATGAACAAGTCCCTGCTCACCGGTGAGCGCACCGCCATGGTGATGGGCGAGGTGCGCACGCTCTACACCTCGCCTGACCTGCAATCCCGCATCGCCTGGCGGATCGAGGATGGCACGGTGGTCAACATCACGCTGTGCGAGAACGTCTGGTGCCGCGTCTCGAACGCCGGGCGCTCCGGCTATATCCTGCGCAGCCAGCTCTGGGGCACCTACCCCAATGAGACGATTTCGGGTTGAGGCTCCTGGCGCGGTGACAACGAGGTTCGCAACCGGCTGGCGACCCGCTAAAAGCATCATGGATGACAGGGCCACCGTGCCCTTGCCGAAACTGCGAAGGAAATGACGATGGCGAGCCTCAACCCGGTGGTGCAGGCCGTGACCGAGCGGATCATCGAACGTTCGCGCCCTGGCCGGCAGGCGTATCTGGATTTCATCGCCCGCGAGGCAGCTGCCGGCACGGCGCGCGGCCGGCTTTCCTGCGGCAATCTTGCCCATGGCTTTGCCGCCGCCGGAGACGACAAGCCCGCCATCCGCGCTGGCGACGCCATGAACATCGGCATCGTGACGGCCTATAACGACATGCTCTCGGCGCATCAGCCCTACGGCCGCTACCCCGAGCAAATGAAGCTGTTTGCCCGCGAAGTGGGCGCCACGGCGCAGGTGGCGGGCGGCGTGCCCGCGATGTGCGATGGCGTGACCCAGGGCCAGGCCGGCATGGACCTGTCCCTCGCCAGCCGTGACGTGATCGCCATGGCCACCGCTGTCTCGCTATCCCACGCGATGTTCGAGGGCGTGGCGCTGCTCGGCATCTGTGACAAGATCGTGCCCGGCCTGCTCATCGGCGCGCTGCGCTTCGGGCATCTGCCGGCGCTGTTCGTGCCGGCCGGGCCGATGCCATCGGGGCTTGCCAACAAGGAGAAGGCGCGGGTTCGCCAGCTGTTCGCGGAAGGTAAGGCAAGCCGGGAGGAGCTGCTGGAGGCCGAGGCCGCCTCCTACCATGGCGCCGGCACCTGCACCTTTTATGGCACCGCCAATTCCAACCAGATGCTGCTGGAGATGATGGGCCTGCAACTGCCCGGCTCCAGCTTCGTCAACCCCGGCAACAGCTTGCGCAACCAGCTGACCCGCGCCGCCGTGCACCGGCTGGCGGGCATGGCAGCGCCATTGGGAACGTTGCCAGAGAAGGCACTGGGGCTGCTGGTGGACGAGAAAGCCATCGTCAATGCCATCATCGGGCTGCTCGCAACCGGCGGCTCGACCAACCATGCCATCCACCTGCCGGCCATGGCGCGGGCGGCGGGTATCCGCATCGATTGGGAGGATTTTGACCGGCTCTCCAGCGTCGTGCCCCTGATTTGCCGGGTCTATCCGGGCGGCGCTGCCGATGTGAACGGCTTTCATGCGGCCGGCGGCATGGGCTTTGTGATCCGCGAACTGCTGGGCGCCGGGCTGGCGCATGGCGACATCGGCACGATCGGCGGCAGCTTTGCCGAATGGACGCAGGCGCCCGAGCAGGGCAGCGCCGGCGCGGAATGGAAGCCGGTGGCCGAGGCCAGCGGCGACCCTGGCGTGCTGGCGCCGGTGGCGACGCCCTTTGCCCCTGATGGCGGCATGCGGCTGGTGCAGGGCAACCTGGGCCGTGCCATCATCAAGACCAGCGCCGTGGAGAGCCACCGCTGGACGATCAGCGCCCCGGCCCGGGTGTTCGAGGACCAGAATGACGTGCTGCGCGCCTTCAAGGCCGGCGAGCTGGAACGGGACGTGGTGGTGGTGGTGCGCTTCCAGGGGCCGCGCGCCAATGGCATGCCCGAGCTGCACAAGCTCACCCCGGCACTCGGCGTGCTGCAGGACCGCGGCTTCGCCGTGGCTCTGGTGACGGATGGCCGCATGTCCGGCGCTAGCGGCAAGGTGCCGGCGGCGATTCATGTCTGCCCCGAGGCGACCGGCGGCGGCCCGCTGGCGCTGTTGCGTGATGGCGATGTGGTGACGCTGTGCGGCCATACGGGCCGGCTGGAGACCAGTGCCGACCTTAGCGCCCGCACGCCGGCGCCCGCGCCGCCCCAGCCGGAGGGCACCGGCCGCGAGTTGTTTGCGCTGATGCGCAACGGCTCGGATGATGCGGAAGCCGGGGCCTCGGCGATGCTCGCGGCGGCGGGGCTCTAGGCCTCCCGACCCACCCAGTGCAGCGCTGCGCCATGGCTGTGCAGCCAGAGCTTGCTGGCGCCGGTGTTCGGATCAAGCCCGGCGAGCAGCGCATAGAACGCCGGGCCGTGATGGCCATGGACAAGGTGCGCCACCTCATGCGCCACGACATTGCGGCGGATGTGCGTGGGCGCCAGGATCAGCCGCCAGCTATAGGCGATGACACCGCGCGTGGTGCTGCAGCTGCCCCAGCGGGCGCGAGGGTCCCCCACGCGCACCTGCGTGACCGGCCGGGCCACTTCGGCGGCGATCTCGTGCGTGCTGGCCGCCATGTCCGCCAGCGCCTCGGCCCTGAGCCAGCGCAGCGTGCGCGCCGGCAGGCTGGCTTCCGGGCCACCGATTCGCAGCGCATCGGCATGCAGGCGCGGCTGGCGCGGGTGAGCCGGGTGCCATTCCAGCACGATCGGCTCGCCATCGAACGGGATGATCGCGCCGGGGGTGAAGGGCAGCGGCTGCGGCCAGCGGCTGACTTGCGCCGCGATCCAGCCCTCGTGCGAGGCGATGAGCGCCAGCGCCTCGGGGATGCCACCGCGCATCGGCAGGCTGAGGCGCAGCGCACCCTGCACGGCATCGGCGCGCAGACGGATGGTGCGGGTGGTGCGGCTGCGGGTAGCGAGCAGCGGCAGGCTGCGGCCGGCGATTTCGAGCGTGGCGGGCAGTGCGCTGGCGGAAATGCGCGGCGCCCGACGGGCAAAAAGGCCGAGCAGGCTCAGAGCTCGCCCTCGATGATATGGTTCTCAAGGTCGCCCACGGCGTCCTCGCTCACCGTTTTGCCGCGCACCGAGATGCCGGCCTTGTGGACCGAATCGGGGTCCCCACTGACCAGCGGGTGCCAATCTGCCAGCCCCTCGCCGCGGTGGACGCGGAGATAGGCGCAGGAGGCAGGCAGCCAATCGATGGTATCGAGCTTGGCCGGCGTCAGCCGCACGCACTCGGGCACATGGGCGCGGCGGTTGGGATAATCCTTGCACTGCGCCGTGGCCGAATCGAGCAGGCGGCAGGCGACGTTGGTGGGGAAAATCTGGCCGGTCTCATCATCCTCCAGCTTGTGGACGCAGCATTTGCCGCAGCCATCGCACAGGCTTTCCCATTGCGGCCGGCTCATGCGGTAGAGCGGCACGGTTTCCCAGAAGGGCTTTTCAGCGGACATAGGTTTCCAGCATCGCCTGCACCTCCGGGGCCTCGGCACCATGCGGCACAAAGGCGATCGGCGCGCCATCCGGGCCGAACAGGTAATAAACGGCAAAATGATCGACGAGGTAATTCTCAGGGTCGCTGGTCGGCACCTTGCGGAAGTAGATGCCATAGGCCTTGGCAGCGGCCGTCACCTGCGCCAGCGAGCCGGTGAGGCCGGTGAGGCGCGGGTGGAAGGCCGCGACAAACGGCTTGATGGCGGCCGGCGTGTCCCGCTCCGGATCAACGGTGATGAAGATGGGCGCAACGCGGGCGGCGCGCCCGGGCTGTGCCGCCTCGTAGCCGGCAAGCGCCTTGCCGATGATGGCAAGATCGGTGGGGCAGATATCCGGGCAGAAGGTGTAGCCGAAGTACATCAGCCGGTATTTGCCACGAAAATCGGCATCGGTAACGGGCTTGCCGTCCTGATCGATGAGGCTGAAGGCGCCGCCGAGGCTGGAGCCGGCAAGGTTGCCCGGCGGCGGCGCGGTGAAGCGCATCCAGCCGAGCCAGGCCGCCAGCGCGATGAACGCAGCGAGCGACAGGCCCAGGACAATGCGCCCGGGCGCGGGCTTGTTGCGGCGCGCAGTGTTGCCGGCGCTGTTCATCGGCAGTTGTCAGGGCTATGCGAAGTCATAAGGTGCGAAATAGGCTGGAGGACAGGGCTTGTCGATGCGGCGGATAATGAAACTGGCGGCGAGCGCCTTCACGATGCTGGCGCTCGGGCTCGCTGTGCCGGCGGCGGCGCAGTTTTCCGATGCCTACAACTTCATCAAGGCGGTGAAGGACAAGGACGCCGCCAAGGTGAAGGAGATCACCGACAAGCCGGGCAACACCATCATCAACAGCCGGGACAGGGACACCGGCGAGGCGGCGCTGCACATCGTCACCAAGCGCGGCGATGCCGCCTGGCTGGGCTTTCTGCTCCAGCTCGGCGCCAACGCCAATGTGCAGGATGGTGAGGGCAACACGCCGCTGATGATGGCCGTGCAGAGCCGCTGGGCCGATGGCGTGACGATCTTCACCGCCATCAAGGCCCAGGTGAACCTTCAGAACAAGCTGGGCGAGACGGCGCTGCTCAAGGCAGTGCAGAACCGCGATGCCTTTATCGCCAAGACGCTGCTCGACGCCGGGGCCAATCCGGACCTCAATGACAACAGCGGCACTTCGGCCCGCACGATGGCGGAGAGCGACCCGCGCGCCGTCGGGATCGCCCGTCTGCTGAAGGACGTGCCGGTGCGCAAGGCCCGGCCGGCGCAGGGGCCGTCGCTCTAAAGGCAACCGGCGCTCGGGAAGAAGCTGGTGCCCGGCTTTCGCCGGGATGACAGCCCGCTCAGGCCGCCAGATCATCCTCGCTGATCGCGTAGAGCAGGCCGGCGCCGCGCGTGATCGGCCCGGCCAGCGCCGTGCCCTGCGGCAGCAGTTGCTCGGCAAAGAAGCGCGCCGTGGCGATCTTGGCCTTGAGGAACGCCGGGTCCCCCTCGCCTGCTGCCAGCTGGGCTGATGCGACCAGCGCCTGCCGCGCCAGCAGCCAGCCACCCAGCGTCAGGCCCATCAGGCGCAGGTAGGGCGTGGCGCCTGCCGCGACATCATCCGGGCTGTTGGCGCCGAGCAGCCAGACGGTGCTCGACTCGGCGGCGGCCAGCGCATCATCGAGCCAGGGCGCCATCGTCCGCAGCTCAGCATCGGCATTGAGCGCCTTCACCGTGGCGCGCACCTCACCCAGCACGCGCTTCCAGTGCACGCCGCCATCCATGCCGAGCTTGCGGCCAACCAGATCAAGCGCCTGGATGCCGTTGGTGCCCTCATAGATCGGCGCGATGCGGGCATCGCGGAGATATTGGGCAGCGCCGGTCTCCTCCACATAGCCCATGCCGCCGAACACCTGCAGCGCCAGGCTGGCGACATCGACACCCACATCCGTCGCCCAGCCCTTGGAGATGGGGGTGAGCAGATCAGCGAGGCCGGCGCCTTCCGCATCACCAGCATGGGCCCGGTCCACCGCGGCGGCATTGAGATAGACCAGCGCGCGGCTGGCCTCGGTGAGCGCCTTGCAGGTCATCAGCGTGCGGCGGACATCGGCGTGCTCGATGATCCGCACGGCCTCGCGGCCGCCGCCGAAGCGGGCGGACTGTACCCGGCCCCTTGCATAGGCCAGTGCGTGCTGGGTGGCAGCCTCGGCCACCGCGACACCCTGCAGGCCAACCTGCACACGGGCATTGTTCATCATGGTGAACATGGCGCGCATGCCGGCGCCCTCGGCACCCACCAGATAGCCAACACAGGCGTCATGATCGCCAAAGCTCATCGTGCAGGTTGGCGAGGCGTGGATGCCGAGCTTGTGCTCGATGCCGACGCACTTGAGGTCGTTGCGCGTGCCATCCGGCAGGATCTTGGGGCAGAGGAACAGCGAGATGCCCTTGGTGCCCGGCGGTGCATCCGGCAGCCGCGCCAGCACGAGGTGGACGATATTGTCCGCCACGTCATGCTCGCCCCAGGTGATGTAGATTTTCGTGCCCTTGATGCGGTAGCTGCCATCGGCATGCGGCTCGGCGCGGGTCTTGAGCGCGCCGACATCGGAGCCGGCCTGTGGCTCGGTGAGGTTCATCGTGCCGGTCCACTCGCCGGACACCAGCTTGGCGAGGTAGCGCTCCTGCAGCTCGGGCGAGGCATGGGCGGCGAGCGCCTCGATGGCGCCCTGGCTGAGCATCATGCAGAGCGCGAACGCCATGTTGGCGCTGGTCAGCTGCTCCTGCACGGCAGCGGCCACGGCAAAGGGCAGCCCCTGCCCGCCATGCTGCTCCGCCACGCCCAGCCCGGCCCAGCCGCCTTCCACGTACAGCTTGTAGGCCTCGGCAAAGCCGGCAGGCAGCGTGACGACGCCATCGGCCAGCCGGGCGTGCTGCTTGTCTCCCACGCTGTTGAGCGGCGCGAACACATTGGCGGCCAGCTTGCCGGCTTCATTGAGAATCGCCTCGACCATGTCGGGCGAGGCGTTGGCATAGGCCGGCAGCGCGGCGAGGCCGGGCAGATCGGCAATGCAATCGAGCACAAAGCGCTGCTCGGCGACGGGGGCGGTATAGGCCATGTTGTTTCAACCTTGGGTTGGCGTGTGGCTCCGCTATAGACGAGGCGTGGAAACAGGCAAAAGCAACATTATCGCCACCAGTGCCGCGGGCATTGTGCAGGCTGACGCCGCGGGCATTGCCGCGGCAGCGCAGGTACTCTCCGCCGGCGGCATCGTGGCGGTGCCGACAGAGACGGTCTATGGGCTGGCCGCACGCGCCAGTGACCCGGCGGCTGTCGCGGCGATCTATGCCGCCAAGGGCCGGCCCTCGTTCAATCCGCTGATCGTGCATGTGCTGGATGTGGCGCAGGCCGAGACGCTGGCCGTGCTCGGCCCGCTGGCGCAGCGGCTGGCCAAGGCTTTCTGGCCGGGGCCGCTGACACTGGTGGTGCCGCGCCGGGCGGAGGCAGCGCTGGCCCCGGCGATCTCGGCCGGGCTGGAGACCGTGGCGCTGCGCTGCCCGGCGCACTCGGTGATGCGGGCGTTGGTCGCCACGGTGGGTCCATTGGCGGCGCCCTCCGCCAATGCCAGCGGGCATATCTCGCCAACGCTGGCGCAGCATGTGGCGGATTCGCTGGGGGAGCGGGCACCGCTGATCCTCGATGCCGGCGCGTGTGCCGCAGGGCTCGAGTCGACCATCGTTCGCGCCGATGCGGAGAGCGTGACAGTGCTGCGGCAAGGCAGCGTGACCGTGGAAGCCCTGGCAGCAGTGCTGGCACCGGCGCCGGTTCTGGTGGCCGGCGAAAAGGCGGCGATCAGCGCGCCGGGCATGATGGCCAGCCATTACGCGCCGCGCCAGCCGGTGCGGCTGGAGGCGGAAACGGCGCGCGCGGACGAGTTCCACATCGGCTTCGGGCACATCGAGGGGGACTTGAACCTATCCGCCACCGGCGATCTTGCCGAGGCAGCCGCCGGGCTGTTCGCGGCGCTGCATGCCGCCGAGGCCAGCGGCCGGGCCGGCATAGCGGTGGCGCCGATTCCCTTCACCGGCCTGGGCGCGGCAATCAACGACAGGCTGGGGCGGGCGGCGGCAGAGCGCGGCGCGGAAAATTCCGGGCCGGCCTCATCATAATTCTTGCGAACTATTCGCAATAACATAAGCTCGGTGCCAGCAAGCAGCGAGGCCCCGATGTTCCAGACCTTCTCTCCCGACGCGTTCCCCGGCTTTGGTGCCAATGACCAGCCCGCGCCGCCCAGCGAGGCGGAGGCCGTGCTGCTCTGGGCGGCGCGGCGGCTGGTGTTTGCCGATGGCATCATGCGCCCGCGCTGCCCCGCCGTGCACGTGGCGCTCCAGCAGCATTTTGGCGGCAATGGCAGCGGTGTCGAGCATCTGCTGCGCTGCTGCCTGTTCGGGCTGGGGCAGGCCGCGACACGCCGACTGGCCTTTGCCGAGCCGGCCAGCCCCGGGCTTTTGCCGGATGAGCAGGCGCTGCTCGGCGTGCTGCGGCTGGCCGGGCCGAGCGAAGCTGGGCAGAGCGAAGCTGGGGCGGGCGCAGCGCTGGCAGCGCTCACTGGCAGCACCGCAGGCGCCGGGCTGGCGCCGCTGTTTGGCCTGCTGGCGGCACTGGTGCGACCCTGACGCCGGCGGCAATTCTGCCCCCATGCCCGTGAGATGGTTGAGCCAGAGCGGGGGACCGTGCTAGCGGCAGCGCAACAGGTGTGACAAAGGCTGCCGATGTCCGTTGACCCAGATACCGTTCGCAAGATTGCCAGGCTCGCCCGCATCGGCATTGCCGAGGCCGAGGTGGCGCCGCTCGCCGCCGAGCTGTCCTCCATCCTCGGCTGGATCGAGCAGCTTGGCGAGGTGGACACCACCGGCATCGCGCCGATGACAGCGGTGATCCCCAACCATCTCGCCTGGCGCGCCGATGAAGTGACCGATGGCAACATCCAGGCCAAGGTCCTGGCCAATGCCCCCGATGCAACGAGCGGCTTCTACGCCGTGCCCAAGGTGATCGAATAGTGAGCCAGCTGACCGATCTTTCCATCGCCGCGATGCGCCGCGGGCTTGCCGCGCGCGAGTTTTCCGCTGCCGAGCTGACAGCGGCGCACCTTGCCGCCATGGCCGGCGCGCGCCACCTCAACGCCTTCATCGTCGAGACGCCCGAGATTGCCACGGCCCAGGCGGCTGCCGCCGATGCGGCGCTGGCCAAGGGCGAGGCCGGGCCACTTGCCGGCATCCCGCTGGGCATCAAGGACCTGTTCTGCACCGAGGGCGTGCAGACGACCGCGGCCTCGAAAATTCTCGAAGGCTTCATCCCGCAGTATGAATCGACCGTCTCGGGCAAGCTGCTCAAGGCCGGCGCGGTGATGCTGGGCAAGCTCAACCTCGATGAGTTTGCCATGGGCTCCTCCAACGAGACCAGCGCCTATGGCAAGGTGATCTCGCCGTGGAAAGCGCGCGGCTCGAACCGTGACCTGGTGCCCGGCGGCTCCTCCGGCGGCTCGGCGGCGGCCGTTTCAGCCCGTATCGCGGCCGGCGCCACCGGCACCGATACCGGCGGCTCGATCCGCCAGCCCGCTGCCTTCACCGGCATCAGCGGCATCAAGCCAACCTATGGCCGCTGCTCGCGCTGGGGCGTGGTGGCCTTTGCCTCCTCACTCGACCAGGCCGGGCCGATGGCCCGCACCGTAGAAGATTGCGCGCTGCTGCTCACCACCATGTGCGGCTATGATGCCAAGGACTCGACCTCGCTGAACGTGCCTGTGCCGGACTTTGCCGCCGGGCTGACCGGCAGCCTCAAGGGCAAGCGTGTGGGCGTGCCAAAGGAATATCGGCTCGACGGCATGGATCCGACCATCGCCGCGCTGTGGGACCAGGGTCTTGCCTGGCTCAAGGACGCCGGGGCCGAGATCGTCAACGTGTCGCTGCCGCACACCAAATATGCGCTGCCGGCTTACTACATCGTCGCGCCGGCGGAGGCCTCGTCGAACCTCGCGCGCTATGACGGCGTGCGCTACGGCCTGCGCGTGGATGGCAAGGACATCACCGGCATGTACGAGGCGACGCGGGCCGAAGGCTTCGGCGACGAAGTGCGCCGTCGCGTGATGATCGGCACCTATGTGCTGTCGGCCGGGTATTACGATGCCTATTACCTGCGGGCGCAAAAGGTCCGCACCCTGATCAAGCGCGACTTCGAGCAGTGCTTCGCCCAAGGCGTCCACGCCATGCTGACGCCGGCGACGCCGTCGGCCTCGTTCGGCATCGGCGAAAAGGGCGGCGCCGATCCGGTCGAGATGTACCTCAACGACGTTTTCACGGTGACGGTGAACATGGCCGGGCTTCCCGGCATCGCCGTCCCGGCCGGCAGCGATGCGCAGGGCTTGCCGCTTGGCCTGCAGCTTATCGGCCGCCCCTTCGACGAGGAGACCTTGTTCTCGCTCGGCGAAGTGATCGAGCAGGCCGCCGGTCGCTTCGTTACCCGGTCCTGGTGGTAACGCTGCC
>DIUN01000026.1:0-974 GCA_002423025.1 Sphingomonadales bacterium UBA6157 | reverse complement strand
AGCCTGCTGGGCGTGTATCAGCAGTATTCGATCGTCACCTACAAGGCGCCGGTGGTCATGGTCGATGGCGATCGCGTGGCCACCATCAGCGAAATGGAGATCGTGGTGCGGTCGACCGGGCGAACCATCACGTCGCGCGTGGCCAGCTTCAGCCGCTTTCGAAACGGCAAAATGATTGAGTACCAGGGATTTACTGACAGCTTCGATGCCGCCGAGCAGGTGCTTGGCTTCAATATCGACGTCTGAACGCGGCCGCTCCGCCGTTGATAACTCGCCGTTGCGAGTTGGCCGCCCCGGTCGGTAGTTCCATACTCCGCGCTTCAAAAAGGGGGCTGTCGTGGTGGGGAGCGACACGCGTGAATTGGTCGGCGCGATGTACGCCGCCTATGCCAGGAGCGATTTCGAAACCGTTGCCGCGCTGATCCATCCCGACATCGACTGGATGATCTACAGTCCGATGACCGTCTTTCCCTTTGCCGGGCACCGTCGCGGCCGCGTCGAAGTGCTCAAGGCCATGGCCGGCATCGCCGAGAGTTACAGGCTCGACAGCTATGTCACCGAATGGATCATCGTCGACGGCGACAGCGCCGCCCTGATGTCGGATGCCGGCTTCGTCCAGCGCGCGACCAATCGCAGCCTGCGTTTTCGCCTGGCCGATTTTCTGCGCTTCAAAGATGGCCAACTCGTCGGATTTCGCGAATTTGCCAATACCTTTGACGTCGTCGAGCAGGCTCTGGGCCGCGAACTGACGTTTTGACCCCGATCTTGCGGCTGTAGCCGCGAAAAGCTAGCTGTACTCCCATGAACGTGCAGCAGAAGCCCTCGAAATTCATCAAAGGCGCGACCGGCGACTGGGAAGTGGTCATCGGCATGGAGGTCCATGCCCAGGTCACCTCGAAGTCGAAGCTGTTTTCCGGCGCCTCGACCGAGTTCGGCGGCGCGCCGAACAGCCACGTCTCGCTGGTCGACGCCGC
>DIUN01000019.1 GCA_002423025.1 Sphingomonadales bacterium UBA6157 | reverse complement strand
ACGGCCAGACCGAGATCGCGCCGGTCGCGACGATCCTGTTTCCGGAGGAGCACGCTGAGCGCCTCGGGTCAGCGGGTCGCCCCACGCTGCATGTCGAAACGCGGATCGTCGATGATGCCATGAACCCGGTTGCCGTGGGCGAAATTGGTGAAATCGTCCATCGCTCACCCCAGTTGCTCAGCGGCTATTGGAACGATCCCGAGCGCACGGCCGNNGACATGATCAAGACCGGCGGTGAAAACGTCGCCTCGCGCGAGGTGGAGGAGGCGTTGTATCGCCACCCCGCGATCAGCGAAGTGGCGGTGATCGGGCTGCCGGATCCGAAGTGGATCGAAGCCGTCACGGCCGTGATCGTTCTGCGCGATGGCCATAGCCTGACCGTGGAAGACGTGCTGGCGCATTGCGCCACCCATCTGGCCGGCTTCAAGTCCCCGAAGCGCGTGGTGATTGCGGACAACCTGCCGCGCAACGCCAGCGGGAAGATCCTCAAGCGGGAATTGCGCCAGTCGCTGCTCGCTGCGGACTAGGCAGCGAGGTAGGAGCCGCCAGTCACGAAGATCACCTGGCCCTGGATCATCGCCGCCGATGGGCTGGCCAGATACTCGATCAGGCTGCAATAATCATCATCGACGACATTGCGGCCGGTGGGATTGGTGGCGGCTGACTGGCGCATGATCTCGTCGGTGCGGTCACCATAGACCTGGCGCAGGGCCTCGGTATCCACAGCGCTCGGGGCGACGCAATTGGCCCGCACGCCCAGCGGTGCCAGTTCCATCGACAGATAGCGGATCAGGCTCTCGGCTAGGGACTTGCCGGCGCCAACCGCAGCATAGTTCGGCAGCGGCGTCCTGCTGCCGCGGCTGGACAGGAAAAACACCGTGCTGCCGGGCCGGAACAGCGGCCGGGCCGCCTGCACCAGATAGACCAGCGCTGTCCCGTTCAGATTGATCGCCTCGGTCAGCGCGACCGGATCGATGCTCAGGAGCGGCTCGGCGATAACCTTGACGGCACAGTGGACCAACTGGTCCAGCCGATCGGTGCGTGCGGCGACGGCGGCAAGCACCGCCCTGGCGCCGTCCGGTGTTCCGACGTCGCCCTGGATCAGATGGCAGCGTGCTCCCGTTGCCTCGATTTCTGCACGCGCCAAGTCGGCCGCGGCCGCGTCGGCACGGAAGTTCAGGAATACATCGGTGTCCGGCTTGGCGAACCGGCGCGCGATGGCGAGGCCGATGCCCTTGGTGCCGCCGGTGACGAGAATGGCCATGCCGGGCGCCCTCAGCCGTCCTCGCCCATGAACGAGTTCAGGGTTACCCCGAAGCGCTCGATCATCTGGCCGGCATCGGTGCGCAGCGCGGTCCATTCTGGGGTAAGGCCGTCCCGCTCGAAGGCGGCCTTGTCCTGCCAGATCATGATCGCGACGCGGTGATACTCCGAGGCTTCGCCTTCAAGGCCTTCGCTGAGCAAAATGGTATCGAGGCCGGAAAGGTTCGGCAGGGCACGCGCCAGCGGCGCGTGGACATTGAGATAGGCGGCTTCAAAGGCTGCCCGATCTTCGGGCTTCGGCGGAGTCCACAGTGCCATCAGCTTGAACATGATCAACTCCCCCTGGCCGCCGGAAGGCAGGCCAAAAAAACCGGTCTGGATCGGCGCTTTTGCGCTCTCTTCAGATGCTAAGAGCCTTACCAAACGAGCGATTGCTATGTCAATGGCTGGCTGATAACGAGGTCGGAACTTCTGGAGCCGCTGCGCCTCATGCCGACGAAAAGCCTGATCTTCGACCCGCGTGATCCCGATGTCATCCAGCGCCCGCTGGAGACGCTGCTGCGGCTGCAGGCCGAGGACCCGGTGCACTGGTCGCCGCTGCTGAAGGGCTGGGTGCTGACCCGGCACGAGGATGTGAAGTCGGTCCAGATGAACAGCGGTATCTCGTCGGACCGGCTGACGCCGTTCTTCGAGAGCCAGCCGAGCAGCGAGCAGGACCGGCTGCGCGATCTCATCCGCTATCTGAACACCTGGGTCGCCTTCAAGGATCCGCCCGATCACACGCGGTTGCGCAGCCTGCTCAACAAGGTGGTGACGCCTGGTGTCATGCGCGGGCTGGAGGAGGGGATCGTCGAACTGGCGGATGGGCTGCTCGACCGGATCGCGGCGCGCGGCGACGGTCGCTTCGAGTGCATCAGCGAGTTCGCCAATCCGCTGCCCGCCAGCGTCATCATGGACCTGCTCGGCGTGCCGCGGGCGGATATGGACATGCTGCGGGACTGGTCGATGCTGCTGCAGCCGTTCCTCGGCAATGCAACCGCTTCCGATGACAAATACGAGACCGGCCGTGCCGGCATCGTGGCGATGGCCGATTATTTCCGCGCCGCCGCCGCCGAGCGCCAGAGCCACCCGCGCGAAGACGTGATCTCGCATTTCGTCATGCTGCAGCAAAGTGGCCAGATCAGCGAGGATGAGCTTGTCGGCTCGTGCATCCTGTTCCTGTTTGCCGGGCACGAGACGACGACCAACCTGATCGGCAACGGCATCCGCGCGCTGCTGGCCAATCCGGACCAGA
>DIUN01000005.1 GCA_002423025.1 Sphingomonadales bacterium UBA6157 | reverse complement strand
GTGAGCCGCGCGAGTTTCCCGCGTTTGCCGTTGTCGTCGCCGGGTCGAAATTTGTAACCCGCCTCGCAAAACAGGCGGGCCGCCTGGCGCCCGAACGCAGTCGGCTCCCGCTCGCCCCGCAGATCCGCCACCAGCAGGGCCGCGCTCTTGGCCGGCGTGCCCAGCACGGCGCGGGCGGCGGCCGTGATCAGCGTGAGAACATCGCGGGGCATGGGCGGTTCTTTGCCGGTACCGATCAGCAATAGCCGCGCTGCCGTCAGCCCCGCCGGCCGGTGCAGCAGCAGCGCCGCGCCCAGGGAACCGGCAAAGTCGCCGGCCTCCACCAGCGCACTGATCTGGCCGCCCGTGGCGGCATCGATCGCGGCGGCGGCAGCCGGTAGCGGCAGCTTGCCCGGTACCGGGACGATCAGGCAGTCGGTTTTGAACGCGATGGCGCTGCCTGCGCGGACGCTGAATTCCAGGGCAAGGTCTGGCACGGGGACTCCAGAGACAAGTGCGGATGAATGCCGGATAATCGAACGACAGTGTAAGCCATGCCTCCGACGGCACCAACCGACCCTGTCCTCCGACGAGAGCCTGCCCCGCTACCCGTGATCATCTTTCGCTATCTCGCCCGGGATCTACTCGCCACCACGGCCGCCGTGGCCACCGTCCTGCTGCTGGTGGTGATGAGCAGCCGCTTCGTGCAGTACCTGGCCGACGCCGCCGAAGGCAAGATCGATCCCAGTGTGATCTTCGCCATCATGGGATACCGGATGCCGGCCTTTCTCGAACTCATTCTGCCGCTGGCATTCTTTCTCGCCGTGCTGCTGTCCTACGGCAGGCTGTACCAGGACAGCGAGATGACCGTGTTGCACGCCTGTGGCATCAGTCAACTGCGGATTGCGGGTTATACCCTCGCCGTGGCGATGGTGGTCGCGGCCTTTGTGGCCTGGCTGAGTTTGTCGTTGGGCCCCGAGGGCATGGCGCGTGCCGAGGTGTTGGTCGACGCACAGAAAGCCCGGGGTGAGTTCGACGCCATGGAGGGCGGCAAGTTTTACCCGCTGCACGGCGGCAAGGGCGTGAGCTACACCGAACAGGTGCTTCCGGGTGGCCACATGGACGAGGTGTTTCTGGTCGAGGGAGGGGCCGACTCAGAGGGTAAGCCGAGCATGGTGATCGTGGTGGCCGAGCGCGGCGAGCCGAAACGCTCCGCGGACGGCCAGGCCAGCTATCTGGTGCTGACCAACGGGCACCGCTACCAGGGTGTCCCGGGCCAGGCCGATTTCGATGTGACCCAGTTCGAGGAATACGGTCAGCGTCTCGCCAGACCCGCGCCGCGCAACCGGCCGGGCTGGAGCGATGCCATACCCACGAGCGCGTTGCGGGGATCCACCAATCCCAAATACGTCGCCGCTTTGCAATGGCGCTATTCCACGGCGTTACTGGTGCTGGTGGTGACGTTGATGGCGCTGCCCCTGAGCCGCACCGATCCCCGCAAGGGCCGCTATGCCCGCATCCTGCCGGCGGTGTTTCTCTACATCATCTACCTCATGAGCCTCAATGCTGCGCGCGGCGCGGTGGAGGCCGGTGCGCTGGCACCGGCGCTTGGTCTGTGGTGGATCCACCTGTTGTTTATCGGCATCGGTGTGGCACTGGTGCTGTGGTGGACGGGCTGGTGGCCCGAACGCCTGCGCGTCTGGAGGCGCAGCTGATGCAGCAGCTATCCCGCTACACCGGTCGCACGGTGCTCGGCGCTATCGCGGTCGCGCTGCTGGTACTGCTGGCGCTCAACGCCATTGCGGCGCTGGTGGAGGGGCTGCGTGACCTGCAGCACAACTTTGACTTCCCGGAACTCCTCATCTATGTGTTCGCGACAATGCCGGCGCGGAGCTACGACAGCCTGCCGTTCTCGGTGCTGATCGGGGCCATAGTCGGGCTCGGTAGTCTGGCGGGCAACAGTGAGCTGGTCGTCATGCGCAGCGCGGGGGTATCGCTGCTGCGGATTGCGTGGTTTGCCGCGCGCCCGGTACTGCTGGTGATTCTCGCCGGCAGTCTGGTCGGCGAATTCGTGGTGCCCAAAGCCGATCAGTGGGCGGAGAGTCGCAAGATGGCGCTGCGCGGCGATCAGGAGACATTCTCGGCGCGCAGCGGCGTGTGGAATCGCGAGGGCGACGAGTTCATGCACTTCAACGCCATCTATCCCGGCGGCCGTCTGGCTGGGGTCGCGCGCTATCGCTTCGACTCGCAGCGCCGCCTGCGGGAAGCGAGTTTCGCCGCCCGCGCCCGCTACCTCGACGATCACTGGGTTGAAGAGGATGGCGTGATCACGCGCCTGGGCGACACCGCCATCGAGACCGACCACTTCGCCAGCCGCCGCTGGGACAGCGACCTCTCCCCGGATCTGCTCACCCTGACGCTGATGGCGCCGGAAGCCTTGCCGGTGCGCCAATTGGGCAGCTACGCCGATTACCTGGAACGCCAGGGGCTGCATGCCGGCGCCTATCAGCTCGCCTTCTGGTCCAAGGTGCTGCAACCGGTGATGATTTTCAGTCTGCTG
>DIUN01000018.1:126096-200220 GCA_002423025.1 Sphingomonadales bacterium UBA6157 | reverse complement strand
AACTCCTTGTTCTCGCCGACATAGCTGGCGATCATCTTGGTGACCTGGCGCGATTCCAGCAGCAGGCCAAGGCCGAAGCCATCCACGCCGGCATTGTTGGAGATGGCGGTGATGTTGCGCGTGCCGATCGCCCTCAGCGCCGCGATCAGATTCTCCGGCAGGCCGCACAAGCCGAAGCCGCCGGACATGATGGTCATCCCGTCAAAAACCACATCGGCGAGCGCCGTGGCGGCATCGGGATAAATCTTGTTGGCCATGGGCCAGGGCCCCCCTGTTGTTGCACTCGCGAACTAGCGCAACTCGCAGGGTAGAACCAGAGGCTTGGTTTCTATGGACTGGATTTATGCCGCCTATGCGACGCTGCCCTTGAAGCCATCCCGCAGCTCGCGCTTCAGCACCTTGCCGATATGGCTGCGCGGCAGTTCATCGAGCAGCACCAGCGCCGCCAGCCGCTGGGTCTTGCCGAGCCCGGCATTGGCGGCGAGCCGCAGCGCCTCGGAGTCGGCACCGGGGGCGACCACGAACGCCACCGGCGTCTCGCCCCAGCTTTGCGAGGCAACGCCCACCACCGCGGCCTCGCGCACACCAGGCAGCGCCAGCAGCACGGCCTCAAGGTCACTCGGATAGATATTGAAGCCGCCGGAGATGATCATGTCCTTGGCGCGGTCCATCAGCGTCAGGAACCCATCCTCATCGAGCCGGCCGATGTCGCCGGTGCGCAGCCACTTGCTGCCATCGGGTGCGGTCCAATAGGCCGCGTCGGTCAGGTCCGGGCGGTTGCGATAGCCGCTCATCGTCGCCGGGGACTGGCCGACGATCTCGCCCGGCGTGCCCGGCGGCACATCGTTGCCGGCTTCATCGATGATCCGCACGGCATGGCCCTCGGAGGGGCGGCCGACCGTGTGCAGCTTGTCCGGGAACAGGTGCGCGGCGAACACGAAACTCACCCCACCCTCGGTCATGCCGAAAAATTCCACCAGCCCGCCCGGCATGCGGCGCAACACTTCGGCCTTGAGCTCGGCCGGGAACGGCGCGGACGTGCAGAACTTCATCTGCATCGACGAAAGGTCGAATTCATCGAAGCGCGGTTCGGCGAGCAGGCGGCGATATTGCACTGGCACCAGCATGGTGTGCGTCACACGGTTGGCTTGCGCCAATTGCAGCCACTCCAGCGCGTTGAACTTGGCCATCAGAACCGCCGTGCCGCCCCAGGCCAGCGTTGGCAGGAACGCGACAAGCGTGGTGTTGGAGTAGAGCGGCGTCGAGAGCAGCGTCACGCTATTCTCGTCATAGCCGAGCTGCCGGGCGCCGGTGATGTGCAGCGAGCGCATGGCTGCCGATTGCTCGATGCCCTTGGGCGTGCCTGTCGTGCCGGAGGAGTAGATGATGTTGAACGCCGCATCCGGATCGAGCGGCGCCAGCGGCGGCAACTCGGCATCGCGGTCGATCCAGGCGTCCAGCGCGTCCATGTCCACCAGCGCCCGGCCGGCGAGCACTTCACCGAAATCAGCGCGGGCAGCGGCATCGGTGAACACCAGCCGGGCGCCGGAATCGGCCACCATCGCACTGATCTGGGTGGGCGTGGACGAGGGCGCCAGCGGCGCGATGGTGGCGCGCAGCCGCAGCACCGCCGCCCACAGCACGGCATAATCGACGCAGGAAGCCGCGATGGCAGCCACCGTGTCGCCCGGCGCGGTGCCGAGCTTGGCGAGCGTAGCAGCGACCCGGTCGGCCCGAGCGGCAAAGCCGGCCCAATCGAGGCTGTGCGGGCCGCATCGGACAGCGATGTGCGCTGATCGCTCTGCGGCGTGCCGCGCAATGGCGGCGGGAAAATCGAAGCAGTCGCGGGATGTGTTCATGGCCGGCAAACTGGCGCGGCGGCCGCGCCCTGTCCACCGCCGATATGGCGAGGGTGGGGCGCGGCGTTCAATTGGTCGTAGGCTCGGCCTCAGGCTGCAGCGTCGAGCGCGGCCGGCTGGATGGCGGGCGCGGCAGGCACGGCTTCACCGGGGGCCAGCGCCTTGAGCGATGCCAGGTGATACTCATGCTGGTTGGAGAGGCGCTTGAACATCTCCTGATCATTGTGCGTGCGGGTCATCGCCAGGGCCAGAGATGCAGCGGCATCACGGTGGAAGGCAACTTTGCGGCTCTTGCGGCCCTCAAGCCATGACGGCGCCAGGCGATAGAGCGGAAAAGCGATGACGGCGACGGTGGTGATGGAGAAAACGGTCATCAAGCCGGTGATGATGGGGGAAGCCATGTCCGTCCTTTGCATGGGAGTGAGAGCGGGTCGCGCGCGTGTCATGCGCGAAACGGCCCGTGAAAATCAAAAGCTTATTCTACACGCGCCAGCGTGTCGCAGGCGGCCCGGGCTTGTCCGGGACCAAAGAAAAAGGCGGCGCCGGTTGCCCGGCGCCGCCTGATTCCATCGTTCCGAAGGCTCAGAGCGAGGTGATGTTCACCGCCGCCTGCTTGCCGCGACGATCTTCCTCGAGTTCGAAGGAGACGCGCTGGCCTTCCGAGAGGTTGGACATGCCAGCCCGCTCGACAGCCGAGATGTGCACAAAGGCATCGGGACCACCGTCTTCACGCTGGATGAAGCCGAAGCCCTTCTGGCCGTTGAAGAACTTCACAGTGCCTTCAACGCGCTCGCCATTGGTGGCGGGCGCAGCGTCACGGTCACGACCGAAACCACCGGCAGCACGCGGCGGACGGTCGCCGAAGCCACCTTCACGCTCGCGCGGCGGGGCACGATCGGTCACGGGGAGCGCTTCGCCATCGATCACGAGATCGGTGGCGGACACGCGGCCGTTACGCTCGGTGAGGGTGAACTCGAGCGGCTGGCCATCGGCCAGACCGGTGAGGCCAGCAGCTTCCACTGCCGAAATGTGGACAAAAACGTCTTCGCCGCCATCATCGCGAACGACGAAGCCGAAGCCCTTCTGGCCGTTGAAAAACTTCACGACGCCCTTGGCGGTGCCAAGCACAACGCCAGGACCCATGTCACGCGGGGGACGCGGGCCACCGAAGCCGCCGCCGCCCGGACGACCGCCGAAGCCGCCGCCACCACCGCCGCCGCCACCGCCGCCTTCAAACTGGTCGAACCCGCGCTCACGCTTGTCGAAACCACCACCACGCCCGGAACCACGTCCGCGTCGATCAAAGCTCATTTTCTGTCCAAGTCTTCCATAGTCAGTACAAGTGGTGCTCGTCGGCGTCGAAGCGGTGTAGTCCAAAGCGTCGTAACCGAAATTGCTCCGATTCCACAGTTACAGGAATTTGAGTGATTCGGCGAGGCTTATTCCAAATGGGCAAAATTGGGGCATTGCCGGGAAATACTTGCCTTCAGACGAGCAGAAACCGCGCTACAGTCGCCGCGTCACGACGCTGGCGATCCAGCCCGCGACCAGTGCCGCCGCCACGGCCGCCAACCCGTAGAGCAGGCTCTGCTCCTGGGCCATCACATAAATCCAGCGCTCGAAGCCGGACTTGCCGATGATAATCGGCGTGGAGGAGCTGGCGACCACCCGCCCCTTGTCGATAAGGTGGATCTCGGCGGCATATTCCCCCACCGGCACGGCGCTGGGGATGGCTATGCGCGCCCGGTAGAGCACGTTGCGGGTGAGGGTGACAGCGCCGGGCTCCTCGGCGAACAGCCCGGAACGCGCCTTGGACGCGATCAAGCCGCGCTCGAAGCTGCGGGTCTTGTCCTCGCTGGCGCTGCTGGCCGGCGAGAGTTGGAGGTTGCCCGTGCCGATCTCGTAGATGGCGGTGATGCGGTCATCGGCGATGGCATCGATGGGGCGCGTCGTGGCGACGGCATAAAAACCCGGCACGCTTTCAAAGCGCACGGCCTCGGTATTGATCCAGATGCCGGCCACCCTCTCCTTGCGCCGCACCGTCACCGGCTCAGCCGGGCCGCGCACCACGATGGCGATATCGGGCGCGGCATCCGGCACTGTGCCGGCCGGATACTGGATGGCGCCGAACACCAGCAGGTCGGCGCCCTTGAAGGTCGTGTTGATGTCGATGCGGCTCTGGCTCAGGTCCGTGATGAGCACGGTGGGCGCAGCGCCGCACAGAGCGAGCCAGAGCGCCGGCAGGGCAGCCAGACGCCTCATGCCGGGCCATACAGCGTGTAAAGCTCGGCGGGCTGCACGGTCAGGCCGAAGAGCAGCCGCACCGCCACCAGCAGCACCATCAGCGCCAGCGCCAGCCGCAGCTTTTCCGGCCGCAGCTTCTGCGCCGCCGCCACGCCGAACTGCGCGCCGGCCACGCCGCCAGCCAGCAGCAGCAGCGCCAGCACGATATCGACGGACTTGGAGGAGGTGGCGTGCAGCAGAGTCGCCGCCGCAGTCACGAAGATGATCTGGAACAGCGAGGTGCCAACAACAGCACTGGCGCTCATGCCGAGCACGTAGATCATCGCCGGCACCATCACGAAGCCGCCGCCGATGCCCATGATGACGGTGAGGATGCCGACGATCACGCCCAGCCCCAGCGGCGCCAGCGGGGAAATGTAGAGCCCGGACTTGTAGAAGCGCATCTTGCCCGGCAGCGCCGCGATCCAGGGCATATGCCGCCGGCCGCGCGCTGCCGGCGCGGCCCCGGCCTTGCTGGCCCTCAGCTCCGAGAGCGCCTCCTTGAGCATCAACCCGCCGATGACGCCAAGGAACAGCACATAGATGATGTTGATGCTCACATCAATCTGGCCGATCTTCTGGAGCTGGCGAAAGATGATCTGCCCCAGGCCGGCGCCGATGACACCGCCCGCCACCAGCACGCCGCCCATCTTGAGGTCGATCTGCCCGCGCTGCCAATAGGCCAGCGCCCCCGAGACGCTGGAACCGGTGATCTGCGTGGCTGAGGACGCGACCGCCACTGCCGGCGGGATGCCATAGAAGATCAGCAGCGGCGTGGTGAGAAAGCCGCCGCCCACTCCGAACATGCCCGAGAGGAACCCCACGCCACCACCCAGCAGGATGATGACGACAGCGTTGACCGACATCTCGGCAATGGGAAGGTAAAGGTCCATCGGTTCAGGCCATAGCCTTAGCGCCGCTTGCCCCCCCGCGTCATCCCCCCTCACCGGGCCTATTTCTGCCGGTGCGCCTGGCATGCCGGGCATTGACATCAAAAGTTGTCCGGACAAATTAGAGCCGCTTCACACAGGAGAGACCATGCGCCGGGGAGTCATCGAGGTTGGGCCGCAGCGCTATCGCGAGTCCTATGGGCGCTATTTCGAGGAGTTCACGCTGGGGGATGTCTATGAGCATCGCCCCGGCCGCACGGTCACCGAGCAGGACAATATCTGGTTCACGCTGCTGACGATGAACACCCATCCGCTGCATTTCGATCATGTCTATGCGGCCAAGACCGAGTTCGGCAAACCGCTGGTCGCTTCCCCGCTCACCGTCGCCATCCTTGTCGGGATGAGCGTCTCGGATGTCAGCCAGAAGGCCGTTGCCAACCTCGGCTGGAAGGACATCCGCATGACGGCGCCGGTGTTCGCCGGGGATACGCTCTATGCCGAAACCGAGGTGCTCGCGCTGCGCGATTCCAAGTCCCGTCCCGACCAGGGGCTGGTGACGGTCAAGACCATAGGGCGCAACCAGCATGGGACCATCGTCTGCGATTTCGTCCGCACCATGCTCGTCTGGAAGCAGGGCTTCGGCCCCGGAGACGACTAATACCCGATGATTGCATTGAAAGACCGCACCATGGCCGCCGCCTATCAACAGACCCGCCACATCACCCCCGAGTTCGAGGCGCAGCTGCTCGACTCGATCGACAAATGGATCGACCGCGAGCTGCGCCCGGTCATCATGGAGCACGACCATGGCGACATCTGGCCGGCGAAGATTGTCGATCAGATGGTCGAGCTCGGGCTGTTCGGCGCCACCATCGGCCAGGACTATGGCGGGCTCGGCCTGCCGGCCACCACCTATGGCAAGATAGTGGCGCGCATCGCCAGCTACTGGATGGCGCCCACCGGCATCTTCAATTCCCACCTGATCATGGCGCTGGCCATCGAGAAATTTGGCACCCAGGCGCAAAAGGCCGAATGGCTGCCCAGGATGGCGCGCGGCGAGATTCGCGGCGGCCTCGCCCTCACCGAGCCGGATGCCGGCACCGACCTGCAGGGCATCCGCATGACCGCCAGGCGCGATGGCGACGACTATATCATCAACGGCACGAAAACCTGGATCTCCAATGGCCTGAAAGGCCATGCCTTTGCGCTTCTGGTGAAGACCGACCTTGCCGCCGAGCCGCGCTACAAGGGCATGAGCCTGTTCATCGCCGACAAGGGCCATGAGGGCTTCCGCACCGGCAAGAAGATCAAGAAGCTCGGCTACAACAGCATCGATTCCGGCGAGTTGATCTTCGAGTATTGCCGCCTGCCTGCCGACCAGTTGATCGGCGGCATCGAAGGCCAGGGGTTTTTCCAGGCCACCGGCGGGCTGGAGCTCGGCCGCATCAATGTAGCGGCGCGCGGCGTCGGCATGGCCGAGGGCGCGCTGCGGCTTGCCACCGAGTATGCGCAGGTTCGCAAGACCATGGGCAAGCCGATCGCCGAGCATCAGGCCATCCAGCTCAAGCTGGGCGAAATGGTCACCCGCGCCCGCGCGGCCCGGCTGCTGATGCTCGATGCGGCAGAAGCCTATGACCGCGGCGAACGCTGCGACATGGAGGCCGGCATGGCCAAGTTCTTCAGCAGCGAGGCGGCGGTGAAGAACAGCGAGGAGGCCATGCGCATTTTCGGCGGCTACAGCTACAGCAAGGACTATGACATCGAGCGCTTCTACCGCGACGCCATGCTGATGTGCATCGGCGAGGGCACCAACGAGATGCAGCGCATGATCATCGCCAAGCAATGGATAAAGCGGAATCCGGCCTGATGACCGGCCTCCCCCTCTCCGGCACGCGTATCCTCAGTGTCGATCAATATGGCGCCGGGCCTTACGGCTCGATGTTCCTCGCCCAGCTGGGGGCCGAGGTCATCAAGATCGAACCGCCAGGCAGCGGTGATTCTGCCCGCGCCACCGGGCCGTTCTTTCTCGGCGCCGATGACAGCCTGTTCTACCAGACCTTCAACCTCAACAAGCGCTCGCTCACCCTGGACCTCAAGAGCTCGGCCGGGCAGGACATCCTGCACCGGCTGGTCAAGACGGCCGATGCCGTCACCAACAATGCCCGTGGAGACCAACCAGCCGAGCTGGGCATCGATTACAAGGCGCTCGGCCCCGCCAACCCGGCGATCGTCTGCGTCCATACCTCGGCCTATGGGCGGGACAATGCCCGCGCTGCCTGGCCGGGCTATGATTTTCTCATGCAGGCCGAAGCCGGCTTCCTCAGTGTCACCGGCGAGCCGGATGCGCCGCCGACGCGCTTTGGGCTTTCGATGGTGGATTTCATGACCGGCTCGATGCAGGCCACCGCCGCGCTGGCCGGCATCCTCTCGGCGCGCAGCACCGGCATGGGGCGGGATTATGATGTCTGCCTGCTCGATGCCGCCGTGCACCAGACCAGCTACCCGGCCACCTGGTATCTGAACGAAGGCCATGACATCGGCCGCACCAGCCGCTCCGCGCACCCCTCGGTGGCGCCTTCGCAGCTTATCGCCACGGCAGACGGATACATGTTCGTGATGGCGCAGCTGCCCAAGTTCTGGGCGCGGCTGGCCGATGCGCTCGGGCTTGGGACGCTGAAGGACGATCCGCGCTTCCGCAGCAATGCCGATCGCTTCCGCAATCGCGAGGCGCTCGTCGCAGCGCTCGAAACCGTCACCACCACCCAGCCCAGCGCGCACTGGATCGCGCTGCTCGGCGGCCATGTGCCGGTCGCTGCCGTCAACAGCCTGGCGCAGGCGCTGGACAGCCCGGTGCTGGCGGAAAGCGGCATGGTGACAACGGTGGAGCATCCGAGCGGGCCGCTGCGCGTGCTGGCCAGCCCGATCAAGGTTGATGGCCAGCGCCTGCCCAGCCGCGCCGCGCCGGCGCTGGGCGCGGACACGGCCGAGTTGCTCGCCGAAATCGGGCTGAGCGAAGCCGAAACCGCCGCGCTGCGCGCTGCCGGGACCATCTGATGGGCAAGCTCTCCGGCATCCGCGTTGTCGATCTCAGCCAGTTTCTGCCCGGCCCGATGCTGACGGTGATGATGGCGGACCAGGGCGCCAGCGTCATCAAGGTCGAGCCGCCGGCGGGGGACCCGGCGCGCGCCATGGGCCCGTTCGAGGCCGGGCATGGCACCTGGTTCCGCAACCTCAATCGCGGCAAGCAGGCAGTGTCGCTGGATCTCAAGAGCCCGGCCGGCAAGGCAGCGCTCTGGGCCCTAATTGCGGACGCCGATGTGCTGGTGGAGGGCTTTCGCCCCGGCGTTATGGCACGGCTGGGCTTTGATTATGCCAGCGTCGCCGCCCGCCACCCCGGCATCGTCTATTGCGCCATATCGGCCTTTGGCCAGACGGGGCCGATGGCGGACCATCCGGCGCATGACATGGGCGTGCAGGCAGAATCGGGCCTGCTGGCCTTGAACGATGGCGCCGATGGCACGCCCGTGGTGCCCGGAGTCGCTTCGGCAGACATGGCCGCCGGCCTCACCGGGCTGGCGGCGGTGCTGATGGCGCTTATTGGCCGGGCGCGCACCGGCAAGGGCGACTTTATCGACATCTCGATGCTGCACAGCCTGCTGCCATGGAGCGCCCATGTCTCGGAGCTGGCACTGGCCGGCGGCCCGGCGCCGCGTTCCGCCGCACAGCGCTCGCTGGGCGGCGCGGCGTTCTACAATGTCTATGCCTGCGCCGATGGTCGCCACGTCGTGCTGTGCGGGCGTGAGGAAAAATTCGCCCGCAACCTGCTGGAGGCGCTGGGCCGAGCGGACCTGCTGCCGCTGGCCAGCGCCGAGGCTGGGCCGGAGCAGGCGCCGCTGCGCGCCTTCCTCGCCGCAACCTTCGCCACCCGCAGCCAGGCCGAATGGGAACACTGGTTCCACGGCCGCGACATCGCCTTTGCTCCGGTGCGCGATCTTGCCGATGGTCTCGCCCGCTCGGGGCTGGTGGTGACGGATGCCAGCGGCGCCCACCATGTCGCGCCGGCCATCCGCTTTGCCGCAGAGGCGCACTGGGCGCCCGGCGAAACACCGCCGCTGGGAGGCTGAATCCGCCCGCACCTTCCCCCCCGGCCGATTAACGCTTACGCTTCACAGTGCATGGATACCGCACCCACCTATCTCGTCATCATCGATGGCACCGAGGAGAGCCGCGTGGCGCTGCGCTTTGCCAGCCTGCGCGCCTCACATGTGCAGGCCTCCGTCACACTGCTGCATGTCATACGCCCGCCGGAGTTCATGCAATGGGGCGGCGTGCAGCAGGCCATCGCTGCGGAAGCCGAGACCGAGGCCGAGGCCCTGCTCGCCAGCGTCGCGGATGAAGCCGAGACCATCTCGGGCATGCGGCCGCAAACGGTACTGCTGAAGGGCGATGCTGCCCCCACCATCTTCGAGCACATCCGCTCCGATCCCGGTATCCGCGCGCTGGTGCTGGGCGCTGCGCCCAAGGGCGCGCCAGGCCCGCTGGTCAGCTACTTTTCCGGCGAGCGGGCCGGGCAATTGCCCTGTGTCGTGATCGTCGTGCCCGGCGGGCTGGACAGCGAGCGGCTGCAATCGCTCACCTGAGCGCGCCGAAAGGCTAATTCAGAGAAATTTGCTCTTATTTCCTTGATTCCCGCTCCGTGCCGCGCCACATCGCAGGCACAGCCACAGCAACACAGGGTCGCCCCATGTTCATCGAGACCGAACGCACGCCCAATCCCGCCACCTTGATGTTCCGCCCTGGCCGCAGCGTCACCGATGGCAGCAACGCCGATTTTGCCACGCCGGAAAGCGCCGAGGGCTCGCCGCTCGCCGCAGCGCTGTTCAGCATCGGCGATGTCGAGCGGGTGTTCTTCGGCCCCGAGTTCGTCAGTGTCACCAAGGCCGAGGGCAGTGCCGATTGGGCAGACCTCAAGCCACAGGTGCTCGGTGTTCTTGTCGATCATTTCAGCTCAGGCGCGCCGGTGTTCACCTCCGAGCCTGCCACGGCTGCCGCTGGCATCGATGATGACCCGGCCGATGCCGAGATCATCACCCAGATCATCGAGCTCATCGACACCCGCGTCCGCCCGCAAGTGGCGAGCGATGGGGGAGACATTGTCTATCGCGGCTTCAAGGAGGGCGTTGTCTTCCTCGAGATGCAGGGCGCCTGCTCGGGCTGCCCGTCCTCGACGATGACGCTGAAGATGGGTATCGAATCGCTGCTCAAATATTATGTGCCTGAAGTGAGCGAAGTCCGCTCGATCTGAGGAATTTCCATGCCTGCATCCCCGCTCGGCGCACCTGCGCTCGACACGCTGTTTCGTGACGCGCGCACCCGCTACGGCTGGGCCGATGTGCCGGTCACCGATGAGGATCTGCGTCGGCTCTATGACCTTGTGAAGATGGGGCCGACATCGGCCAATTGCTCCCCGGCGCGCTTCCTGTTCGTGCGGTCCGACGAGGCCCGTGAGCGGTTGGCGGGCCTGGTCAGCAGCAGCAATGCGCCCAAGGTGCGCGCGGCCCCGGTCACGGCCATCATCGGCCATGACCGGAAATTCTATGACAAGCTGCCCAAGCTCTTTCCCCATGCCGATGCGCGCAGCTGGTTTGCGCACAGCGAGGCGGCGGCGCTGGAAACCGCCTTCCGCAATTCGTCGTTGCAGGCGGGCTATTTCATCATGGGCGCCCGCGCGCTGGGCTGGGACACCGGTCCGATGTCCGGCTTCAACAAGGCCGGCATCGACGCGGAATTCTGGGCCGGCACCGACATCGAGACCAACCTGATCTGCTCGCTGGGCCGTGGCACNNGCGCACCCGCTACGGCTGGGCCGATACGCCCGTCTCCCCGGCAGACCTGGAAGCGCTTTATGACCTGGTGAAGATGGGTCCGACGTCGGCCAATTGCTCGCCGGCGCGTTTCATTTTTGCTTCTTCTCCCGAGGCCAAGGCCAAGCTGGCCGCGTGCGCCAGTGCTGCCAATGCCCCCAAGATCCTCGCGGCCCCTGTCACCGCGATCATCGGCTATGATATGAAGTTCTACGACAAGCTGCCCGAGCTGTTCCCGCACACCGATGCCCGCGGCTGGTTCAATGGCAGCGAGGCGATCGCCCGCGAAACGGCGTTCCGCAACAGCTCGCTGCAAGGCGGTTACTTCATCATCGCCGCGCGCGCACTGGGCTGGGACACCGGGCCGATGTCGGGCTTTGACAAGGCCAAGGTCGATGCCGGCTTCTGGGCCGGCACCAACGTCGAGACCAACTTCATCTGCTCGCTGGGCAAGGGCACCGGCGACGGCCTGTTCCCGCGGCTGCCGCGCCTGGCCTTCAAGGACGCCGCCACCATCCTGTGAGCGCCGCCCGCACGCTCGCCATTTCTACGGCCTCGCCGGCGCTGTCGCTGGCGCTGTTCGAGGCCGGGCGGCTGGTCGCGCAGGACCACCGGGTGATCGGCCGCGGCCATGCCGAGGCGCTGGTGCCGAGCATCGCCGACTTGCTGAAGGGCGGGCGCGCCGATGCGATTGTTGTTGATGTCGGCCCCGGCAGCTTCACCGGCATCCGCATCGGCATTGCCGGCGCCCGCGCGCTCGGCCTGGCCTGGGGCGCGCCGGTGCACGGCTGCACCGCCGGCGCACTGGTGGCGGCGCGGGCCTTTGCGCTGCGGCCGGACCTGGCCACTGTCACCATCTTGCTCGATGCAGGGCGCGGGCAGGTGCTGCACCAGCGCATCACGCGGGATTTCACCGCGTCCGAGGTGCTCACCCTGGCGCCTGATGCCGTGCCACAAACCAGTGGCGAGGCTTTTGCAGGCGCGGGTGCGCTGTTGCTGGCCACACCGCCTGCGCTGCTGATCCACGCCGGCGAGCCTGATGCGGCGGATGCGCTGCTGCTGCCTGCGGCGCAGCGGGCACTGCCGCCTGCGGCACATTATGTCCGCCCGCCGGATGCCGTGTTGCCGCTCTGAAATTCGTGTCATAAGCAGCGTTCATGAGCACCCTGGCCCCACCGGTCATCACTTTTGCCGATGAACGCCACCTCGAATCCCTGATGATGGTGATGCGCGCCAGCTTTGATTCGGCCTATGGCGAGGCCTGGTCGACGCTGCAGCTTGGCGGCTCGATCGGCATGGCCAGCAGCTTTACGCGCCAGGCGCTGGGCCGCGACGGCCGGGCCATAGGTTTTACCCTGTGCCGCGCCGCCGGGCCGGAAGTCGAGTTGCTGCTGATTGCCGTGGAGCCAACGCAGCGCGGCAACGGATTGGGCCAACGCCTTGTGGAAACAGCGATTCAAGACAGTTGGCGACGCGGCGCTTCCGAGCTGATTCTGGAAGTTCGAGAAAATAACATCGCGGCGCGTACGCTATACGAAAAGTCTGGATTTCGCAGCGTCGGTCATCGGCCTGATTACTATGCCGGTTCTGATGGAACCAAATTTGGTGCGATTACCATGAAGCGACTGCTCGACGATTTGGGCTGATCATCATCTTCTCTTGCATTTGCAGAAATTGCCAGTCATGCCGATTGTTGCGGAGGAGGGATCCGCAGCAAGTGTATAGGAATCGTTAATGACTGAGAGCTCGCAGATTCATAATGAACTGTTGGCGCTGACGGCCGATATCGTATCGTCGCATTTTGCCAACAACAGTGTCGCGCCGAGCGATGTTCCGGGCGTCATCGAGAGTGTCTATGCCACGCTCGCACGTCTTGGTACGCCTGCGGAAGCACCGGCTGTTCGCCAGGAGCCGGCCGTTTCGGTCCGCTCGTCAATCAAGCCAGACTATATCATCTGCCTTGAAGACGGCAAAAAGCTGAAGATGCTGAAGCGTCACCTGATGACGCGCTACGGCATGACGCCGGATGACTATCGCACCAAGTGGGGCCTCCCCGCTGATTATCCGATGGTCGCCCCCAACTATGCCGAGCAGCGCCGCACGCTCGCCAAGTCCATCGGTCTTGGCACCAAGCGCGTCGCCAAGGTTGGCGGCAAGCCCCGCGGCCGGCCGCGGAAGGTTGCGGCCTGAGCTGACAGGCCCGCGCTGCTGGCGCAGCCGGGCCTGAGGCTTGCCCGTTCTCCCCCGCCCGCCTATCTCATGGGCGGGCGGCAGGAGAAACATGATGGGCGTGACAATCGATGTTGAGGCGTTGTGCCTGAAAAAGGGCCTGCGCATCACCGAACAGCGGCGTGTCATCGCGCGCGTTCTCAGTGAAATCGACGATCATCCCGATGTCGAGGCGCTGCATCGCCGCGTCGTCGCAGTCGATCCGCGCATTTCCATTGCCACGGTCTATCGCACCGTAAAACTCTTCGAGGAATCGGGCATTCTCGAGCGCCACGAATTCCAGGGCGGTCGCTCACGGTATGAAACCGTGCAGGATGAGCATCACGATCATCTGATCGATGTCGAGACCGGCAATGTCATCGAGTTTCACGATGCCGAGTTGGAAGCATTGCAGGCGCGCATCGCCGCCCGCCTTGGCTTCAAGCTCGTGGACCACCGCATGGAATTGTACGGCACCCCGATCAAGCCCGGCGAATAGAACCCGCATTGCCCACCGCGCCGCCGCCAGCATCACCACCGCCACAGCTTGCCCCCGGCCTGCGCCGCGCGCGTGATGCGGCCCGCCACCAGCGGCTCGGCCCCGCCAAGAGCCTCGCCGGCGCACTCACCACCGCCTCGCTGCTGGTGCCCACGGAACTGCTGCTGCGCACCCTCTCGGGCAACCGCCGGGCCTATCTGCCCTGGCTGTTCCACCGCGGCCTCGCCCGCTCGCTCGGCATCCGCATTGTCACCCATGGCAAGCCGGCCGGCACCGCCAGGCCGGGCACGCAGGGGGTTCTTTACGTCGCTAACCATGTTTCCTGGGCGGATATACCGGTGCTGGGCGCCCATATCCGCGCGGCGTTTGTCGCCAAGGCCGAGGTTGGCGGCTGGGGCGTTGTCGGCTGGCTCGCCACCCTCGCCCGCACTGCCTATGTGACGCGGGACCGGCGCAGCACCACGGCGCACCAGCGGGACAGTCTTTCCGCCCGGCTGGCGCACGGCGAGAGCCTGATCCTGTTTCCGGAAGGCACCAACAGCGATGGCAGCCGCGTGCTGCCGTTCAAGTCCGCGCTGTTTGCCGCCGCCCACGGACTGGAGGGCCTGCGCGTCCAGCCCATCACCATCGCCTATACACGGCTCAACGGCATGCCGGTGACACGCAAGCAGCTGCCCGATCTGGCCTGGGTGGGGGAGACCGAGCTGGTGCCGCACGCTGTCGCCTTCATGGCGCTGGGCAGTATCCGCGCCGAAATTCTCTACCACCCGCTCGTCATCGCCGCCGATTTTCCGGATCGCAAGGCGCTGGCCCGGCATTGCGAAACTGTCATCCGCGCCGGCTATAACAAGCTCATGCGCGGCTGATCGGCCCACCCCGGCCAGCGGGAAAGTTCAAGATGACCGGCCGCCCAGCCCGCGCTATGAAGGGGTTTCATCATCCCCCGGAGTCGCCGTTCCTCGTGTCAGCCCCAATAGCCGACGAAGCGCCTGAAAAGCCTTCCAGCTACTTCGTCAAATCCTTCGGCTGCCAGATGAATGTCTATGATTCGGAGCGGATGGGTGACTTGCTTGCCGCCGAGGGCCACACGCCTGCAACAAGCGCTGAAACCGCCGATATCGTGGTGCTCAACACCTGCCATATCCGCGAAAAGGCCGCTGAAAAGCTCTATTCCGACATCGGCCGGCTGAAGAAGCCGCGTGCCGATGGCGGACGCCCGCTCATCGTCGCCGCTGGCTGCGTGGCGCAGGCCGAGGGTGCCGAGATCGGCCGCAGGGCTCCGGCCGTGGACGTCATCGTCGGCCCGCTGGCTTATCACAACCTGCCGGCACTGGTGCGCCAGGCCGCCGCCGTGCCGGACGATGCGCGCGGCGCCGCCTATGCCCGCGCCATCGATACGGACATGCCGGCCGCCCCCAAGTTCGCGCATCTGCCGCCGCGCCGCCACCAGGGCGCCAGCGCCTTCCTCACCGTGCAGGAAGGTTGCGACAAGTTCTGCACCTTCTGCGTCGTGCCCTATACCCGCGGCCAGGAGGTCTCGCGCCCGGCGCCGGATCTGGTGGCCGAGGCCGAGGCGCTGGTCGCGTCAGGGGCTGTCGAGATCACCCTCATCGGCCAGAATGTGAACGCCTATGACGGCTCGGGGCAGACGCTGGCCCAGCTCATTGCCCGGCTCGCCGAGCTGCCGGGCCTCAAGCGTATCCGCTACACCACCTCGCACCCGCGTGACATGAGCGACGATCTCATCGCCGCCCACGCCGATATCGAGAAGCTGATGCCCTATCTGCACCTGCCCGTGCAGTCCGGCTCCAGCCGCATCCTGAAGGCCATGAACCGCGCCCACACCCGCGAGAGCTACCTTGCCACGCTGGCGCGCATCCGCGCCGTACGGCCGGACATTGCGCTCTCGGGGGATTTCATCGTCGGCTTTCCCGGCGAGACGGAGGCGGATTTTCTCGATACGCTGCGCATTGTCGAGGAGACCGGCTATGCGCAGGCCTATAGCTTCAAATATTCCCAGCGCCCCGGCACCCCGGCCGCGACCATGGCAGACCAGGTGCCCGAGCCGGTGAAGGAGGAGCGCCTCGCCCGTCTGCAGGCCGCGATCACCGCCAGCGCCCATGCCTTCAACCTTGCCAGCGTCGGCCGCCGCACGCAGATCCTGCTCGAGCGGCCCGGCCGCAAGCCCGGCCAGCTGATCGGCAAGACGCCTTGGCTGCAATCCGCCGTGCTCGAAGTGCCGGGCGCGAAAATCGGCGATCTGGTTGATGTCGAAATCACCGAAGGCCACCCCAATTCCGTTGTCGCCCAGCCCCTCCAAGCAGAAAGAGCAGCCGCCTGATGTCGAAAAAGCCAACGCGCGCCCCTGTCGGTGCCAATGATCGCGTTCGGCTGGAAATAGAGTTCGACAAGGCGCAGCTGCTCGGGCCGCTGTTCGGCCAATATGATACCAACCTGATCGCGCTGGAGGGCCAGCTCGGCGTCTACATCTCGGCGCGCGGCAACAAGGTGCAGGTGGAGGGCGAGGCCGATGCCGCCGCCCGCGCCCGCGATGTGCTGACAACGCTCTACAATCGCCTCGCCCATGGCGGCACGGTGGATACCGCCGATGTGGCGGGCGCGGTCGCCATCGCTGCCGACCCGCGCCTCGATGGGCTGGTGACGCCGGACCAAGGCCTCGCCGGCACCGCCGCCATCCGCACCCGCCGCAAGACCATCGTCGCCCGCTCGCCCACCCAGGTCCGCTATATCGAGGCGCTGGCGCGCGAGAGCATCATCTTCGCACTCGGACCGGCGGGCACCGGCAAGACCTATCTGGCCGTGGCGCAGGCTGTCAGCCAGCTCATCGCGGGCTCGGTGGACCGGCTCATCCTCTCCCGTCCGGCAGTGGAGGCCGGCGAGCGGCTGGGCTTCCTGCCCGGCGACATGAAGGAGAAGGTCGATCCCTATCTCCGCCCGCTCTACGATGCGCTGTACGACATGCTCCCCGCCGAGCAGGTCGAGCGGCGGCTGGCCTCGGGCGAGATCGAGATTGCGCCGCTGGCCTTCATGCGCGGCCGTACGCTGGCCAATGCCTTCATCATTCTCGATGAAGCGCAGAACACCACGCCGCTGCAGATGAAGATGTTCCTCACCCGCTTCGGCGAGCGCAGCCGCATGGTGGTGTGCGGAGACCCCAACCAGGTCGATCTGCCCAACCCCGGCATGTCCGGCCTCGCCGATGCGGTGAAGCGGCTCGATGGCGTCGAGGGCATTGCCACGCTGCGCTTCTCCAGCCGCGAAGTGGTCCGCCATCCCATCGTCGGGCGCATCGTCGATGCCTATGAAGGCCCGCCCCAAGATGCGTGACCACTAACCGATGCTGACCACTGAAACCGATGTCGCCAGCCCGGCCTGGCCCGCTGCCGATTGGGAGGAGCTGGCCGCTGCCGCCGTGGCCGCCGCGCTGGCGCAATCCCCCTGGGGCGGGCTGGCGGAAAGCCCGATCGATATCGAGACCAGCATCCGGCTGACCGATGATGCCGAGGTGCACGGCCTCAACCGCCAGTATCGCGGCAAGGACAAGCCGACCAACGTGCTGAGCTTCCCCATGGTCGCGCCGGACCTGCTGGACAGCCTTGCCAACACGGATGACGGCGAGGTCCTGCTCGGGGACATTGTGGTGGCACTGGAGACAAGTGCCCGGGAAGCTGTGGAAAAGGCATGGCCGCTGGCAGGCTATGTCCAACACCTCATTGTCCATGGCACGCTTCACCTGCTAGGGTATGACCATGAAACAGGGGATGCCGACGCCAATGCCATGGAAGCGCTGGAAAGCGCCGCATGCCGCAGCCTCGGTCTGCCCGATCCCTATGCAGGATAACTCCTGAGTCATGTCAGACCCGGACAGTAGTGACGGCGGCAACGCCAATGGCGCTTCCGCCGACATAGGCTCCAGGATGTGGCGCAAGCTGCGGCTGCTGCTCACCGGCCATGACCATGAGCAATCGCTGCGCGAAAGCCTTGAAGAAGCCATCGACGAGCACAGCGACACCGGTGCGGCGCATGATGACCTGTCGCCTGTCGAGCGCGCCATGCTCAAGAACATGCTGCACTTCGGCGAGCGTGAAGTGGGCGATACCGGCGTGCCCCGCTCGGACATGGTGGTGTTCGATATCGCCGATGGCTTTCCGGCGCTGGTGGCGCTGCTGCGCGAGGCCGGCCACAGCCGCGTGCCGGTGTTCCGTGGGGACAGGGACCACATCATCGGCATGGCGCATGTGAAGGACGTTTACGCCCTGATCGCCGCGACGCTGGACCATAGCACACCGAGCCAGCCCTTCGACGAGATCGAGATCGCGCCGTTGCTGCGCCCGGTGCTGTTCGTGCCGTCCTCGATGCGGGTGGTGGACCTGCTCGCCCGCATGCGCGCCGGGCGGACGCACATGGCGATCATCGTCGATGAATATGGCGGCACCGATGGGCTTGTGACGATCGAGGATCTGGTCGAGGAAATCGTTGGCGAGATCGAGGACGAGCATGACGAGGCCGAGGCGTCGCTGCTGCTCGCCATCAACGACCAGCTCTGGGAGGCCGATGCCCGGCTGCCGCTCGAGGAGCTCGAGGAAGAGCTGGGCACCAGCTTCGCCGATGACGAAATCGGCGATGAAGTCGATACGCTGGGCGGCATGGTGTTCATGCTCGCCGGCCGGGTGCCGGCACTGGGCGAGACGGTGGAGCACCCCAGCGGCTGGCGCTTCGAAGTGATCGAGGGTGATCCGCGCATGGTCAAGCGCCTGCGCCTGCACGCGCCGGCGGACGCTGCCGCGGCGATCTGAGTGGGCGCGCACGGGCTTGAGGCCCGTATCGCCGCGCTGATCGCAGAGGAAGCGCTGCCCACAGCCTATGCCGACACCGTGCGGGCGCACTGGATGCCGCTGGCCGCCAACCTTGCCGCGCGCCGCGCCGCTGCCGGCCGGCCGTTGCTCATCGGCATCAACGGCCCGCAAGGCAGCGGCAAATCCAGCCTGTGCCGCTTTGTCGAGATGCTGCTGCAGGAGGCGCACGGCCTCCGCGCTGCCACCCTGTCACTCGATGATGTCTACCTCACCCGCGCGGCCCGAGAGGCGCTGGGCCGCGATGTCCACCCGCTGCTGCGCACCCGCGGCGTGCCGGGCACGCACGACCTGCCGCTGGCTGAGGCAGTTATCACCGCGGCGCTGTCAGGCGCGGGAGAGGTCGCGCTGCCAAGGTTCGACAAGGCCGCCGATGACCGCCGGCCCGAGGCGGATTGGCCGCATATCACCGCGCCGCTCGATATCCTGCTGTTCGAGGGCTGGTGCATGGGCGCCGAGCCCATGCCGGAAACCGGCCTCGCAGCACCGATCAACAGCCTCGAAGCCGAGGAAGACCCGGACGGGCGCTGGCGGCAGGCGATCAACACCGCGCTGAACACCGGCTATCGCCAGCTGTTCGCGCGGCTCGATGCGCTGGTTTTCCTGGAAGCACCCGGCTTCGCCCCGGTGCTGGCCTGGCGGACGCAGCAAGAGCACAAGCTGCGCGCCCGCTCCGGCCCCGCTGCCGGCCCTGCTGCTGCCGGGATGGATGATGCCGCCATCGCGCGGTTTGTCGCGCATTACGAGCGGCTGACACGCCATATGCTCGCAACGCTGCCGGGGCGCGCCGATATTGTTATGAAACTGGATGAGCAGCGCCGCATCGGCGCTATCGTCGGCCTCGCCTGAGCGGCAGCCGGTGGGGGCAGCGCCAGCCGGCGCCGCCCCCAGCAACAGCTTACTTCAGGTGCTGTGCGAGATACTTGTTCATTTCGAACATCGTGCACTCGTCACGACCGAACACCTTCTTGAGGGCGGCATCAGCGACAATCACGCGCTTGTCCGTGGGCTTCTGGAGGTTGTGCTTCCGGATGTAGTCCCACACCTTGCTGACCACCTGGCCACGCGGCAGCATGTCCGAGCCGACGATCACGGCCAGCTCGGCCGAAGGCGTCAAGGGCTTCTGCAATGCGTCCATCTTCTTGCCCGCGGGCTTGGCTGCTTCTGCCATGTGTCTCCCCTCTGTACGCTCCTGGAGCCGTCCAACGCGGCGACCCCTTCTTGGATACTGAAATGCTTAGCGCAAGTCAGCCGTCACGCAACTGTCTCGATACATCTTCGACTGAAGATTCCACCATTTCGAGACTTTCCATGTCTTGTTGGACGCCCCGCAGGATGCGCGCGATGAATTCCCGCTGCATCAGGCCGCGTTGATACCCGGCCTCGCGATCCGGCGCATAGGCCTCGATATCGGCGCGGGTGATGCTGCCCTTGGCGTCGAGCAGCCGCTCCACCGTGTCCAGCCGCTCCTTCACCACGCCCACTTCGCCGGCCAGCGCCATGACGATGGAGAGCAGCCGGTCGGTCGCCGGGTCCTCGAAATACTTCGGGCGCGAGCCCTTCGGCTTGGCACCGGCGCGGGCGATCCAGTCGATCTCGCTCATTCTGCGGCCTCCCGGGCCTGCGCCGCCGGCTTCCATGCCCCATAGGCATGCCACACCGCAGCGCGGCCAAAATCTTCGCCCTCGCCTTCCACGGAGGGCGGGAAGATCGCTTCGTCCACCACCGCCTTCACCTTGGCCTCGAACTGGCTGGCAGCCGGGAAGCCGGCGTCCGCCAGAATGTCATGCAGGTCCACCGCATGCATCGCCGACCAGAACGGCTCATTGTTGTTGAAGGCATCCCAATCCCGCATGAACTGCTCGAACAGCGGCATCTCCGGGGTGTATTGCGGCTGCTCGAGGTGGAACATCAGCCCCTCCTCCGCCAGCACACGCGCCCCCTCCCGGATGATCTGCGGCAGTGCGATGCCGCTGGTCTCGTGCAGGAACATCGTCGTCTGCACCCAATCGAAATGGCCATCGGGAAAGCGGCTCAGGTCCTCGGCATTGGCCTGGATGAAGCGGATATTGTTCACCCCCAGCGAGCGCGCCCTGGCATGGGCATAGCGCAGCACCGGAGCTGCGGTGTCGATGGCGATCACCTCGGCATCGGGAAAGGCCATCGCCATCGGCAGGGCGCTGTGGCCCACCGTCACGCCGATATCGAGGATGCGCCGGGGCTGCCAGCCGGGCCGCGTCTCGCGCGCCCATTTCGCCAGCGCCTGGCCGCCGCCATCGGACAGCGCGCCCATGCCGCCGCCGGTGGTCACGAAAATCCCGCAATCATAATTGGCGCCGGCGGACACATCGCCCGGCCGCTCCTCGCCATGGTAGCTGCCCGGCATGCAATGGATGTCCACGGCCTTCTGGTAGCGCGGAATGGTGATGGACGGATCCAGCTCCAGCCCGGCGCCATTGCCCGAGGCCTCCCGCGCCCGCGCATCGAGATCATCGAGCTGGCGCAGCACGATCGAGCGGCCATTCTGCTGGCGCATCTCCATGTTGTTGCGCTTCAGGGCGCTCCAGAAGCGATGATAGGGGTCGGCATTCATCGCCTTCCTGATCTCGAAGCGATCCACCGGCTCGCGGCCGCGCTCGGCAACAAACTTCGGCTTTGCCCGCTTCTCCCAGGCCAGCCGGTTGCCCGGCCCGAGCGTGCCGGCGACATGCTTGTTGAGGTTGGCAAGGAAGTTGAAGCGCGCCCGCTCGTCATGGTTGGCCTTGGGGAACACCCCATGCGTGCCCACCATCGAGTAGGGCGGCGGAATATCATCGTGAATCGCCATGGCGCCTTGTCCTCAGTTCAACACAGGGTCATTCATCAGATAAGGCCAGCGGCCTCCATCCGGGAAATTACCGCCTCCTGCACCCGCTTGAAATGCTCCCTGTCCGGCGTGACCACCTGATGGTCCTTTATCAGCGAATTTGCCGGCTGCACGGTGCCGCCATACACCGGCGCGAACAGCTCCAGCCGCTGCCGGCTGAGATAGTTCGTCATCCCCGGCTTGCGGCGCGCCCGGCGCAGCGCCACGATATCGATGTCGCCAAAGGCCGTGAAGGTCTCGCCACTGTTCGATTCCGCCAGCACATTGCCCTTCCAGTCGATCAGCGCCGAATTGCCGTCCGCCGAGGCCAGCGGCATGGCCGTGCCAGCAATGCCCGCGGTGTTGGCGCTCACCACATAGGCCAGGTTCTCGAAGGCCCGGGCACGCCTTGCGATCTGCTTGTGGGTGAGGTTTGGCGAGCCGATCTCCGACGAGGAGTGCAGCAGCACCTCGGCGCCGCGCAGCGCATGGGCGCGGGCAATCTCGGGGTAGAGGATCTCTTCCGACGCAATCGCCGCCAGCCGTCCGATCTCGGTATCAGCGACCGGAAACACGCCCTCGATGCCGTAAATGTCGAGATATTTCTCCCACACGTCATGCGGCGTCACCGCATACATCGAGTTGAGCCGCCGGTAGCGCAGCACGACATCACCGGAGGGCGCCACGACAAAGCTGGTCTGGAAATACAGGCCGGGGAAGTGCGCATCCGTCTCATAGGCATTGCCGGCGATGAACAGCTTCAGCCGCGCCGCCACAGCGCCCAGCGCCTCGTATTCCGGGCCATCCGGCGCAATCGCCGCCTTGTCGGCAAATTCCGGAATGCCGATGCGCCCCGGATAGGAGGTGAACAGATATTCCGGCAGAACCGCCAGCTTGAGCGGGCTGCCGCCATATTGCTCGATGAACACCTTGGCCTGCAGCAGCTGCGCCGCCACACGCACGATCTGCGCCAGCATGGCGGCGCGCGCGGCGGCCCGGTCAGGCGCGCCCTCCACGGATTGCGCCGTCAGCTGCATGGCGACGGCGGCGTACAGGGGCATGTCAGTCATCCGGTGCTGTCCTCACGCCGGCGCTGCCGCCAGAGCCTCGGTCGTCGGGTAGCGGCCGAGCAGCAGCGGCAGCACCGCCCCCAGCGCGAACAGGAAAATCGCCACCGTCAGCATCGCATCATAGCTGCCCGTGGCATCACGCACCGCGCCATAAATTGCCGGCGAGACAGCCGAGCCGATGCCGAACGGCATGTAGAGCAGGCCATAGATCTTGCCATAGTGCGCCATGCCGAAATAGCGCCCGGCAAGATAGGCGATGAGGTCCGATTCCGCCCCTGCGGCAAAGCCGAGCAGCAGCGCACCGGACATCAGCACGCCGAGCGTGCTGCCGGTGCCCATCAGCAGCCAGCACGACAGCGCCGGGGCCAGCAGAATCGGCACCAGCACGGCGGGCGCCCAGAAGCGATCGAACAACAGCCCGGTGATCAGCCGGCCAGCAAGGATGCCGACAGCCAGCACGCTCATCACCGTGGCGCCCTCGGCGGGCGTGAAGCCGTGCAGAATGGCAATCTGCACCATGTTGATGAACACGCCGCCAAAGGCCAGCGCCACGGAGGCAATGGAGAGCCAGATCACCCAGAAGCGATAGCCACGGATGGCGGCTCCCGCCGTCATGCCGGCCAGCGTGCCATCGGCACTGCTGATCCCCGGCGGTCGCTCGGCCAGGCTCGGCTCGCGGAACAGCCAGAAAGCCAGCGGCATCGCCACCAGCAGCGGCAGCAGCGCCAGCACCGGAAAGGCCGTGCGCCAGCCCTCGCCATAGAGCTTGCCATCGATGGCGAGGCGGGCGATCTGCGGCACCAGGATGCCGGCCAGGCTCGTGCCGAGCAGCATGATGCCCAGCGCCAGGCCGCGGTTCTTCACAAACCACATGTTGATGGCGCGGCTCCATGTGACGGGGGTCGAGCCGATGCCGACAAGGCCGACGAGCGTCCACAGCCCATACCAGGCAAACAGCGTGGGCGGCATCAGGGCAAAGGTGGCGAAGGCCAGGCCAAAGGCCAGCAGCGAGCCGATGGCCACCGGCCGCACGCCCCATTTGTCCGCCGCCGCGCCGTAGGCCGGGGCGAGCAGCGCCGCGATGACGCCAAACACCGTGATGCCGAGGTTGATCTGCAGGAAGCTCCAGCCAAGCTCGTCATGGATCGGGCCGATGACAGCGGGGAGCACATTGAAGGGAATGGGCGAGGCGCCGCAGCCGACGCCGATCATCGCAGCCGCCAGAACCGGGCCGCCTTTTCGGAATTCGCTCATCTTGGCCCTTCACCGCGCCTGGGGAACGGAACACAGCTTGCCGGGCCGGCGGCAGTTCGACAAGCGCATCGCCGCGCCCAGCCGAAGCCGGGCGCGGCGCGTCACATCAGAACGAGCGCTTGACGCGGACCTGCCAGGTGCGCGGCGGGTTGAGGTAGTTGTAGTTGACGAGGCTGGACTGGAAGAACTGCTTGTCGAAGCAATTCTCGCACTCGAGGCTCACCAACCAGTTGCTGTCATCGGTGCGCATCTGCAGTGCCGCGTTCACCTGCCAATAGGCCTCGGTGAGCGAGCCGGCGACAACATCACCCGAGAACGGGTTGGTCGGGTAGACCGTGTTGTCCGGCGCCGTGATGCTGCCGGTGAAGATGGTGCCGCCGGCCGTGCCGGTTTCCAGGCTCGAGCGATACTGGGCGTTGACAGTGGGCGTCAGGATGATGCCGGCGCTGGGCACGGCAAAATCATAGGACCCACCAAAGGCCAGGCTGAACTCGGGCGTGCGCACCGGGGTGCCGATGTCGCCATTGGCATCGATAATACCGGCAGCGCAGTCCGGCGCGTTGTTGGCGCCCGTCGGCCCCAGCGGGATGCGGCCGGCGGCAAGCTGGGCAAGGCAATCCAGCTGCTGCTGGCGCACGGCCTTCACGCCATATTTGTTCGCCGCGAGCGTATCGCTCACCTTGTACTTGTCGTCCTGGTAGCCGACGTTGAAATAGACGTTCAGCCCCTTGACCGGCACTGCCGAGACTTCGAGCTCCAGGCCCTTGTTCTGATAATCGGCAAAGTTCTGGGTGATGAAGGTCACGCCGCCCGTCACAGGATCGACAAAGGCCGAAGGCGTCTGCAGGTTCTTGGTTTCCAGCCAGAAGCCGGTCAGGTTGACGCGCAGGCGGTTATCGAAAAACTCGGTCTTGCCGCCGGCCTCATAGCTCCACACGGTTTCCGGATCGAACGGCAGCAGCGTGTTCGGCGCGGTGCCGCGGGCGTTCCAGCCGCCAGACTTGAAGCCCCGCGTCGCGCTGGCAAAGAACAGCATGTCGTCGTTCGGCGCAAAGTTGATGGCGAAACGCGGCGTCCACAGCTTGGCGCGCTGCTCGGTGGGGATGGCCACCGAACCGCCGGGCAGCGAGACGCGGAGGTTGGCATTGTCCATGCAGCGGGAGAGCAGCACGGGCGCGCAGATCGAACGGTTGTCCGAGATGCTGAAGGTCTTCTTCTCGTCGGTGTAGCGGATACCCGCCGTCAGCTTGAGCTGCTCGGAGACGTTGACGTCCGCCTGCACATAGCCGGCCTTGGCGTTGGCGCCGTTGACCAGCGTGCGGTCAGCCAGCAGGAAGGCGTTGGCGAACAGGTCGGCGAAATCGGTCTTGTTGTCCTCATCGAGGAAGAAGAAGCCGGCGACATAGTCGATCTTGCCGTCGAGCAGCTTGCCGTTGATCTTGATTTCCTGGGTGAACTGCTTGTGCCGGCCATCGTTGATGATGGCGAAGCCGCCACGGGCATTGCCGGTGACAGCGGGGACGGGCACCGCGACGTTGGGCAGGCCGCGGCCATCAGCGAAATCGAGCGCATACTTCTGCGTCATGTCGATGTAGCCGGTGATGAAGTTCACCGTGAAATCGTCAGCCGCCCACTCCAGGTTCGAGGTATAGAGGCCGGTATCGACCTCATTGCCCATCCCGAAGCCCGCCTTGCGGCCCGTGGTGTTGAGCGGCACGAAAACTCCGCCGCCAAAAAACGCACCGGCATCGAAGGTGCCTGCGTAGGGCGACGAGCCGGGCGCGATCTTGCTGACCATGCCAGTGGTGGCGAAGCGGCCGTTGCAGTTGGCCGGGTTGCGCGGGTCGCAATCGAAGTTGATCAGGTTCTCGCCGTCGTTGCGCATATAGGCGGCGGCGACGTTCCAGGTCAGCTGCTCGGTGAACTTGAACTGCACGGCGCCGCGCAGGCCGGCCATGTCGCTATCGTTGTTGCGCTCGCCGGTCGTGGTGTTGATGACATAGCCATCATCATCCTGGAAATAACCGGAGAGCTTGAACTGGATGCCGCTGCTCAGCGGCAGATCGATCGAGCCGCGCACCAGCTTCTTGTCATAGGCGCCATAGGCCGCCTCGACAAAGCCGCCGATCTCGTCACCCGGCTTCTTCATGATGAGGTTGACCGCGCCGCCGGTGGTGTTGCGGCCGAACAGCGTGCCCTGCGGGCCGCGCAGCACTTCGATCCGGTCCAGATCGAAGAAGGCGAAGTTGTTGCCGTTCTGCCGCGACATGTAGATGTCGTCGATATAGGTGCCGACCGGCGGATCGAACGAGGCAATGGTCTCGGTGTTGCCCAGGCCGCGGATGTAATAGGCGTTGGCCGAACCCAGCCCGGTGTTGTTGGAGCCGAAGAGGTTCGGCACATACTGGATCAGCTGCAACGGCGTGGCGATGCCGCGGTTGGAGAGCGTCTCGGCCGAGAAGGCGGTGATGGCGATCGGCACGTCCTGCACGGATTCGCTGCGGCGCTGCGCCGTCACCACGATATCCTCGAGCACCTGCTCATCGGCCTGCGCGACGGGCGCGGCCTGCTGTGCCAGCGCCGGCACGGCCGCCAGCAGCGAGGCGGCCAACAGCGCCGAGCGGCCGCTGGTGCCCAGAAGTTTCAAGCCGATGGTGTTCACGGTGCGCATCTGAATTCCCCCGTTAGCGTCGCGTCCCCCGCGACATTGTGACAGTTTTTCATCCTAACACCGTGAAATTGCAACACAGTTGTCCGGACAAATTTTGACATTCCGCAATCGACTTGCGATAGTTTCCCAATTGCAACACTTCTGGGTCACCCTGATGGCAGAGACACCTCCCGCCTTTCTTCTGGTCACTGCGCGGGTAAATGACCCGGTGCGCATGGGTGCCTATGCCAAAGCACTGGCGGCTTCAGGGCTTTATGAGCGCCATGGCGGGCAATATCTGTTCATCGGCAAGGCCGCCGTGGCGCTGGAAGATTGGGATCCCGGCACCAGCATCGTCTGCGCCCGCTTTCCCGGCCGCGCCGCCGCCGAGGCCTTCTGGGCCGACAGCCAGTATCAGCAGGATATCAAGCCGCTGCGCATTGGCGCCGCAGAGGTCCATGTCGCGATTTTCGAGGGGCTGTGATGGACGCTTTCTACCCGACACTGGTGTATCTTCACCTGCTGCTCTTCGTGCTCTGGCTCGGCGGAGACCTTGGGGTGTTCGTGCTCGGCCAGCATTTCCGCCGTCGCAGCTATTCGATGCCGGAGCGGCTGACGCTGCTCAAGCTGCTAGTGATCGTCGATCTCGGGCCGCGCACCGCCTGGGCGCTGATGGTGCCGATGTCCCTCACCCTGCTGTTTGCCGGTGGCTGGTGGCCGGGCCTGCCGTTCCCCGCCGTCGCCGCGGCCTGGGCCATCGGCCTCGGCTGGCTCTGGCTGGTGTGGGATGCCCATGCCCATGACATGACGCCGCGCGCTGCGCGTGACCGCCGCATCGAGGGCTGGCTGCGCTGGGCCCTGACGGTGTTCTATGTCGGCCTCGGCGGGCTGTCCCTCGCCACCGGCGAACCGCTGGCGCCGCAGTGGCTGGCCTGGAAGGCGCTGCTGTTCGGCGGCATCTTCGCGGCCGCCATCATGATCGACCATGCCTTCAAGCCGGTCGGCCCGCAGCTGATGGCGCTTGTCCAGCAAGGCTCGTCGGATGCAACGGAAGTGCCGCTGCGCGCCACCATGGACGGCACACGGCGCTGGGTGATAACGGTTTATGCCCTGCTGTTCGTCACCAGCTGGCTCGGCAGCGTCAAGCCGTTCTGAGGTGCAACAGCCCGGTTAGCGCGGGCCGTCACGTCCCACATTGCCGTTCGGGCCGGCGCCGCCACCGGCTGCGCCAACGCTGCCGATGTTGCCGAAGATGTCCTCGAAGAAGCTGCTGTCACGGCCCAGGGTCGGCGTCTTGTCCTTCTCGGGGTCGATATTCGCCACCTGCTCAAGGCCACGGCGCTCCACGGACGAGACATTGCCGGCCTCGTCAAAGCTCACCACCAGCACGGATTGGCTGAGCACCTTGGGCTGGGCAAAGGCATATTGGCCGGTATTGCGCGAAATATAATACCACTGCTTCGAATCGAACTGCGAAGCCAGGGTCGGGCGGCCGAGGGTCTTTTCCACCGATTCCCGGTTGTCGACGCCAGCCTGGATCGAGGTGATCAGCGTCTCATCGACGATATAGCCTTGTGCGACCTTGATGCGGGTGCAACCGCCCATCGTCACTGCGGCCGCCAGCAGGCCTGCCATCAACACTGTCTTGCGCATCACACTCTCCCAAACGCCGCAGCCGGTTGCGCAGCGCTCGCGCTCGCTCAATATGCTATCCTGTCGCCGCTTCCAAGCAAACTATCGGGCACCCCATCGCATGAGCCTCCTCTCCACCCCGCTTTTCTCAGCATTGCGCCGTGCCATCGGCGCTGGCCTCGCCACGAATTTGCCCGGCACGGCGCTCTACGCCGCCATCGTCGCGGAGGCCCGCAATCCGGATTGGTATCTCGCCGGCCAGGTGCCCGACACCATGGACGGCCGCTTCGATATGGTGGCGCTGGCGCTCAGCCTCACCCTCATCCGCCTCGAAGCCGAGGACCAGCGGCAATTCTGCGCCGATCTCACCGAGCGCTTCATCACCGACATGGATGGCAGCCTGCGGCAGGACGGCGTGGGCGACCAGGTTGTCGGCAAGCACATCGGCCGGATGGTGGCGGCGCTGGGCGGCCGGCTCGGCGCCTATCGCGAGGCGCTGGGCAATGATGCCGCCTTTGCCGAGGCGCTGCGCCGCAACGTCTGGCGCGGCGAGCCTATCAACGATGAGGCCGTCGCCTACGTCACCGCCATGGCCCGGCGCCTCGCCGGCCGGCTCGATGCAACACCCTTGGCGCGGCTCACCGCCGGCCAGATCGGCCTTGCCGCATGATTCCGGACATCGAATTCCCCCGCCCCGTCCGCGCCCATGAAATCGGCGGCCAGGTACGCCGCCATGCGCTTGAGGCCAATGAGGCCGAGCGGTTCGCACTCGCCGCCCGCTTCAGCCTGCTGGCGCTGGACAGCCTGACGGCGGCCGTTGAAACGAAGCGCGAGGCTGGCGGCATCCGCATCACCGGCAGCTTCAGGGCGCGCGGCAGCCAGCCCTGCGTCGCCACCGGCGACCCGGTGCCCTTCCTCATCACCGAGCCGATCGCCCTGCTGCTCACCGAGGCCGGGCCGGATGGCACCGAGATCGAACTCGCCGCACCGGACCTGGATACCGAGCCGCTGGTGGGCGACGTTGTCGACCTTGGCGAGATCACCGCCCAGGCCCTGGCGCTGGCGCTCGACCCCTATCCGCGCTCCACCAGCCCGGCCCCCGGCGTGCTGACCGAGGAGCAGGCGCAGGCCGCCGCCAGCCCCTTCGCGATCCTGAAGAAGCCGCAGGCCTGAGCCTTCGGGCGCCGCGAAATCACCTGAAGGCCCCTCAAAACAGAGCCTTGACCAACGTGCCCGCGAGCCGCCACTTCGCGCCCGGAATGATGACCGGAGAGCACCGACAATGACCGCTGATACAGTGCAAGGCTTTACCCAGGATCGCTTCGCCGGCGTGCGTGACGCGATGGCCGCCAACCTTGCCTCTGGCGCCGATCTTGGCGCCAGCTTCGCCGCCACCATCGAGGGCGAGACGGTCATCGACCTGTGGGGTGGCTGGGCCGATGCGGCCCGCACCCGGCCCTGGGAGGCAGACACCATCGTCAACGTCTATTCCACCACCAAGACGATGATGGCGCTCACGGCGCTGCTGCTCGCGGACCGGGGCGAACTCGACTTTGCCGCGCCCGTCGCCCGCTACTGGCCCGAGTTTGCCGCAGCCGGCAAGGAGCGTGTCACCACCGGCCAGCTCATGAGCCACTCCGCCGGCCTGTCCGGCTGGGAGCAGCGGCTGGCCCCGGCCGACCTGTATGACTGGGAGAAGGTGACTTCGCTGCTCGCCGCCCAGGCACCGTGGTGGGAGCCGGGCAGCGCACCAGGCTACCACGCCATCACCCAGGGGTATCTGGTGGGGGAAGTGGTGCGGCGCATCACCGGCAAGACACTGGGCACGGTGTTCCGCGAGGAGATCGCCGAGCCGCTTGGCGCCGATTTTCACATCGGCTTCGGCCCCGAGCATGATGCCCGGGTGGCGGACCTGATTCCGCCGGAAGCCGGGATGGACCTGAGCAGCGAGATTGCCCGCAAGAGCCTGGGCAACCCTGGCCTCGACCCGCGCGACACCCGCACGCGGGAATGGCGCGCCGCCGAGATCCCGGCCGCAGGCGGCCATGGCAATGCCCGCTCGGTGGCGGAAATTCACATGCTGCTGGCCAACGGCGGCATCGCCAAGGGCAAGCGCCTGCTCTCCGAAGCCGGCTGCCGCAAGGCGCTGGAGCTGCAAGTGGAAGGGCATGATGCGGTACTTGGCCTGCCGATCCGCTACGGCCTGGGCTTCGGGCTGCCCGGTGCGATGATGCCGCTGCCCAACCCCAACACGCTGTTCTGGGGCGGCTATGGCGGCTCGCTCATCGTCATCGACATGGATGCCCGCACCACCATCGCCTATGCCATGAACAAGATGCACAGCGGCACCATGGGTGACAGCCGCGCCTTCGGCCTGATGATGGCAATGCAGCAAGGCCTGATGGCCTGAAGCCCGGCTCCGCCGGGCTGCCCCGGCCCTGATGCTGTCAGGGCCGGGCTAGAGGCTCAGAACGGCACGTCGTCGTTGAGATCATCATCAAAGGCGCCCGGCCGGCCACCGCCGCCGCCCATGCCGCCGCCACCGGAGGGAGCGCCGCCGCCGCGTGGCGCGCCGTAATCATCGCCATAGCCGCCGCCGCCCATGCTGCCTCCGCCGCCGCCGCCAGCACCGGAATCCCGGCCACCGAGCAGCGCCAGTTCTCCGCGGAAGCGCGGCAGCACGATCTCGGTCGTGTAGCGATCAGCGCCGTTCTGGTCCTGCCACTTGCGGGTCTCGATCGAGCCTTCAAGATAGACTTCGCTGCCCTTGCGCAGATACTGGCTGGCGATCTTGCCGAGAGCTTCGTTGAAGATCACGACATTGTGCCACTCGGTCTTTTCCTTGCGCTCACCGGACTGCTTGTCGCGCCAGGTTTCCGAGGTCGCGAGCGAAAACTTCACCACCGAACCACCATTGGCGAAGCTCTTGGACTCCGGGTCCTTGCCCAGCCGCCCGACCAGAATGACCTTGTTGACGCCCGCCATCGTAGAATTCTCCTTTGCCTGTCACCCTAGCCACCGGCCCGGCGCGCCGCAATGCGCCAGCCGGGGCCAGCGCCACCTGTCCACAACCTTCTTACTCCGCAGCCGCCGCATCGCTGGCCAGCCGGGGGGCATCGCCCACCGGCGGCAGCAACAGTTCACGCGCCGCCACCGCCCGCACCGCCGAATCGACCACGCCCAGCACCGGCACCGGCTTCTTTCCCTTCTCGATGCCCATCTCGGTAAACCGCCGCGCCTTGGGCAGCACATTGCCCTCCAGCGAGCCGATGAAGCTGTTGTAGCTGCCCACCGCCTGCGAAAGGTTGCGCCCCACGCCGGAAACATGCTCGGCCATGGTGGCGATGGAGGCGTGCAGGTCTGCCCCCAGCTTGCCGATTTCGCGGGCCTGCTCGGCCAGCGTCTCCTGCCGCCAGACCAGCGCCACCGTTTTGGCGATGGCGAGCAGGTTGATCGGCCCGGCGAGCAGGATGCGCTGTTCAAAGGCCCAGCCCAGCAGCGGCAGATCATGCTCCATCGCGGCGGAGAGGAAATTTTCGCCCGGAATGAACATCACCACGAAATCGGCCGCCGTGCCGAACTCGTTCCAATAGGCCTTGTCGCTCAGCCCGCGGGCATGGGTGCGCACCGCGGCGGCGTGGCGCTTGAGCGCCGCCAGCCGCGCCGCCTCGTCGGGCGCCTCCAGCGCCGCCAGATAGTCATTCACCGAGCATTTGGAATCGATGATCAGCTGCCGCCCGCCCGGCAGGTTGATGATCGCATCCGGCCGCTTGCCGCCGCCATCCCCCGCCACATGGGTTTGCAGGGTGAAATCGATATCGGCGCGCAGTCCGGCCATCTCCAGCGTGTTGAGCAGCTGCTGCTCGCCCCAGCTGCCCGAGGTCTTGCCGCTCGAGCGCAGCGCCGAGACCAGCTTGGAGGCCTCGTCGCTCACCTGGCGCTGGCCCAGCGCCACGGCTGCCAGCTGCTCCTTCAGGCCGCCATAGGCTTCCACCCTGGCCTTCTCGACCGTCTGCAGCGCGCCTTCATAGCGCGTCAGCGTTTCCGCCACCGGCTGCAGCAACGCCTTCAACCCGGCTTCCGAAACCGTCTGCTGCTCGGTGAAGCGCGCCTCGGCCCGCTGCAGGAACTGCACCTGCGCCGCTTCCAGCGCCTCGCCGGCCAGCGCCTTGAAGCGCTCGGTGGTGCGCGCCACCTCGGCGGCAAAGGCTGCGTCACGCTCATCCTGCTTGGCCTGCAGCGCCTGCAGTTGCCCGGCCAGCCGCTCGCGCTCGGCCTCGGCCTTGCCCAGCTCGGCATTGCGCTCGGCCAGCATCTTCACTTCCACGGCGCTGGCGGCGCGCTCCTGCTGCTGGCGGCTCACTTCCGCCCGCTGCGCCTCGGCCTCGGCCCGCGCTGCATCGCGCTCGGCGCGCAGGCCATCCCGCTCGGCCCGCGTTTCGCCCAGCGGCCGCGCCCAGAGCGCCCAGCCCAGCGCCAAAGCCACCAGAAGCCCCACGAGCCCCACCGCCAAAAGCTCGATCAACACCCGCCTCCACCAGAACGATAAGGGAACATAGCCCGGCCGCGCCGAAGTGAAAACCCCTCTCACCTCGCGCAGGCTGGCCTCTGCCCCGCGCCCGCGCCATGATGCGATGAAACACGCAATCCGGGGAGCGACGCAACATGTATCCGCACAGCATCATCGCCGAGGGCCTGGCCTTTCCCGAAGGCCCCATCGCCATGGACGACGGCTCCTGCATCGTCGTGGAGATCGCCACCGGCAAGCTCACCCGCGTCCGCCGCGATGGCAGCACGCAAACCATCGCCACCCCCGGCGGCGGCCCCAATGGCGCCGCCATCGGCCCGGATGGCGCCATCTACGTCTGCAACAACGGCGGCTTTGAATGGTCCGAGCTGGATGGCATGCGGATCCCCGGCGGCGCGGCAGCCGATTACACCACCGGCCGCATCGAGCGCATCGACATCGCCACCGGCAAGGTCGAGCGGCTTTACGATGCCTGTGATGGCCACAATCTCTCCGGCCCCAACGACATCGTGTTCGACAGCGCCGGCGGCTTCTGGTTCACCGATCTCGGCAAGCACCACCCGCACCACACCGACAATGGCGGGCTCTATTACGCCACGCCGGATGGCGCGCGCATCGTCTGCGCAGTGTATGGCCCCAATTTCAACGGCGTCGGCCTCTCGCCGGATGGCCGCACGGTCTATTGCGCCACCACCCATGAGCGCACCATCCTGGCCTTCGAGATCACCGGCCCCGGCACGGTGGCGCCCTCCATGCTTGGTGCCATTCCGGGTCGGGTCGTCACCAGCTTCCCCGGCCATGTGCTGCTCGATTCGATGGCCATCGAGGCCAATGGCAATATCGCCCAGGCCACGCTGGTGGCGCGCCCCGGCATCTGCTCGGTAAACCCGGAGACCGGCGCGCAGGAAGATTTCGCCTATCCCGACCTGCTGACCACCAACATCGCCTTTGGCGGGCCGGACATGATGGACGCTTTTGTCTGCCTCTCCACCACCGGCAAGCTGGCGCTCTCCCGCTGGCCGCGCCCCGGCCTGAGGCTCAATTTCAACGCATGAGCATCACCAGCCGCCACATCAGCGCCAACGGGCTCGATTTCGCCATCGACGAGTGCGGCAGCGGGGATGCGGTGGCGCTGTGCCTGCATGGCTTTCCGGAGAGCCGCCATTCCTGGCGGCACCAGCTGCCGGCGCTGGCGGCGCAGGGCTGGCACGCCGTTGCGCCGGATCTGCGCGGCTATGGCCAGAGCAGCCGGCCGCCGCATGAGGCGGATTACAAGCTCGATCATCTCGTGGCCGATGTGGCGGGGCTGTTCGATGCGCTGGGCGCCAGGCGTCGGCTGCTGGTGGCGCATGATTGGGGCGCGCTGATCGCCTGGGTGTTCGCGCTGCGCCGGGTGATGCCGCTCGATGGCCTCGTCATCATGAACGTGCCCCACCCCAAGGTCTTCGCCGATGTGCTGGCCCACTCCTGGCCGCAGCGGCGCAAGAGCTGGTATGTCAGCTTTTTCCAGATCCCCTGGCTGCCGGAAGCCCTGCTGCGCGCCGGCAACGCCCGCGCCATCGGCCGCGCCTTCACCGGCATGGCGGTGGACAAGAGCGCCTTCCCGCCCGAAGTGACGGACCATTACCGCGCCAACGCCATGCAGCCCGGCGCCCTCACCGCGATGATCAACTATTACCGCGCCAATTTCCGCGATGTGCTGGCCGAGCCCGCGCCGCGCATCGAAGTGCCGACCCTGATGCTGTGGGGCGAGGCCGATACGGCGCTGGGGCTGGAGCTGACGGAAGGCTATGCGCCGCTGGTCAGGGATTTCGAGCTGGTGCGCTTTCCAGGTGTGTCCCACTGGGTGCAGCAGGAAGCGCCGGGACCGGTGAATGCCGCGATGGCGGCTTGGCTGGAGCGCAAGGGCCTCAGGCTTTAGGCTTACCGCCGCCGCTCCGCGAAAAACGCCTTGAGCAGCGCCGCCGACTCGCTCTCGCCGATGCCACCGATGATTTCGGGCACATGATGCGCCTGCGGGTGATCGAACACCCGCGCCCCGTGCATCACGCCGCCGCTTTTGGGGTCCGCCGCGCCATACACCACCCGCGCCACCCGCGCGGCGGCCATGGCGGCGGCGCACATGGCGCACGGCTCCAGCGTGACGTGCAGCACCGCGCCAAGCAGCCGCTCGCTGCCCAGCGCCGCGCACGCCGCCCGAATCGCCAGCATCTCGGCATGGGCGGTAGGGTCGGTGAGTTCACGGGTGCGGTTGCCCGAGGCCGCGAGCAACGTGCCATCCGCTGCGGCAATCACGGCACCCACCGGCACTTCGCCGCGCGCCGCCGCCGCCCGCGCCTCGGCCAGCGCGCGCGCCATCATCGGGGAGGCCGGAAATCCGCTCATCCAGCGGCCATAGGCGAGCCGGGGCCTGGCCGCCAGTGCCGGGGCAGAAACGGTCTTTGCGACAAAAACCCGGTTGACACATTGCGAATTGATCTCAATAGCAACCTTATTGATACCAATTCGCAGGAACAAACATGCGCCTCCCCCTCGCCGGCTCCGCCCTTCTCGCCCTTGCCCTCGCCGGGCCAGCGCTGGCTGAGGACGCGGCCGAACTGGCGGACGCCACCATCACCGTCACTGCCGTGCGCGATGCCGGCTATGTCGCCAGCAAGACCGGCACCGCCACCCGCACCGATACCCCGCTGATCGATGTGCCGCAGTCCGTCTCCATCCTCACCCGCGCCCGCCTCGATGATCAGGCGCTGCTCTCCATTGCCGATGCGCTGCGGTATGTGCCCGGCGCCACTACCGGCCAGGGCGAGGGCCATCGTGACCAGCCGACCCTGCGCGGCAACACCTCCACCGCCGATTTCTTCGTCGATGGCCTGCGCGATGACGTTCAATATTACCGGGATTTCTACAACATCGAACGTCTGGAAATCCTCAAGGGCCCCAACGCCATGATCTTCGGGCGCGGCGGCGGCGGCGGTGTCATCAACCGTGTCTCCAAGACGCCGGGCGCCACCACCTTCGTCGCTGCCGATGCGGCTGTCGATACGTTCGGCGCCTGGCGGCTGGGCGTGGACCTCAACCAGCCACTGGCGGACGGCATCTCGGCGCGTCTCAACGCCGTGTACGAGGATGGCGCCAACCATCGTGATGCCTATGATATGGAGCGCTACGCCATCAACCCGACCCTGGGCTTCGATCTTGGTGGCCGCGGCAACCTCATTCTCTCCTATGAGTATGCCAAGGACAATCGCACCGTCGATCGCGGCATCCCCTCGCAGAACGGCCGGCCGGTGGCTGGCGTTCGTGATGCCTTCTTCGGCGACCCCGCCATCAACAACAGCAATTTCGAGGCGCATGTCGCAACCATCGCCGCCGATTATGCCCTCACCGAAACGCTGACCATCCGCCACCGCAGCCGCTATGGTGACTATGACAAGTTCTACGCCAACATCTTCCCCGCCACGGCGGTGAGCAGCACCGGCAGCTTCGGCATCGAGGCCTATACCGACGGCACCCAGCGCCAGAACCTGCTGAGCCAGACCGATCTTGTCTGGAAAACCAGCACCGGCAGCCTTGAGCACACGCTGCTGGCCGGCTTCGAGCTTGGCCGCCAGACGACGCGCAGCCAGCGCGCGCCCGGCAGCTTTGGTGGCGTGAGCCGCCTCACCGTGCCGTTCACCACGCCGTTTGTCGCGCCGCCTGTCAGCTTCGCCCTCAGCCGCTCGTCGCGCACCCGCGCCGATATCGCTGCGGCCTACATCCAGGACCAGATCAGCATCGGCGACCACATCGAGATCATCGCCGGCCTGCGCCATGATCGCTTCAGCCTCGATTTCACCAACCTGGTCAACGGCGCCGTGCTGAGCCGCACCGACAGCCTGTGGTCCCCGCGCTTCGGGCTGGTGCTCAAGCCGGCGGAAAACGCCTCGCTCTACGCCAGCTACAGCCGCTCCTACCTGCCGCAATCGGGCGACCAGTTCACCTCGCTCGATGCCAGCCTCGCCGCGCTGGAACCCGAGGTGTTCGACAATTACGAAGTGGGCGCCAAGTGGGACATCCTGCCCGGCCTCGCGCTCACCGCCGCGCTCTACCAGCTTGACCGTGGCAACACCCGCGCCGCCGGGCCAGTGGCCGGCACCATCGTGCTCACCGGCGCACAGCGCAGCCGCGGGCTGGAAGTGGAACTGACCGGCAACATCACGCCCAAGTGGCAGGTGGCCGGCGGCTTCACGCTGCAAAAGGCCGAGATCCGCAGCGCCACCAGCGCCGCGCCGGCCGGCCGCGAAGTGCCGCTTGTGCCGCGCACCCAGGTTTCCCTGTGGAACCGCTACCAGCTAACCGACATGTTCGGCCTCGGCCTTGGCGTCAGCCACCAGGGCAAGAGCTTCACCACCATCAGCAATGCCGTGGTGCTGCCGGCTTATGTGCGGGTGGATGCCGCCGCATTCGTGAAGGTGAGCGAGACCATCGACGCGCAGGTCAACATCGAGAACCTGTTCAACAAGGGCTATTTCCCCACCGCGCACAATGACAACAACATCAGCACCGGCGGGCCGCGCGCCGCCCGCTTCACGCTGCGCACGAAGTTTTGAGGCGAGGGACCAGTGGGCCTTCAGCCGGGCCAGAAATACTCCCAAAGGCCCACTGGCTCGTCCTCATAGCGCCCGGCGCCGAACTGGTGGAAGCCAAGCCGCCGGGCCAGCGCCAGCGAGGGCGCGTTGGCCGGATCGATCATCGCCACGGCACGGCTGAAGCGCCCGGCGCCCCAGCCCAGCGCCGCCGTGACCGCCTCGGTGCCATAGCCCTTGCCGTGCATGGCCGGCGCAATCACCCAGCCCATCTCGACCGCGCCATCAAAGCCCTCGATGCCGGTGCGCTTGCCCTCGAAGAAACCCAGCTCGCCCACAAAGGCGCCGCTGCCCTGCTCGCGCACCACCCAGAAACCATACCCCAGCAGCGCCCACATGCCGGCGTTCTGCAGCAGCCGCTTCCAGCTGGCCTCCTGCGTCAGCGGCAGCCCGCCCAGAAAGCGCATCAGGCCCGCGTCTGCCTGCATGGCGGCGCTCTCGGCATAATCGCCGAGCTGATGCGGCGTCATGACCAGCCGCTTTGTGGTGATAACCCGTGTCGTCATGGCCAAAGCAATAGAAGCCCCGCCGCCGCCATGCTAGCGGCTTGCCGTGATGACCGATGATCTCCCCCGCCTCGCCGCCTGGCTGGAACGACAGGGCCTCGCCCTGGCCCCCGGCAGCACGCTCACGCCGCTGAGCGGCGGCATCGCCAACCGCAACGAGCGCATCAGCCTCACCACCGGCTCCGCCGTGCTGCGCCGCCCGCCGCCGGGCGTAATGGCCGCCGGCGCCTCGGACATGGGGCGCGAGCATCGTGTCATCTCGGCCCTGGCCCCGCACTGGCCACTGGTGCCGCGCGCCTTGGCGTTTTGCGCCGATGCCGAGGTGCTCGGCACACCGTTCCTCATCCTCGAATATCGTGCCGGTGTCGCCATCGGCAGCCGCCTGCCTGCCACCGCCCCGGCCGATGCCGTGCAGCGCCTGCTCGCTGTCACCCTCGCCGAAATGGCGGCGCTGCACGCCCTCGATCCCGCCGCCATCGGCCTTGGCGAGCTCGGCAAGCCGGAGGGCTTTTATGCCCGCCAGCTTGTAGGCTGGGCGAAGCGCGCCGCCGCCGTATGGCCCGAGGCGCTGCCGCCCGCCGCCGCCGCGCTCATCGCTGCGCTGGAAGCCGCGCCGCCGCCCGAGCCCGGCGCGCCGGTGCTGCTGCACATGGACCTGAAGCCCGATAACCTGCTGGTGGACCCGCAAACCCTCACGCCAAACGCCATCATCGATTGGGACATGGCAACGCGCGGCCCGCGGGATTTCGATGTCGCGGTGCTGCTCTCCTACTGGATCGAGCCCGGCGACCCTCTGGCGCTGCACGCCCTGGAGGCGGTGCCTTCGCTCCAGCCCGGCGCTCCCAGCCGCGCTGGGCTGATCGCCGCGCTGCCGCAGCCGCCGCACGGCCCGCTGGCCTGGCCGGTGGCGCTCGCCCGCCTCCGTCTCGCGGTGGCCTGGGGGCAGCTCTATCGCAAATGGCAGCGGGGCGAAGTGACCGGGCCCCGCTATGCCGGTTTTGAAACGCTCGCCCTCGCCATTCTCGACCACGCCCTCGCCCAGTTCGCACAGGACCGCATATGACCGATTTCACCATCCCGGCCGAAACCGCCGCGCTCGCCCGCCGCGTCCGCCAGTTCGTCATCGAAAAGATCATCCCCTATGAGCGCGATCCGCGCCTCACCCAGCACGGCCCGACCGATGCGCTGCGCGACGAGCTGGTGGCGCTGGCCCGCGCCGAGGGCCTGCTCACCCCGCAAGCCCCCAAGGAGCTGGGCGGCATGGGCTTTGACCATGCGACGCAGGCCGCGGTGTTCGAGGCCGCCGGCTGGTCCACGCTCGGCCCGGTGGCGATGAACTGCGCCGCGCCGGACGAGGGCAACATGTATCTGCTCGGGCGCATTGCGCGTCCCGACCAGATCGACCAGTTCCTGCGCCCGATGATCAGCGGGGATCGCCGCTCGGTGTTCGCCATGACCGAGCCGGGCGGCGCCGGCAGCGACCCGGCACAGCTTGCCACCACGGCGGTGTTCAACGGCAATGATTACGAGATCAACGGCCTGAAATGGCTGATCACCGGCGCAAACGGCGCCAAGACCTGGATCATCATGGCCAATGTGCCGGAGAATCCACACGGCGCCCATGGCCCGACGCTGTTCCTTTGCGAGCATGACACGCCGGGTATCCACATTGAACGCGTCATGGATTCGATGGACCGCAACTATGTGGAGGGCCATGCCGTGGTGCGCTTTGCCGGGCTGCGGCTCGGGCCGACGCAGGTGCTCGGCGAAGTCGGCTCGGCGCTGCGCTATGCCCAGATGCGGCTGGCCCCGGCGCGGCTGACGCACTGCATGCGCTGGCTCGGCGCCGCCGCCCGCGCCCAGCATATCGCACTGGAGCATGCCCGCGTCCGCACCGCCTTCGGCAAGGCGCTGCTCGATCACCAGGGCGTCAACTTCATGCTCGCCGACAACGAGATCGCCATGCACCAGTGCCGGCTGGCCATCCGCCACACCGCCTGGCTGCTCGATGGCAATGTCCGCGCCCGCCACGAGAGCAGCATCGTCAAGGCGTTCGTCTCCGAGGAGCTGTTCAAGGTGGCGGACCGCTGCATCCAGATTCTCGGCGGCATCGGCGTCACCTCTGAAACCGTTGTCGAGATGATCTTCCGGGATATGCGCGGCTTCCGGCTCTATGATGGCCCGACAGAAGTCCACAAATTCGCCATCGCCACGCAGCTGGCGCGCACCGGCACGGCCTTTGCCGATCCGGTCTGACGGCGTGAACGACACCCTCCAGTGGCGCGGCAAGTTCCTTGAGGTTCACCGCGCCGGCCGCTGGGAATATGCAGCGCGCGTCTCGAACAGGGGCGCCGCTGTCATCCTCGCCATCACAGCGGCTGAGGAGATCGTGCTGGTCGAGCAGTTCCGCCCGCCGCTGGGCGCCCGCACCATCGAGCTGCCCGCCGGGCTGATCGGGGACACCGGAGCCGAGGACACCGCCATCGCGGCCGCAGCCCGCGAACTGGCGGAGGAGACCGGCTTTGCCGCGGCGGACTGGCAGGATTGCGGCGCATTCGCCACATCGCCGGGGCTGTCGAGCGAGATGTTCCAGCTGTTCAAGGCCACCGGCCTGACGCGCGCTGGCCCCGGCGGCGGTGTCGATGGCGAGGATATTGTCGTTCATGTCGTCGCGCTCGCCACGCTGCCGGCGTTTCTCGACAAGGCGCGGCAGGGCGGGCTGGTGATCGATTGCCGGCTGGCCATCGCCCTCGGCCTGATCTGACAGAAAGGGCCGGCGCGCTTTCGCGACGCCGGCCCCATCATTCCGTCAGTTCAGCTCAGCAGCGGTCGTCGCTGCGGTCGATCGCCCGGCCGGCCACAGCGCCGACGCCGCCGCCGATCACGGTGCCGAGCACCCTGTCACCACGCCCCGCGACGCTGTTGCCGAGCACGCCGCCGATGACAGCACCGAGGATCGTGCCGGCTGCGCCATCATTGCCGCGGCAGCGATAGCCGTTGCCGCGATAGCCGCGCTGGCCACCGGCATAATAGCCGCCGCCCTGCTGCTGGTAGTAGCCAGCCTGGGGCTGGTAGTAGCCGCCACCATAGCCCTGGCCCTGGTAGTAGCCCTGCTGGCTACGATAGGCCTGGCCGCGCTGCTGATAGTAGCCCTGCTGGCCCTGGTAATAGCCCTGCTGGGCATAGCCCTGGCCACGATACTGGCCGCGGCGGTCATCCCGGCGATCGTGGTGGCGAGCATCCCGGCGATCATCGCGGCGATCGTCGTCATAGCGATCGTCATAACGGCCACCGTCCTGGCTCCAGCTGCCGCGGTCATCCGCCATCGCGGCGGTGGAAGCCGTCGTGGCGACAAGGCCGGTTGCCACTGCCGCGATCATCATCAGCTTGCTTGCCATGTTCAAATCCTTTCGCGGCGGGTTGGCCGACTTGAAAGGCTCTAGATGATTCGTGCTGCAGCGAGGCTGAACGGCGCTTGCAGCAACCGTTCAGGAATCACTTTGCTTTCAAGCGCCGCAACACGCCTTCAAGCGGCAGCGCCCGCAACGTGCCACCCGCCCCCTGAATGGTCTCGGCCTTGAACAGCGCATTGTAGATCGCCTCCTCGGTGGCATCGGCGGCGGCGTGGAACAGCGGCGTCATCTGGCCATTGGGCAGCTCGGGATAAGCCGTCACGGCCTCGCGCCGCGCTGCGGTGCGCCGGCCATCGGCATGGGTGGAAAAGGCCAGCACGAAATCCCCCGAGCCATTGTCCATGACGCTGCCGGTGCGGGCGAGGCCGATGATCGCGCGCCGCGCCAGCCGGGCCAGGTTGCGATCCGAGAGCGGCGCATCGGTGGCCAGCACCATCATGATCGAGCCATCGCCGACAGCGGCCTTCAGCGCTGCCGATTGCTCCGGCTCGGGCACCGGCTGGCCGAGGATGTGCAGCTTGCCATCGTAATTGGTCTGCACCAGCGCGCCGAGCACATACGTCTTGCCGCCGATGATAATCTGCCGGGAGCTGGTGCCGATGCCGCCCTTCCAGCCGAAGTTGCGCGTGCCGGTGCCGGCGCCGACATTGCCCTCCGCCACCACGCCCGGCTTTGCCTCGGTGATGGCGCGCACCACATCGGCCTTGGTGACATGGCGGCCGCGAATATCATTGAGAAAGCCATCATTGGTCTCGCCGACCATGGCGTTGACGGAGCGCACGCCCGCATTGCCCGGCTGCGCCAGCGTCCACTCGACCACGCCGGCAATGCCCTCCGCCACGCTCAGCGTGTTGGTGAGGATGATCGGCGATTCGATCTCGCCCAGTTCCTCCACCTGCGCCGTGCCGGCAAACTTGCCAAAGCCATTGGCGCGGAAATAGCCGGCGGGCAGCTTGTCCTGAAACAGATTGCCGCCATGCGGCAGGATGGCGGTCACGCCGGTGCGCACAGCGGCGCCCTCGATGCGCGTCACCTGCCCCACCAGCACGCCCGGCACATCGGTGATGGCGTTGAGCGGGCCTGTCGGCAGCGTCCCCACCGCCAGCCCGGCCTCGCGAAAGCGCGGGCGCGGCGCTTCCGCTGCCAGCGCCGCATTGCCCATGAGCAACAGCGCAACCGCCGCCAGAGCCCTCATTTCCCAGCCTTGGCAGCAGCGTTGCGCACCACATCGGCATCATTGAGCACGGACCATGCCGCCTGCACGGCGCGGAAGCGGTCCGCCGCCGCCGGGTCTGCCCCGGCCTTGTCCGGGTGGCACTCCTTGGCGGCGGTGCGCCAGGCGGTCTTGATAACGGTCATGTCGGCATCGACATCGCAGCCCAGCACGGCGAGCGCATCCAGCTCGGCGCGGCTGCGCGTGCCATCGCCGGCGCCGCCCCATTCCCAATGCTGGGCGCGGCGATAGCTGGTCTCGGCCTGCTCGCTGGCCTCGCGAGCCGCGGCTTCCTCGGGCGTCAGCCCGGCAAAATAATCCCAGTTGCGGTTGTATTCCGCGGCATGGGCTTCGCAGAAATACCAGCGCTCGGGGCGGTTGGGCGCCTTGGGGGCCGGGCGGTCACCGGGCGCATCGCAGCCATGCCTGTCACACCGGCGCACTTCCACGGCGGCGCTGCCGCTGCCATAGGGCCGCCAGCGCGGAAACCCCCAATCATCCTTGCGTGGTGCCTTCGCCATCGCGTCACATTAGGGCGCATTGCGCGCCGCCGCCACCACCCGCGACGCACCGCCGCTAGAAAAGCCAGCTTTCCACATTCGGCATCGGTGCGCGCCGCTGCGCCGCCAGCAGCGCCTTGACGGTCCGCACCGCAAACCACACCGCCACGGCAGCATACATCAGATAGCCAATCAGAATGAAGACGAACAAGGTGCTGACCAGGGAATAGAGCGCCCCGATCCAGAAGCTGCGGATGTGCCAGCGAAAATGGCTGGCCTCCCAATCCAGGAACAGCTCCCCCTTCCACACATAGGCGAGGATCACGCCGATCAAGGCGGTGATGCCGGTGATGAAGCTGGCGAGGTAGAGCAGCGACACCACCGTCGGGCGGTTCATGTCAAAGCCGCTGGGCTGGGGCACGGGTGTTGTCATCTAGCGGCTCCTGCTGCTGCCGCCCAATGTGCGGGCAATCCGGCGCCCGCGCAACTACGGGCTTTACGCCGCCACGGCTTCGCGCCCAAGGTGTGCACGATGCTCGCGCTCCTCTCCGCCCGCCGGTTCGGCCCGCTGTTCGTCACCCAGTTTCTTGGCGCCTTCAACGACAACCTGTTCAAGACAGCCTTCATCTTCTTTGTCGCCTTCCACCTGCGCGCCGATGATCCGGTGGGCGCCGCCACGCTGGCCACGGTCGCCACCGGGGTGTTCATCCTGCCGTTCCTGCTGTTCTCCGGCCTCTCCGGCGCCATCTCGGATGCGCGGGACAAGGCGGTGATCGCGCGCTGGGTGAAAGTGGCGGAAATCGCCTTCATGGCGCTCGGCACGCTGGCGCTGGCGCTGGAATCCGAGCCGCTGGCGCTGGTCGTCATCTTCCTGATGGGCGTGCACTCCACTGTGTTCGGCCCGGTCAAATACGCCATCCTGCCCCAGCACCTCGGGCCACAGGAGCTGCTGCTCGGCACCGGGCTGGTCGAGGGCGCCACCTTCGTCGCCATCCTGCTCGGGCAGATCGCCGGCGGGCTGTTGCCGCCGGGCTGGGCCGGCCCGGCCGCCATCATCGTCGCCATCGCCGGCTGGCTGGCCTCGCGCTTCATCCCCACAGCCCCGCCGGACGGCGACACGCGCATCGACTGGAACCCGATTTCCGCCTCGCGCCGCGCGCTGGGCGGCGCGCTGGCCAACAGCGAGCTGCGCATTGCCACCATCTGCATCAGCTGGTTCTGGGCGCTGGGCGCGGTCTACACCACGCAGTTCGTGCCGCTCGCCCGCAACGATCTCGGCGGCACCGAGGGCGTGGCAACCCTGTTCCTCGCCGCCTTTTCCGTTGGGGTGGCCAGCGGCTCCGCCGGTGTCTCGCGGCTGCTCGCCGGGCACATCTCGACACGCCTTGCCCCGGCCGCCGGCCTCGTCATGGCCGCTGCCGGTATCGATCTGTATTTTGCCGAACAGGCCTTTTCCGCTGCCGCGCCAGCGGGAGACGTTGCCGCCTTCCTCGCCCGCCCCGCCGCCTGGCGGGTGCTGGCAGACCTGACGGTGCTTGCCATTGCCGGCGGCATCTTCTCGGTGCCGCTTTATGGCGTGCTGCAAACCGCCACGGATTCCGGTGGGCGCGCCCGCGCAATCGCTGCGAACAATATCATCAATTCGGCATTTCAGGTTGGCGCTGTGCTCGCCATTGGCGCGGCCATCACGCGCGGCACCAGCATTCCGGCCGTGCTGCTCGGTGCCGGCCTCACGGTGCTGCTGCTCATCCCGCTGTTACGAAAACTGCCGCGTTAGACGCGAGCGGGGGCAGGCTGCCGTGCCGGGCACCGGCGGGGAGCGCAAGGCCCCCCGCCGTAGCTCTTGAAGCCGAAAGCGTTACTGGCGCAGCGCCAGGCTGAGCTGCGCGCTCAGCTCGCTGAAGCGGCGGGAGAGGTAAGTCCGCTCCTCGGCATCGAGGCCATCACGGCGCCAGGCCGCATCGAGCCGCACAAGGTCCCCATGCTCGGCGCGCAGATGCGTCGATTCAGCCTGGGTAATGCGGCGGTTGCGCTCGCCGGCAACGATGCGCGTCTCCATCTCGGCCCAGCTGCCCGCCGTGCCGAAGGGAGCCTGCACGCCCATGCGGCGGTTCAGGTCGAGATAGCGGTTTTCCAGGTCGGTCCGCTCACGGGCATCAAGGCCATTGCTGCGATAGTTCACCTCCATGCGCAGCAGCGTCTGGAAGTCCGACCGCAGCCGCACGGCGCCGCTGCGGTTGACGATGCGCTGGCGCACCGCTGCATTGAGATTGGCATCGAACTGGCCGCGACGGCTGGCGATCGGTTCCCAGTTGCGGTTGTTGTTGTCACCAACATCATTGCCCTGGTCGTCACGGCGCTCCTCGCCGATCTGGCGGGACAGCGAGACATAGCGGTCACGCAGGTTGGCGCGCTCCTGGTCGGTGAAGCGGCCGTCACTGGCATATTGCGCCTCAAGCCGCGCCAGATCGTCATAATCGGCACGCAGGCGATTGGCTTCGGCGCGGGTCAGCGAGCCGTCGCGCTGGCCGGCATCGATGCGGGTTTCCAGCGCATCGCGGCGCTGGCCCAGCGGTTGGCCACCGCGGCTCCAGTCATTGTCGAGCGTCTGCACGCCCTGCTGCGAATTGCCGAAGATCGCGGCGAGCAAGCCGCCGATGCCGCTCTGCTGGCCGGAGGTGTTCTGCACCGTGTTGCCATAAACATCACCCACCGAGGCGGTGGCGCCGATGCAGCTCAGCACGCCGTTGCGGTTGCTCACGGCACTGCGGCAATCATCCATGCGGATGGCGCTCCAGCGGTAGCCACCCTCAGCCGGACATTCTGCCGAAACATAGCCATTGGCCATCGGCTGCACGTTGCGGCAGGCGCTCGGCAAGCCGCCATAGCGGTTGCTGGTTTCGCCATAGCCGCCATAGCTGGTCTGGGCCTGGGCTGCGCCGGCGGCACCGAGCGCCATGGCGCCGGCGGCGATCGCCGTAAGGGTCTTGATAACCATCATTGGGAAACTTTCTTGTTAAGCTTGGTGATCGCTTAACAATCAAAGCCCGTGATTGTTCCCGCGGCCTTTCGCAGCGGCTCAGGCCGGCGCTTTTTCCGGCCGGCGGATGATGATGAAGCGCGGTTTTCGCCCGCGCGGCAGCTCGTGCATGCCGAACATCATCAGATACTCCGGCGAGAAGGCCAGAACATCCATCACAATCGTCTCAAGCAACGCCAACATGGGCTATTTGTTAGCAAGCGAATCCAGCGGCGTCACCAGCGGAAAGCCGGGCTGCGGCGGCGTGAACACCCCCAGGAAGCGCTGCAGCACCGCCGGATCCCCCTCGATCCGCAGCACGCCCCGCGCCAGCAGGTCCGCCGGCTTCACCTGCCCGCCGACCATGCCGATCAGCGCCAGCCGCGGCACCACCAGCGTCGCGTCCGCTGCCGACGCCGCAACTTTTTCATAGATCATCACGCCATTGCCAACGCTGGCCAGGAACCGTTCGCCGGTATCGGGGATGGCAAAGGCAACGCTGAACGGCGCGCCCTGCGCCCGCTCCGGCACCACCCGCACGCTCATCGTATCGAGCAGTTCCGACACCTGCAGGTTGGCGCCGATCGCCATGGCGCCGGGGGTGCGCGAGGCCTGCACCCCGGTGCGCAGCTCCAGCGCCCCGGAGAGGTAGAAATTGCGCCACGGCGCTGCCTCTGCCTGGTAGGCCAGCTGCTCGAAGCTGCGCGCCAGCGCCTCGCGTGCGCCGGCATCAGCGGGGGCGGCACGCACGACATGGCCGAGCAGCGTTGCCGCCCAACGGTCCTCGCCCTTCGCCGCTGCCGTGGCCGCCAGCTTCATAGCCTTCCTGCTGCCACCCATCGCCGCCACATAGCGCCGGGCGAGTTCATCGCGCGGCAGCGGATCAAGGCTCACCGGGTCCCCATCGAAACCGCCCATGTAGCGCTGGTACACCGCCCGGGCATTGAACTTCAGCGAGCCATAATTGCCGCGGTTGAACCACGCCCGGCCCAGCGCCGCCGGCAGCTTGATCGTCTCGGCAATCTCGGCGGCGTTCATGCCGTCGTTCATCAGCCGCACGCTCTCGTTGTGGACAAAGGCATAGGCCTGGGCATGCAGCAGCAGGTGCCGGTCAATCTCCGCCGAGCCCCAGCGCGGCCAGAAATGCGAGGTGAACATCACATCGCTCTTGCCGGCATACATGCGCCGCGCCGCCAGCAGCTCGGCGGCCCAGCGCCGCGTGTCCCGCACCAGCGCGCCGCGCGGCGTGAGCACATTGTGCATCGAGCCATTGGCGTTCTCGGCCATGCACAGCGCCCGCAGGTCCGGCAGGTAGAAGTTCATCTCTGCCGGCGCTTCTGTCTCCGGCGTCAGCTGGAACTCGAAGCGCACGCCATCGATGCGGCGCGCCAGCGTTTCGGGCGTCACGATCTCGTTGGGCGGCACCAGCGTCACGGTGCCGCCGGCGCGGACAGGCCCCAGCCCGGCGGAAACATGCGCCGCCGGGCTGTGCTCCAGCGCCATGCCGAACATGTAGTCCGCCCGCCGCGTCATCGCCGGGCCGGCAATGACATTTTCGGCCACGGCGTTTTCCATGAAGCCCTGCGGCGCGAAAATCCGCACCTTGCCCGCCGCCAGCGCCGCCGGGTCGATCACACCGCGCCCGCCGCCAAAATGGTCGGCATGGCTGTGCGTGTAGATGACAGCGACAACAGGCCGGGCGCCCAGCGTCTCGTTGGCCAGCGCCAGCGCCGCCTTCGCGGTTTCCTCGGTGGTCAGCGGATCAACGAGGATCCAGCCGGTCTCGCCCTTGATGATGGTCATGATCGACAGATCGAAGCCGCGCACCTGCCAGATGCCGTCCATCACCTTGAACAGGCCGTGCCGGGCCACCAGCGTCGCGTTGCGCCACAGGCTGGGGTTCACCGTCTGCGGCGCCGGGCCGGTGAAGGCCTTGTCCTCATTGAAATCGCGCAGCACCCGGCCCTGGGGGTCACGGATGATCGGGTCTGCCCGCTGCGCCACCAGCCCCCGGCTGGCGAATTCGAAATCCTGCCGGTCGTCAAAATCCAGCGTGGCGGCGAGCGCATCATTCGCCGCGATGGTGGCGGCGCTCGGCGGTGCGGCAGCGGCAGCAGTGGCAAGAAGCAGCGCCAGCGCTGCGGCGGGGGTGCGAAGGGTTTTCATGGGAGGCGAGACTAGCGCCCCCACATCGCCCCGCAACTCGCCTTTTCACGCGGGCAGCAGCGCCCTCAATGCACCCGCAGGATCATCGATTGGCTTGCCGTCGCCAGCAGCGCGCCGCTTTGGGCAAACAGATGCACCCGGCCGTGCACGAAGCCTTGCGTCGTCGCATGGATGCGGATGTCCGCCAGCACCCATTCCGTCGGCTGGCTGCGGGCAAAGCGGATGGTGTTGTCGAGGCTGTTGCCCCCCGCTGCGGTGCCAAGCGCATTGCCGATGCCGGACGGCAGGAAGTCCGCCATGATCGCCAGGGCGATGCGGTCCACCTCCCCCTCGATCGGCCGCACCCAGAGCCGCGCCACGCCATCCGCGCTCGGCCCGCCTTCGCCGCGCGCCGTGCCGAAGCGGCCGGCCGCGACGCGCTTTTCAAACGACGCGTTGATGTCATCCTCGCGGCGCACCCAATCATAGGTCATCGCCGGGCAATCCTGCGGCGCCGGCACCTCGGGCATCTGCGCCCATTGCAGCTCCGGCGAATCCGGCCGGGCGCCAAGCGCGGCATTGACGGTGAGGATCTCGTCCGCCCCGGCGCGCGCCACCACCCGCGCCTGGCTGGTGTATTTGCCGTGCACAGGCACGGTCACTTCATAGGCCAGCGGCGTGCCGGGCCGGGCATAGGAGAGATATTGCGCCGCCGCCCACACCGTCGGCCGGCCCGTCACCGCCTCGATGGCAGCCAGCCCGGCGGCCATGCCGGCACCGCCGAACAGGAACAGCCGGTCCGGATGGCCGACGCAGAGTTGCGGCGTCACATCCAGCACCAGGGTGTTGGGATTATCGGTGGGGGCAAGGGAAATGACGCTCATGGCGCCTCGATGAAGGCGCGGATGCGGTCCGTAAAGCTCTTATCCGCGTGAGGGCTGATCGGCGCGGGCGGAGCGCCGCTGTCCGCCAGCAGCGCCGAGGCGCGGGCCTTGAGGTCATCAGCATCAGCCGCCACGTGCAGGCCGGGGCGCGCACCGATGCTGGCGGCGGTGGCGCGCTGGTGCTCGGTGTTGTGCTCGCCCAGCGCCTGCGAGCGCGCCAGCATGAGCAGCGGCTTGCCGGCCTCGATGGCGGAGATGATCGACCCCATGCCGGCATGGGCCACGAACAGCCGCGCGCCATCGACGGCAGCGCGATAATCGCTCACCGGCATCAGCCGCACAAAGCGGGCATGGCGCGGCTCATAGGCGCCCCGGCCGATCTGGATGAGCACCGGCACCTCGGGGTGGGCCGCTGCCCATTCGTCCATGGCGCGCACCAGCCGGTCAAACGGCATCATCGAGCCGACGGAAACGAACACACTCACAGCACGCTGCCCCAATGCGCCACGCCATCCTCGGCCAGCGCCGGCCATTGCGTCACCACCTCCGTCGCCAGCTTGCGCGCCAGCCGCCCGGAGCCGGACAGCACCTCGGAATTGGCGATGCTGTCCACCCACAGCGTCCGCACACCAAAGGGCCTGGCCAGCGCCAGCGCCACAAGCCCGGGCAGCGCGCCGGTAGTGATGACAATCTGCGGCCGCACGCGCAGCAGGATGATGGCGATATCGAGCGCCGTGAGCGGCAGCCGCCACCAATCGGCCCGGCTGACATCCCGGAAGGTGAACAGCGGCGCGGGAGCAACATCCACGGCAGAGGCGGCGTGCACGGTGGCATAGCTCACCTGCTGCCCGGCCCAGGCCGGCCGCAGCCGCAACAGCTGCACGAAATGCCCGCCGCCGGAGGCCATGGCCAGAACACGCTTCATGCCGCCGCTCGTGCGGCAGCGCCGGGGGGCGAGTCAACTGGGGATGTGGTCAAGCGTTTGTGAAAGCGATGGTTTGACGGCTTCGGGTCGCCTCCGCTCCGGTTTCAAGCCGCCTTCGCTACGCCCGCCATCGCCTGCATCGCCAGCACATAGCTCTGCTTGCGGTCGCCATGGTCGTGCAGGATGTTGACCAGCATCACCTCGTCCGCCGCATATTCGCCCGCCGCCTCCAGCAGCCCGGCGCGCACCGTCTCGGGCGAGCCGGCCACCACCCGCCGCCGCGCCGTGGCGGCCAGCTCCGGCCGGTCCGCCAGCCAGGCAACCGCCACTTCGGGCGAGGGCACGGCAATCGGCCGGCCCATCAGCAAATGCGCCATCATCATCCGCGCCGGGGCCGCCAGCCGCTGCGCCTCGGCGTCGGTTTGCGCCGTCACGGTCCACACCGCCACCATGGTATAGGGCCGCGAGCCGGGGATGCGCTGCGTGAAGCGCGCCCGATAGTCTGCCGCAATCGCAGCGCCGCCGGGGCTGATGAAATCCGCAAAGCAATAGGGCAGCCCCAGCGAGCCGGCGAACTCGGCGCTGTCCCCCGAGGAGCCCAGCACCCAGGGCTCCGGCGCTTCCGGCAGGCCGGGCAGGGTGCGGGCATAGGGCGCAAACGGGTGGCTGTCCGGCAGCGTATCCTCAAGATAGCCGATCAGCTCGGCCAGTTGCTGCGGGAAATCATGGGGCGCCTGCTGCCGCCGGTCCCGCTGCAGGGCGATGGCGGTGCGCTGGTCACTGCCCGGCGCGCGGCCAAGGCCCAGATCGATACGGCCGGGGAACAGCCCGGCCAGCGCCGAGAACTGCTCGGCCACCTTCAGCGGCGAATAGTGCGGCAGCATCACCCCGCCCGAGCCGATGCGCATGGTGTGCGTGGCAGCGGCAACGGCCGCGATGAGAATCTCGGGTGCACTGCCGGCCAGCGCCGGCGAGGCATGGTGCTCGGCGAGCCAGTAACGGTGGTAGCCCAGCGCTTCGCAGGCCCGCGCCAGATCGATACTGTTGGCCAGCGCCGCGGCCGGCGTCGTGCCCGCCGCAATCGGCGTCTGGTCAAGAACGGAAAGGATCACCAGCGCACACCCAGCCGCTTGCGCACCACGCGCCCCGGCAGCTCGGCCACCACGGCGGCGCGCTCGGCCTCGCTCGCGAGCGGCCAGCGCGTGATCTCCTCCACCGTGCGGCGGCAGCCCTCGCAATAGCCCGAGCGGCTATCGATATGGCAGACATTGATGCAGGGGGACCGGACGGGCGTGTCGCTCATGCCCGCCTTATGCTCTTGCCATTGCGTCCTGTCACCTGCGCTGCCCCGTCACGTGCAGCCCTGATGCGCGCCACCTTGACGCACAGATACAGCAGCAGCCCCACCGGCCCGGCGACAAAGGTGAAGGCCAGGCACGGCAGCACCAGCCAGTGCGGCAGCCGCGCCTTGCCGGCATCCTCCACCTCCCAGCTGCCCACGAACAGGTCGAACGCCAGGTAATGCACCCAGCCGGCGAGCAGCGCCTCCGGGGTGGAGAGCAGCAGCCGCACGCCTTCCAGCGTGGTGAAGCCGGCACCCTCGGGCGGCCCGGCGCCGGCCAGCCCGCTCAGCAGCAGCGCGAAATACCCAAGGCAGAGCAGCGCCGCGAACAGCCGCGCGGCAAAGACGGCGCGCCCCCGCCACAGCGGCGCCAGTGCCAGCGCCAGCCAGCCCGGCAGCGCCGCGGCATTGGCGAGGCCAAAGAGTTGCTCGGTTTCCATCGGCAGAGGCTGGCCCGCGCCGCGCCGCCGGTCAAGCTGGCGGCAGCAGACTCAAGGCGGCAGTGGCCTCAGGGCGCCGCGCGCGGCTGCATGCCCGGCACAACGAGTCGCTCGGTCGTCGCGGTCAGCACCACGCCGTCATAGGCCGGCCCCTGCTCGGCCAGTCGCTCCATCACCGCATCCGAAAGATCGTCCGGCTCGGCAAAATTGGCGGCTACCGTCGTCAGTTCGCCGCGCGCCCGGCGGTTGATCACATCAAAGCCGGTCTCGAGCAGGTCGGTCACATTGCCATCGCGCAGAAAGCGGTTCGGCCCACCAAGCACCACTGCGATCAGCCGCACGCCGTTCTTGGCGGCCGAGGCTGCGAGCGTGAAGCCGGCGGCATTGGTGAAGCCGGTCTTGATGCCATCCACCCCCGGCAGCGTTTTCAGCAGGTGGTTGTGGTTGCCGATCGCCCGGCCCTCATATTCGAATTCCACGGTGCTGAAGAGTTTGTAGCGCTGCGGGAAATCCCGGATCACGGCGCGCGACAGCGTTGCGATGTCCCGCGCGGTGGTGAAATGCCCGGCATCCGGCAGGCCATGCGGATTGCGGAACACCGAGTTGCTCATGCCGATGCGCCGCGCCGTCGCCGTCATCCGCGCCGCAAAAGCCTCCTGGCTGCCGCTGATATGCTCGGCGAGCGCCACGGAAATGTCGTTGGCCGAGCGCGTCGCCATCACGCCCATCGCGTCGTGCACGCTGATCGTGCTGCCCGGCTTGAGCCCGAGCTTGGAGGGCGGCTGGCCGGCAGCAAAGCGCGAGATGGTGATGCGGTCGCTCTCCTTGAGCCGGCCGGCCTCAAGCTCCTCAAAGGCCACATAAAGCGACATGACCTTGGTGATCGAGGCCGGGTAGCGCCGGGCATCGGCCTGGCGGGCGTACATCACTTCGCCGGTCTCGCTGTTGATCAGCACGGCGGCATATTTGGAGACATTGTAGAGGCTGGCGGCAGCCGCCGGGGCAGCCGTGAAGCCGGCCCCGCAAAGGCTGATGCCCGCGGCAACGATTGCTGCCCGCAATGGAAGCGTGATCCGCTTCATCGCCCTCTCCTAAACGTCCCCGTCAAGCACAGCTTATAACATTATCGAATCACTGCGAAGTCCTGATTTTTCCAGCCACCCCGCAAAAGCCTCCCTTGGCGGCCCGGATGAAGCGCATCTTGCGCCCGCCCCGCCTTGCCCTAAGCTGGCCACACACCGCCGGGGGGACACCGCGATGCCATTGCCGAAACCTGCCACCGCCCTGCTGGCGCTGCTGGTGCTTGCCCTGCCCGCCGCCGCCCAGGCGGCAGATGCCACCACGCGGCTGCTGGGAGAACTCGCCGATGCCGCCGGGCCGCCGGGCTTCGAGGAGCCGGTGCGCGCCATCATGGTCCGCGAGCTGAAGCCGCTGGCCGACAGCATCCGTTATGATGGCCTTGGCTCGGTCATCGCCCAGCACGGCAGCAGCGGGCCCAGGATCATGCTTGATGCGCATATGGACGAAGTGGGCGGCATGGTCCGCCGCGTCACGCCCGGCGGGCTGGTCACCATGCAGATGCTCGGCGGCTGGCTCGACCAGGCGCTGCTTGACCAGCGCTGGGTGATCATCGGCGCGAAAGGCCCGGTCAAGGCCGTCACCGGCATGCGCAGCGTCCACACCGTGCCCGCCGATGATCGCGGCAAGGTGGTGCCGCGCGATGCGCTGTTCCTCGATGTCGGCGCCCGCACGGCGGCGGAAGTGGCGGAAATGGGCATCAGCCCCGGTGATCCGATCGTGCCCGATGCGCCGTTCGAAGTGCTGTCCGGCGGCATCCGCTATCTCGGCAAGGCCTGGGATGATCGCGTTGGCTGCGCGGTCGTCATCGAGGCGCTGCGCCGCCTCCGCGCTACCGGGCACCCCAACCAGCTGTTCATCGCCGCCACCGTGCAGGAAGAGATCGGCCTGCGCGGCGCCCGCACCGCATCGGACATCATCCAGCCCGATATCGGCATCGCCATCGAGGCCGGGGTGACGGGGGACAGCCCCGGCAGCCCGCCGGAGGCCAGCCAGGCCGTGCTCGGCGGCGGGCCGGGGATGTTCCTCTATGATTCCAGCGCGCTGCCCAATCGCAAAATGGTCAAGCTGGTCAAGGACGTGGCGCGCGCCGAGCGCATTCCGCTGCAGCTTGATCTGGTGCAGGGCTATGGCGATGACAGCGCCGCCATCCAGGCCACCAACGGCGGCGTGCCCACGGTCAACCTGGTGGTGCCGGCGCGCAGCCTCCACACCCATAACGGCATTCTCGATCGCGGCGATTTCGACAAGATGGTCGAGCTGGTGGTGGCGCTGGTCCGCAAGCTCGATGCCGCCACGGTGAAGGAGCTTCGTGATTTCACCCCCTGAGCCGCGGCTTGCGGCCGGCCCCTGCGCTTCGCGCTGCGGTGCTGGTGCCGGGCCAAAGCTTTTATTGCATCGCCGCGCCTGCCCTGCCATTGCGCCGGGCATGAACCCTCACGCGACCCCCGAATGACAGCCTCTGCTGCGCGGCGCACCTTCGCCATCATCTCCCACCCTGACGCCGGCAAGACGACGCTGACCGAAAAGCTGCTGCTGTTCGGCGGCGCCATCCACATGGCCGGGGAAGTGCGGGCGCGCGGCCAGAACCGCCGCGCCCGGTCTGACTGGATGAAGATCGAGCAGGCGCGCGGCATCTCCGTCACCTCCTCGGTGATGACCTTCGAGCGCGGCGGCATCGTCTACAACCTGCTCGATACGCCGGGCCATGAAGACTTTTCGGAGGATACCTACCGCACCCTCACCGCGGTCGATTCCGCCGTCATGGTCATCGATGCGGCGCGCGGCATCGAGGCGCAGACCCGCAAGCTGTTCGAGGTCTGCCGCCTGCGCGACGTGCCGATCATGACCTTCATCAACAAGGTGGACCGCGAGGGCCGGGACCCGTTCGAACTGCTCGACGAGATCTCCGATATCCTGGCGCTCGACGTCGCGCCGCTCAACTGGCCGGCCGGCATGGGCGGCGAGTTCAAGGGCCTGTATGACCTGCGCACCCACAAGTTCCTCAAGCCCGATGGCACGCCCACCGGCGCCGCCGGCGAGACGGTGCAGACGACGGGCCTTGATGATCCGCTGATCGACAGCATTTGTGGCCCGATCGCCTCGCGGCTGCGGGACCAGGCCGAGCTGGCGCTCGGCGGCTATGCCACGCTGGATGCCGATCTCTATCGCAAGGGCGCGCTGACGCCGGTGCTGTTCGGCTCGGCGCTCAAGGATTTCGGCGTGGAAGCGCTGATCGATGCGCTGGCCGAGTTTGCGCCGCCGCCACGCCCGCAGCCGGCGCTGCCGCACCCCGTGGCCCCGTCCGAGCCGCAGGTTTCGGGCTTTGTCTTCAAGGTGCAGGCCAACATGAACCCGCAGCACCGGGACAGGATCGCCTTTCTGCGCATCGCCTCGGGCAAGTTCCGCCGCGGCATGAAGCTGCGCCAGGTCGCCACCGGCAAGGTCATCGCCATCAACTCGCCGATCTTCTTTTTCGCGCAGGACCGCGAGATCGCCGATGAGGCGTTTCCGGGCGATATCATCGGCATCCCCAACCATGGCGTGCTGCGAGTGGGGGATTCGCTTGTCGAGAAGGAGGATGTCACCTTCACCGGCATCCCGAACTTCGCACCGGAAATCCTGCGCCGCGTGCGGCTGGGGGATCCGACCAAATCCAAGCAGCTGCGCACCGCGCTCACCGACATGGCGGAAGAGGGCGTCACCCAGCTGTTCAAGCCGCTGATCGGCAGCCAGTGGATCGTCGGCGTTGTCGGCCAGTTGCAGCTGGAAGTGCTGATCAGCCGGCTGGAGGCCGAGTATCGCGTTGCCGCCAGCTTCGAGCCCAGCCCCTATGAAACCGCCCGCTGGATCAGTGGTGATCCGGCAGAATTGAAGCGCTTCATGAGCGAGAACAGCGCCGCCATGGCCGAGGACCGCGATGGCGCGCCGGTGTTCATGGCGCGGGACGCCTGGGAGCTGAACTACACGATACAGCGCGAGAGCAAGATCCGCTTCAGCGCCACACGGGAGCGTGCCTGATGGGAAACCGGCCACAATGAAGCAGGCGCTGGCATGAAGCCGCCGCTCTCCGAGCCCGGAGAGTCCGGCCCCGTGCCGGCGGAGGAATCCGCCGGGCAGCCGCCGCGCTTTGCCGCATTCAAGGCCCGGCTGCGAGCCAATCCGAAATTCCTGATGTGGTCCGGGCTTGGCGCCATTGCCGGGCTGGGCACGCTGCTGCTGCTCTGGCTGGTCTCGACAGCGCCGCTCGGCCGGGCGCTGGAGCCGGCGGCCCAGCCCTCGCTGGTCATCACCGATTCCGGTGGCCGCGCCATCGCCCGGCGCGGGGATTACAAGGAAGCCCCGGTCAACATCGCCACGCTGCCGCCCTATGTGCCGGCGGCGCTCATCGCCATCGAGGACCGGCGCTTCGAGAGCCATTGGGGCATCGACCCGCGCAGCATCCTGCGCGCTCTCACCCGCAACGTGCAGGCCGGCGGCGTCACGCAGGGCGCCTCGACGCTCACGCAGCAGCTGGCGAAAACCAGCTTCCTCTCCGCCGACCGGACGCTGAAGCGCAAGCTGCAGGAAGTCATCATCGCCTTCTGGCTGGAAGCCCGGCTGAGCAAGGACGAGATTCTCACCCGCTATCTCTCCTCCGTCTATTTCGGCGATGGCGCCTGGGGCATCCGTTCCGCCGCGCGCGTCTATTTCGATACCACGCCGGAAAAGCTCTCGCTCGGCGAGGCCGCGATGCTCGCCGGGCTGGTGCAGGCGCCCTCGCGCCTCGCCCCCAGCCGCCACCTGGAGGATGCCCGGGACCGCGCCAGGCTGGTACTCGCCGCCATGGTCGAGACCGGCGCGATCACGGCTGCGCAGGCCGCTGCCGCCCGGCCGGCCGAATATACGCCGGGCCGCAAATCCATCCCTAGCGGCAGCTATTTTGCCGATTGGGTGCTGCCGCAGGCGCGTGATGCGCTGGAGGAAGCCAGCTACGGCGATGTGACCGTGCAAACAACGCTGGACCGGGACCTGCAGAAGGAAGCCGAGCGCGCTGTCCGCGATGCGCTGGCCGGCTCGAAGGGCCTGAACGTCAGCCAGGCGGCGCTGGTCGCCATGCGGCCGGACGGCACCGTTGTCGCCATGGTCGGCGGCACGGACTACAAGACCACGCCGTTCAACCGCGCCACCCAGGCCAATCGCCAGCCCGGCTCGGCCTTCAAGCTGTTCGTCTATCTCGCCGCCATGCAGGCCGGCTTGCGCCCCGGTGACACGGTGGACGACAGCCCGCTGCAGATCGACGACTATGCCCCCAAGAACGACGATGGCCGTTACCGGGGCACAGTGAGCCTCGCGACCGCCTTTGCCGCCTCCTCCAATGTCGCGGCGGTGCGGCTGGCACAGCAGGTCGGCGTGCCCTCCGTCATCGCCCAGGCCCGCAAGCTGGGGGTGACAACGCCGATCTCGGAATATCCCGCCATGGCACTCGGCACCTCGCCGATTCCGCTGATCGAGATGACCCAGGCCTTTGCCGCGCTGGCCAGTGGCCGCGCCCCGGTGCAGGCGCACGGCATCGCCGCCAAGGCGCCGGAGCTGCCGGGCAAGATCAACGCGAAGGACACGGACAGCCCGGACTGGCCGGCCCGCGCCCCGATGCTGCAACTGCTGCAATCCGCCGTGCGCAACGGCACCGGCAACGCCGCGCGCCTGCCGATCCCGACCTATGGCAAGACCGGCACCACCCAGAACTACCGGGACGCGCTGTTCATCGGCTTTGCCGGGGACCTGGTGACCGGCGTGTGGGTGGGCAATGATGACAACTCGCCGATGAACGGCGTTGTCGGCGGCAGCGTGCCGGCGCGGCTGTGGAAGCGCTTCATGCAGGCCGCGCTGGCCAAGGAAGGCAAGCTGCGCCGCGAACCCGCGCCGGTTGCCGCCGTGGCCGAGGAGGTGACAGACCCGCTGGCCGGCGGCGGCGTGCTGCTGGAGACGATCGACCCCAGCTCGGGCGTGGTGCTCGATATCGGCAACACCCCGGTGGAGCCGGCCCCGCTCGCGCCCCCCGCGCCGGAAGAGCCGGCGCTCTAAAGCACCGTGTCATCCCGGCGAACACCGGGACCCAGCTTGCCTGAACGGCCTAAACCGCCAGCAACCGGTGCTGCCCGCGATCGAAGCGGTGGAACGGAATCGGCCGCCCCGGTTCCAACTCGCGTTGTGCCACTTCCGCCAACACGGCGCGGGTGATCGCCGGCAGGTCCAGCGCCGCCGCCGCTTCCCAATCGAACCACGCCGTCTCGTCCAGCTCGCCGCAGCCGGCGCCGGGCTCGAGGCTGACAAGATGCGCCGCATCCACGGTGAAGAACCGCGCATCGAAGCGCCGCGGCCGCACTGGCGGGGTGATCGCCCGCGCCACGAAGCGCAGCGGCGCCAGGTCCGGCAGATGCCCGGTGGCGATGAACGCCTGCCACTCCGGGCTCTTCGTTGTCGCCTTGCCGGGCCGGCCGAGAATCAGCCCGGTTTCCTCGAACATCTCGCGCACCGCTGTCAGTGCCAGCGCCCGCGCCTTGGCCGGCGGGCAGGTGCGCACCAGCGGCTCGGCGGCCTCCGGATGCAGCTCCGAGGCCGCCGCCACCCGGTAATCGGCGCGGTGGATGCGGCCGCCGGGGAACACCCATTTGTCCGGCATGAAGGCATGGCCGCCGGCCCGCCGCCCCATCAGCACCTGCAGCCGCGGCGCATCGCGGCGGATGACGATGACAGTGGCGGCATCCTTGGGCCGCAGCGGCGGCAGGCCGGCATTGCCAAGCGCAACACCGTCAGCATCGATGGGAATGGGGGTGGTCATGCCGCCACCTTAGCGGGCAGCGGCAACGGAGCAAGCTGGCGGAAGCACCAAGCTCCCTGTCTCTTGCAGCTTAGCTGGAGCGGCCCGGTGCCGCCCAACCTCAGACCAGCGAGCCCAGCGCCGTCCGCTCGAACGGCTGCAGCTCGTCCATCCGGCTCTCGCGCACCTTCTCGGCCCAATCCGGATCGACGATCAGCGCCCGGCCCACGCCGACCATGTCGAACTCGCCCTTGTCCAGCCGCTCCAGCAGCGCATCGATGCTCGCCGGCTGGCTCTTCTCGCCGCCAAAGCCGGCGATGAACTCGCCGGTCAGGCCAACGCTGCCCACCGTGATGGTCGGCACGCCCAGCAGCTTCTTGGTCCAGCCGGCAAAGTTCAGGCCCTGCTCGCCATCCAGATCGGGGAACTCGGGCTCCCAGAAGCGGCGCTGCGAGCAATGCAGCACATCGGCGCCGGCTTCCACCAGCGGCCCAAGCCACTCGACCAGCTGGTCCGGCGTCTTGGCGATCTTGAAATCATAGGCCTGCTGCTTCCACTGCGAGACGCGGATGATCACCGGGAACTCGGGGCCAACCGCCGCGCGCACGGCCTTCAGGATCTCGGCGGCAAAGCGCCCGCGCTCGGCGATGGTGCCGCCGCCCCAGCGGTCCGTGCGCTGGTTGGTGCCCTCCCAGAAGAACTGGTCGATCAGGTAGCCATGCGCGCCGTGCAGCTCTATGGCGTCAAAGCCCAGGCGCTTGGCATCGGCCGCGGCCTTGGCAAAAGCGGTGATGCAGTCCGCCACGTCGGCATCCGTCATGGCATGGCCATAAGGCTTGCCGGGCTTGAACAGGCCGGAGGGGGATTCGGCTTCCGGCGGGTTGGGGTTGAGGTGGTTGATGGCGGCGCCCACGTGCCAGAGCTGCGGCGCTATCAGCCCGCCGCCGGCATGCGTCTCGCGCACCACTTCGCCCCAGCCGGCCAGCGCCGCCTCGCCGTAAAAATGCGGCACGTTCGGATCATTGGTCGAGCCGGTGCGGTCGATGCCGGTGCCTTCGGTGATGATCAGGCCCACGCCGCCCTCGGCCCGCCGCCGATAATAGGCCGCCACATTCTCGCCCGGCACGCCATCCGGCGAAAAGCTGCGCGTCATCGGCGCCATGACGATGCGGTTGGGCAGCGTGAGGCCCTTGAACGAAAACGGGCTGAACAGCGTGTTGGACATGACGGGCCTTTGCAAAGCGAATGGAGTTGACGCGAGCGGTAACCGCCCCGCCGCCGCGCCGCAAGCGCAGCACGGCACAGATTATCCTTGCCCTGCCCTATGGCAGCTTTGCCCAAGCGGCGGCATAGGATGCGGCAAGCACCAGCCGGAGCGCAGCATGGACCGCCTGTTCACCCAGATCGCCAACAGCGTCGCCGCCTTTGTCGGCCGGCCGGGCGCGTTCATCACCGCCGCCGTGCTCATCATCGGCTGGGCGCTCACCGGGCCGGTCTTCGGCTTTTCGGACACCTGGCAGCTGGTGGTCAACACCACCACCACCATCGTCACCTTCCTCATCGTGTTCCTCATCCAGAACAGCCAGAACCGCGATGCCGCCGCCATCCAGGCCAAGCTCGATGAGCTGATCCGCGCCACCAAGGATGCGCGCAACCAGTTCATCGGCATCGAGCATCTCACCGATACCGAGCTGCACGCCATCCGCCGCACGCTGGAGGCCAAGTTCGGAGACACCAACGAAGCCGGGGAAAGCCATGAGGCCGTGCAGCGCCTGATCGAGCGGCGGTAGATCGCGCCACACAGGTCCGTTACTGGCCGCGCCACACAGGCCCGCGGTTACTGCCCGCGCCACCCACATCCGTCACCCCCGCGAAGGCGGGGGCCCATCTCCTGCACATCGAGGAGATGGGCCCCCGCCTTCGCGGGGGTGACGGCTGGCTTTTGCCGAAGCCTGCCTCCCAGCGACAACGCCCGCAGTTGCAGCCCGGCTCCCCCTCGCCTAAGCCCCGCAGCCAACCCGCACGCACATCCACAGCCTCGAAAGCCCCACCATGTCTTCGGCCCCCGCCGAACATTCGCCTGCCGATGGCCTCGCCACACCCGGATACGCGCCGCTGATCAGGCTGGCCGCGCCGGTGGTGGCGTCGCGCCTCGGCATCATGGCGATGGGCGTGGTGGATACGGTGGTCGTGGGCCGCTATTCCGCCACCGAGCTTGGCTATCACGCGCTCGGCTGGGCACCCACGGCGGTGGTGCTCACCACGGCGGTGGGCCTGCTCTCCGGCGTGCAGGTGCTCACCAGCCAGGCCATCGGCAATGGCCGTGAGGCCGATACCGGCGCCATCCTGCGGCGCGGCATTGCCTATGCCTTCTGGGTGGGGCTGGCCGCCGCCGCCGTGCTCGCCGGCCTCGGCGGGCTGCTGATGCACAATATCGGGCTCAACGAAGCGCTGGCCAACGGCGCCACGCCGGTGCTGCAGGTGCTGGCGCTCTCGCTGCTGCCCATCCTCATTGCCGATGCCGGGATGTTCTGGCTGGAGGCGCATGGCCGCGCCGTGCCGGGCATGCTCGCCATGTGGGGCGCCAACGTCGTCAACCTCATCCTCAATCTCTGGCTGGTGCCCGGCAACAGCGGCTTTGGCATATCGGGCGCGGTGGCCAGCGGCTGGGCGACAGCGCTGTCCCGTGTCGCGCTGCTGGTGTTCATCTGGGTGCTGATCGTGCGCTGGCGCCGGGCGCGCGAGCTCGGCGTGTTCGCGCCCGCCCCGCATGATCCCGCCGCCGCGCGCGAGATGCGGCGCATCGGCTATGCCGCCTCCTCCAGCTATTTCGTCGAGACGCTGGCCTTTGCTTCGATGTCCATCGTCGCCGGCTGGATCAGCGCGCAGGCCGTCGCCACCTGGGCCATCGTGCTCAATGTGGCGGCCGTGGTGTTCATGGTGCCGCTCGGCCTCGCCACCGCCACCGGCGTGATGGTGGGCCGCGCTTATGGCGCCGGCCAGCCCCAAGGTGTCCGCGCCGCCGGCGGCACCGGCTTCCGCTTTACCTCGCTGGTCATGCTCGCCATCTGCGCCGGCGTGGCGCTGGGCAACCAGAGCATTGCCGCCGCCTATACGCTCGATGGCCCGGTGCGCGAGCTGGCGTCGGCCGCGCTGCTGCTCTCCTGCCTGTTCTTCCTCGCCGATGGCCTGCAAGTCGTCGGCGCCCAGTCCCTGCGCGCCCAATCAGACGTCTGGGCCCCCACCGCCACCCACCTCGCCAGCTATCTGGTGGTGATGATGCCGCTGGGCTACCTGTTCGCCATCCCGCTCGGCCTCGGCGTCGCCGGCATCGTCTGGGCAATCATCATCGCCTCGCTGATGTCGGCCTCCTTGCTATGGGTGCGGTTCCTGTGGATGACGAACCGGCGGAGGTGATGTTGCAGGGTCAGCACGCGGCGGGCCGCTTGCACGCCATTTGCCCACCGCCAGAGTCGGGAAGCAGCCTTCAGCAATGCGGCGGCAGCACACGCAGCACGCCGCCGACCATCTGATCGATAAACACGCGCATTTCCGCCTCGCCCACGTCTTCGAACCGCATGAGCGCCAAGGTATGGGCGCCGCCGACAAACAGTCGCGCTGCTGACTTGATGGACAGGTCCGTCGGCATGGGAACGCCATCTCCACCGCGGACGAGCACGGACTCGACAAGGCCATGGAGGCGGCGCTGCAGCAGCAGGAACTGTGGCCATACGTCCGCCCGCACACCGGTGCTCCAATCGAGCCATACGCGGACGACATCCGGCTCCTGGAGCGCCATGTCGGCGGTTCGTGTCGCGAGAAGGGCCAGCGCTTCAGCCGGCGGTGCCGAATTGGCGATCGCACCCTCCACCATCGTGACAATGGTCGATTCCACCGCCTCCAGCACGGCGGTGAGCAGATCGGCGCGGGTCCGAAAATACGAATAGACGGCTGAAACCGAGACACCGGCCCGCGCCGCGACCTGGGCCTGCGTAGCGCGCGCAATACCGTGCTCGGCAAAGCTGGCTACAGCATGCCGAACCAGCTGCGCGCGGCGATCCTCGGGCGGCAACCTGGTGCGCGCGGGCTTCTTCGTCATCGCTGGTCTCCACGGTGCGATCGGCAGATAGCCCGAAACCGCTCCTATTGACAATTGCCACATTAGCGCTAGTGTGTCTTATATCAATAGCGGCAATTGATCACGCCCGCACCGGCCAGAGGATGCGAAAATGTCTCGCTCGGACTCCATCGGCGCACAACACATGACGGCTGGGCGCATGACGGTTCGGCGCATCCAGTTCCGCTTTCCGGACAGGCTTGGCGGGATCTGGAACACGGCGCGCCCGCAGTTCAGCCACATCGTTAATTCCGGCTCGCTGGCGATGCCCTATCTTGAGCCTTACCTGATCGAGACCATGCGCCAGGCGCGCGCAAAGACCGCCGATCCGGCTCTGATCGCGGAGATCGACCTGTATGTCGGGCAGGAGGCTGCGCATTTCCGCCAGCACCAGCAATTCAACAGGCGTCTGGCAGACCTCGGGTATGAGTCCGTCCCGAAAATGGAAGCCGTGCTGAAGGCCGACTATCAGTCCTTTGCGCGCCACCGCTCCTTCACGTTCAACCTGGCCTATGCGGAAGGTTTCGAGGCGATGGCCCTGGCGATTGGCCATATGCTCGTTGAGGATCGGGCTTACCTGTTCGGCGATGGGGAGCCCACGGTGTCATCGCTGATCCTGTGGCATTTCGTCGAGGAGATCGAGCACAAGTGTGCCACCTATGACGTCTTCAAGGCGCTTGATGGCCGCTATCTGTGGCGCATCTACGGTTTGCTGTTTGCGACAGTCCACATCATGGCCCGGGCGCGGCAGGGATACCGCGCCTTGCTCATCGAAGATGGTTTATGGTCGAACTGGCGGTCGCGCCTGGCGCTGTACCGCTTGCTGCTGCGCATATTCGGGCGTTTGACACCGCGGCTGCTGCGCATCCTCAAGCCGGGCTACGATCCCCGCAGCGTTCCGGACCCGGCATGGGCCATCTCCTGGTGGCAACAATATGCGCACGGCGCAAAGGACCTGAGCGAACTCGACATGACCAAGATCGGCGAGCCGGCGCCAGTGGCCCGCACGACTGAAGGGGCTTTTCAATGATCGTGATGCCTGAGCGCCTGCGTGCGCTGCTGTTTTTGAATGGTGTCGGCTTGTTCGTGTTCGCGCTGTTCGTCGGCTGGCACTGGTTTGTCGCGCTGCTGGGCCAGATCGTCGCCTGGCCTGTCATTCCGCCCATCGAGGTCAGTGTCCCCGGAGACGCGCGCGCCTGGCGCATGGTCCATATGGAGGCGATCACTCATGGCTTGCTGCTGATGGCCTGGGGGCTTGGCGGCCCGTTCATCCGCCTGAGCCCCGCGTGGCATCGCGTGTTCTTCTGGAGTGCCGTCACGACCGCCTGGCTGTTTACAGTGCCGACATACTTCAACGCCCTGTTCGGAACACGGGGGCTCGCCATGGGCGGCGGCCCGTTCAAGGCCGGACTGGCCAACGACATCATCTTTCTGTTCGGCTGGCCGCCATTGATCGCGGTTCATTTGACGATGATTCTCGCCGTCACGGGCTTGTGGCGCACCGTAAAGGCGCTGCCCCGATCTTGACTATACAAACCAATTTGGTTATCATTGCGAGCCGCCCGCTCTTTGACATCGCCAAATTCTGATTTCCGTCAAAGGTGATCGAAAAACACGCGCAAGAGCGTGGGCGTGTAACCTTTGTAACCTTCCAAACCCAACAGGTTTGCGATGCCGATGCCGGCAGCAGCCCGCGCACGGCCCGCCGGCATACCGGCCGCAACCCGCCCAGCGCCGGCGACTCGCCGGGCCAACGCCGGCACGGTGCCCAGCCAGACCCGCTTTTATCCCGAAATCGCCCGCAGGCTGTCTGGGCGATCAGCCCCGCAGCGCCTCGATCGGACTGAGTTTCGAGGCGCGGGTGGCTGGCCACCAGCCGAAGAAGATGCCGATGGAGGCCGAGACGGCAAAGGCGATGCTGACGGCAAACAGCGTCACCTCGGTGCCGAAGCCGATGAAGCTGCCGGCCACCAGCGCCAGCCCGGTGCCCACTGCCACGCCGATGCCGCAGCCGATCAACGACAGCATCAGCGCCTCCAGCAAAAACTGCAGGCGCACCGCCGCCCGGCTGGCGCCGATGGCCANNAGCATGATGTTCATGATGCCGATGCCGCCGACGATGAGGCTGATCGAGCCGATGGCGGCGAGCAGCAGCGAGATGGCCTTGGTCGTGGTCGTCAGCGTGTCGGTGATGGCGGTGAGGTTCGCCACCTGAAAATCATCCTGCTCGCCGGGGCGCAGCCGGTGCAGGCGGCGCAGCAGGGCGTTGATATCGTCCGTCACCGGGTCCAGCGCCTCCGAGGAGGCGACGCTCACCGAGATGGTGCGGATGGAGCGGCGGATGGCGTTGCCCTGCAGCAGCCGCAGCGCCGTGGTGAGCGGCACGATGATCGTGTCATCCCGGTCCTGCCCGCCAAAGCCCTGGCCGCGCGGCTCCAATATGCCGATGATGGTGAAGCTGACGCCCTTTACCCGCACCATCTGGCCCATCGGATCATTGGCGCCGAACAGCTTGTCCGCCACCGTCTGGCCCAGCACCGCCACCCGCGCGCCGGCCCTGTCCTCCCGCTCGGTGAACATCCGGCCATCCGCCACCGGCCACTCGTTGACCATGAACCACGCCGGCACCGAGCCGGTGACGTTGGTGGCCCAGTTCGCCGGCCCGGCCACGGCCTGCGCCGGCACCCCGGTGGAGGGCGCGGCGGCCACCACATTGTCCAGCCGCGAGATCGCCTCGGCATCATCGATGCGCAGCGAAGCACCGGTGCCGGCACCGCCGAAGATGCCGCCCTGCCGGCCACTGCCCGCCGTGACGATGAGCAGATTGGACCCCAGCCCCGAGATGGAGGCCTCCACCTGCTTCTGCACCCCGCCGCCAATCGCCAGCATGAGGATGACAGCGGCGACCCCGATGATCATGCCCAGCATGGTGAGCGACGAGCGCAGCCGGTTCGCCAGCAGGGCACTCCACGCCTCGGCGAGCATGGTAGAGATCATGCCGCTGCCTGCCCCAAGAGCGCCGCATCGCTGGGCGGGCCATCATAGAACACCCGGCCATCCTGGATGCGGACGACGCGGTTCGTCACCCGCGCCACCTCCGGATCATGCGTCACGATCACCACTGTCACGCCCTTTTCCGCATTGAGCGCGCGGAACAGCCCCAGCACTTCCACCCCGGTCTTGCTGTCCAGCGCGCCGGTCGGCTCATCGGCGAGCAGCAGCTGCGGGCCATTGGCGAGCGCCCTGGCAATGGCGACGCGCTGCTGCTGGCCACCGGAGAGCTGGCTCGGCCGGGAGCGCGCCTTGTCCCCCAGCCCGACGCTCTCGAGCAGCGCCTGGGCCCGCGCCTCGCGCTCCCGGCGGGGCAGGCCGGAATAGACCATGGGCAGCGCCACATTGCCCAGCGCCGAGAGCCGGGGCAGCAGGTTGAACTGCTGGAAAATAAAGCCGATTCCCTCGCCGCGCAGCCTCGCCAGCGCCGACTCGCCAAGCGTTGCAGTGTCCGTTCCCTCAAAATGATATGTGCCCTCGGTGGGGGAATCGAGGCAGCCGATTATGTTCATCAGCGTCGATTTCCCCGAGCCTGAGGGGCCCATGATGGCCATGAACTCGCCCTTTTGCACCGTGAGGTTGACCCCCTCCAGCGCACGGAACACCCCGGCCTCCGAGGCATAATCCTTGGCCACGCCCTCAAGCGCCAGCAGCGGCGGGCCGGCAGCGGTCATTCCGCCTCGCTGGCCTGCGGCCTGGCCGGCGGCGGCGCCGGCTTGGCGACCTCTTCGCCGCCGCGCCCGCCGTTGGCGCTCTCGCGCCGCCCGCCCGGCGGGCCGCTGAACATGCCGGCCGGCTTGGCCTTGGCCGCGCCGCCGGTGATGACCAGCTCGCCGGGCTTGAGCGGCCCGGAGAGCACCTCGGTCATCTCGGCATCGGACACACCCACCTTGATGCGGCGCGGCTCGGGGGCATCCCCCACCTTGACGAAAATGGTCACCATGTCCGCCCCGGCGGTGCCGCGCTGGGGCTTCCAGCCCTCGGGCTTGAAGCTCATCGCGGCGTTGGGCAGCAGCAGCGCGCCCTGGCGCTCGGACACGAGGAAGCTGGCATTGGCCGTCATCCCCGGCAGCAGCGCGCCATCCGGGTTCGCCGCCAGCACGACGACGGTATAGGTGACGACATTCTGCTGGGTGACAGGGTTGAGCCGCACCTGGGAAACCGTGCCGCTGAAGCTGCGGGTGCCATAGGCATCGACGGTGAAATTGACCAGCTGGCCCCGGCGTACCTTGGCGATATCCGCCTCGGCCACCGCCGCCTCGATCTGCATTTCCGTCAGGTCCCGGGCGATGCGGAACAGCGTGGGCGTGTTGAACTGCGCCGCCACCGTCTGGCCGATATCGACCTCGCGGCTGATGACGACACCCGAAACCGGCGAGCGGATGACGGTGAAGCCAAGGTTCGCCCGGTCCTGCGCGATCTGCGCCTCGGCCTGGCGCACCTGTGCGGCAGCCCCGCGCGAGGAGGCAAGGCTGGTTTCATAGTCCTGCCTACTGATGTAATCCTGCGCCACCAGCTCGGCCGCACGCCGGGCATTGGCGGCCTGCAGCGCCGCACTGGCCCGGGCGCTGGACAGCGCGGCCTCGCTCGCCGCCAGCCGCGAGGTGAAGATCGCCGGATCGATGCGCAGCAGCACCTGCCCGGCCGTCACCCGATCATTGAAATCTGCATAAAGCGCCTGCACCGTGCCCGAAACCTGGGTGCCGACGTTGACCACCCGTACCGGGTTGAGCACGCCATTTGCGGTGATCTCCTCGCGCAGATCCCCCCGCTCCACGGCCTGGACCTTGAACGGCTCCACCACGGGCGGCGGGTTGAACCAGCGCCACGCCGGCCAGGCCAGCGCCACGGCGAGCACCGCCACCAGCATCATCCAGCGCCGCCGTGTCATTGCCATTGCCGCTGTTTCCTGTGCCCGTTCATCGCCGCCGCTCCGGAATGGCTTCGCCCATGTCCCCCACCGCGCGGGCCAGCTGGGCATCGGCAGTGCGGAGGTTGAACTCGGCCTGCACCAGCTGCTGCCGCGCGCCGGCCTGCGCCGCCTGGGCATTGAGCAGCTCGGCAAAGGTGCCGACCCCGGCCTTGTAGCGCCCTTGCGCCAGCGCCGCCGATTCCGTCGCGCTGGCCACCAGGACCCGGGCCGTCTCAAGGCTGGCCAGCGCATTTTCAAAGGCGATGACGTTGGAATACACCGCCAGCCCGGCCTGCTGGCGCGTCTGCTCGGCGAGTGCCTGCTGCTGCTCCAGCTGGGCGCGGGCGGCGGCGATATTGTAGCGCGCGTTCCAGCCGGAAAAGATCGGCACCGAAAGGATCACACCCACGCTGGCGAGGTTGCGGTCCACGTTGGTGTCCACGGCGGAGAGGGAGTTGCTGGCCTGCACGGCCAGGCTGGGCCGGCCAGCCGAGCGCGCGCTGCGGACATTGGCCTCGGCAGCGCTGACATTGGCGCGGGCGGCGAGAATATCGGGCCGCAACCGCTCGGCCTCGGCGATCAACGCCGCAGCTCCGGCCTTCAGCCGCGCGGCATCGCCCAACGGCGCGGCTGGCGCCAAGTCCAGCGCCATGGTCGGCGGCAGGCCCACGGCCACGGCCAGCTGCGCCGCCGAAGTCGCGACGCTGCCGCGCGTCTGGATGAGAGTCAGCTCGGCTTGCGCCAGCTGGGTCTCTGCCTGCAAACGGTCGGCGCCGGTCGCCACACCCGCCCGGCTTCGTGCCGCAGCGAGATCACGCGATTGGCGGGCAAACGCCACATTGGCACGGTTTGCCTCCTCCACCGCGCGGTTGCCGGCCAGCGCGTTGTAAGCCGTGACGACGTTGAGCACGACCGCCTGCGCTGTATCGGCATATTGCGCCAGCGCCGCTGCCGCCTGCGCATCGGCAGCGGCAATCCGCGCCGAGCGGCCGCCGCCATCGAAGATGAGATAGCTCAGCGCCAGCCGAGCCGATGTGTTGGTGTTCGTCACCGCCTGCGCGCCGCCGACAATCTGGCCGTTGCCATCGACAAAGCCGGTGCCCTGAAAGCTGTTGCTGCGCGTGAGCGTGGGGCCGAAGCTCGCATCGATGCTTGGCAGCGCTGCCCCGCGCGCCGCCCCGGCCTGCGCCGCCGCCGCCCGCGCCGCCGCCCAGCCGGCCGCTGTCTGCGGGTTGCGGCACAGTGCGATGTCCACCAGCGCAGCCAGGGACAGCGCCGTGGCCGGCACCTCGCCACAGGCCGCGCGCGGCGGCGGGATCAGCCCGCGGGGATCCTCAGGCGTACCGCCAAGGGCGGGAGCGGCCAGCAGCATCAGGGGCAAGATCATGCGAATCATCAAGGTGTTGATGGTCTAGCCCAAGCGCAGCCCCCTCGGCGAGCCGGCGTTTCTACGCACCCCGCCAAAATGCAGTCGCATTCCAATTGTGAACGATAACATTTTCGCCTTCACGAAAAGGCTGATAAACGCTGGCCCATGGCTGATCCCTGCACTCATCTCCTGCTTTTCGGCGCCACGGGCGACCTTTCCAAGCGCATGCTGCTGCCCTCGCTCTATGGGCTGGATGCCGATGGCCTGTTGCCAGATTGCCTGCGGATCATCGCCACGGCGCGCAGCGACATGGATGATGCCGGCTTTCGCGCCATCGCTGCCGATGCGCTGGCCGCCGCTGTCGAGCCGGAGCGCAAGAACGACGCGCTGACGGAGCGCTTTCTCGCTCGCCTCTCCTATGTACCGCTGGATGCCAGCACACCCGATGGCTTCCAGGCTCTCGCCAAGGCCGTCGGCGAGCCCGAGCATCTCGCCATCTTCCTGTCCACCGCGCCCAGCCTGTTCGGCCCGACCATTGCCGGCCTGGCGTCCGCCGGGCTCGCCGGGCCGGGCGCGCGGCTGGCGCTGGAAAAGCCACTGGGGTCCGATCTCGCCTCCAGCCGCGCCATCAACGATGCCGTGGCCAGCGCCTATCCGGAAAGCCGCACGTTCCGCATCGATCATTATCTCGGCAAGGAGACGGTGCAGAACCTGCTCGCGCTGCGCTTCGGCAACACGCTGTTCGAGCCGCTGTGGAACGCCGCCGGCATCGACCATGTGCAGATCAGCGTTGGCGAAACCGTCGGGCTGGAAAGCCGCACGGATTATTATGACGGCATGGGCGCGCTGCGGGACATGGTGCAGAACCATATGCTGCAGCTGCTGGCGCTGGTCGCCATGGAGCCGCCGGCGCGCTTTGACCCGACCTCGGTGCGTGACGAGAAGGTGAAGGTGCTGCGCTCGCTGCGCCCCATCGATACGGCCTCGGTGGAGAGCCACAGCGTACGCGGCCAATATGGCCCGGGCGCCATCGCCGGCAAGCCGGTACCGGGCTATGCCCAGGAGCTTGGCCGCCCCTCGGGCACCGAGACGTTCGTGGCGCTTAAGGCGCATGTCGATAACTGGCGCTGGAAGGGCGTGCCTTTCTACCTGCGCACCGGCAAGCGCCTGCCCGACCGGATGAGCGAGATCATCATCCAGTTCCGCCCGGTGCCGCACAGCATGTTCGGCGAGGCAGGGCTGAAGCCCAACAAGCTCATCATCAGCCTGCAGCCCAACGAGAATATCGGCCTTGCCATGATGGCCAAGGCGCCAGGGCTCGATCGGGACGGCATCCGACTGCGGCAGGTGCCGCTCGATATCGGCATGGCCAATGCCTTTGCCGATGTGCGCCGGCGGATCGCCTATGAGCGACTGCTGCTCGACCTGATCGAAGGCAAGCAGACCCTGTTCGTGCGCCGCGACGAGGTGGAAGCACAGTGGCAGTGGATCGACGCGATCCGTGCCGGCTGGGCCGCCGCCGGCATGGAGCCCAAGCCCTATGCCGCAGGCAACTGGGGCCCGGCCGCCGCGATCGCCCTGACCGAACGCGATGGCCGCAGCTGGCATGACTGACGCCGGAAGCGAGCCCGTCGCGGCGGCGACCACTGAGATCGTCGCTGCCGATATCGGCGGAACGCACGCCCGCTTCGCCATCGCGCTGGTGGCGCCCGGCAAGGTGCTACACCTCGGCCCGGAAACGGTGATGCGCGCGGCGGACCATGCCAGCCTGCAAACGGCCTGGGAGGCCTTTGCCGAACAGACCGGCGCTCCGTTGCCGCGCGCCGCCGGCATCGCGGTCGCCTGCCCGGTGGCGGGCGAAGTGCTCAAGCTGACCAACAACCCCTGGATCATCCGCCCGGCGATGATCCCGGAGAAGCTGAACGTCGATCGCTTCACGCTGGTCAATGATTTCGAGGCGGTCGCGCATGCCGTGGCGCAGGCTGGAGGTGGCGAGTTCCGTCATATTTGCGGGCCGGATCAGCCGCTGCCCGAGAGCGGCGTCATCAGCATTGTTGGCCCCGGCACCGGCATGGGCGTGGCCTTGGTACTGCGACGGGCCGGCACCTATCATGTCATCGCCACTGAGGGCGGCCATATCGATTTCGCGCCGCTCGACAAGATCGAGGATGCCATTCTCGCGCACCTGCGAAAGCGGCATAACCGCGTCTCGGCCGAGCGCGTCGTCTCCGGCCCCGGCCTTGCCGCCATCCATGAAGTGCTCGCCGGAATCGAGGGCCGCGCCGTCATGGGCACCGATGACAAGACGCTCTGGACCGCAGCGCTTTCAGGCACGGACAGCCTCGCCACCGCGGCGCTAGATCGCTTCTGCCTGGCGCTGGGCAGCTTTGCCGGGGACATCGCGCTGGCGCAGGGCGCTTCCGCCACGGTTATCGCCGGCGGCGTCGGCCTGCGCATCGCCGATCATCTGCCGGCCTCGGGGTTCAGCGCCCGCTACACTGCCAAGGGGCGCTTCGAGGGCCGGATGGGCGACCTGCCGGTCAAGCTCATCACCCACCCTCAGCCCGGCCTGTTCGGCGCCGCAGCGGCCTTTGCCCAGGGACTGGCCGCGAAGAGCTGACGGCCTAGTCCGTCAGTTCGTTCCAGGCGTCCTTGAGTTTATCGAAAAAGCCGGTCTGCTTGGGCGTGTTGCGGCCGCCCTCCTCGGTTTCCAGCGCCTGGAACTCCTCGAGCAGTTCACGCTGGCGCTTGGTGAGCTTCACCGGCGTCTCGACTTCGATCTGGACGACCAGATCACCAAAGCCGCCGCCAGCCACGCCGCCGTTGAGCGCCGGCATCCCGCGCCCGCGCACGCGGAACTGCTTGCCGGTCTGCGTGCCATGCGGAATCTTCACCACCGCCACGTCGCGGTCCAGCCCCGGCACTTCGATCTCGCCGCCCAGCGCCGCCGTGGTGATCGAGATCGGCGCCATGGCAAACAGCGTCGTGCCATCGCGCTTGAACAGCGCATGCGGCTTCAGGTGCACGAAAATATACAGGTCACCCGGAGGCCCGCCGCGCATTCCCGCCTCGCCCTCGCCGGCGACACGGATACGCGTGCCATCATCGACGCCGCGGGGGACATTGACGCTGAGCGTCTTCTTTTTCTCGATGCGCCCGGCGCCGCCGCAACTCTCGCACGGGTCGGCGATGATCTGGCCGGCGCCATGGCAGGCCGGGCAGGCGCGCTCGACCATGAACAGGCCCTGCCGCATCCCGACACGGCCCTGGCCGTTGCAGGTGGTGCACTGGCGCGCCGCGGTGCCGGGCTTGGCGCCGCTGCCGCCGCATGGCTCGCAGGCTGCCGCCACTTCAACTTCCAGAGTCGCCGCCTTGCCGGCAAACGCCTCCTCCAGGCTCATCTCCAGATCGTAACGCAGGTCCTGACCGCGCGCCGCGCCACCACGGCCGCGCTGCTGGCGGCCACCCATGAACTCGCCGAAGATGTTCTCGAAAATATCCGAAAAACCGCCAAAATCCTGAGCGCCACCGCCACCGCCGCCACCGTTCTGAAAGGCGGCATGGCCGTAGCGATCATAGGCCGCGCGCTTCTGCGGGTCCTTCAGGCAGTCATAGGCCTCGCTGATCGCCTTGAAGCGCTGCTCGGCGCTGGCGTCGCCGGGGTTCTTGTCCGGATGCCACTTCATGGCAAGCCGGCGATAGGAAGACTTCAGCGCCGCATCATCGGCGCCGCGCTGGCACTCCAGCAGTTCGTAATAGTCGATCTCGGTGCTCATCGGGTCGCTCGCCCCATCCTGGTCGCGTCCCTCGACATCGCTCGGGATGAGCGGCTTTGTGTCATGGGCTCCCCAAAAGTCAAAGCATGGAAACGCCCCCGGTCACGCTCATCCTGAGCGGAACCGAGGGCGCAGCCATGCCGCAATCGCTTACTTCTTGTCGTCTTCGACGTCCGAGAACTCGGCGTCGACAACATTGTCGTCCTTGGGCGCTTCAGCTTCCGGCGAGGCCGCCTTGGCCTGCTCGGCTGCATAGATCGCCTCACCCAGCTTCATCGCCGCGGTGGAAAGCGCCGTCGTCTTAGCCGTGATGGCGTCGGCATCGCCGCCATCGAGCACCGCCTTGGCATCGGCAATGGCGCTTTCGATCTCGGCCTTCACATCGGCCGTCACCTTGTCACCATGCTCGACGAGCTGGCGCTCGGTCGAGTGGATGAGGCTGTCCGCCTGGTTGCGGGCCTCGGCCACGGCGCGGCGCTTCTTGTCCTCCTCGGCGAAGCGCTCGGCATCCTTCACCATCTGCTCGATATCGGCCTGCGAGAGGCCGCCCGAGGGCTGGATACGGATCTGCTGTTCCTTGCCGGTGCCCTTGTCCTTGGCGTTGACAGCCACGAGGCCATTGGCATCGATATCGAAGGTCACCTCGATCTGCGGGATGCCACGCGGCGCCGGCGGAATGCCGACCAGATCGAACTGGCCAAGCATCTTGTTGTCCGCCGCCATCTCGCGCTCGCCCTGGAAGACCCGGATCGTCACCGCCGACTGATTGTCATCAGCCGTCGAATAGGTCTGGCTCTTCTTGGTCGGGATGGTGGTGTTGCGATCGATCATGCGGGTAAACACGCCGCCCAGTGTCTCGATACCCAGCGACAGCGGGGTGACATCGAGCAGCAGCACGTCCTTCACATCGCCCTGCAGCACGCCGGCCTGGATCGCGGCGCCCATGGCGACCACTTCATCCGGGTTGACGGACGTGTTGGGCTCCTTGCCGAACAGCTCCTTCACGAACTGGCGCACACGCGGCATGCGGGTCATGCCGCCGACGAGGATCACTTCGTCGATCTCGCCCTTGCTGACGCCGGCTTCCTTGATCGCATCTTCGCACGGCTTGCGGGTGCGCTCGATGAGGTCGATCACCAGCTTCTCGAGGTCGGTGCGGGTGATGGCCTTCACGAGATGCTTCGGCCCGGTGGCGTCGGCGGTGATGAAGGGCAGGTTCACTTCGGTAGCGGCGGTCGAGGACAGCTCGATCTTGGCCTTTTCGGCAGCTTCCTTCAGGCGCTGCAGGGCCAGCTTGTCCTTGGTCAAGTCAATGCCCTCGGCCTTCTTGAAGTCCGCCGCGAGGAACTCGACCAGCTTGGCATCGAAATCTTCGCCGCCGAGGAAGGTGTCGCCACTGGTGGACTTCACCTCGAACACGCCATCGCCAAGCTCGAGCACCGACACGTCGAAGGTGCCGCCGCCGAGATCGTAAACTGCAACGGTCTTGGCCTCGCTCTTCTTGTCGAGGCCATAGGCCAGGGCAGCCGCGGTCGGCTCGTTGATGATGCG
>DIUN01000018.1:0-126070 GCA_002423025.1 Sphingomonadales bacterium UBA6157 | reverse complement strand
CTTCATCTTCTGCAGGATGAAGGCGCTGACCTGCGAGGGGGAATATTCCTGGCCACCGGCACCCACCCAGGCATCGCCCGTCGGGCCCTTGGTGATCTTGTAGGGCACAAGGTCCGCATCCTTCTTGGTCAGCGGATCATCGAAACGGCGGCCGATGAGACGCTTGACCGCGAATACGGTGTTCTCGGGGTTGGTCACCGCCTGGCGCTTGGCCGGCTGACCGACAAGGCGCTCGCCATCCTTGGTGAAGGCAACCTGCGATGGCGTGGTGCGCGCGCCCTCGGCATTTTCCACAACCTTGGGCGTGGCACCTTCCATCACGGCAACGCAGCTGTTGGTGGTGCCAAGATCGATACCGATAACTTTTGCCATGGTCTGTTCTTCCATCCTCTGTTGCGGCCCGTGCGGCGTCACCCCGAAGCAGTGCTGCCCATCGTCCGACTGGCTGTTTATGTCCGATGGCGCATATAGGTAGCGCGAAATGGCGCTGCAAGCGGGCCAGCCGATTCAAAAAATGCGCGGCTCAGCCCCGGTTCAGCGAGCGCCATGTAGAGCCGACGATGACAAGCCATGAACGCCCGCCTAGAGAGGCTGGGCTGTTGGAGACCTTCGCATGATCCGCCTCACTGTTGCCGCTGCCTTGCTGCTCTCCGCTCCGGCGCTTGCCGCCCCTGCGCCCGATGGCATCAAGGACGCCTGGGTCCGCATCAATCCGGCCCCCGGTCGCCCGGCCGCCGGCTATTTCCGCTTCACCAACGGCCCCAGGGCAGACCGGCTCATCGCCGCCAGCACGCCCGGCGGGCGCGTGGAGCTGCACACCATGACCATGGATGGCGGCATGATGCAGATGCGCAAGCTCGATGGCCTGGATGTGCCTGCCGGGGCCACCGTCGAGTTCAAGCCCGGCGCCAACCACCTGATGATCTTCGGCCTCACGACGCCGCCGGCCAGCCTGCCGCTGACGCTGGAGTTCGCCAGCGGCGCCAAGGTTTCGGTCAACGCCCCGACGCGCAGCCCGGCGGCCGCAACTGCGGCTCCCAAGCCGGCCATGGGGCATGAAGGCCATTGAGAGCGGCGCTCCCGCGCTGCTGCACCCGTTCCGCCGCCATCTGACCGGCGGCGAGCAGGCGCTGGCCGCCAGCGTCTTCGGCAGCGCGCTCGATGCCGCCGCCGTCACCATTCGCCGCGAGAAGTTCTGGTTGCTGCACCCCCGGCGCGTCACCATGGCACCCAATGGGCATATCTGGTGCCACCCGGAGGGCGATAATTGGTGCGCCGATTATGCCGCCGCCGCGCTCGGGCTGAAGGCACATTTCGTCCATGAGATGGTGCATGTCTGGCAGCACCAGCAGGGCATCAACCTGTTCCTGCGCCGCCTGCCGTTCGCGCGCTATCGCTACGCGCTGCTGCCCGGCAAGCCGTTCCACCGCTACGGCATCGAGCAGCAGGCCTGCATCGTGGCCGATGCCTTCCTGCTGCGCGAAGGGGCTTTGCTGGCGGAGAAGCCGCCGCTCGCCGCTTATTCGAAGATCATTCCCTTTGGCCGCTGGGCCTGAAAATCAGGCCGACACAGCGAAGTTGCGCCGCCGCATTGCGGCACCGACTAGACCAAAGCCGGCAATGAGCATGGCCCAGGCGGCCGGCTCGGGAACAACTTCTGCACTGATCGAATCGATCCGATAGCCCTGCCCCAGATCACCGCCGAACAACACATCGCCGCCCGCACGCGTGGTGAAGACAAACTGGCGGAACGACGCCAGCAGCGGATCGTTGAACACCAGCGAAGTCGTGCCAAGGTTCGCGGCGCTATTGGTGAACGCCGCCGTGCCGCCAAGGCCGGTATTGATGACACCAGGGAAGCCGAGTGCCGTCAGTGCGCCGCCAGCGCCAACGCCATAGACCTGCAGCGTATCATTAGCATCGATGTAGGAGAGCTTGAGCCCGGTCAGCTGCAGAAACCGGTCGGAACTGACCAGCAATGCTTCCCGCCGCGCGGCGTTGTTGGTGTCGATCTGCGGATTACTGGCGCCGCCGGCCACGCCGATACCGGTCGTTTCGCGGCGCACGGTGCCGGTCGTGGCCAGCTGGGAGAGATTGGTCAGCGAACCCGGCGCCGCCGTGAACAGCCGCGCCTCGATGGCCAGAGTCGCCTCGCCGGGCAGGGCGACACTGAGTGACGCAAGATCAGCCGCCGTACCGCCAAGCAACCAGGTGGCTGCCATGGCCGGCGCAGCGCCAGAAAGCATCAACGCCGCGACAGGCGCCATCCAGAAACGAACCAACTCAGATCTCCCGCCGCGCCATGCAACAGGAGCTGCTGTAACGGCACGGCGGGGAAACGCTAAAGAAGTCCTTGGTTAACTTCTTAAAATTACACGATATTAAAATTGGAATTCTGCAAACATTGCAAAGTTTCCGCCCCTATGGCGGCGTGACTTCCACCAGCAGCTTGCCGAAGTTGCCGCCGCTGTAGAGGTCCTTCACCACCGTCGCGGCATTCTCCAGACCGGGGCGGATATCCTGCCGGGTCTTGAGCTTGCCCTCCAGCATCCAGCCGGCCAGCGCCATGCCGCCCTCAGCGAAACGGTCCATGAAATCCGTGACGATGAAGCCGCGCACGGTCAGCCGGCGCATCAGCATCATCGTCCAGAAGCCCGGCGGCTCCTGGCCATCGGTGGCGTTGTAGCTCGAGATCAACCCGCACAGCGGAACCCGCCCAAACAGCCGCATGCGCTTCAGCACAGCGACCATGATGTCGCCGCCGACCTGCTCGAAGTTGATGTCCACGCCCTCGGGCGCCAGCCGGTCGAGCTCGGCGCCGACGTCCTGGCTCTTGTAATCGATGCACGCATCGAAGCCGAGTTCGTTGACGACATAATCGCACTTGGCCTTGCCGCCAGCGATGCCGATGACCTTGCAGCCCTTGATCTTGCCGATCTGGCCGACAACCTGGCCGACGCCGCCGGCGGCCGCGCTCACCACCAGCGTTTCGCCCGGCTGCGGCTTGCCGATATCGAGCAGGCCGAAATAGGCCGTGGGGCCAACCAGACCCAGCGTGCCGAACATAACCGCCAGCGGAATGCCCGGAATCTCCGGCAACCGACTCAAGCCTGTGCCATCGGTGATGAAATGATCGGCCCATTCGCCCAGCCCGGCGAACAGGTCGCCCGGGTTCACCCCGGCCTTGCGGCTTTCCGCCACACGCCCACACACGCCACCGCGCATCCCCGCGCCGATTTCCACCGGCGGCATATATTGCTCCTGGTCGCTCATCCAGATGCGGTTGGTCGGATCGAGCGACAGATAGGTCACCCGCAGCACGAACTCGCCATCGGCCAGCGGCCGCAGCGTTTCAGTGCAATATTCAAGGTCACCATCGGCGATATCGCCCACCGGTCGCTTCACCAGCCGCCACACATGCCGTTCGATCATCGCGTCTCTCCCCTCAGCACTGCTTCAAGCAGCGTATCCACGGCGGCCACGGCCTCCGGCTCGCCAAGGGTGGGAGCATGGCCCACACCGGGCACGGTCGCCACCATCATTTCGGGCAGCCGCGCCTGCATGCGCTTCTGCGTGGCGGCGGTGAGCACATCGGAATTTTCGCCGCGCAGGCTGAGCACCGGCAGCCCGCCCAACCCGGCCAGCGCCGCCCACAGGTCCGCGCCGGCATCGCGCCCCGGCAGCCGGAACGGCTCGGCGATGCGCGGATCATAGTCAAACACGATTCGTCCCGCCTGGGTGAGCCGGCACAGCCGCTTGGCAAAGGCCAGCCAGTCCGCAAGCTGCCAGAGCGGGTAGATGCCGGCGTTGCGCGTGGCGAGATCCCGCGCGGCATGCACCCAGGTCGGCCAGTTGCCGCCGCGGCCGACATTGGCCTGGAGCCGCGCCAGACCGGCCGGCTCGATATCCGGGCCGATATCGTTGAGGATGGCGCCCGCCATGGCGGCGCGGTGCCCGGTGGTCAGTTGCATCGTCAGCAGTCCGCCGACCGAGGAGCCGATAACGACAAAGCGCCCGATGCCCGCCGATTCGATGAGCAGCCGCAGGTCGTGCAGGTAGTTCAGCGGCAGATAGGTCAGCGAATCCTTGGCCCAGGCGGATTCCCCACGACCGCGCAGGTCCACCGCCACCAGCCGCCAGCGCCCGGCCAGCCGCGCCGCCAGCGGCTCGAAATCCGCCGCCGTGCGGGTTAGGCCGGGGAGGCACAGCAACACCGGCTGCCCGGGCGAAACATCCGCCGCCGCCGGCCAATCGCGATAGTGCAGGCGCAGGCCATCGCCAGACCAGTACCAGCCCTGCTCCCAGGCCGGCGCCGCGCCATCTGCTGCCCGTGCCTGTGCCGCCGCCATCCAGCCTCCACTTGCCAGGGCCATATCAAGCCCAAATCTTTGACTCAGACTCAGTTGCCGCGTTATATGGCCTCTTCCCGGGGGGGATAAGGAAGTATCTGGCCAGTGGCAACGCGCGCAATCGACACTCGCAACGCATCGACGACAGGTTTCAAGTCCGAACCCCGGCATGAGGCCCGCACAGACACGCGCGCTCGCCGTTATGACCCGGCGGAAACCAAGCAGCGCGTACTCGCCGCCGCCCATATGCTGTTTTCCACCAAAGGCTTCGCCGGCACCGGCACCGCCGATATCGCCCGAGAGGCCGATGTGTCGGAAGGCTCGATCTTCTATCATTTCGGCTCGAAAAAGGCGCTGCTCGAGGAGCTCGGCATCCGCCACGGCAAGATGATGATCGCCTTCATGGAAGGTGATGACGCGCTGGAGGACCTTGAGCCCGGCATCATCATCCCCCGGGTTTTCGAGTTTTGCCGCACCAACATGCTCTGGGAAGGCATGGGTGGCGATGCCTGTGGCGAATCGGCCTCGGCCGCGCCCAAGAAGGGCCCGAAGAGCCAGATGGCGACCAACGCCGATGCCGAGCCCTTCTACCACGCCGCCAAGGAAACGACGGTGAACTGGATCACCCGGCAGATGCACGCCGCCATCGCCAAGCGCGGTATCACCGGCATCGATGTCGAACTGGCCGCATCCTTCACCCACCATATCGTCGGTGACGCCATCGATCGCATCCTGACCGCCCGGAACCCGGAGGAGGCCGCGCGAGTCGAGGCCGAGACCGTGCGCTTCGTTCGCGCCGCCTGCTCCTTCCCCACCGCCTGAACCCCGCCGCCATGGCCGAGTTTCGCGCCGCCCGGGCCATCCTTGCGCTCGGCGAAAGCTTTTACGACCCTGTCGAGGCCGCGAACTTCCCGCAGACGATCCTGCGCTTCCGCAATGATCGCGCCGCCGCCGAGATCGGCCTCGATGGCCTGAGCGATGCCGACTGGCTGGCGCATTTCGGCCGCTTCAAGCCGCTGCCCGGCAGCCTCGAGACGCCGCTGGCGCTGCGCTACCATGGCCACCAGTTCCGCAGCTATAATCCTGATCTTGGCGATGGCCGCGGCTTCCTCTTTGCCCAGTGCATCGATGCGCAGGGCCGGCTGATGGACCTTGGCACCAAGGGCTCGGGCACCACGCCCTGGAGCCGCTTCGGCGATGGCCGGCTGACGCTGAAGGGCGCCATGCGCGAGATCCTCGCCACCGAGATGCTGGAGGCGCTGGGCCTCACCACCTCACGCACCTTCTCCGTCATCGAGACCGGCGAGGAGCTGCAGCGCAACGACGAGCCTTCGCCCACCCGCAGCGCCGTGCTGGTACGGCTCAACCACAGCCATGTCCGCTACGGCAGCTTCCAGCGCCTCGCTTATACGCAGGACGAAGCCGGCATGCGGACCTTAGTGGCCTATGCCCTCCAGCATTATTTCGGCGGCACCGGCACGCCGGCACCGGAAGACCCGGCGGTGCTGCTCGATCATGTCGTGACCACCGGCAGCCGGCTGGCGGCGCAGTTCATGGCCGCCGGCTTTGTCCATGGCGTGCTCAACACCGACAATATCAACATCACCGGCGAGAGCTTCGATTATGGCCCCTGGCGCTTCGCCCCGGCCTGGGACCCGAACTTCACCGCCGCCTATTTCGACCATAACGGCCTCTACAGCTTTGGTCGCCAGGCCGAGGCGCTGCAGTGGAATGCCTATCAGCTCGCCGGCGCGCTGCGGCTGATCGCGCCGCTGGAAGACCTCAAGCCGGCGCTCGATGGCTATCCGCAGCGCTATCAGGAGGCGCTGCGCACCGCACTGCTCGCCCGGCTCGGCGTGGCCGCGCAAGGCCCGGACGATGATTTCGCGCTGGTGAAGGCCATCGAGACCGGCCTCACCACCAGCCGCATGTCCCCCGATCGCTTCTGGTTCGATTGGCGCGGCGGCACCCGGCGCGGCCCCTCGCCAGCCGACGCCATTTACGAAAGCGAGGCCTTCGCCAGCTTCCGCGCTCTCGTCCCCAATTACGCCGGCGCGGCCCCTGCCCACGCCTATTGGTCGGACGCCGAGCCCTGCACCATGCTCATCGACGAAGTGGAGGCGCTCTGGACGCCCATCGCTGAGGCTGACGATTGGGCGCCCCTCCACGCCAAGCTCGCCGCCATCCGCCGCATGGGCGAGGCCATGGCACTCTAGCGTTTACCGCGCCAGCATCGGCCCCAGCGGCTTGCCGCCAAACACATGGACATGCAGGTGCGGCACCTCCTGGTGCGCATCCAGCCCGGCATTGGCCAGCAGCCGATAGCCCGGCGCCTCCAGCCCGAGTTGCTTCGCCACTGTGCCCACCGCCCGCACGAAGCCACCGATTTCGGCATCGCTGGCACCGGCGGCAAAATCCGCCCAGCTGCGCCACGCCCCGCGCGGAATCACCAGCACATGCGTGGGCGCCTGCGGATTGATATCGTGAAAGGCCAACGCCCATTCGTCGGAATAGACCTCGCGGCACGGAATCTCGCCGCGCAGGATCTTTGCGAAGATGTTCTGCGGATCATAGTCCCCAAGTGCTTCGACCGGCATGTGCTGCGTCTCCTGTTGTGATCCCGCTTCTAGCACCCCGGCGCCTCCGCAAAAGCCCTCTCTTGACCGGGCCACGCCGGCGCACTACCTGCTCACCATCGCGTCCGTCCTGGCACGCGGTCTCAAACGTCCCGCCATCGCAGGTTAACAGCCCCGACAGCGCCCGGACTCCTACCTGAAAAGATCCAGATGCACCTTCATGATCTGAAGCGCAAAACCCCCGCCGAACTGGTGGTGATGGCCGAAGAGCTTGGCGTCGAGAACGCCTCGACGCTGCGCAAGCAGGATATCATCTTCGCCATTCTCAAGGCCACGGCGGAAGCCGGCAACGAGATCACCGGCTCCGGCACCATCGAGGTGATGCCCGATGGCTTCGGCTTCCTGCGCTCGGCTGACAGCAATTACCTCGCCGGCCCCGACGATGTGTACGTAACCCCGCAGATCGTCCGCAAGTTCGGCCTGCGCACCGGAGACACGGTGGAAGGCGAGATCCGCAGCCCCAAGGATGGCGAGCGCTATTTCGGCCTGGTCCGCGTCATCAAGATCAACTTCGATGAGCCGGAAGCCGTCAAGCATCGCGTCAACTTCGACAACCTGACGCCGCTTTATCCGGATGAGAAGCTCAATCTCGACAATTACGACCCCACCATCAAGGACAAGACCGGCCGCGTCATCGATGTGGTGACGCCGCTCGGCAAGGGCCAGCGCTGCCTCATCGTCGCCCCGCCGCGCGTCGGCAAGACCATGATGATGCAGAACATCGCCCGCGCCATCAGCGCCAACCATCCGGAAGTCTATCTGATCGTGCTGCTCATCGATGAGCGCCCGGAAGAAGTGACGGACATGCAGCGCACCGTGAAGGGCGAGGTCATCTCCTCCACCTTCGACGAGCCGGCCACCCGCCACGTCCAGATCGCCGAAATGGTCATCGAGAAGGCCAAGCGCCTTGTCGAGCACAAGCGCGACGTGGTGATCCTGCTCGATAACATCACCCGCCTCGGCCGCGCCTACAACACCGTGGTGCCAAGCTCGGGCAAGGTGCTGACCGGCGGTGTNNTCGGCGCGGCGCGCAACATCGAGGAGGGCGGCTCGCTCACCATCATCAGCACCGCGCTGATCGATACCGGCAGCCGGATGGACGAAGTGATCTTTGAAGAGTTCAAGGGCACCGGCAACGCCGAAATCGTGCTCGACCGCAAGATCGCCGACAAGCGCGTCTTCCCCGCCATCGATATCGGCAAGTCCGGCACCCGCAAGGAAGAGCTGCTGGTGGACAAGAACACGCTCAGCAAGATGTGGGTCCTGCGCCGTATTCTCATGCAGATGGGCACCATCGATGCTGTCGAGTTCCTGCTCGACAAGATGAAGGACACGGTTACAAACAAGGACTTCTTCGACGGGATGAACCAGTAGCGGATATCGTCCGCACGCGGGGACCCTCAAGACAGGGGCCCCGCGTGCGACTTTTCGTTCAGATCCCCTGCTTCAATGAAGCCGCGACGCTGCCCGCCACGCTGGCCGCCATCCCCCGTCACATCCCCGGCATCGCCAGCGTCGAGATTCTTGTCATCTGCGATGGCTCCACCGATGGCACCGCCGCCATCGCCCGCGCCGCCGGCGAGACCCGCACCGTCCATCTGCTTGTCAACAAGCGCAACCTCGGGCTCGCACACACATTCCGCCGGGGCCTGGACGCGTCGCTGGCACTGGGCGCCGATATCATCGTCAACACCGATGGCGACAATCAATATCATGGCGGGGACATCCCCCGGCTGATCGCCCCCATCCTCGCCGGCAGCCATGACGTGGTGATCGGGGACCGGCAAACGGCCCACAGCACCGAATTCTCACCCCTGAAGAAGCGCCTGCAGCGGCTGGGAAGCGCCACCGTGCGGCGCTTTTCGGGCGTGGACGTGCCTGATGCCGTGAGCGGCTTTCGCGCCATGTCCCGCAGCGCGGCACTGCAGATCAACATCCTCTCGTCGTTCAGCTACACGATCGAGATGCTGATCCAGCTTGGCCGCAAGAACATCGCGGTGACGAGCGTGCCGGTGCGCACCAACCTGCAGACCCGCCCCTCGCGGCTGTTCCGGAGCATCCCGCAGTTCATCGAGCGCTCGCTCACCACGCTGCTGCGCAGCTATGCGATGTACCAGCCGCTGCGCAGCTTCCTCGCGATCGGCAGCGTGTTCCTCATCGCCGGGGCGGTGCCGCTGATGCGCTTTTTCGTCTATTTCCTGATGGGCGATGGCGACGGCAAGGTACAGTCCGTCGTACTCGGCGGCACGCTCGTCGTTATCGGCATCCTCACCCTGCTGCTTGGGCTGATCGCCGATCTGCTCGGCCACAACCGGCAATTGCTCGAGCTGACGCTTGAGAAAGTCCGCCGGCTGGAACTTGCAGCAGGGGGCACGCCAGCCGAACCTCAAATCGTGCCCTTCTCCGCCTCCGCCGCCCAGTCCGGCGTGCCGGAGACGCGCCAGATCTCCTTGCCCGCTTCGTCATAAAGCACCGAGACCGGCAGCCCGCGCACCTTCAGCCGCTCACCAAGGCTGCCCGGCTGGTCGAGCACCGGCACCAGCACCCTGAACTTGCCGGGCGAGAAGAAGCCGTTCACCGCCTGCCAGCCCTCCATGTCCTGGCTCACTGGCAAAACCACCAGCGCTTCGCCGCGCTTGGCGGCCAGCGCATCCAGCTCGGGCATTTCGGCGATGCAGGGTGCGCACCAGGTCGCCCACAGGTTCACCAGCACACGCTTGCCCTTGTAATCGGCCATGCTGCCAGTGCCGCCGCCGCGCTTCTCCCAGGTCACATCCGGGGCCGGCGTGCCGGCAAAGCTGCGGTCAATGCTGTTGAGCGGTGCCTCGGCGCTCTTCGCAGGCTGGCCACTCGGCGCGGCTGTTGCTTGCGGCGCGGCGGTGTTTCCCTTATCGCCGCCATCGCAGCCGCCCAGAATCAGCACTATGCTGCCCGCAATCAGGAGCCTGGCAATCTCGACGCCCATTCCATCTTCCAATCCGCTGTGGGGAGGCCGCTTCGGGGCTGGCCCAGCCGCTGTCATGGCTGAGATAAACGCCTCCATCGGCGTGGACAAGCGCCTGTGGCGACAAGACCTCGCCGGCAGCCGCGCGCATGTGACGATGCTGGGCGCGCAGGGCATCATCCCCGCCGAAGATGTCAGCGCCATCCTGCAGGGCCTTGCCACCATCGAGGCTGAGTATGAGGCCAGCGGCGTCCCCGAGATCGTCGCGCTGGAAGACATCCACATGACGGTGGAAACCCGCCTCGCCGAGCTGATCGGCCCCTCGGCCGGCCGCCTGCACACCGCCCGCTCGCGCAACGACCAGGTCGCGACCGATTTCCGGCTGTGGGTGCGCGCTGCCTGTGCGGAAACCGATGCGGGGCTCAAGGCCTTCACCGCGGCCTTGCTCGCCCGCGCCGAGGAGCACGCCGCCACCATCATGCCCGGCTTCACCCATCTCCAGGTGGCGCAGCCTGTCACGCTCGGCCACCACTTGATGGCCTATGTGGCGATGGCCGCACGGGACCGCTCGCGCTTTGCCGATGCCGCGCGCCGCATGAACGAATGCCCGCTGGGCGCCGCCGCGCTTGCCGGCACCAGCTTCCCCATCGATCGCCATGCCACGGCACAGGCGCTGGGCTTTGATCGCCCCACCACCAACTCGCTCGATTCGGTCTCGGATCGGGATTTCGCGCTGGATTACCTCGCCTCGGCCGCCATGGCCGGGCTGCACCTGTCACGGCTGGCCGAGGAGATCATCATCTGGGCGAGCCAGCCCTATGGCTTCATCACCCTGCCCGATGCCTGGTCCACCGGCTCCTCGATCATGCCGCAGAAGCGCAATCCGGATGCCGCCGAACTGGTGCGCGCCAAGTCCGGGCTGTTCCTGGCGGCGCTGCAGCGCCTCGCCATTATCATGAAGGGCCTGCCGCTGGCCTATTCCAAGGACATGCAGGACGACAAGGCGCCGGTGTTCGAAGCGCATGAAACGCTCGCCCTGTGCCTCACCTGCATGACAGGCATGGTCGAGAGCATCACCTTCAACGCAGCCAAAATGCGCGCCGCTGCGGCCAGCGGCTTCTCCACCGCCACCGATCTTGCCGATTGGCTGGTGCGCGAGGCCGGCGTGCCGTTCCGCCAGGCGCACGACATCACCGGCCGCGCCGTCCGCGCCGCCGAGGCTGCCGGGATCGACCTCGATGGGCTTTCCGACGAAACGCTGGCCGGCATCGATGCGCGGCTCACGCCCGCCGTGCGCTCGGTGCTCTCGGTGGAAGCCTCTGTCGCCAGCCGCACCAGCTTTGGCGGCACCGCCCCGGCCAATGTGCGCGCCGCCATCGCCGCCGCGCGGGCAGCGCTGTGAGCCGCCCGCTACTTCCCGCTGCCTTGCTGGCAGCGCTGCTGCTCGCCGCCTGCGGCAAGCAGGGCGAGCTGACGCCCGTGGCGCCGCGCCCCGCCCCGCGCCAGGCCGCGGACACGATGAAGGCACCAACGCCGGAGCAGATGCTCAAGCTGCCGCCGTCCTCCGCGCCCGGCCGTGTCGATGATCCGCTGGGAAAATCCGAGGATCGCATCGACGACCGCTTCAACATGCCACCGCCGCCAAGATAACCCGCGCCGCAACTGCAATCCCTGCGCCGCACACCCTGTTCCAAAGGCCCGAAGATGGACCATTTTGAAATCCGCGATGGCGTCATGCACGCCGAGGGCATCAGCCTCGAAATGCTGGCCGAAAAGGTCGGCACGCCGTTTTACTGCTACAGCAGCGCCACCATCGAGCGGCATTACAATGTCTTTGCCGCCGCCGTGGCCGGGCTGGGCAATGGTGATCCGCTGGTGGCGTTCGCGGTCAAGTCCAACCCCAATCTCTCGGTGCTCTCCACCCTCTCCAAGCTGGGCGCCGGCGCCGATGTGGTGTCCGGCGGCGAGCTGGCGCGCGCGCTGGCCGCGGGCATCCCGGCGGATCGCATCGTGTTCTCGGGCGTCGGCAAGCAGCCGCACGAGCTGGCCGCCGGCATCGAGGCCGGCATCCTGCAGTTCAATGTCGAGTCCGAGGCCGAGATCGCCATGCTTGCCGAGGTGGCAGCGGCCTACAAGGCGCGGCCCGAGATCGCCATTCGCGTCAACCCGGCGGTGGACCCGCGCACCCACGCCAAGATCAGCACCGGTGGTCAGGACAGCAAGTTCGGCATTCCCATCGAGCGCGCCGCGGCAGCCTTTGTGATGGCGGCGGGCTACCCCAGCCTGGCGCCCGTCGGCATCGCCGCGCACATCGGCAGCCAGCTGACCGATCTTGGCCCCATCGAGGCCTGCATCGGCACGCTGGGCGCGCTGGCGAAGGAGCTTGGCCACGCCGGGCACCCCGTCTCCCGCATCGATGTCGGCGGCGGCCTTGGCGTGCCCTATCGGCACGACCAGCCGGCGCCGCCCAGCCCGGCGGTGTATGCCGCCATGGTGGCGCGCGCCACGCGCGGCTGGCAGCAGCGGCTGATCTTCGAGCCAGGCCGGATGGTCGTGGGCAATGCCGGCGTACTCGTCTCCACCGTCATCCTCACCAAGCAGGGCGCCTCCAAGACCTTCGTGGTGGCGGATGCCGGCATGAACGACCTGCTGCGCCCGTCGCTCTATGGCGCCTGGCACGATATCCGCGCGCTGCGCCCCACCGATGAGCGCATGGTCGCCACCGTTGTCGGCCCGGTGTGCGAGAGCGGGGACACCTTTGCCGATGATCGCGAGATCGAAGCCGTCAAGGCCGGGGACCGCATCGCCTTCATGACCGCGGGAGCCTATGCCGCCACCATGGCCAGCACCTACAACTCGCGGCCGCTGGTGCCCGAGGTGATGGTGCACGGCAATGATTGGGCCATCGTCTCCGAGCGCAACCAGCCCGCCGCCATGCTGGCGCTGGACGCCAAGGCCCCCTGGCTCTAGCGGCGCAACCTTCTGCCGCGCCAACCGTAGGGGAATCGCAACACTTGCAGGCCTAAGCAGGCGTGCAACAGCCACGGAGCGACAATGTCGATCAAGCCGGTCAAGACAGCAGTGTTCCCCGTCGGCGGCCAGGGCACGCGCTTCCTGCCCGCCACCAAGGCGGTACCCAAGGAGCTGCTGCCGGTGGTGGACAAGCCGCTGCTGCAATATGCCGTGGACGAAGCGCTGGCTGCCGGCATCGAGCGGCTGGTGTTCGTGACCGCGCGCGGCAAATCGGCGCTCGAGGATTATTTCGATATCGCCGCCGAGCTGGTCGCCAGCCTCAAGGCCAAGGGCAAGGTGGCCGAGCTGGCGGTGCTGGAGGCCACCCAGCTTTCCCCCGGCCGCATCGCCTATGTGCGCCAGCAGGAGCCGCTCGGGCTGGGCCATGCCGTGTGGTGCGCCCGGCATGTCACCGGCAACGATGCCTTTGCCGTGCTGCTGCCCGATGAGCTGCTTTGGAGCCCCAAGGCCCCGGCGCTGGCCGAGATGCACGAGGCTTATGCGCGGCTGGGCGGCAACATCATCTCGGTGCTTGAAGTGCCCGAGGAACACACCAGCCGCTACGGCATCGTCACGCCCGGCGCACAGGACGGCAAGCTGACGGAAGTGAAGGGCCTGGTGGAAAAGCCCGCTGCCGGCACCGCGCCCTCACGCCTTGCCGCCATTGGCCGCTACATCCTGCAACCCGAAGTGATGGGCATTCTCGAGGCCGGCAAGCGCGGCGCCGGCGGCGAGATCCAGCTGACGGACGCCATGGCGGAGCTGATCGGCGTGCAGCCGTTCCACGCTATCACCTTCACCGGCACCCGCTTCGATTGCGGGGACAAGGCCGGGCACATCACCGCCAATATCGCGCTGGCTCTGGAGCGGGAGGATGTCGGCCCCGCGGTCCGCGCCTGGCTGGCCGAGCAGCGGCTAGCCTGACGGGCGTTCAGCCCATGCTGGAGGAAAGCCGCTCCAGCCGATAGCCGAAGCTGTAGACCGAGCCGAGCCGCAGGCCATGGTCCGGCTTGAGCGCCAGCCGCCGCCTGATCTGCGAGACATGGGCATCGAGCGTCCGGCTCGCCGTATCCGGGTTGCGGCCCCACACCGTTTCCATGATGTGCGAGCGCGAGAGCGGCCGGTTGGTATTGCGGAACAGCAGCAGCGCCAGGCCGAATTCCTTGGCCGTCACCATCACCGGCAGGCCGCGCACTGTCACCGTCATGGCGATCGGGTCGAACACATGGTCTCCGAAGCGCTCGATGCGCGGGCCATCGACACCGCCATAGCTGCGGCGCAGCAGCGCCTCCACCCGCGCCTTGAGCATCGGCATGGCCAGTGGCTTGGTGATGTAATCATCGGCACCGCTGTCCAGCCCGGCCGCCAGTTCGCCATCGGCGCCAATCTCGGTGAACATCAGCACCGGCGGCGGCGCCGGCATGTTGGCACGCGCCCAGGCCATCACGTCCACGCCGCTGGCATCGGCAATGTCCCAATCCAGCAGCAGCAGGTCAAAGCTTTCCCGGCGCAAGGCGCGGCGCAGATCATCGCCAGCGTGATACTCGAAGCACACATGGCCCGAAGCACGCATCACCGCGGCCACCTCGGCACACAGCTCACGATCATCGTCTAGAATGGCCAATCGCACCACAAGGGTCCTTACATTTGCGGCGCCGGTCGAAAGCGCCGATGTGTGATAGTATCACTGTCTATTTTGGAAAATACTTAAATATTTGTTGGGTTTACAGAGTTTGCCATTCTGGTTCGCTTAACGATCAAGTTACGGCATGCGTTCATCCACTACGTACGCAGTGCGCTCCGCCAATTCTCAAACAACACCAACGACCACAATATTAACTATTGTTCAGGAGCCGGCGCCGAACCGGATTTCATACGTCGTTACATCACACAATGGCCGGCATATTTGCGGCGCATTTCCGGCAATTTTTCTATTGTCCGGAGTGATTGAAAAAAATTTGGAGGCCAGCCGCTCGTTCAGCCGAACGCCAATGCCTCTCAGTTCGTCACTTGCCTGGCCGTCACTCTGCGTAACTGCCGTACGGAGCGAGCCGCCCGGCCATCCCCCGGCACCACCAGCCGCAGCGGCCCCGCCGCCTCTCCCAGCGACACTCCGCCGCAGCGGTCCGCGACCAGCACGGGCACGGCCCCCAGCTTGCGATCAATCTCGCCGAGGCTGAACACCGCGCGATAGCCATCGGCTGCATCGGCGATGATCACCGTGGCGAGCGCCGGCCCGCGCACAGCCTCGCCCACCGGCACGCCCGCCCGCGCGACAAGATCGATCAGCCACACGCCCTCGCACTGGACGGCCTTGCCATGGTCGTTGAAGGTCACGCTGGCACGCGGCAGCCCGGCCTGGGCCGCGGCATCGAACGGCACCGCGATATCGGCAGCCCCCGCTGTCACAGGGGCTGCGGCTGCCATGCCCATGGCGGCAAGCACGACCAGCGTCACACTGCGCATTGTTCCTCCAGTACGTAATCGATGTATTCATGCGCGCACATCGCTTGCGGCGCAAGTCCGCCCCTGCACCGCCGGCAACGCACACGCGGCATTGACCAGCCGCCGCCATGGCTTAGGGGAGAAAGCCATGGACCTCGCCTCGCCCCCCTTCGATCCCCGCGCCCTGCGCGATGCCTTTGGCTGTTTTGCAACGGGCGTGACCATCGTCACCGGCCGCGCCGCCGATGGCAGCCGCGTCGGCCTCACCGCCAACAGCTTCACCTCGGTTTCGCTAGATCCGCCGCTGCTGCTGTTCTGCCCGGCCAACAACGCCTCGGCCTTGCCGGTGCTGCGGGAAACCGGGCGCTTCGCCGTCAACGTGCTCTCTGCCGATAGCCGCCACGTCTCGGATCGCTTCGCCAGCAAGGGCGTCGATCGCTTCGCCGAAACCGAATGGGAAGAGTGGGACGGCCTGCCCGTGCTCGCCGATGCCAAGGCCGCCTTCGCCTGCACCCTCCATGCCGATCATGACGGCGGCGACCATCGCATCATCGTCGGCCGCATCGAGCGGATCGGCTTTGCGCCCGAGCGCGAGTCGCTGCTCTATCTCAATGGCCGCTACCGGCGGGTGCATGACGACGCCTGAGGCTGCCCCCGCCACAGCCCACTCGGCCGCCTCGCCGGGCATGTCCGCTGCCGAAACCGCGGCGCTGGCCCGCGGCGGCCGCACCAGCTTCATCGGCTATGTGCTGCGGCTCGCCGCCCGCTTCCCCTTCCTGTTCATCGCCGGCCGCCTTTATGGCGCCGAGGCGCTGGGCCGCTTCGCCTATGCCACCATGGTGGTCGAGCTGGTGGCGATGTTCGCCACCCTTGGTCTCAAGCGCGGCCTGGCCGAAGACATGGCCAGCCGGCCAGGGCACGAAGCCCATGCGCTCTACGATGCCTTGCTCGTCTCGCTTGTCGCCGGCCTGTTTGGCACGGTGCTGTTGGTCGCACTGCCCGAGATCGTCTTTCCCAATGCCGATATCGGCGGGCTGGATCGTTTTTTCCCGCTGATAATCGTCGCCATCGTCGCGTCCGACATCAGCCTCGCCGGCCTGGCCTTCCGCCACGATATCGCCGCCACGGTGCGCGCCCGCTCGCTCATCGAGCCCTGGGTGCTCAGCCTGGCAGCGCTCGGCCTCGCCTTTTCCGCCTGGGCGCCGGATGGCCTGATCATCGCCTATCTGCTCTCCATGCTGGCAGCAGCTGCGGCCAGCCTGCTCCCCGCTGTCCGCAATTTCGGTTCCGCTGCCGGCTGGCGGCCCGATCCGGCGCGGATGTGGGCACTGGCGCGAAGGAACGTGCCGCTGGCCGGCGCCGATATCGCCGAATGGGGCGCGCGCCGCATCGATATCTTCATCCTTGGCCGCTTCGCTTCGCCCGAGATCGTCGGCATCTACTATATCGCCCAGCAGATCGCCTCGCTGCCGCAGCGGCTAAAATCCAGCTTCGATCCCATTCTCGCCCCCGTGCTGGCCACCAACCTCGCCGCCGGGCGCAACGGCAAGGCCGCCATCCATATCCGCCAGGTCAGCTTCTGGGTCGGCGCCGCGCAGATCGGCGTGGTGCTGGCGCTGGGGATGACAGGGGAGGCCGGCATGGGCCTGTTCGGGCCGGTGTTCGCCACCGGCGCGCTGGTGCTGGCGGTGCTGCTGACGGTGGAATTGCTGGCAGCGCAGGCCGCAGTAGCAGAATCTGCGCTCATCTATGTGGCGCGCAATGCCAATCTTGCCTGGTCGCTCACCGGCATCGCGGTGCAGGTGGCGCTCAGCCTTGTTCTGGTGCCGCTCTATGGCGGCGTCGGCGCAGCAGCGAGCCTGGCTGCTTCGGCGCTGCTGCTCTCCATCGGCAAGTCCCGCCTGCTCGCCAAGCGGCTGGCGCATCCGGTAGCGGGCTGGCGGCTGTCGATGCTGGTGGCGGGGGTGCCGGCCTTTGCCGCCGGCTTTGCCGTGCAGCAGGCGCCCGAGCCATTCCAGCTCACCATCGGGCTGTTCATCATCCTCGGCGTGTTCGGCGGCATCATCTGGCGCTGGGGCTTCAAGGGCGCAGACCGGCTGCTGTTCTCGCGCTCCCTGCGCAGCCAGGAGTTCCCGGCCAGCCCGGAAGCCGCCGCCATGGCGCAGGTGGAAGCCGCCAACCCGGCCAAGACTGGCGCATAGACAACAGAACGGCCGGCCCCCGGGGAAATGGGAGCCGGCCGAACACGCATACGCAACACTACTATGGGGGAGGCGAGCAGGCCTGGGCCCGCTCGCCAGCGCCGCATTACTTCTTGGTGGTGGTGGTGACAGTCGTCGAGCTGGCTGCTGCGCCATCTTCGATGGCATCGGCCGTGTTCTCGGCATCCTTGGCAACGGCATCGGCGTCGTTGCGCATGGCATCGGCGCTGTCTTCAGCAGCAGCGGCGGTCGCGTCACCGGTGGTCTCGCCGCTCTTCTCGATGGCGTCGGCCGTGTTGTCCATCGCCTCGGCAGAGGCATCACCGGCATCGCGGACGGCTTCAGCAGCAGCGTCCTTCGGGGCAGGGTTGCAGGCGGCGAGCGAAAGGCCGGCGAAAGCGAGTACGGTCATCGATACGATGTTGATGTTCATTGGTAGTCTCCTGTTTGCGTCCAGACTGCCAAACCGGCCGCCCACACATTGGTTCCGTCCGCGCTGTCAGACGTTGACGATTTTTCAGCTGGTGATGAAAAGGGTGGGCCCGGCTATTCCCCGGGGGGACAGGAAATGCCGGGCCCGATGAAGCAATCGCGAAGGGACTTTGCGTTGCTTTCGATTGTGTAACCCGCACCCTACCGCTCGGTTCCATGAGCCTAGCGGATTCTTTTGATTCAGCTTTTCAGACGAAGCTGTAGGGGTCCACATCCACCACCACGCGCACGCCGGGCGGCACTGGCACCTGGGCCAGCCACTGGCGCATCAGCGTCTGCAAGGCGAGGCTGCGGCGCGCCTGCACCAGCAGCCGCTGGCGGTGGCGGCCGCGCAGCATGGCCAGCGGCGCCGCGGCCGGCCCGAGCACCATCAGCCCCTCGATGCGCGGCGCGGCAGCCCCCAGCGCCCGGGCGCAGGCCAGCGCCGCACCGGCATCCTCGCTGGAGACGATGATCGCGGCGAGCCGCCCGAACGGCGGCAAGCCGAGATCGCGCCGTGTCTCGGTCTCGGCTTCGTAAAAGGCCTTGGCATCGCCGGCCACCAGCGCCCGCATCAGCCGCGCCTCGGGCTGGTGCGTCTGGATCAGCACCCGCCCCGGCTTGGCGCCGCGCCCGGCCCGGCCCGCCACCTGCGCCACCTGGGCAAAGGTGCGCTCGCCGGCACGCAGGTCCCCGCCCGAGAGGCCAAGGTCCGCATCCACCACGCCCACCAGCGTCAGATCGGGGAAGTGATAGCCCTTGGTCACCATCTGCGTGCCAATGAGCACATCCACCTCGCGCGCTTCCACGGCGTGCACCAGCGCGGCGGCGCGGGCCGGCGAGGTGATGGTGTCAGATGTCACCAGCGCCACCCGCGCCTGCGGCCAGCAGCGCGCCACTTCCTCGGCAATGCGCTCCACCCCCGGCCCGCAGGCCACCAGCGCATCCTCGGCGCCGCACTCCGGGCAGGTGGGCGGCACCGGCATGGTGTGGCCGCAATGGTGGCAGGCAAGCCGGTGGGAGAGGCGATGCTCCACCATCCAGGCCGTGCAATTGGGGCACTGGATGCGCTCGCCGCAGGTGCGGCACAGCGTCAGCGGCGCATAGCCCCGGCGGTTGAGGAACAGCAGCAGCTGCTCGCCCTTGGCCAGCGTGGCGGTAATGGCGGCGGCAAGCGGCGGGCTGAGCCAATGCCCGCGCTGCGGCGGGTAGCGCCGCATGTCCACCGCGGCGATCTCGGGCAGTTGCGCGCCGCCGTAGCGGGCCGGCAGCACCAGGTGCCGATAGGTGCCCTTGGCGGCCTGCACCTGCGTCTCGATGGCGGGGGTGGCGCTGGCCAGCACCACGGTGGCGCCCTCCTCGCGGGCGCGCATCACCGCCACATCGCGGGCGTGGTAGTGCACGCCCTCCTCCTGCTTGAAGCTCGTTTCATGCGCCTCATCGACAATGGTGACGCGCAGATCGGCAAAGGGCAGGAACAGCGCCGAGCGTGCGCCGACCACCACTTTCGCCCGCCCATCGGCAATGGCGGCAAAAGCGGCGCGGCGCTCGCTGGCCTTGAGGTCGCTGTGCCAGACAACCGGCTGGCAACCGAAGCGCGCGGCAAAGCGGGCGAGCCACGGCGCTGTCAGCGCAATCTCGGGCACCAGCACCAGCGCCTGCCCGCCGGCGCGCAGGGCCGCGGCAACGCCCTCGAAATACACCTCGGTCTTGCCCGAGCCGGTCACGCCTTCCAGCAGGAACGGCGCAAAGCCACCAGCCGTAACAGCCTCGGCGATGGCGCCGGCAGCCGCGGCCTGCGCCGCCTCCAGCGCCGGAACGGAAAAATCCGGGTCCGGCACGCCGGGCGCGGCATCGGCGCCCACAGTCTCGGGCACCAGCGCGCCCGCCACCACCAGCCCGCGAATGATGGCTTCCGAAACGCCCGCCGCTTCCGCCAGCGCCCGCGCCGTATCCTGAAGCCCGGCCAGCTTTTCCAACGCCTGCGCCCGCCCCGGCGTCAATCGCCCGGGGAGTACACCGGAGAGCCGATATTCCGTGATGGCCCGCTCACCCAGAAACGCCACGGACGGCCAGGCCATCCGCACCACGGCCGCCAGCGGGGCCATGTAATAATCCGCCACCCATTCGCAGAGCCGCCGCATCGGCGCCGCCAGCGGGCGCACCGCCAGCCGCTCGCGCACCGGCCGCAGCCGCGCCGTCTCCACCTCGCGGCCGGCCAGCCGCTCCTTGTCCCACACCACGCCCATGATGGTGCGCGGGCCGAGCGGCACCGCCACGGCATCGCCCGGCGCCAGCACCATGCCCGGCGGCACAGCATAATCCAGCGCACCGAGCCCATGCTGGAAAACGACGACGCGGACGGCAGGCTGATTCACCAGCCAGCGTTAGCCCATCCGCGCCAAGCCCCGCAAATCTCCGCTGCAGCGCCGGTGCACATACCGGCCTTTGCCCGGCCAGCGCCGCGTGCTAACCCGCGCGCATCCCACCTCTGGCCCGGAAATCTCCCATGATCCCCCGTTATTCTCGCCCCGAAATGGTTGCCCTCTGGGAGCCGGAAACCCGCTTCCGCATCTGGTTCGAGATCGAGGCGCACGCCATGGACGCGCTGGTGCCACTGGGCATCGTGCCGGCAGACGCCGCCAAGGCGGTCTGGGAACGCGGCAACTTCAACGTTGATCGCATTGATGAAATCGAGCGCGAGACGAAGCACGACGTCATCGCCTTCCTCACCAACCTCGCCGAATATGTCGGCCCGGAAGCCCGCTTCGTCCACCAGGGCATGACCAGCTCGGATGTTCTGGACACCTGCCTCTCCGTCCAGCTTGTCCGCGCGGCCGACCTGCTGATCGCCGATACCGATGCGCTGCTCACCGCAATCCGCAAGAGAGCGTTTGAAACCAAGAACTTCGCCACCATCGGCCGCAGCCATGGCATCCATGCCGAGCCGACCACCTTCGGCGTCAAGCTCGCCCAGGCCTATGCCGAGTTCAGCCGCTGCCGCGCCCGGCTGGTGGCAGCCCGCGAGGAGGTCGCCACCTGCGCCATCTCTGGCGCTGTCGGCACCTTCGCCAATATCGATCCCTCGGTGGAGGCCCATGTCGCCAAGGCCATGGGGCTGTCCATCGAGCCGGTGAGCACCCAGGTCATCCCGCGGGATCGCCATGCCATGTTCTTTGCCACGCTGGGCGTCGTCGCCGGCTCGGTGGAGCGCCTGGCCACCGAGATTCGCCACCTGCAGCGCACCGAAGTGCTTGAAGCGGAAGAGTATTTCTCGCCGGGCCAGAAGGGCTCCAGCGCCATGCCGCACAAGCGCAACCCGGTGCTGACGGAAAACCTCACCGGCCTTGCCCGGCTGGTGCGTGGCTATGTGACGCCGGCGCTCGAGAATGTCGCGCTGTGGCACGAGCGCGATATCTCGCACTCCTCGGTGGAGCGGATGATCGGCCCGGATGCCACCATCACGCTGGATTTTGCCCTGCACCGGCTCACCGGCGTCATCGACAAGTTGCTGGTTTACCCGGAGCGAATGCTGAAGAATCTCAACAAGATGGGTGGCCTCATCCACTCCCAGCGTATCCTGCTGGCGCTCACCCAGGCCGGCGCCAGCCGCGAGGCGAGCTACACGCTCGTCCAGCGCAACGCCATGAAGGTGTGGGAATCGGATGGCCAGCTGCAGCTGCTCGACCTGCTGCTCGCCGATCCGGAAGTGACCAAGTGGCTGCCTGCCGACCAGCTCACCCCGCTGTTCGACCTCGGCTATCACCTCAAGCACGTCGATACGATTTTCACCCGCGTCTTCGGGGAGGCCTGAGCCTTACCAGTTCGGCCTGAGCCTTACCAATTAGGGTTGACCAGCTCCGCAGGCAGGTCACGCCCGGCCCTGGCAAAGGCCGCCGCCACCTCCGGCCGCTTGCGCAGCGCGGTCATCCGCGCGCGCATCCAGGCGTCCTGCCGCAGCTTGGTGGGGGCGATCATGAAGGCCTGCAGCTCCTGCAGCAGGGTACCCCGGCTCGAATCGGCGCCGAGCATGCGTACCGCCGCCGCGCCCGCATCGGCATCGCGGCCAAGGCAGAGCATGGTGGTGAGATAGGCCGCATCATTGGTCGCCGGCTTGTCGATCAGCGGCGCTGCGATGCGCGCCGCCTCGTCAGCGCGGCCGAGCCGGGAAAGTGCACAGGCCTTGGCCTGCACGATATAGGCCTTGCCGAAATCGCTCGCCATCGTCGCATTGGCCTCGGCGATCACGGCGGCCGCCAGCGCATGCTCCAGCCGGTCGATCGAGAGGCCATAAAGCGCCTGGTTTATCATCGAGTTGAGCAGGAACGGCTGGCGGCGGGTATCGAGCGCATTGAGCGCCGCATAGCGCGCCCAGCCCTCATCTGGCCGGCCCGTGTCCCCGAGCAGCCGCGCGTGCATGCTCACCATCCAGATGTCGCTCTCCGCAAGCTTGGCGAGCTCCTCCGGCGTGGTCGCGACATTGCCGATCTTCAGCCCCTCCTCCCGCTGGCCGACATCATCGAGCGCATCGATGTAATCGGCCCGGCGCGGCAGTGACTCCGGCTTGGCCTCGAAAGCCGCCTTGGCCAGCGCCAGCCAGCCCTGCGCCGCCTTTTCACCCTTCGCCCCCAGCTTGGCCTCAGCAGCGGGCCAGAGCGGCTCGTAGCGCCGGTCGATCGCCACGCTCATCAGCACCTCGGGCTTGCTGACGGCGGCGAGCAGCTCCGCCGCTTCCTCCCGCCGGTCCCGCCGCAACAGCCCGGCGATGGCATCGAGCCGCACCACATCGAGCGAATCGATCGAATCCTCCGGCGACCAGCCGGCCAGCACCAGCGCATAATCCAGGTCGAACAGCCGTGCCTCATCGTCCCGCAGGCCGCGCCGCGCCGCCAATATCCATTGCTCGGGCACCTCGGCGAGCAGCTTGCCATCGCCTGATGCCAGCTGGATGAGCAATTCGGCCGTGCCAGCATGGTCCTCGGACGCACCGCGCAGGAACACCATCAGCCGGAACAGCGAGGGCGGCGGCGCCTCCAGCCCGGCCAGTGCCGCCTCCCCGGCCGCACGCGCTTCAGCCACGCGCTCAAGCCGGGCCAGCGCAAAGGTGCGGATCGCCTGCACACGGGCCTTCTCGCCCGGCAGCTCGGCGGCAGCGAGCAGCGCATCAAGCCTGGGCAGCGCCTCCTCAGGCTTGCCGCTGTCGGTCAGTTGCGCCGCTTCACCCAGCGCCTGCTCCAGGGCCGGCGGCATGGCATCGGGCGCCTGCGCCCGCGCCGCACCCGCCAACCCGAGCAACAACCCGAGTGCCAGCAAGCCATCAAAAGCACGTTTCAACACTATCATTTGTTCATGGTAGCCGAGCCACCTCCCATGGCAACCGCCATGGTGCTGGCATGATGCCGCGCACCGCGCCATGCTGCACCAAAAGGAGTGACGCCGCATGTCCAGCCAGCCGATTGTCGAGTGCTTTTTCGATTGCTCCAGCCCCTGGACCTATCTGGGCTTCGAGGCCCTCACCGCCGCGGCAAGCGAGGACGGTTTTGCCATCCGCTGGCGGCCCTTTCTCGTTGGCGGCGTGTTCAACACCGTCAACCCCAGCGTCTATGAGATGCGCAGCAAGCCGGTGGTGCCAAAGGCCCGTTACTTCACCAAGGACCTGCACGACTGGATCCGCCGCTCCGGCCTCGCCATCCGCTGGACGCCCAGCATCTTCCCCATCAACTCCGCCCGCGCCATGCGCGCCTGCCTCGTCGCCGATGCGCAGGGCGCCTGCGAGCCGCTGGCCCGCCGCATCTTCGAGCTCTACTGGGGCGAGGACCGGGACATTGCCGCGCCGGATGTACTCGCCGAGGCCTGCGCCGCCGCCGGGCTCGACCCGCAGGCAACACTGGAAGCCGCCGATGGCCCGGAGGCCCGCGCCCAGCTGCGCGCCAACACCGAGGAGCTCATCACGCGCGGCGGCTTCGGCACGCCCACCTTCTTCGTGGGCGACGACATGTACTTCGGGCAGGACCGCATCATCCTCGTCCGCGAGGCGCTGGCGCGGCTGAAGGCGCCAGCCTAGAACTCCTCGGGGCCGAGCAGATGCGCGAAGGTCTTGCGGGTCCAGGCCTGTGCCCGGTGCTGGAGCAGGTGGCGCAGGATCTCCGCATCATTGGCGCTGGCAACGGGATCGCTGCGGACAGCGGCGCGCAGCGCCTCCTTGAGCCAGGGGCTCATCGCCGGGTGATCCAGCACCCAGGCGATGCGCGCCTCGGTGGCCGCCAGTGCGACTTCAGGCTCCGGCGTCATGCGCCTGCACCCCAGCGCGCGGGCGGCACCAAGCGCGAAACGGCAGTGGACTCCATGGTTCAGCTGGCCCGCGCCAGTTCGACATCGCAGCGCAAATCCTGCCCGGCGCCGGCGGCCATCGGCTCCCATGTCAGCCCTCCCGCATAGCGCCAGGCAATCCGCCCTTCATCATCGAGTGCGAACAGGTGCAGCCAGCGATTGTCGAACAGCGCGCGGACATTGGCATGCCGCTCGAGCACATCGGTCATCGCCGCAACCGGCGCCTCGATGCAGACGGCAAGGCGCAGCGGCTCGTGCGCCAGCGCGGCGCCGTCATGCACCGATTGCCAGGGCAGGCCGGCGCGCAGCGTGCCGCCATTGCCTTCCAGCACGCCGATGCCGCCAACCACATTGTGCAGCAGCTTGTTGCCACCGCCAAACACGCCGGGCGCCACGCTCGAGCCGTAATATTGCAGGCTGATCCAGCTGGCGACCACCACCGGCGCGGTCATGATCAGCTCCAGCACGCCAAAGCCCTTGTCCTGCCGCCATGCATAATCATGCAGGAACGCCCGCCCGGCCATGGCCTTGCCCCTGGTGCGGGCGCGCGGCGCCGCGATGAAGGCCTGGCAGCCGGCAAGCGCCCACTCCGGCCGCGTCTCCGCCCAATCCCGGCTGCGTTTGGCGACGTTGGCCTGGCCGGTGGCGCGCGGCAGCCGCAGGGCACGCTCGGTGCGGGCCAGCGCGCCGGCGGCAGCAAGCGCGCCGCGCGCCCGGATGAACTCGGCCCGGTGCGCCGGCGACGGGCGATCTTCCGTGTAGAGCGTCACCGCATCGGTCGTCGTATCGTGCAGCGCGCCCACGAACAGGGTCTGGTCCGGAATCGCGATACCCGCCCCGATCAGCCCGGCCCGCACGATCGGATCGTTGAGCAGCGCCGCCAGCAGCCGGGCGTTGACCTCGCCGGAATAGCCGCCGCAGGCGCCGCAATGCAGCCCGCTGGCATGGGGATTGTTGACGACATTGCCGCCATGGCCAACCAGCAGCACCAGCGAAGCGAAATCCCGTGTGAGGGACATGGCGCGCAGCACCGCCTCGGCGGTCTTGATCCGCGCGGGCAGATCAAGCGCCGGATCGAGCCGGGGTGCCGGGTCGTTCGGCACGGGTGACTGTGCGAGGCCAAGCGCATCGCGGAGCAACTTGACGATGTACGCCGGCCCCGTCGCCTCGACAAAGGCAAACGACGACACTGCCGCCAGCTTGAACCGCCCCCAGGCGCGCGAGGCCCGCGCCTTGAAGCGGGCCGCCTGATCGGCCTCGGCATCATCCCGCCCGCCCGAGCAGGTCGTCACGCCGGGGTTGAGCAGCACCGGCAAGCGATGCTCCACCACATCCGAGGCAAAGCGCCGGTGCGCGGTGGCCAGACCGAAGAAGCCGGCAAAGCCCAATGTCTGCACGCGCGGATCAACCGATTCGAGCGCCCGGCGAAACACCTCGGAACGGACATCGATGCAGAAGGCCGCCTGCAGCACCGGCGGCTCGCAGCGCTCCGCCGCCGCCGGCCCCGCCAGCACATCGGCAAGGCGGCGCTGGGCCGCACGGTCCGCTGCTTCCTGCAGAATCGCATCGACAATCTGCGCCTCGGAAGCCTGCACCGGCCGCGCATGCTCGGCCAGCACCCCGGCCCAGCGCGCGCCGATCCTGTCACGATACTGGAGGAACAGCGCCTCCTCCCAGAGCAGCCGGATGGCCAGGAACTCGAAGAGGCTGGCATCCCGGGTGCCGGCGAGCTCCGCCTGCCACAGGTGGTAGCGCGCAAACTGCGCCCAGCCCCCCAGCGTCACCAGCAGGCGGTGAAAGCCGGTTTCCAGCGCCTCGGCCGGCATGCCGAGCGTCAGCACCGCGCGCGCCAGCGCAGCAGCGGCGGCATCGGGCGCCAGTGCCACAAAAGCCGCAAAGCCGCGCAGCCCGAGAATCTCCGGCGTCAGGTCATGCGTCGCGACCGCCCGCCACGCCGCATAGGCGCCTGGCCCGCGCGGCGCCGCCCAGAGCGCCTGGCCTGCATCCAGCCAGGCGCCGGCCCAGGCACCGAAGCGATCGGCGATGATGCCGGGCCAATCTATGCCCGAGGCCTCGGCAGCGAGCTCCGCCACCGTGGGCAGCGCGACCGGCGCCGCAACCGGCTGCGCCGCCGAGGCCTTGAGCGCCGCCAGCCCGCGCGGGCGACCGGCAAAGGGCGCGGCAGCGAGCGCCGCCTCCAGGTCGGCATCGCTGATCTCGCCGGAGGCGATGCGCTCGGCATACCAGCGCCGCGGCATGGTGACCGGAGTGCCCGCCACCCGCGCCAGCCGCGCCCCCACCGCGGCGAGCGGCTCATCCGCCTGGCCGAGGTAGGGGTTGACCGCGACGCTCGAGCCCAGCGGCCACAGCGGCGGGATGGCCCGCAGCGCCGCATCGGCCGCACCGATCAGGATGGCGGGATCGCCTGGCGTTTCAACCAACTGCAACATGGGGACTACCTCCGGATGAATCACGAGCGCCCCCGCACTGCCCAGCCGCCGAGCATCCGGTCGAACAGGGCATTGGCATAAAGGCCGTTGGAAAGATGGACACGCAGCCCGGCCGCAGCCGGGTGAAAGGCCCAGAGCGGAAACATCGCCTGCGCCACGGCAACAGTGCCGAAGCTGAGCACGGCCAGCACGATCAGCGCCCATTCCAGCGCGCCGGGCGGCGGCGCCAGCGGCAGGGTGGCGCCGGTGAGCGACATGGCGAGGGCGTGCAGGGTGAAATACCCCAGCGACGCCGCCAGCGAATAGGCTGTCATCCGGCGGGTGAGGGCGCGCGGCGCGGCATCGGCCAGCCCCTGGGCGAAAAGATAAGCGACGCCGAAGATCAGGATCGCACCCAGCGCGATGGCCTGCGGCGAGCTGCCGTGGAAATCGAACCCGAGGCTGACCAGCGCATAGACCGCCAGCGCCGCCAGGAACGCCCGGCCCACAGCCCGTGCATCGGGGATGGCGACGGGCCCCGGCCGGCCGGCGGCGGCAATCCGCTCGACAGCCCCGCCCGAGGCCAGGAAGGAGTGCGCCTTGTAGAGCGAGTGCGCCACGATATGGAGCAGCGCCAGCGGGAACAGCGCCAGCCCGCATTGCATGATCATGAAGCCCATCTGCGCCACGGTGGACCAGGCCAGCGAGGTCTTCACCGCCGGCTGGGTGAGCATGACAAGGCCGCCGAACAGCGCCGTGAACCCGCCGATCAGCACCAGCGCCGCCAGCACGCCGGGCGCCAGCAGCATCACATCGGCAAGGCGGATGAGCACGAAGCCGCCGGCATTGATGACGCCGGCATGGAGCAGCGCCGAAACCGGAGTGGGCGCCTCCATGACTTCGGTGAGCCAGCCATGGACCGGAAACTGTGCCGATTTCAGCAGCGCCGCCAGCGCCAGCAGGACCATCGCGGCAATGCCCGACTCCAGCTCCACCCCAGCCCGCGCCGCGACAAGGATGGCGGTGATATCGGTGGTGCCATAGCCGAGCGCCAGCAGGAGAGCGGCACTTGCCAGCGCGACATCGGCAATGCGTGCCGTGACGAACTTCTTGGCGGCAGCCCGCTGTGCCGCCACCCGCCCCGGGTAGAACAGCAGCAGCCGGTGCAGGCTCAGGCTGGTGGCGACCCAGGCGATGACAAGCTGGACCAGGTTGCCGGAGAGGACCAGCAGCATGACGCTGGCCAGCGTGGCGCACAGCCAGCCGAGGAACACGCCCTGCCGCGCCTCGCCATCAAGATAAACCGCCGAATAGCGCACCACGACCCAGCCGATGAACGCCACCAGCAGCAGCATGGTGACGCTCACGGCGTCCAGCCGCACCGAGAGGCCGATGCCATGGCTGCCCAGCAACGGGCTGGTGCCCGCGCCGGACGCGATGAGCAGCGCTGCGGACAGTACGGCGACGGCGAGCGCGGCCAAGGCCAGGCCCTCGGCAACCATGGCCGGAATGCGGGGCCGGAACTGTGGGCCGGCAAAGCCTGCAAGCGCCGCCAGGAGCAGCAGCACAGGCGCGGCCAGCGGCAGAAGATTCTGTGGCAACCAACATCCCCTTTCGGTGTCGTTCGGGTCTGCTGCGCTGGGTAGTGGATTCCGGAACCACTAAAAAATTCATTGTTTATGGCTTATCGTTCGTTTTAAACGAACGTTATGAGCGAGCTGAACTACAATCATCTGCGCTATTTCTGGGCCGTGGCGCAGGATGGAAACCTCACCCGCACCGCCGAGCGGCTCAACATTTCCCAGTCCGCACTCTCGGTGCAGATCCGCAAGCTGGAGGACAGGCTGGGCCACCCGCTGTTCGAGCGCCGCGGCCGCAAACTGCATCTCACCGAGGCCGGCCGCGTCGCGCTCGATCACGCCGATGCCATTTTCGCCACCGGCGAGGAACTGATCGGCACGCTGCGGCAAACCGGCACGACGCGACAGGCCGTGCGCATCGGCGCGCTCGCCACGCTCTCCCGCAACTTTCAGATCGGCTTCCTGCGGCCCGTGCTGGGGCGCTCCGATATCGAAGTCATCCTGCGCTCCGGCAGTGCTCCCGAGCTGCTGCGCGGGCTGCTCTCACTCGATCTCGATATCGTGCTGACCAACCAGGCGCCCGCCACCGACGCACTGACCCCGTTCATCTCCCACAAGCTCGCCGAGCAGCGCGTCAGCCTGATCGGGCCGCCCCGGATGCTGGCGGGTGCGATGGACCTTGCCGGCCTGCTCGCCCATCACCCCGTGATCGTGCCAACCTCCGACAGCAGCGTGCGCACCGGCTTCGATGCGCTGGCCAGCAGCCTTGGCGTTCGCCCGCAGATCGCCGCCGAAGTGGATGACATGGCCATGATGCGCCTGCTGGCCCGCGAGGGCATTGGCCTGGCCGTGCTGCCGCCGATCGTGGTGCAGGACGAGCTGGCCTCGGGCCTGCTCATCGAGGCCGGGCAGCTTCCGGGCATTTCCGAAGCGTTCTTTGCCGTCTCCATCGAGCGGCGCTTCCCCAAGGCCATCCTGAAGGAGCTGCTGCAACCGTCGCCGATGCCGAGCGGCGATGCACGGCCTAACCCCCGATGAGGGCGCGCACCGCCAGGTAGAGCAGCGAAGGCCCGAACAGGCAGCCAAGGCCGGTGCTGAACGTCGCGGTGAGCGCGCCATAGGGCACCAGCCGGCGGTCCGTTGCCGCCAGCCCGCCCGAGACGCCGCTGGTAGTGGCCATCAGCCCGCCGAACACCATCGCGCTGCGGCTGTTGTCCAGCCCCATCACCCGCGCCAGGAACGGCGTGCCGGCCATCACCAGAATCGCCTTGAGCACGCCGATGGCGATGGAAATGGCCATGACTTCGGAATTGGCGCCCAGCGCCGCCCCTGTCACCGGCCCGACGATATAGGTGATCGCCCCGGCGCCGATGGTGGTGAGCGAAACCGCGTCCGTATAGCCATAGGCCAGCGCCACGAGCACCCCGACAGTGAACGGCAGGACAAGCCCCAGCGCCAACGCCAGCGCGCCATACAGCCCGGCGGCCCTGGCCTTGGCGACATCCACTTCAAACGCCGTGGCGACGATGGCAAAATCCCGCAGCATCGCACCGCCCATCAGGCCGATGCCGGAGAGCATGGGGATATCCGCCAGCCCATGCGTGCCGCCCGTCATGCTGCCGCCGGCCCAGGCCAGCGCCAGCCCGGCCAGCACCGCAATCGCCGAGCCATGGATGCGGCCAAAGGTGAGATAGCGCGACACCGCCGCCGAAAGCCCCATGACAAGGCCGATGAACGCAAAGGCCGTCAGCAGCCCCTGCGCTTCGAGCACCTGCGCGATCATGGCGCCGTGCCGGCGGGCTCGGCAGCGGCCTCGCCAAGCTGGCGCGCCTCCGCCTCGTCCATCGTCTCCACCGGGCCGCCGAACCGGCCCATCAGCGCGACGACGCCGAAGCACAGCGCCACCGCGCCAACCGCCGCGACCGCCACCATCGGCCCGGCCTTCACCGCGCCCACGACATTCTGGGTGGCCGCCATCGCCACCACGATCGGGATGTAGAGCGCGCCCCAGAAGGCGATGCCGAAGCGCACGCCCTCACCCAGCAGCCCGCGCCGCAGCAGCCACAGCCGGGCGGCGATCAGCATCACCATGGCGATGCCGACTCCGCCGACATTGGCATCGATGCCCAATGCCGCGCCGAGCATATCCCCCAGTAGCACGCCGAGCAGCGTGCAGGCGGCAAGCAGGGCGACACCATAAATGGTCATGTCATGGCTCCCGCCCTGGCAAAAATGCGCTCAAAAAGCCTCACCGCAGCAGCGCCGAAGGGCGGACCACCGCCGCACCGGCCGCGGCCTCATAGGCCGCCGCGAGGCTGAAGCACGCCGCCTCACGCCCGAGCGGCGCGATGATCTGCACCCCCATCGGCTGGCCCCCCGGCCCGAAGCCCGCCGGTACGGCGAGGGACGGGCAGCCCGCCAGCGTGATGATGCACTGCGCCGCCATCCACTCATGGTAGGTCCGCATGGTGCGGCCGGCGATGGCGCGCGGCCAGGTTTGTGCCACATCGAAGGGAAAGACCTGCGCGGTGGGCACAATGAGATAATCAAAGCGCTCGAAGAATGTGCTCACCGCCTGGCTCCACTCGGCACGCACGGCCGCCTCGGAGAGCACATCGAAGGCCGACATGCCGAGCCCGGTCTCGACTTCGAACACGGCTTCCGGCTTCAGCAGGGCGCGCTTTGCCGGGTCCCGATAATAGGCATTGAGCGTGTTGCCCGTCTGCCAGCCGCGCAGGCGCACAAAGGCCTGCCAGGCTTTCTCCACCGCATAATCGGGAAACGCCTCCTCCACCGGGCAGCCCAGCGCCTCGAAGGTCTTGAGCGCGCCGCGGCAGGTCTCCAGCACCCCCGGTTCATAGGGCAAGGCACCGCCGAAATCCCCGGCCCAGCCGATGCGCTTGCCCTTGATGCTTTCCGTCAGCGCCCCGCCGGCCTCGAAGCCGCTCTGCACCGCATGGAGCAGCGCCAGGTCCGCCACGGTTCGCGCCATCGGCCCCTGCACGCCCTGCCCGGCCAGCCAGACCTCCCGGCCCCGCCCGGCCGTGGCGCCAAGGCTGGGGCGAAAGCCAAACACGCCGTTCCAGCCCGCAGGGTTGCGCAGGCTCCCACCATAGTCGCTGCCATCGGCCAGCGGCACCATGCGCAGCGCCAGCGCCACCGCCGCGCCGCCGCTGCTGCCGCCGGCAGACTTGCGCTGGTCATAGGCATTGCGGGTGGCGCCATAGACCGGATTGTAGGTGTGCGAGCCAAGGCCGAACTCCGGCGTGTTGGTCTTGCCGATGAAGATGGCACCGGCCTTGCGCAGCCGCTCGGCGCCGGGGCCATCCGCCACCGCCACCCTGTCCCGGAACATCGGGGAGCCTTGCGTGTAGCGGATGCCCCGCACCGGCTGCAGGTCCTTCACGGCATGGGGAAAACCGTGCAGCGGCCCCACCGCCTCGCCGCGCGCCAGCTGCGCATCATGGTCGCGCGCCTGGGCCAGCAGAGCCTCGCGCGGTTGCAGCGCGACTATAGCGTTGACGGCGGGGTTGAGCCGCTCGATCTGGTCGAGATGCGCTGCCATCACTTCGGCGCACGAGAGCGTCCGGCTGCGGATTGCCGCCTGCAGGCCAACAGCGTCCATCCCCACGATGCCCGACGCCGGCGCTGCCGCCGCGCCGCTGGCAGAGCTTGCCGCCGCGCCCGCGAAAACGCCCAGCCCCAGCCGCATCACCGCGCGGCGATCAAGGCCCTGCCCACCGGCGTCATCCCGCGTCGCGTCCATCGCTGCCCCCCTGTTACGCGCATACTACAGCTTGCCGGTGCCCGGTCCAGCGGCGCGCGGTGATGCCGCCGCCAACAAATCATAGGCGCGGCGGCGGCGATTCACGGCTAGGTTGACGGGATGGGAGCCACGCCAATGCCGGATGCCGACACATCGCTCGAGACTCTGCGGTCCGAGATCAGAGGCTTTTTCGCCAAGGAATATCCGCAGGATATCCTGGCGCGGCTGCGCGCCGGGGAGACGCTGCACCGCGAGGACCACCTGCGCTCGCAGGCCGCGCTGGCGGCCCGTGGCTGGGGCGCGCCGCACTGGCCGGCGGCGCATGGCGGGCCGGGCTGGTCGCTGGCCGAACGGCGATTGTTCGAGGATGAGTATGTGCGTGCCGGCGCGCCCACCGTCGTGCCGATGGGGCTGATTTACGTCGCGCCGATCATCATCGCCTTTGGCACGCCCGAGCAGCAACGGCGCTGGCTGCCCGATATCCTCGCCGGGCGCAGCTTCTGGGCGCAGGGCTATTCCGAGCCGCACGCCGGCTCGGACCTGGCGGCGCTGACAACGCGGGCGCGGCGCGAGGGCGACGAATATGTCGTTACCGGCCGCAAGACCTGGACGAGCCTGGGCTTCTGGGCCGACTGGATCTTCTGCCTGGTACGCACCGGGGAGGCGGCCCGCGGCGGCGCCGGCATCTCCTTCCTGTGCATCGACCTCGCAACGCCCGGCATCACCGTCCGCCCGATCATCGCCATCGATGGCCGCCCGCATCTGGCCGAAGTGACCTTCGATGCCGTGCGCGTGCCGGCCGCCAACCTCATCGGCGAGGAGGGCCAGGGCTGGACCTATTCCAAGCAGCTGCTCTCCAACGAGCGGATCTGGTACGCTCATGTCGAGGAGAAGCGCCAGGCGCTGCGGCAGGTCCGCGAACTGGCCGCCGCGATGCCGGACGCCAATACGCCGGACTTCCGCCGCCGGCTCGCCGAAACCGAGATCGCCGTGTCCTGCCTCGATGGCTTTGTCGAGCGCGCCCTGCAGGATGATGGCGGCGATGTCGCCTCGCTGATCAAGATCCTTGCCACCGAAACCGCACAGGCGATCACCGAGCTGTCGCTCGATCTGGCCGGAGGCCTTGCCCCGCCGCTGCTGCCCGAGCGCGGCGCCGGCTGGCACGACGCCATGCCCGACCTGCCCGGCTTCATCGTGCCCGCCGTCGAGGATTATCTGATGACCCGCGCCCAGACCATCTACGGCGGCACCAACGAAATCCAGAAAACCATCATCGCCAGGGCGACAATGGCGCTCTAGCGGCAGGGTCCGGAGCCGCAGGGTTCCGGTGTCCCGGCGATGCCGGATTGTTCTACCAGCCCGGCGGTTGCAGCGTGCCGAGCATCGCTTCGACGGCAAGGCCGATGCCGAGCAGCTGGCGATCGGACCCTGTCGGGCCATCCAGCTCGATCGCCACGGGCAAGCCGCCGGCCAGCCCGGCAGGAAGCACCAGCCCCGGAAGACCGGCGGTGCTGCCCGGCGCGATGTTGCGGCCCATCACCATCGGGAACGCCACGTCGGCATCGCCGATGCGGACCGTCCTGTCGGTGCCGATCGGCGTCGCTGCGGCCATTGTCGCGGGCAGCAGCATGGCATCAACCTCGTGGCTGGCGAACCACTCGGCCAGCAACGCCCGCAGCACCGGCAACTTTACGTCCCGCGCCACAGCATAATAATCGTCCGGGACCGCCTGCGGTGCGTCGGGGAGTGCGAATTGCCGAAGCACTGCCTGCACATCCGGGCTGACCTCGGCCAGCATGTCCTCAAAGCTGATGCTGGCACCGGACGCCGCAAGCCACGCCTTCAATCCGGGCACCACGTCATGCACCTGCACCGGCTGCGTGATCGCCTCAATCAGCGCACCCAGCCCAGGCACATCGGCCTCGACGATCACGACCCCGGCTTCGGCCAGGCGCTGCAGCACCGCTTCAACGACCTCCGCCACCGCCGGATCAAGCCCGGCGAAATAATATTCGCGTGCGATGCCCAGCCTCAGCCCTTCGAGCGACGGCACGGCCAGCGGCGCATGGTCACCGGTCATCACGGCATCGAACAACACCAGATCGGCAACATGGCGGGCCTGTGGCCCGATCTGGTCGAACAGGCTGCTGATCGGCGCGCAACCGTCGTTGGGGTAGCGGCCGGTGGTGGGCCGGAACCCGGCGATGCCGCACAGCGCCGCCGGCACGCGGATCGAGCCTTGCGTATCTTCCGCCACGCCAAGCGGCGCCATGCCGGCCGCCACCGCCGCTGCCGTGCCGCCGCTGCTGCCGCCGGGTATCCGCGCCTTGTCCCAGGGGTTGCGCACCGGGCCAAAGGCCATGTTGCTGCTGGTCCAGCCGAACGACAGCTCGTGCAGATTGGTTTTGCCCAGCAGGATGGCGCCCGCGGCGCGCAGCCGGGCGACCACGGTTGCGTCCGCCACGGGGTGGAAGCCGCGCAGCGCCGCAGTTCCGGCCGTCGTCGGCAGGTCGGCGGTGTTGATGCTGTCCTTCACCGGCACCGGCAAGCCATGCAAGGCACCAAGGATTTCGCCCGCCTCGCGCCGCGCATCCGCCGCCCGCGCCCCGGCGCGCACCACATCGGGATCAAGGGTGATGAACGCGTTCAGCTCCGCCCCGGCAGCGCATCGCGCCAGCAGGGCCTCGGCATAGGCCAACGCCGTGAAACGCCCGTCGCGCATCGCTGCCACCGCTTCACCGGCGGAAAGCGCAATCATGTCGTCGGCCGTCGTCATGCCAGTCCCCTCAGCGCCGCTGCGCCCCATGCCGCCATCGCCAGCATGATCGCCAGCGGCACATGGTCTGCCCGAGCCGGCACCATCGTCAACCGCTTTGCACATTAGTGGTTGCTGGCAGCCCGCTTGGAACACATGCTGCGTGGCGAAGAATGGCCAGAGTGGGGGAGCCAGACATGATCGCGGACCTGACGTCTGAAAGAGGCGGTGGGGCGCTGGCGCGCTGCGGCCGGCTTTGGCAAATGGCACATGTGCAGGTGCTCGGCCTGATCGCGCTGGTCCTGTTTTCGACATCGGCGTTTGGCCAGCAAACCAAGACGACGGTTCTGACGGGCGGCATGCTGATCAGCGGCTTGAGTGTTCCGCCGCTCCACAATGCGACCGTGGTCATCCAGGGTGAGCGGGTTGTTGCTGTTGGTCCGGCGCACGAAGTGGCAATACCCGCCGGTGCCGAGGTGATCGATACCAGCGGCCAGACCATGATGCCTGGGTTGATCGACGCCCATGCCCACCTCTTCATGGTCGGCCATGGCGACGAGGCCGGGTGGTTCCGGTGGCTGAAGACCGCTGGCAAGAAATATTCCATCGAGAAGGTGATGGAGCTTTCTGCCTACCAGTTGCTTATGTCCGGCGTGACATCGGCGATCGATCTGGGGGGCAATCCCGTCGAGAGCATCAGCCTGCGCAACCGGATCAACAAGGGTGAGGTTGCAGGGCCGCGCCTGCAAGTGTCCGGGCCGTTGGTGACACGCCGGGCATTTGGCGGCTTCCCGGCCGAAGCGTCGGCGGTGATCACCAGCCCGAAGGAGGGGGCCGACGTTGTCGACCGTCTGTTCAAGATGGGCGTCGATGTGATCAAGGCCCACGCCGGGCTGACGCGTGAGGACTATTTCGCCATTGTGAAGGCTGCCCATGCCAATCGCATCAAGGTGCATGCCCATCTTTATGCCGAGCAGGATGTGCGCAATGCCTATGATGCCGGCGTGGATGTATTCCAGCACATGGGGTCTGCCGGCGGCCCGACCTATGACCCTGAACTGGTGCGCACGATTGCCGAGAGCAACCGGCCGGTGGTGCTGACAGCGGCACACCGGAGCTGGATTTATCCCGACACTGTGCAATTTCCGGGTCGGCTGCAGGACCCGGCGCTGAAAAGCCTGTTTCCGGCGGACATCTGGGCGGCGGTGCAGGACTCCTTCAAGGAATGGCCCGCCGAAGGGTATTTCGCCGGCATCAACCGGCAGGTCAAATTTCGCAGCCCGCAGGTGCGGCAGTTGATCGAATCGAATGCGCTGATGGGTGTTGGCACTGACAGCGGCACCCCGATGAACTTCAACCATGACGGCCTGGTCCGCGAAATGAAGGTGCTTGTCGATGAAGGGCTTTCACCGCTCGAGGTGATTGCCGACACGACGCGGGTCAACGCCCGGATCATGGGCCAGGCCGACGTTGGCACGATCGAGCCGAGCAAGCGGGCGGATATCATCGTGGTTCCGGGCGACCCGGTTTATCACAATCTGAACAACCTTTTCACGGTTCAGACGGTGATCAAGAACGGCGTGATCTACAAGAAGGATGGCGTGCCGACGATCAAGATGCCGGAATAAGGGCCTTTTGATCTTTCAACGGCTGTTCATGGAAACGGATTTTTCGGGAGTGCCTGCATGGCAACGGAGACCTTGAAGACCGAAGCTGACGCGCGCAGCACGCTTGGTCGCCGCGAAGTCCTGCTCGGTGGCTTGTCCGGGGCTGTTCTGGCGGGCGCTGCTGCCCGGTCGGCATCGGCACAGGTGCCTGCGGCTGCCGAAGCCGGCGTGGGGCGGCAAGCGCCTGACGCGCCGGCCACGGGGGCCAGCGCTGTCGCACAGCACCGGGTCGAAGTGGCCGGGCCAAACGGCCTGGTGGCGGCCGGGCACCCGCTCGCATCGATGGCGGGGCTGCGCATGCTGATGCAGGGTGGCACTGCCGCCGATGCGGCCGTTGCCGTGATGGCGGTGCTGAACGTTGTCGAGCCATGGGCATCGGGCGCGGCAGGCAACGGACTTGCCACCTGCTTTGACGGCAAGACCGGCAAGATCACGGCCCTGGCATTCACAGGCGCCGCTCCAAAACTTGTGGAAGACACGGCCAGCGCTGCGGACCTGACTGCCGGGCCCAAGGCGGTGGTGACGCCAGGTGCGTTCGGCGGCTGGATCGAATTGGCGCGCCGCCATGGCAAGCTACCGCTATCTGTTCTGCTGGAGCCGGCGATCGGCTATGCCCGTGATGGCCATCCGCTCGATCCCTCGATCGCCCAGGCGATTGTTCGCCAGCAGGCCCGGTTGACCCAATATCCGACGACAGCGGCGATCTATTTTCCGGATGGGAAGCCACCGGAGGCGCGCTCGATGTTCCGGAACCTGCCATTGGCGCGCAGCTTTCAAGCGCTCGCCGATGCGGAATCGGCGGCGCTCAAGGGCGGAGCAAGCCGGGACCGTGCCCTTTCAGCGGCCTATGACTATTTCTATTCCGGCCCGATCGCGCAGGAGATGGACAGGTTCTCCAGAGCCAGTGGCGGTTGGCTGCGCATCGACGACATGCGCAGCTACAGGCCCAGATGGGTCGATCCGATCGCGACCAGCTACCGCGGGCTCGATGTGATCAGCTCGCCACTGACGTCGCGGACCGGGCTTGAGACGTGCGAGCAGCTGAACCTGATCGAAGGGTTCGATATTGCCGCGATGCCGCCGGACAGCCCGCAGGCGCTGCACCTGATTGCCGAATGCATCAAGATCACCAAGGCGGATGTCTATCGCTACGCCGCCGATCCAGCATCGGCTCCAGCGCCGGTTTCGACGCTGATATCCAAGGACTTTGCCAACCAGCGACGGCGGCTGATCAACCCGGCGCGCGCCGGGGTGTTTCCGGCAGGCGCAGTCATTGGCGGCGCGCGGCTGCCCGCACGGCCGGCTGGCGCTGCGAGGAGCGTGCCCGGCGATACGACCAACATCTCGATCACCGACAGCCAAGGCAACGCGATCGGCGTCACCACGACATTGGGTGGCGGCTTTGGCGCCTGTGTCATCATGGGCGAGACCGGCATGTTCTGTAACAACGGCCTGCGGGACGGCTCCACCGCGCCCTACCGCGACCATCCCAATTTCGTGAAGGGCGGGCGGATCCCCTTGCTCGGCAATTGCCCAACGATCATTCTCGACAAGGGGCGTTTCAAGATGGTCTTCGGGACGCCGGGAGGCGAGACGATCGGCCAGACACAGTTTCAGCATCTGATCAACGTGATCGACCGCGGCCTGCCTGTGCAGGCGGCCACTGAAGCGCCGCGTCTTGCGCTCGATGCCGACCCGGGCTTCTACACGCCCGGCGCTGCGATCACGCTGCAACTGGAATCGCGCTTTTCGGACAGCACCTTTGCCGGGCTGCGCGCCATGGGCCATCTCGTCAGGGCTGTCGGCCCCTATTCGATCGGCAGTGTTCAGGCCATCTTGCAGTCCCGACACGGCACGCGGATGGCGGGCTCCGACCCGCGGCGCATGGGCTATGCCGTTGGCTACTGAACCGAATGACTGAAGCGAATTCTGGCCACCAGGCCGGCGAGGCATGACGGGGGTTGAGACGATATGGCGGCTTTGAAAAGCATCGGTCTGGCGCTTGCCCTGTCGCTGTGCTCCACCACCGTTCAAGCGCAATCACGGGCTGACTGGGCGCATTTTGGCGGCGATCTGGGGGATACGAAATATTCCGCCCTCGATCAGATCAACGCCCGAACCATCAAGCGCCTGAAGATCGTCTGGCGTGCTCCGGCCCTCGACCCGGCGCTGCGCGCCGAAAATCCGACGCTGTTGCCGTCCAACAACTTCCGCAATGCACCGCTGGTGGTTGGCGGAGTGATGTACATCAGCAACCAGCTCGGCCTGGTGGAAGCGCGCGATCCGGCAAGCGGCAAGATCATCTGGCGCCAGCCGGCTTTTCCGGGTGATACGCGACTGACCCCGGCGGCCGCCAGCCGCGCCCTGGCACTGTGGGGCAAGGGTGCCGGGACGCGGGTCGTCACCGTTCGCGGCAACTATCTGTATCTGCTTGACGCCCGGACGGGCCACGCCGTCGAAGATTTCGGGGACAAGGGCCGGGTTGACCTGCGCGAGCAGCCCAGGACCGTATTCTCCTGGAATGCGCCGGCACCGATCGTGGTGGGGGACGTGATCGTGATCGGCGGGCAGCCGATTGCCACCGGAACCGCCGACATCAACAGGGCATCGCTGGCCGGCAATGTGCGCGGCTTCGATGTGCGCACGGGCAAGCTGTTGTGGACCTTCCATACCGTGCCGCGCGAAGATGAACCGGGTGCGGACACGTGGGAAAACGAGTCCTGGCGGCAGGGCGGCAAGACTAAGGTCTGGTCGGCGTTCAGCGCAGATCAGGAGCTGGGCTATGTGTATCTGCCGCTGAGCGCGCCGGCGAACGACTATTATGGCGTGGCACGGCCGGGCGACAATCTCTATTCCGACTCCCTTGTCGCCCTTGATGTCCGGACCGGAAAGAAGGTCTGGCATTTCCAGACCGTGCATCATGACCTTTGGGATTATGACCTGCCCTCGCCGCCGATGCTGGCGGACATCAAGGTCAATGGCCGCATGCGCAAGGCGGCGATCCAGGTCACCAAGATGGCCTATGTTTTCGCCTTTGACCGAGCGACCGGCGAGCCGCTGTTTCCTGTAGTCGAAACGCCGGTTCCAGCATCGACCATGCCGGGCGAGAAGGCCTCCCCAACGCAGCCGATCCCGGTGAAGCCGAAGCCGTTCGACCGGCAGGGCATGAACGCTGATCAACTGATCGACTACACGCCGGCGCTCCGTGCGGAAGCCGTGCAGATCCTGAGCCGCTATATGCATGGCGAGATGTACACGCCGCCGTCTGTGGCGGGCGGGCCGGATGGCAAGCTGGGCACGCTGTACATGCCCGGCTGGGTTGGCGGGGCCAACTGGACCGGCGCTGCGCTCGATCCGGAAACCGGGGTGATCTATGTGCCCTCGGTCAGTGTGCCGTGGATTGGCCGGGACAATTATCGTCGGCCGCCCGAATCAAGCCTCTACATGGAGGGGCCGCAGGGCTTGCCCATGGTCAAGCCGCCCTATGGCCGGATCACGGCGATCGACATGAACAGCGGCGACCATCTGTGGATGGTGCCCAATGGCGACGGCCCACGCGACCATCCGCTGCTGAAAGATCTCAAGCTTCCGCCACTCGGCCAGGCCGGCCGGGCAGCGCCGCTGCTGACCAAATCGTTCCTGTTCATCGGCGAGGGCGACAAGGTGGGCCTTAGCATTCCGAAACTGAGCGGCGGCAACATGTTCCGCGCTTATGACAAGAAGACCGGGAAAGTGGTCTGGCAGGCGGATCTCGGTGCCGGAACAACGTCTCCGCCGGTGACATATATGTTCAAGGGCAAGCAATACATTGTCGTCGGGGTCGGCGGGGTGGATCATCCGGCGGAACTTGTCGCGATGAGCATCGACTAGCTTGGCGTCGGGCGGCCACCGTTGCGAAGGCATCAGGCATACAGGTATTTGACGTTCTGGAGAAATTATGACGTTTCGCTCAAGGCCTCATATCATCGCAGCGGTCATGGTGATGACGCAAGCGGCTGCCTTTGCCCAACCAGTCGATACGCCGGGCGTGACGTCACCACTGACGCCTGCGCAGATCGCCCGCAATTATCCATCCGATGCCCTGACCGGCGCCGCGGTCGACAAGCCGGTCGTGCTCAAGAGCCAGGGCGGCATGCCCATCCGCGTCGTCAAGCTGGCGGAAGGATTATCCCATCCGGACGGGATGGTGTTCCTGCCCGATGGACGCACCATTCTGCTGACCGAGAGACCCGGACGCCTTCGTGTGGTGAGGGATGGTGTTCTCGATCCCACGCCCGTTGCCGGTCTGCCGGCCTTCAACAACGTCGGCCTGGGCGGCCTGCATGACATTGTCCTGCATCCCGACTTTGTGCGGAACAACCTGCTCTACATTTCCTACACCAAGGACAGGGAGCCTCAAAAGGGCACGACGCTGGCGATTGCCCGCGCCCGTTTTGACAAGGACCGCCTGACATCGGTGCAGGATATTCTCGTCACCGAGGCATGGGAAAGTCCGCTCGGCACCTATGGCGGCAGAATGGTCTTCGGGCCCGACGGCATGCTCTATATCAGTGTCGGTGATCGCGATGGCACGACCGCCAGTGACCAGTCCAGCGCTCGCCCCCAGGCACAGCAGCTTGGCAGCCACATCGGCAAGATCCTGCGTGTTCGTGATGATGGTTCCGTTCCGCCTGACAACCCGTTCGTGAGCGTGCCCGGAGCGAAGGGCGAGATCTACAGCTATGGCCACCGCAATGTGTATGGCATGGCGTGGGACCCCAAGACCGGGGCAATGTGGGTTTGCGAATTCGGGCCTGCGGGCGGCGACGAGATCAACCGGGTGCTGCCCGGGCACAACTATGGATGGCCGCTGGTGTCCCTGGGCCGAAATTATTCCGGCAGCCTGGTATCCGATCAGCCATTTCATCGGGATGGCATGGATGATCCGCTGTTTTTCTGGAATCCCAACTTCAATCCTGAAAACATGTTTTTCTACACAGGTGACAAATTTCCCCGGTTGAAGGGAAGTTTGATTGTGGCCGGCGCCAGCACGAAGAAAATTGCCCAGATGGTCATCCGCGGCGACTTTGTGCGGCAGGGTGATACGATGTTGAACGAGCTTGGCATCCGCTTCCGCGATATTCGGCAGGGACCGGACGGCAATATCTACGTGCTGACGGAGGGTCGCTTGCGGGGACCGAATGATACCGACGGCATGTTGCTGCGGCTGGAACCGCCGGCAGATGCAGGTTCGAGCACCAATCCCGGCAGCGCGGAGCCTGCGCCGGACTGACATGCCGGCTGGCAACGCTGCATTTTTCGCGAATGATCGAGGCGCGACCGACATGGTGTGTCGTGCCTCAGGGTGGAGACATTGATGACGCGCTTTCGAGCGGTTCTGGTTTCGGTGATTGCAGGCTCCGGCGCACTTGCTGGCGCAACAGCTCTTGCGCAGGGGATCAGCCTGCCTGAAGGCCCCGGCAAACAACAGATCATGGACTCCTGTACCCGGTGCCACGGCGTGGATGTCATCGTCGCTCAGCCGAGATCGCCAGCCGAATGGGAAGAGGCCGTCAGCATCATGATCGGCCAGGGCGCCGTGCTGACTGACGATGAGTACAACAAAGTTGTCACGTATCTTTCCACAAATCTGGCGCCGCAAAAACCGTCTCCAAACTGACGGCAGGTGATGACGTGACCCCCAAAGAGGACGGGCAATAAAGCGACCACGGCTTGCGGAAATGCGGCGCGAACACGCGGAGCGCGCTTCGCCTTGCCGCCGCACCTCGGAAAATTGGAAGGAATGGTGCCGGATGAGGGGATTGAACCCCCGACCTTCGGTTTACAAAACCGCTGCTCTACCGCTGAGCTAATCCGGCAATACCCGCGCCCCCTAGCGCTACGCGCTCGAAACGGCAACAGCCTCAGCAGCCCTCCCGGCACTCCGGCGCATCCGACATATGGATGATTCGCACGATGGTGCTGCCGCGCTCCCGCCGCGGGTCGGTGAAGCTGGCGCTGATCCGGCCGGACTCGGGCGCCAGCAGCGTATCGGTGATGCGGCCAAAGGCATCGGCCATGGTCGCCACCGGCTCGCCCTTGCGCGCCATGCCGCCCAGCGGCACCAGCAGCCTGGCCCAGCCGCCGCGCGGCGCCCGCACCACCGCCAGCCTGTTGCCGGTGAACACACCCTTCGGCTCCACCACGGCTCCGGCGATCATGCCCTTTTCCCGCATCAGATTGTGCAGGCCGGCCAGGCCCCGGCGCACCATCTCGGGGTTGAACACCTCGGGCGTGCCTAGCTCCAGCGTGATCGCCGGCACGCCATCGCGCACCAGCTCATTCTCCAGCGCGCCTTTCTCGCCCGTATCGAGCTTGATGACATCCGGCCCCATCAGGTTCGCCATGCGCTGCGCCCGCGGCGTCGAGGCAAAGGCATAGAGCACATAGGCGGTGCCGCGCGATTGGGTGTGCAGGTCCACCGCTTCATCGGCATTGGGGCGCAGCAGCCGGTGCCACAGCCGCCCGGCATAGTGCTCCACGCCGTCGCCATTCTCGTCCCCCGGCATCTCGCGGTTGAGATTGGGGCTGGCGTGCGAATAATCCGGCGTGAACTCGCGGGTGCTCCGCAACAGCCCCGGCGTGTTGAGCCCCGGCACCGCCACCAGCGTCCCGGCCAGGTCTGCCGGCGCCAGCCCGCGCACCAGCTGGTGGATGACATCGATGCCGTTCAGCTCATCGCCATGGATGCCGGCCGTCACCAGCAGCCGCGGCCCCGGCCTGGCGCCCTTCACCACGATCACCGGCACCAACCAGTCCTGGCCGATCTGGCTGTCTCCGGCGCGGAACCAGAAGCGCTGTGTCTGGCCCGCCGGCAGGTCCGCCACATCGAGCCTGTCGATCACCGCGATGCCGCCAAGGCTGCCGACACGCTCGGTCGCCGCCTGCGCAGGCTGCATCGCCAGCACCGCCAGCAGCCACAGCGCGCGCCGCATCAGGCCTCTCCCGGCGCCGACGCCTTGATGATCAGCGCGTGCACGCGGCCTGTCATCAGGTCCCCCAGCGCCGCATACACCGCCCGCTGCCGCGCCACGCGGTTCAGCCCGGCAAAGGCCGCCGCTGTCAGCACCACGGTAAAATGGCTTTCGCCGGCGCCATCATGCCCGGCGTGGCCGCGGTGCGACTCGCTGTCATCGATGATCTCCAGCCGCTCCGGTGCCAGTGCGGCACGGAGCCGCGTCTCGATTTCCCGCGCTACAGGTCCCATCTTCACCCTTTCACAGCCTCGCCGGCATCTATAGTCCATGCCCCGTCACACCCAAGGGACCAAACGCAAATTTCCACTGCCCCGCATGATCGCCCCAAGGGCGCCCGCCTGCACGGACGCATCGAGCGGCCGGAGCCGGCGCAGTGCGAGCACCCCGGCTGCGCCCTGCCCGGCGAGTTTCGCGCCCCGCGCTCCAACCGCGTGCCGGGAGATGCCGGCGGCTGGCAGTTCTTCTGCCTCGATCATGTCCGCGCCTTCAACGCCCGCTACAATTTTTTCGATGGCCTCAGCCCAGACGAGATCCACGAGGCCCAGTCCCCACTGGCCGGCTGGGAGCAGACCGTCACGCAAAAGGGCCGCCCGGCCTTCAGCTTCGGCGATGCGCATGATCTGTTTCCCGGTGAAAAAAAGCCCGCCCCCGCGCCGCGCCGCTGGTCCGGCTTTGGGGACGCACAGGCGCTCTCCGCCCTTGGCCTCACAGATGCGGCAGGGGCCGCCGATGTCCGCCGCGCCTACAAGCGACTGGTTCGCCGCTACCATCCTGACAGCAACGCGGGTGACCGCACGCAGGAAGGAAAGTTGCAGGCCGTCGTCAACGCCTATACGCATCTCAAATCCGCCAAAGCCTTCCGATCGGAGTCCTGAACACCGTGGCCACTGCTCCCCAATCCCACCAAACCGCCCTTGATGCGCCCGATACCAGTGTCGATGCGCGCGAAGTCTTCGGCGTCGATATCGATTTGCAGGTTCCGGCCTTTTCGGTCGCGGACGAACGCGTGCCCGATCTGGACCCGAGCTATGTGTTCGATCCGGACACCACGCTGGCCATCCTCGCCGGCTTCGCCTTCAACCGCCGCGTGATGATCCAGGGCTATCACGGCACCGGAAAGTCCACGCACATCGAGCAGGTGGCGGCGCGGCTCAACTGGCCGTGCATCCGCATCAACCTCGATAGCCACATCAGCCGCATCGATCTCATCGGCAAGGACGCGATCGTGCTGCGCGACGGCCAGCAGGTTACGGAATTCCGCGAGGGCCTGCTGCCCTGGGCGCTGCAAACCCCCACGGCGCTGGTGTTCGACGAGTATGACGCCGGCCGGCCAGACGTGATGTTCGTCATCCAGCGCGTGCTGGAAGTGGAGGGCAAGCTGACTCTGCTCGATCAGAACCGCGTCATCCGCCCCAACCCGTGGTTCCGCCTGTTCGCCACCGCCAACACCGTCGGCCTTGGAGACACCACCGGGCTTTACCATGGCACCCAGCAGATCAACCAGGGCCAGATGGACCGCTGGAACATCGTCACCACGCTCAACTACCTGCCGCACCACACGGAAACCGCCATCGTTGTCGCCAAGGTCAAGGGCTTTGATTCCGATGCCGGCCGCAAGCAGGTGGCGAACATGGTGAAGGTGGCGGACATGACCCGCGCCGGCTTCATCGCCGGGGACATCAGCACCGTGATGAGCCCGCGCACCGTCATCACCTGGGCCCAGAACGCCGAGATCTTCGGCGGCAACATCGGCTTCGCCTTCCGCCTCAGCTTCCTCAACAAGTGCGATGAAGCCGAGCGCGGCATCGTGGCGGAATATTACCAGCGCGTCTTCGGCGAGGAGCTGCCGGAGAGCATCGCCGTCAAGGCGCGGCGCTAGCCTGCATCCGGGAACCTGTCTCCACCCATGTCCGCCCCTGAAAACCCCCTGGAAGACTTCCGCCAGGCCACGGCCGCCGCACTGCGGGCGCTCGGCCATGCGCCGGGCGTGGAGGTGGCCTATACGGCCGACAAGCCCTCGTGCTTTGGTGACCAGGCGCGTGTGCCCCAGCCGGGCCGGGCGCTGCCCGCCGAGCAGGTGGCGGAAGTGCGCGGCTGGGCAGACAGTTTTGCCCTGCGCCGCCGCCATCACGATGCCAAGCTGCACAATATCGACCAGCCGGAGGCCGGCCTGGCGCGGGACATCTGGAACAGTGTGGAGCAGGCCCGTATCGAGGCGCTGGGCAGCGGCGAGATGCTCGGCGTGGCGAAAAACCTCGATCGGATGACCGAGATGCGCGTGCGGGCCGACCCGATCGTGCGCGCCCGCACTCCGGATGAAGTGCCGCTGGCCACCGCGCTCGGCCTGCTGGTGCGCGAGCGGCTCACCGGCACCCCGCCCCCCAAGGTGGCGCAGGACGCCGTGGACATGGTGCGGGACACCATCGAGACCGCCGCCGGCACCCACCTTGATGAGCTGGCGCAAAAGCAGGATGACCAGGCCGCCTTTGCCCAGGTGATGCGCCGCGTGCTGTCCGACCTCGGCCTTGGCGCCGATCCGGATGCCGAGCCGGAGGAAGGCGAGCAGCAGGACGAGCAGGAGAACGACGAGAGCCAGGGCGACCAGGGCGAGGAGCAGGACCAGGACCAGGGCGGCCAGGACGAAAGCACCGAGACCCGCGCCGAGGATTCGCAGGACGACGCCGAATCCGGTGAAAGCCGCGAAGTCGAGATGGATACCGACATGGTCTCCGAGGCCGAGATGGGCGAGGAGGGCCAGGAGGGCATGACCCCGTGGCGGCCCAACCTGCCGATGTCCGACCTGCCGCGCGATTTCGATTATCGTGCCTACACCAGCGCCAATGACGAGATCGTCAGCGCCGAGGAGCTTTGCGACGCCGAGGAGCTGACCCGCCTGCGCGGCTATCTCGACCAGCAGCTGGTGCCGCTGCAATCCGCCGTCACCAAGCTCGCCAACCGGCTGCAGCGCCGGCTGATGGCACAGCAGAACCGCAGCTGGGACTTCGACCAGGAGGAGGGCCTGCTCGATGCCGCGCGCCTCGTCCGCATCGTCACCAACCCGACCTATGCGCTCAGCTACAAGGTGGAGCAGGACACCAAGTTCCGCGATACGGTGGTGACGCTGCTCATCGACAACTCAGGCTCGATGCGCGGCCGCCCGATCTCCATCGCCGCCATCTGCGCCGATATTCTCGCCCGCACGCTCGAGCGCTGCGCCGTGAAAACCGAGATCCTCGGCTTCACCACCCGCGCCTGGAAGGGCGGCCTCTCCCGCGAGAAATGGCTCGCCGATGGCCGCCCGGTAAAGCCCGGCCGCCTCAACGATCTGCGCCACATCGTCTACAAGCAGGCCGATGCCCCGTGGCGCCGCGCCCGCAAGAACCTCGGGCTGATGATGCGCGAAGGCCTGCTCAAGGAGAACATCGACGGCGAGGCCCTGCTCTGGGCCCACGACCGCCTGCTCGCCCGCCGCGAGGACCGGCGCATCCTGATGGTGATTTCAGACGGCGCCCCCGTCGATGATTCCACCCTCTCGGTGAACAGCGGCAACTATCTCGAGCGCCACCTCCGCCAGGTCATCAAATATATCGAAGGCCGCTCGCCGGTGGAACTGATCGCCGTGGGCATCGGCCATGACGTGACGCGCTATTACGCCAAGGCCGTCACCATCATGGACGCCGAACAACTCGGCGGCACCCTCATCGACCAACTCGCCAGCCTGTTCGAAGCCGACGGCAAGAAGGCCCGCCGCTAAGCCCCCCTCTCCCGCCCGCGGGAGAGGGGAGAGACGCCGCAGGTGGCCCGGGTGAGGGTGTTGCCGCCCCCCGCCACAAAAACACGCCTCCGGCAGTTGGGGCCTCAGCCCCAAACCCCTCTCCCTCCCCCTTGCGGGGAGGGCGACTCGCACGGCTTCGGGCGAGCGGGGTGGGGGTCCGCGCTACAGGTCCAGCTTAGCCTGCGCCTTTTCCTCGGGTGCGGCCTTGAACAGCGCCATAAGCCCATTGTAGCGGCTGGTAAGGAAGCTAGCGTACTCTAATAGTGCGCCGCGCCGATAATCAGCTTTGCGCCCCGCTTCAGACGTATAGTCAATTAAACCAGTAAGCGGAAAGCGTCCTTCGCCGGGTGTTAGGCGTTCAAGTGGCGCCGGTAGCTATCCTCAAGCCTGTCAACCAGCTCAGGGATTTGAGCCTCTTCGTAGACCTCCGGCTCCCCTGCAGCCGACCGCAGCAACTTAACCGCATCGACATACGAATCGAGGAGCCGGGGATCCGTTGGCCTGCCTACGATAAAGTGAGCCTGAAATTCATCGTGCGCTCCCACGACCACCGTTGAGAGATGCCCTACCCAGCGACGCGCCTTGTTCTTGATGTTCTCGGCGTCGGCGAGGTCGAATGATAACGGCTCATAAGCATGGATCTTTCCGTTCTTCCAAGCGTGCGTGAATTCGATCGCATCAAGCTCACCTCGGACAACCTTGCTCTCGAACTCAATGCGCATGTTACGCTCAAGAATCGCGTTACGGACCGGGCGCCAGACATCATCGTCCGACCGCTTCGCTTCCGACCGCTTGTCGTAATGCGAAAGCATTCGATCTGCGATCCTTTGGAACTCCTTTTCGACGTCCTTTGCCAGCCCAGTTCCGATCTCGGACCACTGCAAGGAACTGCCATCATGAGGAAGCATTCGGATGGCCACGGCTCTCGCGTCACCCTCCGAAAACAGGCCGTCGCTTTCAATTTGCTTTGCCACCGTGCGAGCCGAGCGGCTTATTGCGCGTATGGCGTCCGCAAACGACAAACGATCGACATCGGGAAAGAGGCTTCGCAAGCGCTGCACGCGCTCTTTGAACTCAAAGCGGACGATCGGAGCACATCCGCTCAGACTGGGCGCAAGCAGGACCAGTCCAACGTTGACAAACTCACCGGTGACAACGTCATGTACGTAACGAAGCACGCTGTAGCTGTATGGTCGCCGACTCATTGCAAGATCCGTTCTAACTCAACCATGCACCCGACAAGGTTATCACGTACCTGTCGAATCTTCGCTAGGATATCAAAAATGAAGGGCTCATCGCGCCACTCTAGCGGAACAGCGGTGCCATACTCCTCTATATCCTCGTCGCGCAAGCCTGCCCATTTCTGGCGGATCGCGTCATGATCGACAGCACGACCAACCAACTCGCGGTGAAAGATATGCCTACCCGGAGGCTGGGTCAGACCGTTCATTCCGCCAATGTTCCACGGCTTTGCTCCGAGCAATGCCCTCGGGAATGCCAACTCATGATCGAAAATCATCAGTTGGTCACCTCTGACGAGGCAATTGGGATTATTCTCTAGCCTGTCGGAATTCTCTGCGAATGCATCGAAGGCCAATATCTCTGCGGCGGTCTGCAACATCGCGGGGCTCAAGCGGTTGGCGACTGTCCAAGCTGGCCACTGTGGCCAGATCAGCTTGGAACCAAAGGCTAGGTTGTCAAACTCGGACACTCTGCTCCGAACGTTGGTAGGCAGAGCCTCGCGCCATTCAGGGGACAAATCGACAATGAAGGGCTCGGGTATTGGAAGCCCAATCGAACCGGCTAGGCAGGCAGCGATTACTTCAACGGACAGCGAACTAGTGCCTATAAAACACCGCGACGCGAACTTAAGAATGACCTCATGAACGTTTCCGGTGTCATCCTCTGCCGCTGCAATCACAGGCTGAGTCCGCCCGCTGCCAACGTCCTTTATGTATTGGACTGCGTCTAGTCGCCTGAGCACAAATCTAACCTCTGCACGCCTATCGCGTTTTCTGAGGGCCTAAAAGTCTCTTGTCTAGCCCAGCTGTGATTATTGGAACCTGCCTCGCGCCGCGCCGCGCAATCTGACCGCACTGCTGGCAGCTTACCGCAACCGAAACCGGAAGGCGGCTTTGACCCGTTCGTAGCCAGAACCCGCCGTTCAGCTTCCGGCCAAAAGCCGCCGGTCCTGCACACCCGAGCGAAAGCAAAAACAAACGCCTTCACCCGCCAGAGGCCGCCCCCTACCCCGTCCGCCCATCCAGCCGCCACGGCGGGAAATGCTGGTTCGCCCCTGCCGCGAACAGCGCGACCCAGCGTCACGCCGGCTTTCGAGCGTCGCGGAACACCCGCCTGAACTCTCCTGCGTCGAGCGCGCCGTTCACCAGCATCGGGCCGATCAGATAGGCCGGGGTTCCGGCGATGCCGAGGCCAAAGGCCTCGTTGGCGACCCGGCCGAGTTGCTTGGCAATATCCCGGGCCCTGGCTTTGCGATCACGCTCCAGCCGAAGCCAGTCGCCACCAATGGCCATGATGGCGAGCCGGATATCATCCGTGTCCACCGATGCGAGGCCGGTCATCAAGCGATCATGCAGGGGTTCGTACAGGCCCTGGTATCGGGATGCGATCGCCAGCTCGGCAGCGTTTTCCGAAACCGCGCCGAAGATTGGATAGTCCTTGTAGAGCACGCGAACATCGCCATCTTCGCGCACCGCTGCCTTCATGGCCGGGTGTGCCTGGCGGCAGGCGGGGCAGCGATAATCGGTATAGACCGCCATCACCAGCGCGCCGCGGGGCGCGCCGCCCGATGGGCTGTCCGGATCATCAAGCGCCGCCTCGGCGATCCTGTTGCCCGACACATCACGCGCCAACGGTGCTGTTGCCCGCAACACAGCCGAGACCGCATAGCCGCCGCCGATAACGCCGGCCAAGGCCAACGCATTGCGCCGTGTGAGCCGAGGCGCTGTCACGGCCGTCGCTTCTGAGGTCGCGTCATCATTTCGGTCGCCCTTCAAGGTCGCGGATGCCTGCAATCAACGCGGCGCGCGAGATTTCGCCGCTGTGAATCGCGCGAATCATGCCTTCTGCATCGATGAACAGCGTCGTCGGCAAGGCTTTTGAGCCCGTCGCAGCGCCGATGCGGCTGGCGATATCGAGTCGCACCGCCCCTGCGGGCAAGCCTTGCCTGCCGAGAAAGGCCCGCACAACGCCGGGCGTTTCCCCCTGGTTGGCGAGCAACACCGGAATGGATGATTGCTCCGCCACTTCGACAAGCATCGGAAGCTCGCGCCGGCAGGGTGGGCACCAGGTCGCCCACAGGTTGACCACAAAGGCCCGCCCCTTCATTTCGTCGAGATCGAGCGAACGGCCGTCAAGTGCGAGCAGTTGCAGCCTCTTGGGCAGCGGCGTCGGCGGCGCTCGCAACACCGTCTGCTCCATGCCAGCCCAGAACAGGGCGAGAGCCGCCAGCGTCGCGATGCTGGCGGCCGCAGCCCGGCTGGCCCGCAAAAGGAGCAGCAGCGTGATGGCCGCCGCCACGATTCCCGGCCAAGCGACAAAGCCGCCCTGCCACAGCGCCCATATTGTCCATGGCTCGACTGAAAAGGCCGGCCAGTTCGTGATGACAAAGCCCGCGCGCGCGGCGACGATGCCGACGCCAGCGGCAATCCACACTGCACGGTCGGCAGTGGCGCCGGTGCGCCTCGCAATCACGGCGCCGGTCGCCAGAAACACCCAGATCGCCACCAGTGCGACAAGGCGATCCAAGGCCAGCATCAGCGGGCCGAGCTGAACTACGGTATCCATTGCCACATCCTGTCAGACCCGTAAGGCGGCAGTGGGGCGCCGCCTCCGCTGGCTCTCAGGGTGCAGGATCAGCCAGCGCCGCGATCACGCGCGCCAGCTTCTCACGAACCGCCGCGGCGGCTTTTTTCAAATCCGGGTTCTCGATCGATTGCATCGAGGCCACCGGATCAATGGCAGCAACCTCGATTTCGCCAGCCTCCACCTGCTGGACGACGACGTTGCAGGGCAGCATCGTGCCGACCTTGTCTTCAAGCTGCAACGCCTCATGGGCAAGAACCGGGTTGCACGCCCCGAGGATCATATAGGGGCGGAAATCGACGTTGATCTTCGATTTGAGTGTATCGCGGATATCGATCCGGCTGATGACGCCGAACCCTTCGGTCTTGAGCGCGGCTTCGGTGCGCGCGATGGCCTCTTCAAACGACGCCTGCAGCCTTGTGGCCATGTAATATGTCATGATTGTCTCCTCTTTCTCGCGCCTTGGCTTGCTTCACAGGATCCGTGGCAAATACGGACATTCCGCAGACAGGTGCAGCAACGGAGACTGCGTTACCCTTCACTGCCAAGGGCGGGGGCAGATCAAACGCGACACGCACGCTTGCGACAAGACCCTGCAACAGCAAGCCGAACACCACACCAAACAACACGGCAGCCGATTCAGTTTCATGCCGTCCGCCCATCCAGCCGCCACGGCGGGAAATGCTGGTTCGCCCCCGCCGTGAACAGCACGATCCGGTTGCCCGCCGGATCGCGCAGGCCCGCTGTGCGCCACAGGTAGCTCTGGTCTGTCGGGGGCCACTCGAACACCAGCCCGCGCGCCTGCGCGGCGGCGGCATCGGCATCGACATCATCACAGTGCAGGAACACTTCGGCACTGCCGGCGCGCGCGCCATCCGCCACTTCCACGGAAAGCGTGCTGCCGGCATCGACAGCGAAGCGGGCGTAGCGCGGCTCGGCCCGCACGATCAGCTCCAGCCCGAGCGCGGTGTAGAAGGCGATGGAGGCTGCCAGGTCATCGGCGGGCAGGGTCACATGGTTGAGTTTCATCACCGTTCTCCATCGGCTGGCGCAGGGCCACCCGGCGATGCTATCCCTTGCCGATGCAGCCTGACCAGCCCAGCGCGCCGCCCGTGGCGCTCCACCATGCCGGCACCTACCGCCGCGAGGTGCAGGCCAGCCTGCCGCGTATCCATGAGAATGTGTGGGACTGGGAGCATCTGCCGGCGCTGCACGGCACCAGCTTTGCCGCCTGCGAACTGCTGGGACAGGATGCCGAGGGCTGGCGCGTTCGCCTCACCAGCCAGCCCGGCAACCCTGACCATGCGCAGGTGCTCAAGCTGGCGATGCGCGCCGATGGGCTGGGCTATACCGTCACCACCGAGGCCGGCCCCGGCACGCCATCCGAGATCCGCGTGGTGCTGACGCCGCGTGCCGAGCATGAAACCGGCGTGCTGGTGGAATATCATGTGCCCGAGGCCGATCCGCAGCGGCTGGCGATGATCGGCGCGGGCTTTGTCAGCATCTACGAGCAGCTGTGGGACGAGGATGAAGCGATGATGCGCGCCCGCGAGGCCGCGCTGGCCCCGCGCCCCAGGGCCGAGCGCCCGGCCCGGCTCGATCTGGGCAGCGAGGCCGAGGTGCGCGCTCGGCTGCCGCTGCTGTTCGAATTCGGCCCGGCGCGCTTCCGGCTGGTGGAGCTGGACGGCGCGCTGATCGCCCATGCCGCCACCTGCCCGCACTGGCTGGCGCCGCTCGATGATGTGCCGGTGGTGGCCGGCTGCATCACCTGCCCGTGGCACCGCTACCGCTTTGATGTCGCCACCGGGCGCAGCGTCGATGGCAAGGGGCTGCGGCTGGCGCCGCCACCCACCATCCGCCTTGAGGCCGGGCGGATCATCGCGTGCGCGTAAGCCTGTTTGCCCGCTGGCCCGAGCCGGGCAAGGCCAAGACCCGGCTGATCCCGGCGCTCGGCGCGCAAGGCGCGGCAGAGCTGCACCGCCGCCTCACCGAGCGCACCGTCGCCACCGTGCGCGCCTCCGGGCTGGCGTGTGAAATCCGCAGCACCGGCGCGCCGCCGGCCGATTTCGCCCGCTGGCTCGGCGAAGGGCTGGCCATCACCGACCAGGGCGAGGGGGACCTTGGCGCGCGCCTCGCCCGCGCCGCCGAGACGCTGCCGGTGCTGCTCATCGGCTGCGACGCGCCGGACCTGACACCCGAGCTGCTGCGCGAGGCCGCCGCCGCGCTGGCCACCGCCCCCGCTGTCATCGGCCCGGCGGAGGATGGCGGCTATTGGCTGCTCGGGCTCGCCGCGCCGGCGCCGCAGCTGTTCCGGGGCATCGCCTGGGGCACGGACACGGTGTTTTCCAACACCATCTCCCGGCTCGCCCCAAACACGCCCCGGCTGGCGCCGCTGGCAGACCTTGACCGTCCTGAGGACCTCCGGCGCTGGTCCGGCCTGTGACCGGTCCGGACCCCGGAATCGCCATTATTATCCCAGCCTGGAACGAGGCTGCCACCCTGCCGCGCCTCGCCCGCTGCCTCGCCGCGCTGGAGCCCCGGCCCAGCGAGATTCTGCTCGTCGATGGCGGCAGCACCGATGACACGCTGGCCATGGCCGAGCAGCTCGGCATCCCCGCCATCGCCATGGGCAAGGGCCGCGCTGCCCAGTGCAACGCCGGAGTCGCCGCGACGAAATCCCCTATCATCTTGATATTGCACGCCGATACCTGGCTGCCGGATGATGCCATGGCCGTTGTGGCGCGCACCATGGCCGATGAGCGCACGATCCTCGCCGGCTTCACCGCCATCCTGTGCGGCCCGGACAAGACCCGCTGGGTGACGAGCTTCCACAACTGGATCAAGACCTGGTACGCGCCGCTGCTGTTCCGCCCGCACCTGTTCCTGAGGGGCGGCCGCCTGCTGTTTGGCGATCATGCGATGTTCTTCCGCCGGCAAGCCTTTGACAAGGTTGGCGGATTCGACGCGACCAAGCTGGTGATGGAGGAGGCGGACCTCTGCGTCCGCATGGCCGGCCATGGCCGCACCCGCCTCATCAACCGCATCGTGCTGACCAGCGACCGCCGCGTCGCCGCCTGGGGCGAGTGGCGCGCCAACTGGATCTACCTCAAGGTCGGCATCCGCTGGGGCCTCAACATCAGGCCGAAAACGCTGCCGAATCAATACCCTGACGTGCGCTAGGCCGCGCCTTCACGAAGCCCGCTTCCACGCAATACCGGATCAGCAAGTCCAGCCACGCCCGCCCCGTATCCGGGCATGGCGGCACGAACTGCCGCGCCACCGCCGTATCGAACACCGGCCCGCGGAGCAGGTAATTTGTGTAAAGCGACGCCGCCGCCGCATGGTAGCGCCGCTCGATAGGCGGCAGGTTTTCCGGTGCAAAATCAGCCGGATCGACAAAATTCGGCGTCCCCAGCCCCGGCACCGCGGCAATCGCCGCGCCGATGCTGGCCAGCGGTGTCGGCGCATCCGCCACCAGGTGCAGCGTCCGCCCCGCCACCCGCGCCATGTCCTCCGCCATCGCCACGATGCCGGTGCAGACATGGTCGATTGGCACCAGATCGAGGCTCGCGCCCGCCGCGCCCGGCAGGGTCCGCACCCGGCCTTCGGCAATCAACCGGAAGATCATGTAAATATTGTCAAAACTGCGAATCTGCCCGGTGCCGGAATCCCCCACCACAATCGAAGGCCGGGCGATCGCCGCCCGCAGCCCGCGCGCCATCGCGGCGCGCACCAGCGCCTCGCCCGCCGCCTTGCTCGCCTCATAGCCATTGACGAACGCCGTGCCGGTCTCGTCCTCGCCGATCCGCCCATCCCGCGTCCCGCACACATACGCCGTGCTCACCTGCAGCAGCGCCGCCCCCGCCGCCTCGGCCAGCGCCACGGCATGGCGCGCGCCCCCAAGATTGACAGCCTCATACACCTCCGGCGCCGCATCGAACGCCGTGATCGCCGCGCTGTGCAGCACCAGTTCGACATCAGGCACTGCATCGAGCCCAAAGCCCGGCATCCGCACATCGCCAGCCAGCGTCACCACCTCGCCCGGCACCGGAGGCCCGCTCACTGCCGGCCGGGAGGCCAGCACCACGCCATTGTTGCCGGCGACTTCGTGCCGCTTGTGCACCAGCGCCGTCACGGCATGGCCGCGCCCCGCCAGCCGCGCCACCAGCTCCCCGCCGATCAGCCCGGCGGCGCCTGTCACCAAGATCCGCATCGGCTAGCGAGCCGTCGCCAAGCGATCACGGGAGCGGCTGTTCTCGATGTTCATTGCGGCGCATCGTCCTTGTTCACGGCAGCGTATTCGCCAATACGGTCCAGATCATTACATTGAGGCATGCCCGAGATTGCCATGGTTGACGAGATGCCCATAATGTCACCCTTCGCGGTGCCCGCCGCCCGGCTCGATCCGGCCAAGTTCCGGGATCCGCACACCACCGCCAAGGGGGAGCCGCGCGCCAGCGTCAGCCTGCGCGGGCTGGAGACCCTGTGGTTCAACACCGGTACGCTGTGCAACCTCGCCTGCGCCACCTGCTATATCGAGAGCTCGCCGACCAATGACGCGCTGGCCTATCTGGGCCTCGCCGATATCGAGCCTTACCTGGCGGAAATCGCCCGTGATGGCCTGCCCGTTCGCGAGATCGGCTTTACCGGCGGCGAGCCGTTCATGAACCGCGAGATGCCGGCGATCATCGCCCGATGCCTTGCCGCCGGCTTTGAAGTGCTGGTGCTCACCAACGCCATGCGGCCGCTGCGCCGCTTCGAGGCCGCCATCGCGGCGCTGCCCCGCGAGCGGCTGACCTTTCGCGTCAGCCTCGATCACCATAGCGCCGCCGTGCATGATGCCGAGCGCGGCGCCGGCAGCTTTGCCATCGCGCTGGATGGCATCGCCTGGCTGGCGGCGCAGGGCTTTTCGCTCGCCATCGCCGGGCGGCACCTGCCGAGCGAGGCCGAGGCGCAGGCGCGGGCCGGCTATGAGGCGTTGTTCGCCGGGCTCGGCCTTGCCTGCCCGCCGCTGGTGCTGTTTCCGGAAATGGACGCCGGCGCCGATGTGCCCGAGATCACCACGGCCTGCTGGGGCATCCTCGATGTGTCACCGCAGGCGATGATGTGCGCCTCGTCCCGCATGGTCGTGCGCCGCAAGGGCGCTGCCGCCCCGGCGGTGCTGGCCTGCACGCTGCTGGCCTATGACCGGCAGTTCGAGCTGGGGGCCACGCTGGCCGAAGCCGCGCGGCCCGTATTGCTCAACCACCCGCATTGCGCACGCTTTTGCGTGCTCGGCGGGGCCAGTTGCTCGGGATAATTCAGCAGCGCTTGGACTTGGAGGCGATCACATTGCCAACCACGGCGCCGCCGCCGGCAACCAGCGCGGTCTCACCAAGGTTGCCGCCGAGCAGCGCTGCGCCGGCACCGGCGGCGACTGCGCCAACGATGGTGGCACGCTTCTCGGAGCGCTTCTTGGCGCGCAGGCACTGGGCACGCGTTTCGTAGCGCTGGCCATTATACTCATAGCGCCCTTGGCCCTGTGCCGCAGCGGGAAGAGCCGGCATGGCCGTGGCCAGCGCCGCAATGATCAGTGTGGAAACGATCCGCATGTGTTGCTCCTGTTGTTGTTCAGCCTGCACCCTAGCCCGGCGCGGTGAACCGAGCCTGACAAAGTGGTTCAGAACGGGTTCAGCCTTTGGGGCAGACACTCTATACTTCAGTTTCTCACATTTGGTTCCGGAGTCTCGGCCCATGAAGCTTCCCATCATTGCTGTATCCGCGCTCGCAGCGCTCAGCCTCGCCGCCCCGGCGCTTGCCGAAAATGGCAACGGCAATGGCCGGGGCAACGGCTGGGGCAACAATGGCGGCGGGCGCGGCGGTTATGATCGCGGAGACCGGGGTCGTGGCGGTTACGACCGTGGCGGCTATGATCGCGGCAACTACAACCGGGGTGGCTACAACCGTGGCGGCTATTACGCCGGCCCACGCGGTGGCCCCGGCTATGTTCGCCCGGCCTATGCTCGCCCCGCTTATGGCTATGGCTATGGTCGCCCCGTGCGCGTCGTCCCGGCCTATTATGGCCGCCCGGTCTATTACGGCAATCCCGGCTACTACGGCGGCTATTACGGTGGCCCGCCCTATGGCTATGGCGGCGGCGGTGTGATCATCAGCCAGGTCAGTGTCGGCGGCCCAGGCTATGGCTATGGCGGGGGCTATGATGGCCCGGGCTATGGCTACGGCGGCGGCTATTATGATCCCTGCCAGCCCACGGGCGCCGGCGCCGTTCTCGGTGCTGTCACCGGCGGCCTGATCGGCAGCGGCGTCTCGGCGCGGCGCGATGGCGGGCTTGGCGTCGTGCTGGGTGCCGGCATCGGCGCGCTGGCCGGCAACGCCATCGAGCAGAACAGCCGCTGCCCTTACTGAACCAGCACTAACGTCCCCGCTTCAGCCGCGCCTTTCCCTCAGGCGCGGCTGATCGCGTCCAGGAAGGTCTGGCCGTAGGATTCGAGCTTGCGCGCCCCCACGCCGGAGATGCGCCCCATGGCCGACATCGTCCTCGGGCGTTCCGCCGCCATCGCCCGCAGCGTTGCATCCGGAAACACCACATAGGGCGGCACGTTCGCCGCCGCCGCCAGCTCGCGGCGCAGCGCCCGCAGCGCCTCGAACAGCCCGGCATCCCCCGGCGGCAGCGGCCCGGCGCTGCTGGTGGAGCGCCCGCGCGTCGGCTTGGCCACCGCCACCTTGAGCAGCACCTCGGCCTCGCCCTTCAGGATCGCCCGCGCCGCCGGGCCGAGCACCAGCCCGCGGTGCTCCGGGTCCCGCAGCAGCGCCTCGCGGGCCTCCAGCTGCCGGGCCAGCGCCTTCCAGCGCTCGCCCCCCACATCCTGGCCGATGCCGAACACGCCGAGCTTTTCATGGCCGAACTTCAGCGCCCGCTCGGTGGCCTTGCCGGCCAGCACATCGATGAGATGCTCGGTGCCAAAGCGCTGCCCGGTGCGATAGACCGCCGAGAGCAGCTTGCGCGCCGCCTCGGTCATGTCCTCCACCGCCGGCGGGTTGAGGCAATTGTCGCAGTTTCCGCACGGCTGCGGCTTGGGCTCGCCAAAATATTCGAGCAGCGGAATGCGCCGGCAGCCGCCGGTTTCCAGAAACGCGATCAGCGCGTTCAGCCGCCGCGTCTCCTCGGCCTGGCGCACTTCGCCGGCGTCGCTCTGGCTGATGAACTGGCGCTGGCGGGCGATATCCTCGGCACCCCAGAGCAGGTGGGCCACCGCCGGGTCCCCATCACGCCCGGCGCGGCCGGTCTCCTGATAATAGGCCTCGATGGACTTGGGCAGGCCGATATGCGCCACAAAGCGCACATCCGGCTTGTCGATGCCCATGCCGAACGCGATCGTCGCCACCATCACCATGTCTTCCGAGCGCACGAACTCGGCCTGGTTGCGCGCCCGCACCGCGCCCTCCAGCCCGGCATGGTAGGAGCGGGCGTTGACACCTTCGGCCAGCAGCCACGCCGTCACCTTGTCCGTCTCGGCGCGGGTGGGGGCGTAGATGATGCCGGGGCGCCCGGCTTGGCTCGCCACGAACTGGCTGAGCTGCTTGCGGCTGTCCGTCTTCTCGGCGACTTCGTAGCGGATGTTCGGCCGGTCGAAGCCCGCCACCACCATGCGCTCGGGCGCGATGCCGAGCTGCTCCAGGATGTCCGCCCGCGTCGCCACATCGGCGGTGGCGGTGAGCGCGACGCGCGGCGTGCCGGGCAGCGCATCGCACAGCGAGCGCAGCATGCGGTATTCCGGACGGAAATCATGGCCCCATTGGCTGACGCAATGCGCTTCATCAATGGCGATCAGCGCGATCTCGGAGCGGGCTACGAGCGCGCGGAAGCCCTCCATGGCGGCGCGCTCGGGCGCCACATAGAGCAGGTCCAGCGCGCCATCGCGCAGCGCGGTTATGGTCGCCTCGCTGTCCGTGCTCTGGCTGTTGAGCGCGCCGGCGCGCACGCCAAAGGCCCGCAGCGCCCGCACCTGGTCCTCCATCAGCGCGATCAGCGGCGAGATGACCAGCGCGCAGCCCGGCCGCACCAGCGCCGGAATCTGGTAGCACAGGGATTTGCCCGAGCCTGTCGGCATGATCGCCAGCACATCGCGCCCGGCACAGACATCATCGATGATGCCCTCCTGCTGCCCACGGAAGGCCGGAAAGCCGAAGACACGGTTGAGGACGTCACGGGGGGCGGTTTCAATGATCATCGGCGGCGCCAGCGATAGCGGCTGGCTGCGCGCGCTGCTATGGCAAAGCCATGGTTCCGGAACGAATAATCGCCGCAGCGCTGGTTCTCGTCGCAGCGGCGCTGGGCGCGGCGCAATTCCGCCCCTCGTCCAGCCTGGCCGCGCCAGCCGCCGAGGTGCTGCCGCTCTCCACCACGTCGCTGCCGCTCAACCGGGATGATCCGGCCATCACCGCCATCGGCCCGCTGCGCTTCCTGGGAGCGGTGCAGATCCGCTCGTCCAACCCGCGGTTCGGCGGCATCTCGGGGCTGCGCGCCAGTGCCGATGGCCGCTTCCTCGCCGTGACGGACACCGGCAACTGGCTGAGCTTCACCACCGTGGAGCGCGATGGCCGGCTCACCGGGCTGGCCGCCGCGCGCCTCGGGCCGATTCCGGATGGGGACGGCAAGGCCGCCGCCAGCAAGGACGCCGTGGACGCGGAGGCGCTGGAATGGGATGCCGCCAGCGGCGAGGCCATGGTGATCTATGAGCAGGATCATCGCATCGCGCACTTCACCGGCATCGATCCGGCGCGACCCGAGAGCCTCGCACAGCCGCCGCAGCGCACCGAACGGCTGACGAGCATGACCGGCTGGGCCAGCAACGGCGGCGGCGAGGCCGTGGCGGTGTTCAGCCTGCCCGGCGGCGGAAGAGCCAGGCTGATCCTGCGCGAAACCGCCGGCGCCCCGGCCGGCAGCCCGGAGGGCACGCGCGAGGCGCTGCTCACCCGCGCGCCCTTCACGGTGGAAAGCGCCAGCAGCGCCATCGCTATCGAGGGTGTGGACGAGCACAGCCCCACCGATGCGGTGATGCTCGATGGCCGGCGGCTGCTCATCCTCCACCGCCGCTTCAACCTGAAGGGCGTGGGTGCCGCGCTCAGCCTGGTTGATCTCGCGCCGCTCTCCAGCCCCACGCCACCGGCCCGCCTGCCCGCCACGCTCCTCGCCCGCTGGCAGGCGCCGTTCACGCTCGACAACATGGAGGCGCTGGCCATCCGCCACGAGGGCGGCCGGGCGTTCCTCTACATCGCCTCGGATGAGAACCTCAGCAGCCTGCAGCGCACCCTGCTGATGAAGTTCGAGCTGGTGCTGCCCTGATGCCGGCTCAGCGCGGCTCTCGCCACATCGACCAGAAGTGCGGGCCATCCTTGATGCGGAACGTGCCTGTCACGGCAAAGCCCAGCGCCTCGTAGAGCCCGACATTGCGTTCCGTCGCCGTCTCCAGCGCGGCGGGCAGCCCCTGCGCATCGCACAGCGCCAGCCGGGCGCGGATCGCCGCGCCGCCCAGCCCGCGGCCCTGCGCCTCCGGCACGCAGCCGGCAAATTGCAGATACCAGTGCGGCGCGGCCGGGTGGTGCGCCTCCATGGCGGCCTGCAGGGCCAGTGCGCGGGGCAAGGCCAGCCCGAAGGTGCGCAACAGCCCCGGCAGGCGCAGCAGCATCGCGGAGAGCGGCGTGTGCCAATCCCCCGGCGCCCGCCACAGCGCCACGGCCATGGGCGCGGCGCCGGCGTCGCCGGCCAGCGTCCACAACGCCGGGTCCGGATCAAGGCTGGTGATCAGCCCGAACAGCCGCCGCAGCCGCTCGGGCCGCTCCTCGGCCATACGGAACAGATAGGCCATCGCCGGATCATCGATGAACGCCCGCGCCAGGATACCGGCGGCCAGCCCGCGCTCATCGGCGGCGGCGGGGCGGGTGGCGATGGGTGGGCGTTGCATGCCGCACCTTGGCATGGGGCCGGCGCAAAAGAAAACGGCCCGGCTTGCACCGGGCCGTCTTCAAAAAATCTGGAAGGCTGGGCCTCAGGCTGCCGGGGCAGCGATGGCAGCGCGCTTCTTGATGATCTCGCGCTTCAGCTTGGCAGCGCGGTCGCTGAGCTTCTCGGCCTTGGTCTTGACCAGCCAGTTATCGAGGCCGCCGACATGCTCGACCGAACGCAGGCCGTTGGTCGAGACGCGCAGCTTTACCGAGCGACCCAGAACGTCCGACATCAGCGTGACATTCTGCAGGTTGGGCAGGAAGGTCCGCTTGGTCTTGTTGTTGGCGTGGGACACGTTGTTCCCGACCATGCGACCCTTGGCGGTCAGCTCGCAAACGCGCGACATGTTCAAACGTCCTTGATCATCTTGAGGCGAAACACCTCTGGTGGAACTCCGGCGACAAAGCCTCCGGCACCATCGGCAAGCGGCGGCTGTTAGCGGAGCCTGCTCCCAAGGTCAACCACAAGCCCTTGGGAAAAGCGCGCGGGGGAATCCGCCAAGCCCCTGCGTAAACCCGGCAGACCATCCCGAGCAACCCCGCCATCCCCCGCAAATGGAAAGGAAATGCCCGATGCCCCGCTCCCCGACGCTGCTCCGCCTCGCCATCATCGGCCTCGGCTTTGCCGGCACAATCGCCGCCGCCGCCACCCCGGCGTCCGACAGGCGCTTCGCCGCCACGGAAAACCGCGATGCCCGGCAGGACACGCGAATCACCACGGGCCTGGCCAACGGCAGCATCAACGCGCAGGAAGCCGCCCGGCTCGATGCCCAGCAGGCCCGCATCGACACCAGCCAGGCCCGGCTCGCGTCCGATGGCCACTTCAGCCGCAAGGACCAGGCGCGCATCCATGTCCGCCAGGATGTCGCCTCCCGCAGCATTGCCCGCAAGCGCCACAACCAGCGCTAGCCCGCCTTCCGCGCGCTCCCCCGCCGCGCGGCGTTGCCGCTGCCCCGCAGCCCGCCCGTCGGGCCGGGCGGCGGCAACCTCCCTTTCCGCGCAGGGCTGGCCACACCGGGCCTTTCCCCGCCGCGAATCGCAGTCTAGGCTGAAGACCCGACCCCGCCAGCCGCACAGGTTTTCGATGCCCTATTTTGCCATTCACTGCATCGACAAGCCGGATTCCGCCGAGCTGCGCGCCGCGAACCGCCCTGCCCATCTGGCGCACGTCGGTGCGCTGGGGGATGCCGTGCTGGTCGCCGGGCCGCTGCTGCGCCCGGATGGCCGCGCCATGGGCTCGCTGATGATCATCGATTTCGATGATCGCGAGGCCGCCGTCGCCTTCTCCGCCGCTGATCCCTATCATCAGGCCGGGCTGTTCGAGAGCCGCTCGATCACCAACTGGCACAAGGCGCTGCCGGAATAAAATTCAGCCGAGATCGATGCCCTGCTGCTCGGCCGCGGCCGTCAGCGCCGCACGCACATCAGTTCCCGGCGAATCGAGCCAGCCAGCCATCTGCTTGCGCAGCGCGCCCAGGTCTGCCGAGCGCACCATCGCCTTGATCGGGCCGACACCGGCGGGGGTGATCGAGAGCGTCTCGACGCCGAGTGCCAGCAGCGCCAGCGCCTCGAGCGGCCGGCCGCCCATCTCGCCGCACACCGTTGCCGGCACGCCCGCTGCTGCCGATGCGCGCGCGATGCGGCGCAGCACGCGCAGGATGGCCGGGGAGAGCCAGTCATAGCGGTCCGCCAGCCGCGGGTTGGCGCGATCTGCAGCGAACAGGAACTGGGTAAGATCGTTGGTGCCGACAGAGACAAAATCGGTCATCGGCAGCAGCACGTCCAGCGTCTCGATGAGCGCCGGCACCTCGATCATCGCGCCATAGCGCACATGCGCCGGCAGGGCATGGCCCTGGCGATCGAGCAGCACCCGCTGCGCCTCGACCAGTGCCTTGGCCTCGGCAAACTCCCAGGGTTCGCTGACCATCGGGAACATCACGTTCAGCGTGCGCCCGGCGGCGGCTTCCAGCAGCGCCCGCGCCTGCACCTTCATCAGCCCGGCGCGGCCCAGCGCCAGCCGCAGCGCCCGCCAGCCCATCGCGGGGTTCTCGTCTTCCTCGCCGCCGCCCTGCAGATAGGGCACCGCCTTGTCCCCGCCGATATCGACGGTGCGGAACACCACCGGGCGGCTGCCGGCGGCATCGAGCACGGTGCGATACAGCGCCTGCTGGCGCTCCCGGCGCGGCAGCGTGGCTGAGACCAAAAACTGGAACTCGGTGCGGAACAGCCCGATGCCATCGGCACCGGTCAGCTCCAGCGCCTGCGCATCATCGGCAAGGCCGGCGTTCATCATGATCGCGACGCGATGGCCATCGCGGCTCACCGCCGGCAGGTCCTTGACGCGGGCAAAGCTCTCGGCCCGCCGCGCCTTGACCCGGCTCATCTCCTCATAGCTCTTGATCATGGCGCCCTGCGGCCGAACCAGCAGCGCGCCGTTGCCGGCATCCACGATCAGCTCGTCGCCCTCGCTCAGCTCGGCGAACACGCCGCGCGTGCGGCCCAGCACCGGCACGCCCATGGCGCGCGCCACGATGGTGACGTGCGCCGTCAGGCTGCCCTCCTCAAGAACCACGCCCTTGAGGAACCGCCGATCATATTCCAGCAGCTCGGCCGGGCCGAGGTTGCGCGCGATGAGGATGGTATCCCCGCGCAGGCCCATCTGCGCCGCGGTGCCAAGCTGGCCCGAGACGATACGCAGCAGCCGGTTGGAAAGATCGTCAAGGTCCGTCAGCCGCTCGCGCAGATACGGATCATCGATGGAGCGCATCCGCGCCCTGGTGCGCGCCTGCACCCGCTCGATGGCGGCCTCGGCGGTGAGGCCGGTGTCGATCGCCTCGTTGATGCGCCGCGCCCAGCCCTCGTCATAGGCGAACATCTTGTAGGTATCGAGCACCTCATGATGGTCCCCGCCGGCGGAAAACTCGGCCTGGCCCATCATCGAATCGATCTGCTCGCGCATCCGGGCAAAGGCGGAATAGACCCGCGCCCGCTCCACCTCGGTATCGTCCGCCACGGTATGCTCGATGACAACGCGCGGCTGGTGGAACACCGCCGTGCCGCGCGCCAGCCCATCGACCAGCCGCAGCCCGGCCAGCCGCACCGGGCCGATGTTCGCCGCCCGCGCCCGCGCCGCCTGGGCATCATCGACCAGCCCGGCGCCATGGATCAGCTCGGAGAGCACCATCGCCACGGTCTGCAGCGCTTCGATCTCGACATCGTCATACTGGCGCGGCTCGCGGTGCTGCACCGCCAGCACGCCGATGGCTGCCTCGCGCCGCACGATCGGCACGCCGGCAAAGCTGTGATAATTGTCCTCGCCGGTCTCGGGCCTGTAGGCAAAATCCGGGTGCGCCCGCGCTTCGGCAAGGTTGAGCGGCTCACGCTTGGCGGCGATGACGCCCACCAGCCCCTGCCCCATCGCCAGCCGCGTAACGTGCACGGCCGCCTGGGAGAGGCCCTGCGTGGCGTAAAGCTCCAGCACGCCATCGCGCAGCAGGTAAATCGACGCCACCTCGCTCGAAAGCGCTTCCGCCACGATCCGCACAACGCGGCCCATCTTGGCTTCAGCGCCGGTCTTGGCTGCCATCACCTCATGGAGGCGGCGCAAGATCTCGCGGGCGGCGTTGACAGCTGCCATCAGGCCGCCGCTACAGCTATCGGCGGCGCGCGCGAGGCCAGCGCCACATTGGCTTCGCTCACCAGCTCCTCGATGATCTCGGCGACAGGCTGCTCGCGCGTCACCATGCCCACTGATTGCCCGGCCATCAGCGAGCCGCCTTCCACATCGCCATCCACCACGGCGCGGCGCAGCGCGCCGGCCCAGTAGTGCTCGATGGCCAGCTGCCCGGCCGCAAGGTCCATCTCGCCGCGATCGACAGCATCGGCAATCTCGCGCTGCTTGGCGGTAAAGGCCTCGGTGCCGGCGTTCTTGAGCGCCCGCACCGGGATCACCGGCAGCCGCGGATCAAGCTGCACGCTGGCCACCGCATCGCGCGCCGAAGCGCGGAAAAACGCCTTTTTGAACGCCGGATGCGCCACGCTCTCGGCAGAGGCGGCAAAGCGCGTGCCAAGCTGCACGCCGCTGGCGCCCATCTGCGCCCAGCTCGCCACCGCCGCGCCGCGGCCGATGCCGCCCGCCACGAACACCGGAACATCCGTCACCACCGGCAGGATCTCCTGCGCCAGCACGCCCAGCGACACCGGGCCGATATGGCCGCCAGCCTCCGAGCCTTCGATGATGATCGCGTCGGCACCCGAGCGCACCAGCTTTTTCGCCAGCGCCGCGGTTGGCGCAAAGCACATCAGCTTGGCGCCCGCCGCCTTGATCGCCTCGATGGCGGCACCCGAGGGCAGGCCGCCGGCCAGCACGATATGGCTGACATGATGCCGGGCGCACACCGCGATCAGCTCCATCATCTGCGGGTGCAGGGTGATGAGGTTGACGCCGAAGGGCTTGTCCGTCAGCGCCCTGGTGGCCGCGATCTCGGCATCGAGCAGCGCCGGAGTCATCGAGCCGCAGGCGATCACGCCGAAGCCACCGGCGTTGGAGATGGCGCTGACGAGGTTGCGCTCGCTCACCCAGGTCATGGCGCCGGCCATGATCGCGTGGCGCGAACCCAGGAACGCCCGGCCGCGCGCGGTGAGATCATCGAGCATGGTCATCCGGTCGTATCCTCGCTGGCTTCCACCGGGCCGTCCAGCCCATAGGCAGTGTGCAGCACGCGCACCGCCAGCTCCACATATTCCTCGGCAATCAGCACGCTCACCTTGATCTCGGAGGTGGTGATCGCCTGGATATTGATGCCGCGATCGGCCAGGGCCTGGAACATCGTCACCGCGACGCCGGCATGGCTGCGCATCCCCACACCCACAACCGAGACCTTGGCGACAGCCGCATCCGAAAGCACCTTGGCAAAGCCGATGGTGCCGCGCTGCTTCTCCAGCACATCGAGCGACAGCGGCAGCTGGGTGCGCGGCACGGTGAAGGTGACGTCCGTCATGCCTTCGCCCTTGGCGATGTTCTGCACGATCATGTCGACATTCACATTGGCAGCGGCCAGCGGGCCGAAGATGCGCGCCACGGCGCCGGGCACATCAGGCACCCCCACCAGCGTCACCTTGGCCTCGTTCTTGTCATAGGCCACGCCGGCGATCAGTTCGCGCTCCATATCCTCATCCTCATCAACCACGAGCGTGCCCGGTGCGTCCGTGAAGCTGGACAGCACCTGCACCTTTACCTTTTCCTTCATCGCCAGCTCGACCGAGCGGGTCTGCAGCACCTTGGCGCCCACCGAGGCCAGCTCGAGCATCTCCTCATAGGTGATGCGCTCGAGCTTGCGGGCCCGCGGCACGATGCGCGGATCGGTGGTGTAGNNTGGTGTAGACGCCATCGACGTCCGTATAGATATCGCAGCGGTCCGCCTTGAGCGCGGCGGCCAGCGCCACCGCCGACGTATCGGAGCCGCCCCGGCCCAGCGTGGTGATGCGATTGTTGGGGGAGAGCCCCTGGAAGCCCGGCACCACCGCCACTTCGCCGCGCGCCATCGAGGCAAGCACCGCATCGGTATCGATACCCTCGATCCGCGCGACGCTGTGCGCGGCGGAGGAGTGCACCGGCAGCTGCCAGCCGAGCCAGGACCGCGCCTTGACGCCGATCGATTGCAGCGTGATCGCCAGCAGGCCCGAGGTGATCTGCTCCCCGGCCGAAACCACCACGTCATATTCCTGCGGATCGGCCAGCGGCGAGGCCTCGCGGCAAAAGCCGACAAGCCGGTCCGTTTCCCCGGCCATGGCCGAAACCACCACGGCAACCTCGTTTCCGGCATCGATCTCGCGCTTCACGCGCGCTGCAACGCCGCGAATCCGCTCGTTCCCCGCCATCGAGGTGCCGCCAAATTTCATCACGATACGCGCCATGGCGGCTCAAGCATTCCTTCCCGCCCCAGCGCCCGCCGCGAGGCTTCTCCGCCTGATAGAAACGCCGGTTCACATTGGCAAGCAAAGCCCGCGCCATCGCCGCTGCGCCGCCTTAACAACAAGTGCCAAAACGCCCCATGGTCTCGCCATCAACCGCGAAACCGCCTACACGAATGCCATGAGCAGCGCCCCCAGCATCAACCCGGCGGAAGCCGCCTTCTTCGGCAATCTCGCCGAGGATTGGTGGAACCCGCGCGGCAGCTCGGCGATGCTGCACAAGATCACCCCCATCCGCAGCACCCTGATCCGCGATGCCGCCGCGCTGCGCTTTGCGCGGGACAAGCGCAGCCGCCGGCCGCTGGCGGGGCTCACCGCGCTGGATATCGGCTGCGGCGCCGGGCTGATGGCCGAGCCGCTGGCCCGCATGGGCGCCGCCGTAACGGCCATCGACGCCGCGCCCGAGAACATCACCGCCGCCACCGCCCATGCCGCGGCCTCGGGCCTCGCCATCGATTATCGCTGCCAATCGGTGGAGGCGCTCGCCGAAACCGGCGCGAAGTTCGATCTCGTTACCTGCCTTGAAGTTGTGGAGCATGTCGCGGGGCGGGACAGTTTTTTTGCCGCGCTCGCCGCGCTGGTCGCGCCGGGCGGCCTCGCCATCCTGAGCACACCGAACCGCACGCCGCTGAGCTGGGCGGTGCTGATCGGCGGCGCCGAGATCCTCACCCGCCAGATTCCGCGCGGCGCGCATGATTGGGAGCGCTTCTTCACGCCCGAGGAGCTGGCCGAGGCGCTCGCCCATGCCGGGCTGCGCGTGCAGGAAACCACCGGGCTGAGCTGGCGCCCCGGCAAGGGCTTCCAGCTCGGCCCGGACACCGGCATCAACTATTTCGTCACGGCGGTCCCGGCCGCCTGAGCCGCCTCACCAGAAGACGCGATACACCACCCGCACGATCCGCCCGGTGCGCAGATTGATCAGCAGCGCATCCGGCCCCACCCTGATCCAGCGGTAACCGCTGCGGTAGCTGGGCAGCCGCCAGGCCCGCCAATCATTCACGAACCAATAGGGCATCGTCCAATAGGCCCGCGGCAGCACCTGGCCGGTGACCCAGCGGCGATAGGTATAGCCGCGCGGCTCGTAATAGGGCCGGCCATTCCAGTATCCGGGCGTGTGGCCGCGCGGGATATAGGCGCCGCGCGGCACCACCGGGCGTGGCGGCACATAGGCCGGCGGCCGGGCGCGATCATCACGCCAATCCTGCCGCCGATCCTGAAGCCTGTCCTGCTGGCGCTCCTGCTGGCGCTCGCGCTGCCGGTCCTCGATGCGCTCCTGCTGCCGGTCCTGAACGCGGTCCTGCCGCCGGTCCTCCATGCGGTCGGGCCGCATCTGCTGGGCGCTGGCGGCAAGGGGTGTCAGCACCAGCGCACCGGCAGTAGCGGCCAGCAGCGCGCGCTTCGCAACGGTGATGAATGGCTTGGTCATGGCTTTATCCTCCACATCGGAAGGTCGTCCCGCCACCGGGGTCAAACAAGTTGGGGAAAACCCGGATGGCGGCGACGCCGGAGCGCCGCCGCCTGCGGGGATTGGCTTACCAGTAGAGGCCGCGCACCGCCTGGATGACGACACCGTTGCCGATGCCGATCAGCAGCGCATCCGGCCCGACGCGGACCCAGCGCGCGCCGCGCCGGGGCGGCGGCAGGCGGTAGTAGCCGAAGTCGTTGATCCAGTAGGGCCGGGCATAATAGGCCGGCGGCACACGATAGCCGACGCCCCAGGCCTGATAGCCATAGCCGCGCGGGTGGACATAGGCTGGGCCGCGATAGCGCGGGCCGTTCCAGCGCCAGTCATCCCGCACATCGCGGCGGAAATCCCGGCGGTCATCCCGGCGGTCGTCGCGGCGATCGTAGCGCCAGTTGTCCCGGCGATCATCGCGGCGGTCATCGCGCCATTCGCGGCGGTCGTTCCGGTCATAGCGCGGCGGGTCCGCCATCACCGGGCCTGCCAGCGTCGCGGCAGCCAGGGTCGCAATCAGCAGCTTGCGCATTTTACTCTCCCTTCGTGCCGCGTCGCCAACCGACGGGCATGAAGAGAAAATGCACTGATTCGCCTGAACCGTTTCTGAAACGGCGGGTTATCGGCCGTTCAGCAAACCAGCTTTTGAGTCAGCGGTGTCGGTGCCGGCCCGCTCCCCCGCCCGGCCANNTGGCCGGGCGGGGGAGCGGGCCGGCACCGACCAAACTACAAGAACCGCGCCACCACTTCCCGATAGCTGCGGCTCACCTTCACCTGCGTGTTCGAGCCCAGCACCAGGAAGCACTCGCCGTTGGTGTGCGGCTTGACGCTCTTGATATTGTCCAGGTTGACGATGGTGGAGCGGTGGATGCGCTGGAACTTGCGCGGGTCGAGCCGCTTCTCCAGGTCCTTCATCGTCTCGCGCAGGATCAGCGTCTGCTCGGCGGTGTAGATGCACATATAGTCACCCGCCGCGTCGATCCGCTCGATATCGCCCACATCGACGCGGAAGATCTGGCCGCGATCCTTGATGTTGAGCACCTTCTCGTAGCGGTTGGCGGCCAGCGTATCGCTGTCCCCGGCCAGGTCCTCGGGCATCGCCTCGGGCGCCACTTCGGTCAGGATGCCCTTCAGCCGCTCGCTGTCCTCCGAGGAGCGCCGCTCGGCAAGCCGCTGGCGCACCCGCTCGATGGTGGCGGCAAGCCGCTCCTCCTCCACCGGCTTCATCAGGTAATCCACCGCCTGCGCCTCGAAGGCGCGCAGCGCGTGCTGGCCAAAGGCCGTCACGAACACGAACAGCGGCGGCTCGATATCGGCAAGCCCGGCCACCACGGAAAATCCGTCGAACCCCGGCATCTGGATATCGAGGAACACCAGATCGGGCTTCAGCGTCTTGATCGCGCGGATCGCCTCGCGGCCATTGGCGCAGCGCTCGATGATCTCGACATCGTCAAAGGCCTGCAGCCGCAGCTCAAGCCCCTGGATGGCCAGCGGCTCATCATCGACGATAATGGTCTTTATGCTCATGTTGTCAGCGCTTTCTGTACCGCGGCCGCTGTTGGCAGGCCGGGAGTTTGCGCCCCACTCTGTACGTCGCCTCGGTTATCGCCCCCGACAGCCGTTGCAGTTTCCGTCGTCTGATATGGAATGTCGATCAGCACGATCAAGCCTTGCGGCTCATTTTCCGCCAATTCGAAGCGATGGTCCGCGCCATAGGCCTGCGCCAGCCGCTCGCGGATATTGGCCATCCCCACCTGCGTGCCGCCCGCTGCCACCTCGCTGCCGGTGGGTGCCCCAGCGCCCGCTGCCGTGCCGGCAAGACCGGGGCCGGTATCGGCAACCGTAATCACCAGCCGGTCCCCCATGCGCCGCACATCCACCACGATATCGGCGCCATCCTCCGAGGGGGTGACGGCATATTTGATGGCGTTCTCCACGATCGGCTGGAGCAGCAGCGAGGGCAGCCGCGCCTCCATCACATCGGGCGCGATATCGAAGCGGGTGCGCAGCCGGTCCTCGAAGCGGGTGCGCTCGATATCGAGATAGAGCTTCAGCGCCTCGGCCTCCTGCGCCACCGTCGCCAACCCCTCGCGCTCGCCGACAAGGCTGTAGCGCAGGAACGACGCCAGCCGGCTGAGCATGGCATTGGCCCGCTCGGTCTGCTTGAGCAGCACCAGAGTCGAAATGGAATTGAGCGTGTTGAACAGGAAATGCGGGTTGAGCTGGTAGCGCAGCATCTCCAGCTGCGCCGAATTGGCTTGGCGCGAAATGTTCAGCATCCGCTCGGATTGCTCGGCGAGCAGCAGGTAATAGTTGATGCCGTAATACAGCCCCGTCCACGCCCCGAGCACCGAGAAATCGAGCAGGATGGCCCCCATGAACTCCACCCCCTGCGGCTTCCAGCCCGGCTGGTAGAAGGTGGCATGCGCCCAGACCTCCAGCACCGAGAACAGTCCGGAGGCCAACGCCAGGATGATGAGGGACAGCGTCCACACGAACACCGGCTTCATCACGATGATCCGCCGATACGCCGCCGCCATCAGCAGCGTCAGCGAAAAGCCGGTGGCGGTGACGATCACGGCGGGCAGGATGAACGCCAGCCCCATCGAGTTGGCGATGCCGGAGAGCGCGCGCAGCAGCAGATAGGCGATCCAGCCGCCGCCCTGCAGAATCCAGAAGGCCCGGTTCTTGTCCTGGAAAAAGCTTTGCTGGCGCAAATTGTCGAGCATGATGAACAGGAGCCTAGCCGATTGCAGGGGAGAAGGCGAACCCTTCACAGCGAGGCTGGCCATCGCGCCCGCCGCCGCTTACCAAAGCAGCATGTCGCTCACCGCAGATCAGCTCCGCACCTCGCTCGATCATGTCGCTGCCCTTGAGCCGCGCATCGGCGCCGCCATCGCCCGCGCCGGTTACCCGGAGCCGCGCGGCCGGGCGCCCGGCCCCGGCACCATGATGCGCGCCATCGTCGGCCAGCAAGTCAGCATCAAGGCCGCCGCCAGCATCTGGAACAAGCTGGAAGCAGCGTGCGGCGGGGACATGGACGATCACGCCCGCATCGCCGCCACGCCGGTGGAGGTGCTGCGCAGCGCTGGCCTCTCCGGGCAAAAGGCCAGCTATGTCCATGCGCTGGCCGAGGCGCTGGCCAGCGGCGCGCTGGATTTCGGCGCGCTGCCGCAGGATGATGAAGCCGCGATCCTGGCGCTCACCGCCGTAAAAGGCATCGGCCGCTGGTCAGCCGAAATCTACCTGCTGTTCGCCGAGGGCCGGCCAGACATTTTCCCCGCCGGTGACCTTGCCGTGCAGATCGAGCTGGGCCGCATCCTCGGGCTGCCCTCCCGCCCCACCGAAAAGGCCAGCCGCACCCTCGCCGAGCCGCTGCGCCCGCACCGCGGCGCGCTCGCGGTGTTCCTCTGGCACCATTACAACACCGCGGTGATCTGATGATCCTGGACATCACCAGCCCCGCCAACCCGGCAGTCAAGCTGCTCAAATCCCTGCATGAAAAGAAGGGCCGCCGCGCCGAGGGGTTGTTCCTCGCCGAAGGGCTGCGCGTCTGCACCGAGGCGCTGCACGCCGGCCATGTGCCGCGCATCCTCGCCTTCACCGCCGAGGCCGAGGCGCACCCGCTGACGCAAGACCTCATAGACGCCACGCTGGCAGCGCGCGGCCACCCGTTCCGCACCACGCCCGATCTGCTCCACCGGCTCACCGGCAAGGACAATCCGCAGGCCGTCGCCGCCGCCTATGCCATCCCCGATACCAGCCTCGCCCGCATCGATCGGAGCGCGGCAAGGCTCTGGGTGGTGGCGGAAAACCTCAAGGACCCCGGCAACCTCGGCACCATGCTGCGCACCTGTGACGCCACCGGCGCCGGCGGCGTCATCCTCATCGATCACTGCTGTGATCCGTTCAGCCTGGAGGCGGTGCGTGCCTCGATGGGCGGGCTGTTCACCAAGGCGGTGGCGCAGGCCTCGGGCGAGGAATTCTTCACCTGGCTGCGCGCCGGGCCGGGCGAACTCGTCGGCGCGGCGCTGGAGGGCCACACCGTCGATTATCGCGCCCATCGCTTCACCGCCCCCAGCTTCATCTTCATGGGCAATGAGCAATCCGGGCTGCCGCCGGCCTATGCCGCCCAGTGCGATGCGCTGGTCAAGCTGCCGATGAAGGGCACCGCCGACAGCCTCAACGTCGCCATCGCCACCGCCGTGCTGCTCTATCAAGCGCTCGGCCAGTTTGAACCGCTCGCAACCTGAAAGGCTCTCCCATGAGCGCTGACATGACGCCCCAGATGACTCCGCTGCAACGCTGGCACGCCTATATCCAGAACCCGGACCATGCGACGCTGTTCGAGATGCTGCACCCCGATGCGGTGTTCGAAAGCCCGGTCGTCCACACGCCGCAGGTTGGCCGGGACATCGTGTTCAAATATCTCGCCAGTGCCGACAAGGTGCTCGGCGGCCCCGGCTTTACCTACACCGGCGAGTGGACCGGCCCGAACAGCGCCATCCTCGAGTTCGAGAATGTCGTGCGCGGCATCAAGGTCGATGGCATCGACATGATCACCTGGAACGACGCCGGCCAGATCACCCATTTCAAGGTGATGGTGCGCCCCCTCAAGGCCATCCAGCTCGTCCACCAGATGATGGGCGAAATGCTCGCCAAGGCCTAACTCCCCCCTCTCCCGCTCGCGGGAGAGGCGAGACGCGCCCCAGCGCGCCGGGTGAGGGTGCACCTGCCTAAACCGAATAAGAGTCCTCCTCCGCTCCAGCGTAGAGCAGCGACTAAACCGCCCAGCGCTGCAGCCCGTCCTCCTGCAGCGTCACCTGCCCGGCACTGCCCACCGGCGAGGCGCTGAGCGTCAGCAGCGCCGCCATGGTCGCGCCATCCTCCGCCGTCACCCGGCCGAACACCCGCGCGCCCGCCGGGGTGCGGCCAACAACGCTGCCATAGGCCGGCGCACCATCCCGGTCGTGCACCACCGTGAAGGTCTCCAGCGTCGCCGCGCCAGCATAGTCCAGGTCCAGCGCCGGCACCGGCGCCCGCGCCGCCTCGGCTGCGGCCTGCACGCTCACTGGCTGCATCAGGCTCGCGGCCTCGGGTGCGGCGCTGCCCACCACCAGCCCATGGTGCTTGGTCACATAGCCGCCCTGGCCATAGAGCAGCGCCCGCTCGGCCGGGGCCTCGCGCAGGCTGCGCACCATCGCGCAGGTCGCGTGGGTCATGTAGGTGTTGAGCGGCGCGCCGAAGAAGCTGAGGCCGCCCGTCACGGTGAGCGCGGCGTCCAGCCCCAGGCCCAGCGTGCGCCGTGCCATCTTGGGCACGATCGGGAAGCAGGAATACAGCTCGTGCCGGCCAAAGCCTGCGGGCGCCAGCTGCATCACTGCCGCCAGCACGGCATCCTGCGCCACTGAGTGGGTATATTGGTCCCGCAGCAGGTAATCCATCGGCTCGGCCGCCGCCGCACCGCCATGGACATAGACGATGCGATGCTCCGGCACGCCCGCCGCCCGCGCCGCCGCCAGCGAGGTGAGCAGCACGGCGCCGGCCATGTTCACCGCCGGGTTGGCCACCATCCGCTTGGTATAGGGAAAGGCGATCATCCGGTTGTCTGGCGCCGGCGTGGTGATCTCCTCCGCCGTGAAGGCCTTGCGCACCCAACTGTTGGGGTTGGTGGCCGCGACGCGGGAAAAGCCGGCCCAGCACTGCCCGGATTCGGCCAGCGCCTCGGCGGGCGTCTGCCCCCAGGCCGCCGTCGCGGCATTTTCATACAGCGGGTAGATCTGTGGCGGCTGCACCACGCCATGGCGCATCGCCAGCGGCGTCACATGGTCGAGCGGGTTTATCGGGTTTTCCGGCTTGGCGGCCGGCGGCGTCCAGGCCAGCTCCACGCCCGCCGCCTTGGCCTTGGCAACAGCATTGGTCGCCTCGCCGCCCGTCACCACCGCCACCTGGCTCTCGCCGTTCATGATCCGCAGCGCCGCTTCATGGATCCGCGTTGTCGGCGTCTCGCCGCCCACCACGCCATACACGCCGCGCGCCGGGCTGATGCCCAGCCGCTCGGCCAGCCGCGCCGCAACCCGGTCATAGCGCCAGCTCACCAGGTTGATGATGTCGAGCGAATCGATCCGCGCCAGAAAGCCGCCGCCGGCATCCGCATCCGCCGCGCGGATCGCCTCGGCCATCAGCGCCAGCGGCTCCAGCGCCAGCGCCGGATCGGTCGGCCGGTCCTGCACCTCGCCCACGCCGATGATGACGGGGGTACGGTCAGCGGGCAAAACGGTGCTGGTCATGGGCAATTCCTCTGGTTGCCCCCGCTTGTAGAGCCGCGCGGCGCGGCCCGAAATCGTGAAAACAAACAGCCTCGCGGCAAAACGCCGGCCTCTCGGGGCCGCAAATTGGGGGGCATCTCCGCCAACAGCCGAAGCGACGCCGGCGCAAGGCCGCCGAGCGCCGGGGCAGCGCCTGCGCAGTGCCGGTTGCGCGCCGGCCCAGTGCCGGGTTGAACCCCGGAATCTCCGCAAATCTCCCGCTCAGAGCGGGGCGAACAGCTCCGCCGCGGCCTCGATGATCGCATCGGCATCGAGCCGGTAGACCCGGTACAGATCCTGCAGATCACCGGTCTGGCCAAAGCCGTCATTGCCCAGCGCGCTCACCCGCAGCCCGCGCACGCCGCCCAGCCACGACAGCGCCGAGGGCGCGCCATCGATGATCGTGACGAGCCCCGCCCCCGGCGCCAGCGCCGAAAGCAGCGTCTCGACATGGCTCGGCACCACCGGCTTGCCACGCCAGCGCGCCGCCTGCCGCGCCACCCAGCCGCGATGCAGCAGATCAGGCGAGGTGACATTGAGCACGCCAAGACCCGGCATGTCTTCCACAAGCGCTTCATAAGCTTGCAGAACTTCCGGAACGATGGCGCCGGTAAAGGCAATCGCCGCCTCGCAACCGGGGCCGGGGCGCTTCAGCCAATAGCCGCCCTTGAGCGCATCGGCCTCCCAATACCCGCTCTCCCGCGCGATCTGGGTGATGCTCCGCGTCGTCAGCCGCAGATACACCGAACCGCCATTTTCGGCCTGCATGTGTGCGAACGTCCAGGCCATCATCGCCGTCAGCTCATCGACAAACGCCGGCTCGAAATAGGTCAACCCCGGCTGCCCCATGCCAATGAGCGGCGTATTGATCGATTGGTGCGCCCCACCCTCCGGCCCCAGCGTCAGCCCCGAGGGCGTTGCCACCAGGAGGAACCTAGCATCTTGATAACACGCGTAATTCAGCGCATCGAGCCCCCGCGCGATGAAGGGATCATAGACCGTGCCGATCGGGATCAGCCGGCTCCCGAAGTTCGGCGCCGCCAGCCCCAGCGCCGCCAGCATCAGGAACAGATTGTTCTCGGCAATACCCAATTCGATATGCTGCCCGGCCTCATGCCCGGCCCATTTCTGCGCCGATGGAATCTTGGCCCCGGCGAACACATCCCGAAGCTCCTGCCGCCGGAACAGCCCACGCTGGTTCACGAACGCCCCAAGATTGGTCGAAACCGTCACATCCGGCGATGTCGTGACGATTCTGTCCCCCAAAGCATGCCCGGACTTGGCAATATCGAGCAGAATCCGCCCAAAAGCCGATTGCGTCGACTGCTCCTCGCCCTCCGGCACCGGCAGCCGTTCGGGCACCGGCACGGGCTCCGCCGCCGGAATCCGTCGCGGCCGGGCCAGCGGGCTGTTTGCCACAAAGGCCTTCAGCTGCTCGGCCAGCGCTGGCTCGACACCGCCATAGGGCTCCCACTCCTGCCCCTCGGCAATGCCCAGGCTGGCTCGCAGATCGTCCATCTGGCGCGGGTTCATCAAGCCGGCATGATTGTCCTTGTGGCCGGCAAACGGCAGGCCATAGCCCTTGACCGTATAGGCGATGAACATCGTCGGCCGGTCATCATTGGCCTGCTCGAAAGCCTCGACCAGCGTCTCCATGCAATGGCCGCCAAGATTGAGCATGAGCGCAGAAAGCCCCGCATCATCAAAGCGTTCAACCAGCTTGCGAACCGCCGGATCACTGCCGATATCGGCGATGAGACGCGCCCGCCAGGCCGCGCCGCCCTGATAGGTCAGCGCTGCATATTCAGCGTTGGGGCAGCTGTCGATCCAGTCCGCCAGCGCGTGGCCGCCGGGGCGCTTGAACACTTCGCGCTGCAGTTTGCCGTGCTTGAGCGTCAGCACGCGCCAGCCACAGGTCTCGAAAATATCGTCGAAGCGCCGGAACATCCGGTCCGCCGTAGTGCTGTCCAAAGACTGGCGGTTGAAGTCGACAATCCACCAGCAATTGCGAATATCGTGCTTGTAGCCCTCGATCAGGCACTCGTAGATATTGCCCTCATCAAGCTCGGCATCGCCCATCAGCGCGATCATCCGGCCCGCATCGGCCTCGGCCATCTCGCCATGGGCGATCAGGTAATCCTGCACCAGGCTGGCAAACGCCGTGATGGCGACACCAAGACCCACGGAACCCGTTGAAAAATCAACAGGAATCTTGTCCTTGGTGCGTGAGGGATAGCTCTGGGCACCACCGAGACCACGAAAGGCTTCGAGCTGTTCAAGCGTCTGGTTGCCGAGCAGATAGTGGATGGCGTGCAGAACCGGCCCGGCATGCGGCTTGACCGCCACCTTGTCCTGCGGCCGCAGCGCATGGAAATACAGCGCGGACATGATCGCCGTCATCGAGGCGCAGCTCGCCTGATGTCCGCCGACCTTCAGCCCATCGCGGCTCGGGCGGATATGGTTGGCATTGTGGATCGTCCAGGAGGAAAGCCAGCGCAGCCGCGTATTGAGCGCCTCCAGCGATGCCAGCATCGCCTGCCGCTCATCCGAAATTACCGGGGTGGCCCGGGGGGCCAGAAGCTGGGTCGCCATAGGATCTTTCACTCGCGCAAGGCTGTCAGCATATCGCATCGCTCCGCCGCATGTCCTTGCAAGTTCATGCGCTGAAATGCATGATATTGGCAGAAATTCTTTAAAGGCTGCTCTCGTGCGCAATAATCCGCCAATCGCGCTTGACGCGATAGACCGACGACTCATCGGCATCCTGCAAGCCGAAGGCCGTGCCACAAACCAGGAACTGGCCGATCAGGTTGGCCTTTCGCCCAGCCCCTGCCTGCGCCGGGTGCGGCGGCTGGAGGCCGAGGGCGTCATCGCCGGCTATGTGGCGCTCGTGAACCCCGAGGCCATCGGACTTTCGGTGAGCGCCTTTGTGCGGGTCCGGCTCGATCAGCAGAGCGACCGGCATCTGGCGCAATTCGAGGCGGCCGTGATCGCCTTTCCCGAGGTGATGGAATGCTATCTGATGACCGGTGAGGCCGATTATCAGCTGCGGGTGCTGGTCGGTTCGCTCGGCGCGTTCGAGGATTTCCTGCGCCACAAGCTCACCAAGGTGGAGGGCGTCGCGCAGGTCACCACCAGCTTCGCCTTGCGCCCGGTCGTCTATCGCACGGCCCTGCCGATCGGCTGACCGCTACCGGGGCTGGTCATGCTCATCGGGGTGGATCCACAGCACATGGCTGTCGATGCGCAAGCGCGAGATCGCCTTCAGCGCCTCGGTGCGCGCCACAGCTTCTGCCAGTGCCGACTCCTGCGCCTGACGCTGGGCATAGAGCCTGTCAGCAAGGTCGATTCCACCCAGCGCATGGCCGCGCGCCATCCGCGAGGCAACGGACGCAGCGGAGCCGGCAGCGGTTTCGGCAGCCTGCCAGGCCTGACGCGCCGAGAGCGCCAGCGCCACGTCGCGCCCTGCCAGTTCCGCAATCCCCTGCCGCACCACCCGAGCATCGGCTTCCGCGGCAATCGCCTCGGCGCGTGCCTTGTCGGCAAGTGCCGCGCGGTGGGTGCCGCCCAGCGGCAAGCTGAACAACAGGCCGAAACCACGCTCATTGCCGCCCTGCTCGGAAAAGCCACGAACACCAAATGTCGGGTCTGCCAACCGATCGCGCTTCACTCGGTCAGCAACAGCCTGCTGCCTGTCCGTCTGCGCAACGGCTGCACCAATCTCATGGCTGCGCTCGATGACCAGACGGCCCAGCGCCTCGGCGCCCTCTACCGGCAATTCGGGAGGCGGCAGCGCCGGGGCTGCGCCAGGCAGGGGCAAATCGGGGAACTGCGCCGCCAGAGCCGCCCGTGCAGCAGCAGCCTGGCCAGCCGCAGCCAGCGCCGCCACGCGCGCCGAACCAACCGCCACCTCGGCCTGCTCGACATCCATGGCAGAAGCATCCCGCACACCGGCGCGCTGGCGGGTTGCCTTGAGCGCCTGCTCCAGCGTCGTCACCGAGCCGGCCAGAACATCAGCACTCGCCGATGCCCCCAGCCAGCCCCACCAGAGGTCATTGAGCAGGATCGCCGCCTGGTGGCGCGCATCTTCAGCCATATTGTCAGCAAAGCGAACGCCCGCGTCTCCGGCCATCCTGTCCAGCCGCGCCTTGCCAGGCAGGCGAAACGCGCGACTGAGCGTAGCATCGAATTCCGCCACATCGCCCCGACCGTCGATCCGGCGGCGCATCAGCGATCCCCCCGCCGTCAATTCATGCATGCCGGCTGCCAGGCCGCGCTGGTCGGCGCGCGCCGCGGCTCGACGCGCCTCGGCGGCTGCTACCATCGGGTGAGCATCGAGCGCCGCTTCGACTGCGGCTTCCGGCGGCAGGCCGGGCTCAGCGCGCGCTGTTGCGGAGGCGAGCAACAGGCCCAGGATAACCGCGCGGATCATGCAATTGCCTCCGCCGTCAAACCGTCTGCCGCACTCTCGCCGAAGCGGGCATAGAGCAGCGGCAGCAGAACCAGGGTGAGGAACGTGGACGTGACCAGGCCGCCGATGACGACAATCGCCAGTGGCCGCTGAATTTCCGAGCCCGGGCCAGTCGCGAACAGCAGCGGAACCAAGCCGAAGGCAGCGATAGACGCAGTCATCATCACTGGGCGCAGCCGGCGCTTGGCACCATCGGTAACGGCCTGAGCCAGTTCCATCCCCTCATCGCGCAAGTGCCGGATATGGCTGACCATGACGAGACCATTGAGCACCGCGATGCCCAGCAGAGCGATAAAACCGACAGAAGCAGGCACCGACAGATATTCGCCCGACACCCAGAGCGCCAGAATGCCGCCCACCATGGCAAACGGAATCATCAGCAAGATCAGGATCGCCGGCCGGGCAGCACTGAACGTCGCGAACAACAGCGCAAAGATGCCGGCAAGCGCGATCGGCAGCACGATGGAAAGCCGCGCCGCAGCCCGCTGCTGGTTCTCGAACTGGCCACCCCAGACGATGCGATAGCCCTGTGGCATCGGAACCTTGGCTGCCACCTTTACCTGTGCCTCCTCGACATATCCGACAAGATCGCGCCCCGATACAAAGGCCTGGACCAGCGCAAAGCGCGAGCCATTTTCGTGCTCAAGCTTCACAGGCCCCTCGCTGCGCGCCACCCGCGCCAGATCGGACGCACGCGCCACCATGCCGCTGGGGCTGACCAGCGGCTGCTCGGCAAAGAGCGTGGCATTGGCAGCAATCTCGCCACTGCCACGGACCACGACGGGAATGCGGCGCAGGCCATCCGTGACCGACCCGGCGGGCAGGCCTTCCACCTGCGCCCGCAGCGAATCCTGCAGCGTGTCGATGGGGAAGCCGGCGCGGCCCGCAGCCAGCCGATCGATATCAAGCGTGAGATAATCGACCCGATCATTGGCGACGGTGATCACTTCGGTCGCGCCGGCCGTGCTCTTGAGCTGGGCTTCCACGGCGCCTGCCAGCTCACCCAACGTCTTGAGGTCAGGCCCAAAAATCTTCACTGCCAGATCGCCACGGCTGCCGGTCAGCATTTCGGAAACGCGCATCTCGATCGGCTGGGTAAAGCTCGGCTCGATGCCGGGGTGCGCGGCCATTGCGGCGCGCAACTCGCCCACGAGCCACCCCTTGCTGTCCTGCCGCCATTCCTCACGCGGCTTGAGCACCAGGAAACTGTCCGTTTCATTCGGGCTCATCGGATCCAGACCGAGCTCGTCGCTGCCGACGCGGGCGATGATGGAGGTCACTTCCGGCACGCGCGCAAGCACGGTGCGCTGTACGGCCAGATCCCCCTCCACGCTATGCGCCAAGCCTATGGACGGGTGCTTGGCCAGCTGCATGAGCACGCTGCCTTCATCAAGCGTCGGCAGGAAAATCTTGCCGACCTGTGTGTAGGCGAGGCCCGCCACCAGCAGCGAGGCCAGCGCCAGCCCGCTCACCAGCCGCATGTGCGCAAAGCTCCAATCAAGCACCCGTGCATAAGCCGGCGAGAGCTTTCGCATCGCCCAAGGCTCTTCATGGCCACCCGGCTTGAGAGCCCAGGATGCCAGAACGGGCACCAGCGTGAACGACAGCAGCAGCGAGCCTGCCAGCGCCATGACGATTGTGAGCGCCACCGGCGCAAACAGCTTGCCCTCCAGCCCCTGCAACGAGAGCAGCGGCAAAAAGACCAGGATGATGATGAGGATTCCGGAGGTGACCGGGCGGATGACTTCGGTGGTGGCGACAAGCGTGGCGGTGAAACGCCCCATGCTGCGGTGGCGCGGGTCAGCCAGCCGCTCGACAACATTTTCTACCACGACCACAGCGCCATCGACCAGCAAGCCAATCGCGATGGCCAGCCCGCCAAGGCTCATCAGATTGGCGGAAAAGCCGAAGCCACGCATCAGGATGAAGGTGATCAGCGCCGCCATCGGCAAGGCTGCCGTCACCACCAAGGCCGCGCGCCAGTCCCCCAGGAACAGGAGAAGCAGCAGGATGACCAACACACCGGCCTCCAGCAATGCCTTCTCCACCGTGCTCAAGGCATGGCCGATCAGTTCCGAGCGATCGTAGAAGACGTTGATCACCACGTCCTTCGGCAGCGTCGGCTGCAGTTCGGCGAGCCGCGCCTTGACGCCCGCCACGATATCGGCAGCATTGGCGCCGCGCAGCCCGATCACCAGACCCTGCACCGCCTCGCCGGTGCCATTGTGCGAGACAGCGCCATAGCGGGTGAGTGTGCCAGTCCGCACCGTCGCCACATCGCCGACGCGAAGCACCTTGCCGGAGGCGGACTTCAGCGAGATCGCGGCAAGGTCATCAAGAGTCCGCACTGCGCCCACCGCCCGCACGATGAGCGCCGATTCGCCGTCTTCCAGCCGCCCGGCGCCATCGTTGCGGTTGCCGCTGGCAACGGCATCGGCAAGCTCGGCCACGCTGATCCGCGCTGCCGCCATCGCCGCCATGTCCGGAACGACTTCAAAGGTTTCGACAAGCCCGCCGAGCGCGTTGACATCCGCGACACCGGGCACGGTGCGCAGGGCCGGGCGAATGGTCCAATCGAGCAGCCGGCGCTTTTCCGCCAGCGACATCGGGCCCTCGATGGTGAACATGAACATGTCCGACAAAGGCGTCGAAATGGGGGCGAGGCCGCCGGTCACGGAAGCCGGCAAATTCCCCTGCGCATTGGCGAAGCGCTCCGCCACCTGGGCGCGAGCCCAGTAAATATCGGCACTGTCCGAAAAATCGATGGTGATGTCGGCAATGGCGTATTTCGCGACCGAGCGCAGCATCTTCTGGTCCGGAATTCCCAGCATTTCCTGCTCGATAGGCGTGATGACCCGCGCCTCGACTTCCTCTGGCGTCATGCCCGGCGCCTTCAGGATCAGCTTCACCTGCGTCGGCGCGATGTCCGGAAAGGCATCGATCGGCAGGGTGATGAAGCTCCAGCCGCCGACAATCGCCAGGAGCAGCGTGAGCACAACCACGACCATGCGGTTGCCAAGAGAGACTTCGACGAGCCGGCGCAACATGATCCTATTGCCCTGCCTGAACCTTGAGTTCCGGAAGGTTCGAAATCGCCACCCTTTCACCGGCTTTGAGGCCGGTAAGAATCGTGGCGCTGCCGCCGGCCACTGCACCCGGCGCAACATCGCGCGGTGCAAAACCCTTGGGCGTCTGCACGAACACGACATCTCTGCCCTCAAGCCGGGTAAGCGCCACGGCCGGAATGGTCACCGCCCCCGCCGCGCCGCTGCCGATGATCGTTACGCCCAGCGATTGGCCGGCAATGAGCCCGGCCCCGGTCGCAATGGTGGCGCGTGCCATCACGGAACGTGTTTCAAGATCGATGCCAGGTGATACCGAGACGATGCGGCCGCGCAATCCGTTGGGGCCCTCGACCGCCATGCCCGGGCGCACCGATGGGGCGAGACGCTGCGGCAATTGCAAGGTGAGGCTGTAACGATCCGACGTCTCGATAACGAACGGTGCCGTCATGCCATCCAGCGGCCCGCCGGTTTCCACAGCGACCCTGGAGACACGGCCAGACATGGGAGCGACAAGCCGCACCACACCATCCGCCGAGGCGCCACCACGCGCCAGAATGCGGCCTGCTTCCGCGACATCAACCCGCGCTTGGGAAAGCGCTGCATCGGCCTCGTCCTGCCGGGCGCCGGCCACCACGCCTTCACGCGCCAGTTGGCCCATGCGAGCAGCCTGCGCCTCCGCCAGCTTGAGCCGGGACGCAGCGCGGGCACGGTCAGAGGCCAGGCTCAGGGCATCCCGGCTGATGACGGTGGCAAGCAATTGCCCGGCCCGCACCTGCTCGCCTTCAATGACATGGACACGCGACACCGCCCCGGCGAACGGCGCCGTGACAGCAACGCGCGCCGCAGGCGGCAAGGTGACAATCGCCGGCACGGTGGCAAGCGGCGCGTTCTGCGACAGCACTGCCTCGGCAGTCTGCGGCGCAACCGCAGCCGCTTCCCTGGGAGGCGCGGCTCCAGGCTCGGAGCCGGCGCCACAGGCAGCCAGCAGTATCATGGCAAAGATCAAGAGCGGCTTCATGAACAGCCATGTCGGCGATGAAGCTTGCACCAACCTGTCAATCTGTCAGTTTCCTGCAAGGCTTCCCCGGCATGGTCTGGGTGGAGGAGAGACAATGCGCCTGTTGCTGGTGGAGGATGATGCAGAGCTTTCGGCCCGGCTGGCACGCCGGCTCACCGATGCCGGCTTTGCCGTGGACGCCGTTCAGGATGGCGACAATGCCGCGATCTGGCCGGATCTTGGAAACTTTGCCGCACTGGTCCTCGATCTGGGCCTGCCGCACCTGCCTGGGCTTGATGTGCTGCGTCACTGGCGCGCCAGCGGCATACGGACGCCGGTCATCATCCTCACCGCCCGCAGCAGCTGGCAGGAGAAGGTGGAAGGGCTGAACGCCGGCGCCGATGATTTCGTGGTGAAGCCGGTCCGTTCCGAGGAACTGATCGCCCGCCTCCATGCGCTCATCCGGCGCAGCCAGGCGCGGGGCGCGCCAGTCCTCATCGCCGGCGCCGTAACGGTCGATCCAGTGGCACGCACGGCCAGCCTCGATGGCACGCCGCTGGAGCTCAGCCGCCAGGAATATCGCCTGCTCGAAACCTTCCTGCGCCGCCCTGGCCATATTCTCTCCCAGGCCGATCTGCTTGAGCGACTCTATCCACTGGAAGCAAGCCATGATCACAATGCGCTGGAGGTTCAGGTGAGTCGGCTGCGCCGCAAGGTCGGGCGCGATGCCATCACAACGGTCCGAGGCCTTGGCTACAGGTTCGAGCGATGACACGCGGCAGCCTGCGCATGCGCTTCAGCCTCGCAGTGCTGGCGTGGATCATCGGCGGGCTCATCGTTGTCGGCGTCGGCACATCGGCGCTGTTCACCCGCCATATCGAGAGCCGCTTCCATGCCGAACTGCAGCAGCATCTGCTTGAGCTTGCCGAACTGACCATCGTCTCGCCCGATGGCAGCCCGCGGCTGGAGCGGCCGCTCTCCGACCCGCGCTACGCGGTGCCGGACTCCGGCTTCTACTGGCAGGTGGACCGCCATGGCTTCCCGCCGCTGCGCTCCCCTTCGGTCACCAAAGGCGGCCTCGATACAGCGCTGGCACACCAGCCAGACATCTTCCACCGGCCCGCAAACGGCCCGACCGGGGTTGCCATGACCTATGGCTTCACCCGGCCCATCGCAGACGGCAGCGGCTATCTCCACTACCTCATCGCCACCGACCAGCGACATCTCGACGATGTCACCAAGGCGTTTGAGGCGGAGCTGATCGGATGGCTGTCGTTGCTGGCGCTCGCCCTGCTTGCGACGGGCGGCCTGGTCATTCTCTACACGCTCAAGCCGCTTAATCGGCTGGCGGGAACGGTCGCGGCCGTCCGCTCAGGGAGTGCCCGCCGCATGGGAGGGAAATGGCCCAGCGAGATCACGCCGCTGGTCCACGATCTTGATGGCCTTCTCCAGGCCAATGAGGAGATGGTGAGCCGCGCCCGGCTGGAAGCGGGCAACCTCGCCCATGGCCTGCGCACTTCGCTGGCGATCCTGACCGATGAGGCTGAAACACTGGCCAAGGGCCCCGCTGGCGAGAGCGCCATCACCTTGCTCGACCAATGCCGGCAAATCGAGCGCCAGCTTGATTGGCACCTGGCGCGCGCCCGCGCCAAGGCAAGTTTCGGCGGCCCGGGCACCGAGATGCCGGATGCACTGCTGCCGATCATTGCGGCGATGCGGCGACTGCATCAGGCGCGGACCGTGCACTTCGAAGTGACAGGCGGACCGCCCGCCACCCTTGCCATAGACTCGCGTGATTTCGCCGAGATTGTCTCCAACCTAGCCGATAACGCCGGGAAATGGGCGACAAGCCTCATCAATATCGGCTGGCACACCCAGGATGGCGGGCTTTGCCTCGTCTTTACCGACGATGGACCGGGTATCCCGGCAGATGAGATCGCCCGCGCTTTCGCGCCCGGCCAGCGGCTTGACGAGAACATCATGGGCAATGGCCTTGGCCTGGCAATCGCGCAGGATCTGGCGCGGCTGGCCGGCGGCGAAGTTCGGCTTTCCGCCCGAGTTGATGGCAGCAAGGGCCTGGTCGCGACCTGCATCCTGCCGATCAAGAGCGCCTGACAACAGGCTCGCCGCCGGAAAGTCCGTATTGACAGCGGCCACCCACGCGGTGCGCAATCGCAACAGCATGCCAGACCACCAGCCCGACCCCCAAGCCGCGCCGTTCCGTGGCCTGCAAGAGGCTGAGGCGGGCCGGCGACTGCAAAGCTTCGGCCCCAATGAGCTGCCCGCACCGCCGAAGCGCGGACTGCGCCGCATCCTTGCCGAGACGTTGCGTGAGCCGATGTTCCTGCTGCTGCTGGCCGCTGCGGTCATCTATCTGGTGCTCGGCAGCCTCGGCGAAGGGTTGTTCCTGCTCGTCGGCGCCTGCGGCTCGATCGGCCTGGTGGTGGCGCAGGAAGCCCGCAGCGAGCGAGCACTGGCGGCCCTTCGCGAGTTGGCCCAGCCTCTGGCCCGCGTCCTGCGCGATGGCGAAGAGCGGCAGGTGGCGGCGCGCACGCTGGTACCGGGCGATGTTCTGCTCGTCGGCGAAGGTGAGCGCTTGCCGGCGGACGCTCGACTGGTGGGCGGCGAAGTGCTCAGTGTCGACGAATCGTTGTTGACCGGGGAATCCGCCACAGTTGCCAAGCTTCCCGGTGAGGGAAGCCTGTTTTCCGGCACGATTGTCGTGCGCGGCCAGGGCGTTGCGGAGGTGACACTCACAGGCGCGCGCTCGGCGCTGGGGCGGATCGGCGCATCGCTGGCCAACGTTGCACCCGAGCAGACGCCGCTGCAGCAAAAAGCCGGGCGGCTCATCGCGCTGCTAGGCGGCATGGCGCTGCTGTTTTGCGCCATTGTTGCGATTGCATACGGATTGCTGCGCGATGATTGGGTGGCCGGCGCGCTTGCGGGGATTACCGTCGCCATCGCTCTCATACCCGAAGAGTTTCCCATGGTGCTCGCCGTGTTCATGGCGCTTGGGGCGTGGCGGCTGGCATCGCACAATGTGCTGACCAGACGCAGCGCTTCGGTTGAAACGCTCGGCGGCATCACCACGCTTTGCGCTGACAAGACCGGCACGCTGACCGAGAACCGCATGATCGTCGGGCGGCTCTGGGTCGATGGCAAGGATGTTCCGGTGGCGCCCGAAGCAGCGATCCTGGACGCTGCGCGGCTGGCGTCGGCGGTGCGGCCCATAGACCCGATGGATAAGGCAGTTCACGCCGCCAGCGGCGAATCATTGCCTGGCGAGCCGTCACGGAGCTGGCCGCTGCGGCCCGAGCTCCTCGCCGTGGTCCAGCTCTGGCAGCGGGAAAAGGGCGGATATCTGGCGGCGGCCAAAGGCGCGCCGGAGGCGATCTTCCGGCTCTGTCGGCTGGACTCCGAGACCGTGGCGCGGCTCGAGGCGGTGATCGAAGACTATGCGCGGGAAGGGCTGCGCGTACTCGGAGTTGCCTCCGCGAGCGTAAACGGCGCCTCCGGCGACGCGTTCGGCGATGATCCTGAAGGCACCGTCTTCCACTTCGAAGGGCTCATGGGCTTCATCGATCCGCTGCGCGCCGATGTTCCGGCGGCCCTCGCGGAAGCGCGGCGGGCCGGCATCGATGTGATCATGATCACGGGCGACCACCCCGCCACGGCGATGGCCATAGCGCGGGCGGCCGGGCTTGAGACAGATGCCGGAGCCTTGCTCGGCAGCGAGATCGCCAGCCTGCCACTGCCCGAGTTGCAGGAGCGGCTGCGCCATGTTCGCGTGTGCGCGCGCGTGGTGCCGGAGCAGAAGCTGCGGATCATCGCGGCCTTGCGCGCCAGCGGGCGCATCGTGGCGATGACAGGAGATGGCGTGAACGACGCGCCAGCGCTGGAGGCAGCGCATGTCGGCATCGCGATGGGTCGCAAGGGCACAGATGTCGCCCGCGAGGCGGCAGATCTCGTGCTGCTGGACGACAGTTTTGCCTCGATCATCGGCGGCGTGCGGCTGGGCCGTCGGATCTTTGCCAATCTGCGCCACGCGCTCACCTATATCGTGGCCATCCATGTGCCCATTGCCGGTGTTGCACTGGCGCCGCTGCTGCTCGGCTATCCGCCGCTGCTGTTTCCCATGCATGTCGTTCTGATGGAGCTGGCCATCGACCCGATCTGCGCGCTGGTCTTCGAGGCCGAGCCGAGCGATGCCGATGTCATGAAGCAAAAGCCCCGGCCGGCCAGCGAGCCGCTGTTCGGGCCACGGCAGATCTGGCTGGGCGTTCTGCAGGGGCTGGTGATCCTCGCGGGCGTGCTCGGGCTCTATGGCTGGGCACTCGCCCATCATGATCCGGCGGTGGCGCGCGGCGCCAGCTTTGCTGCGCTGGTGCTGGGCAACCTGGTGCTGGCGCTGGCCAATTCCGCCACAACCGGCCCGCTGTTCGTGCGCCAACGCATGGTGTTCTGGGCCATCGCACTTGCCATCGTCCTGCTGCTCACGCTGGTGCTGATGATGCCGGCGCTGGCCGGAATCTTCGCCGTCGCACCTCTGCCGATGCCACTGCTTCTCGCCGCCATCGCTGTTGGCCTTGTCTGCGGTGGCTGGTCCGCGCTCCTGCTTCGCAAACGCTCCTGAAAGGCACTGACATGAGCCTCACACTCAGCTTCCACGGCGCCGCAGAGTGCGTGACCGGGTTTTGCGCCCGCCTCACCGGCGAGGATTTCGATATTCTCATCGATTGCGGCATGTTCCAGGGCTCCAAGACCTTGAAGGCGCTCAATTACAAGCCCTTTCCCTTCGATATCGAGCATATCGATGCCGTCCTGCTCACCCACGCCCATATCGACCATTCCGGCATGCTGCCCAAGCTGATGAAGGCCGGCTACAAGGGCCCGATCCACGCCACGACGCAAACGCGGGACCTTTGCGCCGTGATGCTCGCTGATTCTGGCCAGATCCAGGAGAGCGAGGTCTTCCACCTCAATCGGCGCAACCAGCAGCGCGGGCTCGATCTGGTGGAGCCGATCTATACGGCGCGCGATGCCGAACGCGCGATGCAACTGTTCGAGACAGTCAAATTCGACCAGATCTTCGAGGTCGCACCCGGCGTCCGCGCCCGCTTCTGGCACGCCGGGCACATGCTGGGGGCCGCCTCCGTCGAGGTCATCATCGGCAGCGGCGACACGGCCGAGCACATCCTGTTTTCAGGAGACCTGGGCGCTGGCGGGCAAGAGTATCTGCCCGAGCCCACCGGACCCACCAACATCCGCCACCTTGTGCTCGAATCCACCTATGGCGACCGCGAGCGCGAGCCAAGCAACACCACCAAGCGCCGCCGGCTGCTCGCCGAAGAGCTGCGGCTCGCCCATGCCGCTGGCGGGCCGCTGCTGATGCCGACCTTCGCTGTCGGCCGCGCCCAGGAGCTGCTGCTCGATTTGCTGGCGGTGATGCAATCGGGTGAAGCCCCGGCCTGCGAGATTTTCCTCGATTCACCACTGGCCATCGAGGCGACGCAGGTGTTTCTCGAGCATGGCTGGAACCGCGACACGCAATACAATCCCTTCGAGGCGATTACCGACGCCTCCAACATCCGCAACCTCGTCAAGCCGCGCGAGAGTGACCGGCTGGAGAAGCTGCGCGGCTGGCACATCGTCATGGCCGGCAGCGGCATGTGCGACGCCGGCCGCATCAGGCGGCACCTGAAGCGCCTGCTCTCCAACAACGACGTGACGGTGCTGATCACCGGCTACCAGGCCATGGGCACGCTCGGCCGCCTGCTGGTGGAGGGCAAGAAGCTGGTGAGCATCCAGGGCGAGGAAATTCGTGTGCGCGCAGCAATCCGTGTGCTCGATGTCTATTCCGCCCATGCCGACGCAACGGGGCTGGTGCACTGGGCGCAGGACCGGATGCCGATAAGCGGCAAGATCTTCCTCGCCCATGGCGAGCCGGAGGGGTTGAAAGGGCTGGCAACGCGGCTGGCCGATGCCGGGTTTGCCAAGGAAAACATCATCATCCCGACGCTTGACGAGAGCTTCAAGCTGGCCGGGCCAAAGGCGGAGGCCGTGCCCGGCGCCGCGCCGCGCCTGCCCGCCGGCGTGGCGGCGATGATGGACTGGCACAATGCACGGGCCGACCTGATGGCCCGCATCCGCACCCGCCTGGAGGACGCGCCGGATGAAACCGCCCGGCAAGGGCTGCTCAAGGCACTGGAAGCGGCGCTGGCGGAGTCCGGGGCCGGATAAGCAGCGCGCTCGGCGGAACAATGGAGTCAGCGGCGCGCTTCGCGTTCAGCCTTCCACCTGCGCCTGCAGCAACTGCAACGCGGCAATGGAGAAGGCGATCATGTTGCCAAGCCGGTCACTCTGGCCGGTTTCCAGCGTCTGCGCCACCGTCTCACCCCCGGATGCGGCGACAGCGAGGCAGCTGTGGCCGGCAGCATCGCCATAGGGATTGCCTGTTGGCCCACTGGCGCCGGTTTCCGACAGGCCCCAGTTGGCGCTGAACCGACGCCGTACGGTTTCGGCCAGAACGAGAGCATAAGGTTCGCTGGCAGACTTGAGCCCGACAACATCCTCACGCTTGAGATCGAGCAGGCGATGGCGGGCGCGGCGCGTGTAGATGACGCCCCCGCCGAGATAATAGGCTGAAGCACCGGGCACGGCGAGCAGCGCCGCCGAGATCAGCCCGCCGCTGGAGGACTCCGCCACCGCCACCGTTTGCCGCCGCGCCATCAGCGCCGCGGCAACGATGCGCGCCTGTTCAAAGAGTTCGTCCATGCCTGGCTGCACGGCTCAGCCCTGCCCGGCGGCATCGAGCGCCTGCGCCAGATCGGCGATGATATCGTCGATGTGCTCAAGGCCGATCGAAAGACGGACATAGCCATCCGAAACACCCGTCGCCAGCCGGTCCTCGCTGGAAAGCTGCGAGTGGGTGGTGCTGGCCGGGTGGATGGCGAGGCTGCGCGCATCCCCGATGTTGGCGACATGGTAGAAGAGCTTCAAGGCATCGATGAAGCGCTTGCCCGCCGCCTGGCCGCCGGCGAGCTCGAAGCCGAGCAGGCCGCCCTGGCCGCGGGTAAGGTATTTGTCAGCTCGCTCCCTGGCCACGCCTGTCTGGGTGGAAGGGTGGATGACGCGGTTGATCTCGCTGCGGGTCTGGAGCCAATCCGCCACGGCACGGGCATTGGCGCAATGGCGCGGCATGCGCAGCGGCAGCGTCTCGACACCCTGCAGGATCTGGAAGGCATTGAAGGGCGAGAGCGCCGGCCCGAGATCGCGCAGCAGGATGACACGGGCGCGCAGGATATAGGCGATCGGTCCCAGCGGCTTGGCGGCTTCGGACCATACGGCGCCATGGTAGCTGGCATCGGGCGTGTTGAGCAGCGGCTGACGCTCGGGTTGCGCCTGCCAATCGAAATTGCCGCCATCAATGATGATGCCGCCGATGGAGGTGCCATGGCCGGCGATATATTTGGTCATCGAGGCGACGACGATGGCGGCGCCGTGTTCGAAGGGGCGGACCAGCAGCGGCGCGGCGGTGTTGTCCATGATCAGCGGGATGCCGAGCGGGCGGCCGATGGCGGCCACTTCGGCGATCGGGAACACGGCCAGCTTTGGGTTGGGCAGCGTCTCGGCATAGTAAGCGCGGGTGCGCGCATCGGTGGCACGCGCGAAGGCCTGCGGATCCGTCGGATCGACAAAACGCACCTCGATTCCCTGATCTTTCAAGGTGTTGGCAAAGAGGTTCCAGGTGCCGCCGTAGAGATCGGTGGAGCTGACGATATTGTCTCCGGCGCGGGCGAGGTTCTGGATGGCCATGGCCGAGGCGGCCTGGCCGGAGGCGACGACCAGCGCGGCGGCGCCGCCTTCGAGCGCGGTAAGGCGCTGCTCGAGGATGTCGTTGGTCGGGTTGGTGATACGGGTATAGATATTGCCCAACTCCTGCAGCGCAAAGCGGCTGGCGGCCTGTTCGGTGCTGGCGAACTGGTAGGATGTGGTCTGGTAGATCGGCGGAGCAACTGCGCCCGTGGCAGGGTCAGCGCGCCAGCCCGCGTGGAGGGCGAGGGTCTCGGGGTGCAGGCTCATGATGGTCGCTCCATTCGCAGCAGGGCTTTGCCTCTGCTTAGCGGATGATGGGCTGGGCCGAAATCGACAAAATGGAGCGTAGGCTCAGCCGGCGAGGCGCTTTTCGAGATAGGCGATGGCGCCGGCGAGAGTGACGAGATTGGGGGCGTCGGCGTCCGGAATGTCGATGCCGAGGCGCTGGCTGAGTGCGATGACGAGGTTGAAGATATCCATCGAATCAAGATCGAGCGCCTCGCGCAGATCGGCGGATTCTGCCACGGCCGCAGGGTCGGTTTCGGGCGCTATCTCACTGATCGCGTTGACAACCATGGCGCGCAGATCGTCTCGGTTCATAGCCTCTCCGGCGCCTCCAGATACTGGCCGATACGGGCCAGGAACAGCGCGCCACGGTGGCCGTCGCTGGCCCGGTGGTCGGCGCCGAGGGTGATGGTGAGGATGGGGCGGATGGTGACGGTGGTTCCTACAGCCCAGGGGCGGGGCTGGGGGGTGCCGAAGCCGAGGATGGCGACTTGCGGGGGATAGATGATCGGCAGCAGCATCTCGGTGCCGCGCTCGCCGAGGCTGGAAATGGTGATGGTCGGATCAGCGATTTCGGAGGAGCGGAAGCCACCGCGGCGGACACGGGCGATGAGATCACGAAGCCGCAGCATGAGCGTTCCGAGCGGCAGCGTATCGGCATCATGCAGGGCGGGCGCGGCAAGGCCGCCGCCACGCAACGCGATGGCATAGCCGGTGTGGATGCCGGCGCCGGGCTGGAAGCCGCCGGCGCCATAAAAGCCGTTGAACTCGGGAAAATCATGCAATGCCAATGCGGTAGCCTTGATGAAAAGCGCCGCCAGCAACAGCCGCTCTTCGGGCTTGTGGCTGGCATTGTGCGCTGCCAGCCAGGCTTGTGCGGCGCTGATATCGAGGCTGTGGGCGAGGTAATAATGCGGAATCTCGCGCTTGGAGCGGGCCATGGCGGCGGCGATGGCATGGCGCATCTGGGCAAGGTCCGGCCCGCTGCGCGGCGGTGCGGCAAGCGCCTCGACATCGGCGCGCAGCACGGCGCCGGCCGGGCCGCTGCCGGTGATTGCTGCAAGATCGAGGCCCTTTTGCTGGGCCAGCCGGCGGGCCGCCGGGGATGCCCTGGCCGGGGCATTTGCGGAGAAAACCGGGACTGGCGCGGGGCGGCGCGGGAGCGGGGCCGGCACCGGTACGGCACGGGGTGGGAGCTGCACCGGCACCGGCGCGGCGACTGGCGGAGATTGCAGGATGAGGGTCGCCAGCGGCGTCCCCACTGGCACTTTTGCGCCGGGCATCACCAGCAATGTCTCGATCCGCCCGGCCTCGAAAATCTCGATCTCGATGGCGCCCTTCTCGGTTTCCACCACCGCGACGATATCCCCGCGCGCCACGCTATCCCCCGGCTGCTTGAGCCATTCCACAAGCGTGCCGGCCTCCATGTCTGCACCCAGCGAGGGCATGGTGAAAACGCCCATGGCTAGCGCCCGAGCGCCTGGCGGGCAGCGGCGACGATTGCCTCGATGCCCGGCAGCGCCGCAGCTTCCAGATGCGCCGCATAGGGCACCGGCACTTCGGCGCTGCACAGCCGGGCGGGCGGCGCGTCCAGCTCCCAGAAACAGCCTTCGATGATCCGCGCCATGATCTCGGCGGCGAGGCTGCCGGAGCGCCAGCCTTCATCCACGATCAGCACGCGGCGGGTCTTTGCCGCTGTGGCGAGGATGGCGGCTTCATCAAGCGGGCGCAGCACCCGAAGGTCCAGCACTTCGGCGGAGATGCCCTCCCCGGCCAGCTGCTCGGCGGCGGCCAGCACCTTGGCCAGCGAGCCGCCGTAAGTGATGAGGCTGATGTCCGTGCCGGCGCGGCGGATGGCAGCGTGGTCGATATCCAAGGCCAGCGTCTCGTCCGCCTCCGCGACGGCATTGTAGAGCATGATATGCTCGAATATCAGCACCGGGTCAGGATCGGCCAGCGCCGGGGCCAGCATGGCGCGGGCATCCTGCACCGTGGCCGGCGCCAGCACGCGCAGGCCGGGGATGTGCGCGTACCAGCCCTCCAGGCTGTGCGAATGCTGCGCCGCCAACTGCCGGCCGCCGCCGGTGGCCATGCGGATGACCAGCGGCACCCCGAACTGCCCTCCCGACATATGGCGCAGCGTGGCGGCGTTGTTGAGAATCTGGTCCAGCGCCAGCAGCGAGAAATTGCAGGTCATCAGCTCGACAATCGGCCGCATCCCGCCCAGCGCCGCGCCGATACCGGCGCCGGTGAAGGCGCTTTCCGAAAGCGGCGTGTCGCGGATGCGCTCCGGGCCGAACTCGGCGAGCAAACCCTTGCTGACGGCATAGCAGCCGCCATAATGCCCGACATCCTCGCCCATCAGGAACACCCGCTCGTCTGCCAGCAGCGCGGCGCGCAGGGCGGCGCGCATCGCCTCGCGATAGCTCATCATCGTCATGCCCGCGCCTCCGCGCCGACATGGCGGAGCAGCGTCTCCACCGGCTCCAGCGTGCCGGCTTCGGCAAAGGCAATCGCCGCCGCAACGTCCTCGGCCACCGCCGCCTCGATCGCCTCGACATCGGCGGCGTGCAGCTCGCCTGCCGCCACCGCCCAGTCCCGGAAGCGCGGAATCGGGTCCCGCGCCATCCACGCCGCCACCTCGGCCTTGTCCCGGTAAAGCTGGGCATCGAACATCGAATGGGCGCGGAAGCGGTAGGTCCGGCATTCCAGAAACTGCGGCCCGCCGCCGGCGCGGATCGCCGCCACTGCGCGCCGCGCCGCCACCTCGACCTCCACGACATTCATGCCATCCACCGCCACGCTCGGGATGCGGTAGCAGCCGGCCTTGCGGCTGATATCCGTCTCGGATTCCGAGAGCGCCAGCGCCGTGCCCATGGCATAAAGGTTGTTCTCGCACACGAACAGCACCGGCAGCTGCCACAGCGCCGCCAGGTTTAGGCTCTCGTGGAACTCGCCCTCCGCCACCGCGCCCTCGCCGAAAATGGCAGCCGTGACGGCGCTGCGGCCCTGCATCCTGTCTGCCAGCGCCAGCCCCACGGCCAGCGGCAGGCCGCCGCCGACAATGGCGTTGCCGCCATAAAAGCGCCGCGCCGCATCAAAGATGTGCATCGAGCCGCCGCGCCCGCCACTGCAACCCTGCTGCTTGCCGAACATCTCGGCCATGATGGCGCTAGCCGGCACGCCGCGGGCCAGCGCATGGCCGTGGTCGCGATAGGTGGACACCACGGCATCATCCGGTGCCAGCGCCGGCATCAGGCCCGCCGCCACCGCCTCCTCCCCCACATAAAGGTGCAGGAAGCCGCGAATTTTCTCCTGGGTGTAAAGCTCGGCACACGCCTCTTCGAAGCGGCGGATGTGCAGCATGCTGCGCAGCAATTCCATGCAATGGCCGCGGTCCAGCTTGAGTTTCCCGCTGCTCATGCGCCGGCCTCCAGGGTGGAAAGATCGCCCTCCGGGAGGCCAAGCTCCCGCGCTCGCAGCAGCCGCCGCATGATCTTGCCGGAGCGGGTGCGCGGCAGTTCGGCGCGGATCTCCACCTGACGCGGCGCGATGGCGGCGCCCAGCCGCTTGCGCGCATGGCCGAGCAGCTCCTTGCGCAGCACCTCGCTCGGCGCGTGGCCGTGGCGCAGCGTGACAAAAGCTTTCACGATTTCCCCGGCACGAACGTCGGGCACGCCGATCACTGCGGCCTCGGCCACCGCCGGATGCGCCATCAGGCAGCTCTCCACCTCGAACGGCCCGATGAGATGCCCGGCGGACTTGATGACATCATCCGCCCGCCCGACGAACCAGAAATAGCCATCGGCATCGCGCCGGGCGAGATCGCCGGTGAGATACCAGCCGTCCCGGAAGCATTTGGCATAGCGCGCCGCCTCGCCGAGATAGCCCCGGAACATCGAGGGCCAGCCCGGCCGCAGCGCCAGCTGGCCGGCCTGCATCGGCGCTTGCACCGGCTGCACCGTATCACCCTCCAGCGCCACGATGGCGGCCTCCACGCCGGGCAGCGGCTTGCCCATGGCACCGGGCTTGATGTCCATGCCGGGGAAATTGGCGATCATGATGCCGCCGGTTTCCGTCTGCCACCAATTGTCATGGAACGGCCGGCCGAGCACGCGCTGGCCCCACACTACCGCCTCGGCATTGAGCGGCTCGCCGACGCTGGCGATGAAGCGCAGCCGCGACAGGTCATGTCCGCGCGGCAGCGCTTCTCCGGCCTTGATGAGCAGGCGGATGGCGGTGGGCGCAGTGTACCACACCGTCACCTGCTCGCGCGCCAGTGTGGCGTACCAGCGCGCCGCATCGAATTCGGCTTCATCGAGCACCAGCGTCGCGCCATTGGTGAGCGGCGCGATGATGCCATAGGAGGTGCCTGTCACCCAGCCAGGGTCGGCGGTGCACCAGAAGACGTCATCGGGGTGCAAGTCGAGCGCGAGCCGCCCGGTGGCGTGGTGCGCCACCGCCGCCTCGTGCACATGCACCGCGCCCTTGGGCGTGCCGGTGGTGCCGCTGGTGAAGTGCAGCAGCGCCATGTCCTCCGGCCTGGTCTGCACCATCGCGAACTGGCTTGGCGTGCCGGCCATGGCCTCGGCCAGATCCACCACATCGTCCAGCGGCGCCTCCGGCTTGTCGGTGAGCAGCACCAGCCTGAGGCTGGGCAGTTCGTGCCGCCATGGCAGCACCTTCCTGATATAATCGGCGGCGGTGGTGATCAGCACATCGGCCGCGCCGATGGTGAGCCGGGCGCGCACCGGCTCCGGGCCGAAGGCAGCGTAGAGCGGGCAGAACACCGCGCCGGCCTTGAGCGTGCCGAGCGCGGCGATGTGCACCTCCGGCACCCGGCCGAGCAGCGCGAACACCCGCGCACCGCGCCCGATGCCCCGGTCCGCCAGCAGGCTGGCAAAGCGGTCCGTCTCGCGCTTCAGATCGCCATAACTCAGGCTGCGCCGCGCGCCGTTGCGGCCGAGCCAGCGGATCGCCTCATGGCCGCCACGACCGTGCGCGACATGCCGGTCCACCGCTTCATGGGCGATGTTGAGGCCGCCGCCGGGCAGGCCATCGAGCCAGCCGCGATAGTCCAGCCAGCCGAGGCCGGAAAGCGCCGGATCACCGGGCAGGTTGGCGGCAGCGCTGGCAGAGGCCGGCTTGCCGATGATCGGCGGGACGAGATCGCTGGCCATGGCTCCGCTCCCCAAGCGGCGGTGACTATGGGGCGGGCGGCAGCGGGCTGTATGTTCGCAATCCTACCTAGCGCGCACCGCCGGCCCGCTGGTGCATGATGCCGGTGGCGGGGCAAGGCCGGAGCCTGAGCATGACCGAGCGCACCGCCATGCGGCTGGAGCACTGCCACGAACGGCTGAAGCGCCATGCGGACGTGCTGCCGGCGCCGGGGCCGCACGAACTGCTGCTGGAGGTGCTGGCCTGCGGCGTGTGCCGCACGGACCTGCACATCATGGATTGCGAGGTACCGGCGCGGCTGCCGATCGTGCCGGGACACGAGATTGTCGGCCGCATCCTTGCTACCGGCGCGCAGGTGCGCGGGCTGGCGCCGGGGCAGCGGGTGGGCGTGCCATGGCTGGGCGGCACCTGCGGCGTGTGCCGCTTCTGCCGCAGCGGCCATGAGAACCTGTGCGACGCGCCGGTGTTCACCGGCTGTGACCGGGATGGCGGCTATGCCAGCCATGTGCTGGCGGACCACCGCTTCTGCCTGCCGATTCCGGCGCGCTATGGCGATGTGGAGGCAGCGCCGCTGCTCTGCGCCGGGCTGATCGGCTGGCGGGCGCTGCACATGGCCGGGGAGGCGCAGGCGCTCGGGCTTTATGGCTTTGGCGCAGCGGCGCACATCATCGCCCAGCTGGCGGTGGCGCAGGGGCGGCGGGTGCACGCTTTCACCCGGCCCTGGGATGTGCCGACACAGGAGTTTGCCCGCCGCCTCGGCTGCGCCTGGGCCGGCGGCTCGGATGAACCGCCGCCCGAGCCGCTCGATGCGGCGCTGGTGTTCGCGCCCGATGGCGCGCTGGTGCCGCGCGCGCTGCGCGGGCTGGCGAAGGGCGGCCGGGTGGTGTGCGCCGGCATCCACATGACCGATATTCCGGCCTTTCCCTATGCCGCGCTGTGGGGCGAGCGCAGCATCGTCTCGGTGGCGAACCTGACGCGACGGGATGGAGACAGCTTCATGCAAGCCATCGAGCAATATCCGGTGAAGATCGTAACGGAGGCGCATGACCTGCTCGATGCGCAGGCGGCGCTGGACCGGCTGCGCAGCGGCGCCGTGCAGGGCGCGGCGGTGCTGGTGCCCAATCTGAAATCCGGCCTGAAATCGGGCCTGAAGCGGCGCGGGAAAACCCGATAAGCAGTCCTACGAACTTTCGCGCCCAAGCCTGCGGCTTACCTTGGCTGCGGCGCTGCGTGCAGACTCGCTGCCGGCCCGGCGCTGGAGGGTGTGATGACAGACGTTCCGGTGCGCGACCATGCCGAGCACGCGATTCCCGCCGCCATGGTGGTGGCGCTGCGCGAGCATGGCGAGCCGCTGCCGCCGCCGGAGCAGGCCGAGGCGTTCGGTGCGTTCTTCGATCGCTTCGGGGATGCCGAGGTGGTGCTGCTCGGCGAGGCGACGCACGGCACATCGGAGTTCTACCGCGCCCGCGCCGCGATCACCCGGCGGCTGATCACCCACCATGGCTTCAGCGTGGTGGCGGTGGAGGCGGACTGGCCGGACGCCGCGCAGATTGATGATTATGTCCGGCACCAGGCGCCGCGGCCGCGCCGGGGGGACAGTTTCGTGCGCTTCCCGACCTGGATGTGGCGCAATGTGGAAGTGCTGGAATTTGCCGATTGGCTGCGCGCCCACAACAAGGGCCGGGCCGCGCCGGAGCAGGTGTCGTTCCATGGGCTCGATCTCTACAGCCTGGCGGAATCCATCCATGCCGTGCTGGCCTGGCTCGACAAGGCGGACCCGGAGGCGGCAGCGCACGCCCGGGCGCGCTATGGCTGCCTGACGCCGTGGCAGGATGAGCCGGCGCGCTATGGCCGCGCCGTGATGCTGGGCGGCATGGCGGCCTGCGAGGAGCCGGTGGTGCAGCAGTTGCGCGCCATGCTCGACCAGCGGCTGGCGGCGCTTTCCGGGGATGGCGAGCCCTGGTTCGATGCAGTGCAGAACGCCCGCATCGTGCGCGCCGGCGAGCGCTATTATCGCGCCATGTATCGCAGCTCGACGGAAAGCTGGAACCTGCGGGACCGGCACATGTTCGACACGCTGCAGGCGGTAAAGGCCTTCCGCGGCCATGGCAGCAAGGCCGTAGTGTGGGCGCACAACTCCCACATCGGCAATGCCGCCGCCACCGGCATGGGCTGGCAGGGCGAGTTCAACATCGGCGAGCTGTGCCGCACGGCCTATGGCGATGATGCGGTGCTGATCGGTTTTGGCACAGACACGGGCCAGGTGGCGGCAGCCAGTGACTGGGGCGCGGACATGCAGGTGAAGGCCGTGCGCCCGGCGCGGGTGGACAGCTACGAGCATGCCTTCCGGCTGGCCGGCAAGGCGCGCAGCCTCACGGACTGGCGCGGGCCGGGGCGGCGGGCGCTGGCCGATGTGCTGCGCACGCCGCTGCTGGAGCGTGCCATCGGGGTGGTCTATCGGCCGGAAACCGAGCGATCGAGCCACTATTTCGAGGCGGTGCTGGCCGAGCAGTTCGATGCGCTGGTGTGGTTCGAGCAGAGCCATGCCGTGACGCCGCTGGGCCATGAGCATGTGCGCGGCGCCCCCGAGCTGTGGCCGTTCGGGCTATGATGGCCAACGGCGATTCCGTGGTGGACGTGACCATCCAGCCCGAGGAGCTGAAGGCGCGACTGGGCGTGCCGCACGGCGCAAAGGGCCTGGTGATCTTTGCCCATGGCAGCGGCAGCGGCCGGCTGAGCCCGCGCAACAACATGGTCGCCGCCGGGCTGCGCGAGGCCGGCCTGGCGACACTGCTGCTCGACCTGCTGACGCCCGACGAGGAGGAAGACCGCGCCAATGTGTTCGATATTCCGCTGCTTGCAGGGCGGCTGGTTCGGGCCTCGGCCTGGGCCATGGCGCGGCCGGAGCTTTACGGGCTACCGCAGGGCTATTTTGGCGCCAGCACCGGGGCCGGGGCGGCGCTGCTGGCGGCAGCGCAGCTGGGGAACAGCATTGCCGCAGTGGTATCGCGTGGCGGCCGGCCGGACCTGGCGGGCGCCGAGGCACTGCGCCGGGTGACAGCGCCGACGCTGCTGCTGGTCGGCAGCCGCGACGAGCCGGTGATCGCGCTGAACCGCAGCGCGATGGAGCAGATGAGCGCGCCGCACGAGCTGGTGATCGTGCCGGACGCGACGCACCTGTTCGAGGAGGCGGGCACGCTCGACCAGGTGGTGACCCACGCCATCCGCTGGTTCATCGGGCATTTCTGACGCGAAGGAGCCGCGATGTTTGGCGAGCCGGAATTTCACGATCGCCGCGAGGCCGGGCAGCGGCTGGCGGCACGGCTGCAGCGCTTTGCGGCGGACCGGCCGCTGGTGCTGGCGCTGCCGCGCGGCGGCGTGCCGCTGGGTTATGAAGTGGCGCAGGCACTGGGCGCCGAGCTCGATGTGCTTATCGTGCGCAAGCTGGGTGCACCGGGGCACGAGGAGCTGGGCATCGGCGCGGTGATCGATGGCGGCAACCCGCAGGTGGTGCTCAACGAGGATGTGGTGCGGCAGCTGGGCATCGGCCCGGCCTATGTGGAGGCCGAGACGCAGCGCCAGCTTGCCGAGATCGAGCGGCGGCGGCGGGCCTATCGCGGCGATGCGCCGGCGCCGGGCGTAGCGGGCCGCACGGTGATCGTGGTGGATGATGGCATCGCCACGGGCGGCACGGTGCTGGCGGCGCTGCGGGCGTTGCGCAAGGCCGGGCCGCTGAAGCTGGTGCTGGCCGTGCCGGTGGCGCCGGCCGAAACGATCACCGCGCTGGCCGGCGAGTGCGACGAGATCATCTGCCTGACGCAGCCAACGCCCTTCTATGCCGTGGGCGCGCACTATGCCAATTTCCACCAGACCAGCGACCACGAGGTGATCGCGCTGCTGGAGCAGGCCAGCCGGCTCAAGCCGGCCTGATGTTGGCGTGATGCCGGCGGGGCCTGCCTAGCTGCAAGCGCATACAATGTGCTATCCGCCCGGAGTGGCTGCCGAGGTGTGGCGCCACCTCCCCGGACCTGGGCGCGATTGGAGCTGGCATACGTGACGACGTCGGAATCGACCTTGCTGGCAATGACACCTTCGACGCTTCGCACGCATATCCAACGCGCGCTGCGCTCGCAGATTTTAAGCGGCAAGTATCGGCCGGGGGACCGGCTCAACGAGAGCCACATCGCCCGCGAGTTCAACACCAGCCGCATCCCGGTGCGCGAAGCGCTGTCCCAGCTGCAGGAGCAGGGGCTGGTGATGAACCTCGAGCGCCGCGGCATGTTCGTGATCAAGCTCAGCGAGACCGAGGTGCAGCAGATCAGCAGCCTGCGGATCGTGCTGGAAGCCGAGGCCATGCGGCTGGTGCGCGCCAGCATGACCCCCGAAATTCGCGCTGAACTGACCGGCATTGTCGAGCAGATGGAGGCCTGGGAAGGCCCGCTGGCCGACGCCGCCGAGCTGGACCGGCGCTTCCACGCCGCCATCTGGAAGGCCTGCGGCAACCCCTATCTGGAGCGCATGCTCGACTCGCTGACCATATCGCTGTTCGCCCACAAGACGCTGGAGCAGGTCAGCCACGAAATCCGGCGCGGGCGGCTCAGCCACCACCGCGCGCTGCTCGACGTGATGCTGGGCGGTGATGCCGACCCGGCGCTGGCCATGCTGACGCACCTGCGCATGGCCTATACCGAGCCGGAGCGCTTCTCCAGCCTCGCGACCAGCCGGGACTGACAGCGACTCCGCATTTGCGTTCAGGCCGCGCTGGCGGCAGACTATTGTCATCAGTTCCCAAGGCTCGCGGCCACGCAAGGGGCCGGTTCAGGGCGCGGGATAACCGGGAGGAACCACCCATGGCCAAGCCGCTGCTCGTCTCGCTTGCTGCACTGCTGATGCTCGGCGGCTGCGCCGGCACTGTCGCCACATCCAGCACCTCGCCGGCCGCGCAGGCGCTGGTGGCGGCGGCGCTGGCCGATCCGCAGCGCCCGGCGGCGGACCGGGACCGCGATGCCGACAGGCTGCCGGCGCAGCTGATCGCCTTCTCCACGCTCAAGCCGGGGGACAAGGTGGCGGAGCTGGCGCCCGGCGGCGGCTATTTCACCCGTATCCTGAGCGGCGCGGTTGGCCCCGATGGCCGTATCTACCCCATGCTCGGCCGGCCATCGCCAGTGATCGCGGACTATGCCGCGAGCCACCCCAATGTCGTGCCGGTGGCGATCAGCGCCGGCGAGGTCAACCCGCCCGAGCCGGTGGACATGGTCTGGACGACGCTCAACTATCATGACTTCAAGAACAACAAGACCGGCGGCTCGGATGCGGCGCAGCTCACCAACGCCGCCGCCTTCAAGGCGCTGAAGCCCGGCGGCATCTACTTCATCGTCGACCATCAGGCCGCCCCCGGCGCCGGCGCCAGCCAGACCTCGACCCTGCACCGGGTCGAGGATGCGCTGGTGAAGCAGGAAGTGCTGGCCGCCGGCTTCGTGCTCGATGGCCAGAGCCAGCTGCTGAGCCACCCGGCGGATGACCACAGCCTGCGCGTCCAGGAAACCGGCATTCGCGGCAAGACGGACCAGTTCATCCTGCGCTTCCGCAAGCCTGGGCGGTAATTGCCGACACTCACCGCCGGCCGCGTCTCAGGCTACGGCATCTGCCCGGGCGAAGAAGATATTGACGCTCACGCCCTTGTCGCGCGTCGATTCCACCAGCACTTCGGCCTTGGCGTTCTGCTTGAGCGACTTGACGATCAGGCCGCCCAGCTTGCCGTGGCGCGGCCAGGTATCGCCATCGGCAAAGCCGTTGCCATCATCGCTCACCGTGACGCGGCAGCCCGTCTCGCCGACAAGGCTGTGCAGCTTGACGATGCCGCCCTCGCGGCCGGTGAAGGCGTGCTTGAGGGCGTTGGTGAGCAACTCGTTGACCACCAGCCCGGTGGGCATGGCGACATCGATCGAGACCGGCCAGGTATCGACCTGGAGATCGAGCCGGATGCCCTCCACGGCGTGGGCCTGCATCACCGATGTGGCGATCTGGCTGAGATAGGTGCCGAGATCGACCGTATCGGCCGGCCGGTCGTCCGAGAGCGAGCGATAGAGCAGGCTGAGCGAATCGACGCGTCCGGCAAGACGATCGAAGCGCTCGGTGGTGGCATCATCCGGGATGCCGCGCGCTTCGAGGCGGATCAGCGCCGTGATCATCTGCAGGTTGTTCTTCACGCGGTGCTGCAACTCGCGGAGCAGCATGTCGGTTTCCTCGGCGCGCTTTTCCAGCTCCTGCTGGCCGGTCCGCTCGGCGCTTGTCGCCAGTGCCACCAGCCGGAACATCGGTGAGCCGTCATCATCCTGGATCACATTCGACCAGGCATCGAGGATCACGTCCCCGCTGTCGCGCGCGAGCGTGAAGGCGCCGATGTAATCGTCTTGCGAGAGGATCGCTTCGCCGAGCTGGCTGGCATCATTGCTCGCCGTGGCGATGTGCAGGTTACTCCAGGGCTGGCCCTCCATCTCGGCGGCAAGCTCGCCGGTCAGCCGCTCGAACTCGATATTGGCATAGGCCAGCAGGTCTCCCGGCACTTCGGACACGGCAATCGCCACCGGCACATGATCGAGAAACTGCTTGAACCTGTCACTGCCAAAGGCTTCCACCAGCCCCGGCGTGTTCAGCAAGCCTTCGGCCGGCGCCGCCTCATTGCCATCGAGCGCCATGTATCCGTCCCATCCTGCCGCAACCTGTTTGGTACGGGTTAGCACATATAACCATTAACCGGGCCTGATTGTGCGCGCCGGCCCTATTTGCTGCCGCCGCCGGACGGGTTCGCGGCCATTGCGACCAGCTCGCTGACCGTAAAGGCTTTGCCATTGGCGATGACGGTGCGCACGTTGAAGGTGTTGGCGATGTTCTGGCGCGGGTCCCCCTCGATCAGCACGATGTCTGCCAGCTTGCCGGGCTCCAGGGTTCCGGCATCGAGGTTCAAATCCTGCGCCGAGGTGACGGTGGCGGCTTGCAGCGCCTGGAACGGCGTGAGGCCGGCCTCGACATAAGAGGCGATTTCCGCGTGCAGGTTGATGGCGATGGTGGTGTCCGTACCCGCTGTCACCTTCGTGCCGGCGTCGTACATGGCCTTGAGGGACTGGAGGCTGCCGGCGAAGGTGGAGCGGCGCAGGCCGGCGAGCATCGGGCTTTGCTCCAGCACCGATTTTTGCGCCCAGCCGGGGTAGAGCGACAGCCGGGAATCGCTGCGATAGCCGGGGTTCTTCTCGAAAAACCCGATCAGCGCGCCGAAGTTGGTGGGCGTCAGCACCCGCTGGCTCTGGCCGAACAGCTGGATGACATCCTCATAGGCGCGGCCCTGCGGGCCCTGCTTGGGCGAGTAGCCACGGCGGCTGGTGGCGCCCAGATGCTCGGTGGCATCGACACCGGTATAGGCCGCCGGGAAAATCTCGTGGCCGGTGACGGGGATGCCCATGGCGTGCGCCGCCTCGACAATGCGGCGCTGCTGCAGGTCCGGCATGCGGACATAGCTCTTCACCATGTCATATTTCAGCAGGCGGGTGCGCTCCAGCTCGCGCTCCAGATGCGCCGGGCCGGCAACGGCAACGCCCATCTTGTAATACACGCGCTGCCACTCCAGCAGCGGGCCATTGGTGTAGATGCGCGGCCCGATGCGGACGCCGGCCTCGCTGGCCTCGCGGTCCTCCACGCCATCATAGGGCTGGTTGCCCGGATCGCGGACGGTGGTGATGCCATAGGCCAGCCAGGCGCGGTGGGCGTTGGCGCCGAAATCCTTCTGCACATGGGCATGATGCTCGATGAGGCCGGGAATCGCCGTGAGCCCGGTGCCATCGATGACGGTGCCGGAGGCGTGCAGCGCGGCATCATGATCGGAGATGGCAATGATGCGGTTGCCCTCGATGACGATGTCCTTGTCATGCTGGGTGACATCGCGGACCGCATCGACAAGGCTGCCGGCATGGACGATCGTCCGGCCCGCCGGCTTGGCGAGCGTGTAGCTGAGGTCGATGGGGATTTCGCTGATCTTGCCGGTCTCGATATCGATGGACTTCACCTTGTCCGCCGCCTGGTAGGTGATGGTCCGCGAGTCCGCAGCCCAGGACGGGAAATAGGAGATCTCGGACGTGTAGGCGCGCGGCGGGCCAAGCGGCGCGCCGCCGGTGCCGACCGGCCAGACCTTGAGCACGCCATCATAAATCGCCGCCATCTTGCTGCCGTCCGGGGACCAGGCCGGGCCGCCGCCGCCGCGCGTGTCTATGGAGACATTGGCGTCCGGAATCTGCCAGAATGGCTCGCCCTTGCCATCGGCGGGAATCACCAGAATCTGGTTGGTGCCCTCGCGGAAGCTGGCCGAGAATTTGTAGGAAAGGCCGATGGCGACATAGCGGCCATCGGCGGACCATGTGGGGGAGCCGGGCTGGCCGAGCGAGCCCTGCAGCCGCGTGACCGTACCGGTGGCAACATCGATGACGCAGACGCCGGCGACGCCCCACATGCCGTCCACATCGATATAGGCGATGCGGCTGCCATCCGGGGACCAGGCGGCGCCGAGCGGCTGGGTATCAATGCTGGTGAGCTGGCGGTCCTTGCCGGTGGCGAGGTCGCGGATCCAGAGCTGCGGCAGGCCGCCGCCCTTGTCCGAGGTGTAGACGAGGCTGCCGCCATCCGGGGACCAGGCGACATCGGCATCCATGGCGCTGTCACGCGTCAGATTCTCGGGTTTGCCGCCCTTGGTGGAGAGCAGATAGACATCCCCCAGCGCGACAAAGGCGATGCGGCTGCCATCGGGCGAGAGCGCCGGCTTGACGATGCCGAGCGCGCGGCGCGGCGTGGTGCTGTCAAAATCCCGCTTGGCGCGGACATAGGACGGGCGGGTGACTTCCAGCCTGGCGGCGAACGGCACGGTGGCGAGGCGCGTGCCGCTGCGGCGGCGGATCTTGCCATCCGAGACATAGTGGTAGCCGCCTCCGGCCTGCCAGGAGACGCGGAACGGGAAGACATTCTCGGTGCCGGAAACGGCCTTGCCGTCGATCTCCAGCCGGCTGCCGCCGGCATCGGCGACGACATAGGCGAGCTGGCCGGCAGGCCCCCAAGACGGCGCATCGAGCCGGCCGGCGAGCGTCTTGAGCGATCGCTCGGTGCCGGTGGCGAGCGTGGTGGCCCAGAGCGCCGATTGCGCGCCGCGGGTGCTGGCATAAGCGATCTCGCGGCCATCGGGAGACCATGTCGGCATCCGGTCCTCGCCCGGATCGGCGGTGATCTGCGCCAGCGCGCCGCTGGCCACATCGAGCGTCCAGATGTTGTAGCTGGCCGGGCCCTTGCCCAGCCTGTCGGACGAGAAGGCGATCATCCGGCCATCGGGGGACCAGGCCGGCTCGCGGTCATCATAGGTGCCCTCGGTGAACCGACGGGCGCCGGAGCCGTCCGCCTTGACCGTCCACAGGTCATAACCGCCCTCGCGATAGGCGAAATAGGCCAGCGTCTTGCCATCGGGGGACCAGGCCGGCTGGCGCGCGTCGTTGAAATAATCGGTGATCAGCGTGGCGCGGCCGCCCTTGGCCGGGATGATCCAGAGGCTGCCCTGCAGATCGACGGCCAGCGAGGCGCCATCCGGCGATGCCGAGACCGACATCGAGGTGCCCTCATGGACATCAAAGGCGATGGCCTTGCCCGCCCCCGGCGGCGCCGGCTGCACTGGGGCAGCGTGGCTTGGCAATGCGAGGCCGGGCTGGGCAACACTGGCCAGCAAGGCCGCCAGCGAGAACGTCCAATATCGCGGCATGGGGCTGCCCTTCCGATCAGAGTGCAATGGGGCTGGCCTACCAGCCGAAGACATAGCGCTCGCGCCGCACATCGGCGCCGCCGCGCAGGGTGCCGGGGCCGGGCACGACGCCCGCCGCGACAATGCCGGTCGAGACGCCGAACGGCCCGAGCACATCGAGCTTGTGGCCACGGGCGGCGAGCGCGGCACGCACGTCCGCCGGCACCCGGTCCTCGATTTCCAGCACGCCCGGCTCGTCCTTCTTGATCATGAACGAGCCGTGGAAATGGTTCGAGTTGATCCGCGGCGCCTCGATGGCGGCCTGCAGCGGCTGGCCGAACGCCAGCACGCGCAGCAGCACGTTCATGATCTGCTGGTCCTGGTTGTCCCCACCCGGCGTGCCGATGGCGAGGAACGGCGCGCCGTCCTTGAGCACGATGCACGGTGACAGCGTGGTGCGCGGGCGCTTGCCGCCCACCAGCACATTGGGGCTTTCCGCATCGAGATCGAACACCGTCATCCGGTTGCTCATCGGCACCCCGGTATCGCCGGCAATATAGGCGCCGCCGAGCAGCCAGCCGGAGCTTGGGGTGCAGCTGAACAAATTGCCATGGCGGTCCACCACTTCCACGGCCGTGGTGTCCGCCGTCGGCCCGGCCTTGCGCTGGATGCTGTGCGGGGTGAACGGCGGCGTGGTGCGGGGCTTGCCCTCGAACGCCCAGGGGTCGCCAAAGCGGTGCTCGAGCGAGGCCATCGGGCCGATCAGCCGGGCGCGCTGGGCGGCATAGCCCTTGGAGAGCAGCCCCTTGGCCGGCACGGTGGCGAAATCCGGATCGCCGAAAAAGGCGTTGCGATCATCAAAGGCCAGCTTGATCGATTCCGCCACGGTGTGGAGATACGGATCGGACCCCGGCACCATCGCGCCGATGCCGGCGGCTTCGGCAATGCTCAGCGCCATCAGCATCGCCGGGCCTTGGCTCCAGAAGCCGGCCTTGCAGACCTCATAGCCGAAGACGCTCGTCATCGCCGGGGCTTCCACCTTGCCCTTGTAGGTGGCGAGATCCTCATAGCGCATCAGGCCGCCGTCCTTCTCGACAGCCGCGCCGATGCGCCGGGCGATATCACCCTTGTAAAAGGCATCGCGCCCGGCCTGGATCGCCGTCTTGCGGTCCTTGCCGGCCTTGAGCGCCGCGCCGTCCGCCGCCGCGATGGTGCGCAGCGTGCGCGCCAGGTTGGGCTGGCGGAAGATCTCGCCGGTTTTCGGCAGCTTGCCGCCGGGATAATAGGTTTCATACGCCGTCGCCCAGCGGGACGTCGCCTTTTGCTGGCTGACGAATACCTCGGCGAGGAAATTGTACATGACAAAGCCATCGGCGAGCTCGATGGCCGGTTGCAGCACCTGCTCCAGCGACATGGTGCCGTTGAGTTGCAGCGCCAGCGCCATGGCATCGAGCATCGCCGGCACTGTGCCGCCATTGGGGCCGTTGCCTGGCACAAAGCCCTGCGGCGCGAAGTAGGCCGGCGTCGCCAGCCGCGGCGCCGGGCCCTGGCCGTTGATGACCGAAGTGGCCTTGGTCTTTGCGTCATGGATGATCGTCGGGGCCTCGCCGCCGAAGCCGAAGTGCGAGATCTCGGTCACCGCGGCCGCCAGCACGGCGGCGACGCCGGCATCGGTGGCGTTGCCGCCGGCCATCAGCATGCGGGTGCCGGCCGCAACGGCATAATGCCGCCCGGCCGCGACAATGCCGAACTCCCCGACGATCTCCGGACGCAGCGTCTCCCCGGCGCTGACCAGCCTCGTTGGCTCGATGGCCGGCGCGCGCGGCGCCGTGGCGGGCGCCTGCGCTGCCGCCGGGGCCGTGCCACTGGCCAGTGCCGCGCCGCCAAGGGCCAGCGCCGCCAGTTCCCGCCGGCTCAGTCCTGCCGGCTTGCGATCGTCATTCATGCTCATTCCTGCCCTCGCCACGACGCCCTATGCCGGTCGTCCCCGGCGTCATCATCGGTTATTTTCGCCAATCGGCAAGGCGGGCGGCTNNAACCGCGCCGCCCGCCCGTTTGCTCAGAACGTCTTGGAAATGTTGGTGTACCAGTAGCGCGCCTGCGGCTGGTAGAGGTTCGAGAGATAGCCCGTGGAGGCGAGCGGCGGGTTCTTGTCGAAGATGTTGCGCGCGCCGATGGTGATGGCGGTGCCCTTCAGGATGCCATCATCCTCGAACTTGTACTGGGCGAACAGGTTGACCGTGGTCTGGCCCTTGACGATGAACGGGTTGGCCGCCGCATCGCGCACCGCGTTCTGGAAGACGCTGTCGATGAACTGGGTGAAGGCGCCGAGCGTGACCGGCCCAAGCGTCCAGTTGAGATTGGCCGAAACGCGCCAGCGCGGCTGGCCATCCAGCCCCACCACATCGCCGCCGCCCTGGATCGGCACGCCGGCGTTGATCGTGCCGGCCGCCTTGCCATCGATCAGCTGCTGCACCGGGCTGGGGGCCGCGACATTGTAGCGGATCAGCTTGGAGGCATTGACGTTGAACGAGAAGATGCCGAGCGAATCCGTATTCAGGCGATAATCGACGTTGAAATCGATGCCCTCCACCGTCACCGGCTGCAGGTTCTCGAAGTTGGCGATGACGAACAGCAGCTCGCCCACCGGCGCCAGCCCGGTGCCGGCGGCCGTGGCGATGTCATCGGCTGTCGGCGTGCGGCGCACGACATTGGGGTTGGTGCTGCCCTGGGTGCGCAGCAGATAATCGATGTTCAGGCCGTTCTGGTAATCGAGCAGACCGACGACGTTCTTCTGGGCGATGCGCCAGCGATCGACGGTGAGCGTCAGGTTGCCCCAGCCCTCGGGCAGTTGCGGCGTAAGCACCGCGCCGAAGTTCCAGCTCTCGGATTCCTCGGGCTTCAGGCCGGGGTTGCCGCCGCTGCGCCGCAGCACCGAGATGTTGCGCGCGCACTGCGAGAAGTTGGTGATGCGCCCCGCCCGCAGATCTGCCTCGCACAGCACATAATCGACGCCGTTGTTGACCCGATCGAGCGACGAGGTGTTGATGACCTCGAGGTTGGGAGCGCGGAAGCCTTGCGACCAGGAGCCGCGCAGCTTGATACCGTCCATCAGCTCCCAGGAGCCGGCGACCTTGGGCTTGGCGACGCTGCCGACGTCGCTGTAATTTTCGTAGCGGCCGGCGATCTGGAAATCGAGCGAACGGAAGAACAGGATGTCCATGTCCGGGCTGATCAGCGGGATGGCGAGCTCGGCATAGGCAGACTTGACGTTGCGGCTGCCGCGCACGTCCGGACTCGGGCTGGCGCCGGCAAGATCGGACCCATAGAAGATGCCGGTGACGGAATCGGTATAGGTGGTGTCCACGCCCACAACGCCGCCCTGCCGGGCATCGCGGTTGTCGCTGTAGGTTTCCCGGCGGTATTCGATGCCGGCGGCGATGCCGATGCTGTTGTCCGCCCATAGCCCGAGCAGGCTGGCGTTCGAGACCTTCAAGTCCCACAGCGCCAGCGTCGTCTTGGTGGCGCGGGTGGACTTGATGGTGAAGGTGTCGATGATCGCCTGGTTGTTGCGGGTCGCATCGCCGATCGAGGGGGTGGTGATGTCACCACCGTTGAACGGGTTGTAGGCATCAGGCGTGGTGCGGTTGATCGCGGCCTGCAGCGCGGTGTTGGAAAGGCCGTCGGTCACATCCTTGGCGGTGGCCCAGGTGTAGAGCCCGGCGGATTCCCAGTTCCAGTCCCCAAAATTGCCCTTCAGGCCGCCGAGCAGGCGGTACTGATAGTTGGTGACTTCCACCCGGCGGCTGCCGGCGTCGACATAGTTGAGGCTGCTGATCGTGACAGGCAGGCCGGCATCCGGAATGTTGAGGCCGGGCAGCCGGTTGGGCGAGCCGACCGCACCGAGCGGGTTCCAATAGGCATTGGCCGCCACCGTGATCGGGATGTTGGCCAGCGAGCCGCCCGAGGCAACCGAGGCATCGGTCTGCCCCCGGTAGAAGCCGGCCTCGCCGAAGAAGGCGAGATTGTCCGCCAGCTCATAGTTGAGGAAGCTGAACAGGTTGATGCGCTTGACCGACGGCTGGGTGGTCAGCTCGTCGAACGTCCCCGGACCATCGAAGCGCAGGTTGGAATCCACCGACGACATCTCGGTGGTGCCATTGCCATCATCATAGCACACGCCCGGCGTGCCGGAGGGCACGCGGCAGCCGACGTTGGTGTTCGGCTGCACATGGAACTGGCGCGACGCATTGGTGATCGGCGTGCCGTTGCTGGTGATGATGCCGGAGCCGCTGGCGCGGAAGGTGCCCCAGGGCGTGCCGGTGCCGGTGCCGTTGAACGCCGCGACATTGGCAAAGGAGGTGCCGGCAACAAAGCCGCGCCGATCGGCAATGCCGGTGTAGTCCTGGTCACTCAGGTAGAGCTTGGACTTCTGGGCATAGCCGGCGAACACCGAAATGTTGCCGCGGCCCTCGGAAAAATCGGTGCCGACAAGACCGTTGATCTGGAACTCGCGCAGGTTGGTGCCCTCGGCACCGCCGAACTGGGCATCGAACTTGGCGCCCTTGAAATCGGCGCGCAGGACGTTGTTGACCACGCCGGCCACCGCGTCCGACCCATAGAGCGCCGCGGCGCCATCGCGCAGAACCTCGACCCGGCCGATGGCGCCCACCGGAATGGTGTTGGAGTTGTAGCCAAAGGTCGGCACGCCGGAATCGATGACGCCGGTGATCGCCTGTGAGGTGGGGTGCAGCACGGTGCGGCGGCCGTTGATCAGCAGCAGCGTATTGCCCTGCCCGAGGCCACGCAGGCTGACAGTCGAGACATCACCGCGCGCCGCGTTGCCGCTGCCGCCGCCAAGCACCTGCTCGTTGAAGGTGACACCGCCCAATTGCGGGATGGAGCGAAACAGATCGGCACCGGAAATGGCGGCGACGGCCTGGATCTGCTCGGGGCCGACGACGCTGACCGGGAGCGCGCCGGTGGTCTTGGCGCCGAGAATCTGCGAGCCGATGACAAGGATTTCTTCCACTTCGGCGGCCCCGCCCTCCGATGCGGCCGCTGACGGCGCCGTTTGCGCCTGCGCCGCCCCGGCTGACAGCGCCAGAATACTCGTGCCCAACAATGCAGCGTGAATAGTTGCCCGCTTCATATTATACTGCCCCCTGAATTTTAGACGCAAAGACCCGATCAGCGGAAAGCTTGCGCTTACTGCCAGACTGCCGATATTTATTGTTTTTGTGTGTTCCCCATCACAACTGTAATGCAAAACCGCGTCGCGCCTATAGAAAACTTGACGCCCGTCCTAATGCGGCGTTTTGTCGCAGATACAGCGGCGCAGGGAGCGCCTGCTCAGTCGAGCGAGCGGCGGAAGGTTTCCGGCAACCAGAGCAGCCCGATGACCACGCACAGGCCGGCGACTGCTATGGGATACCAGAGGCCGAAGCGGATATCCCCGGTGGCGGCGACCATGGCGAAGGCAATGGTGGGGAGGAAACCGCCGAACCAGCCATTGCCGATGTGATAGGGCAAGGACATCGAGGTGTAGCGGATGCTGGTGGGGAAAAGCTCCACGAGCAGCGCCGCGATGGGGCCATAAACCATGGTCACATAGAGCGCCATGATGAACAGGATGAGGACGACGCGGGGCTTGTCGATGGCCGCTGGGTCGGCCTTGTCCGGATAGCCGGCGGCAGCGAGCGCGGCGCGGGTGCGGCCCTGGAAATCGGCGATGGCCGCGGCGCGCGCCGCAGCATCGAGCGTGGCGGTGAGAGGCGCGGCAATGCGGGTTTCGCCGATGCTGATGGTGGCGCCGGCGCCGGCTGCCGCGGCGTTGGAATAGGAGATGCCGGCCCGGGCGAGCAGGCTCTTGGCGATATCGCAGGGCTGGCGATCGAACTTGTTGGCGCCGATGGGGTCGAACTGCAGCGAGCACTGCGCCGGATCGGCGGTGACGACAACGGGCGCGCTTTGCTGCGCGGCATGAAGCGCCGGGTTGGCGGCGCGCGACAGCGCATCGAACAACGGGAAATAGGTGAGCGCAGCCAGGGCGCAGCCGGCAAGGATAATCGGCTTGCGACCGATACGATCCGAAAGCCAGCCGAACAGGATGAAGGCGGGGGTGGCCAGCGCCAGTGCAATGGCGATGAGGATGTTGGTGGTGGCGCCATCCACCCGCAGCATCTTCTCCAGGTAGAACAGCGCGTAAAATTGCCCGGTGTACCAGACGACGGCCTGGCCCATGACGGCGCCGAGCAGCGCGATGAGCACGACCCGCAAATTGCCCCAGCGGGCAAAGGCCTCGGTGAGCGGTGCCTTGGAGGTTTTGCCCTCAGCCTTCATCTTGGCGAAGACCGGGCTCTCCTCAAGCTGCATGCGGATCCACAGCGAGACGCCGAGCAGCAGGATGGAAAGCAGGAAGGGGATGCGCCAGCCCCAATCGGCAAAGGCGGCCTCGCCGATCATGGTGCGCACGACGATGACGATGAGCAGCGCGGCGAACAGCCCCAGCGTCGCGGTCGTCTGGATGAAGCTGGTGTAGAAGCCGCGCTTGCCCGGCGGCGCATGCTCGGCAACATAGGTCGCGGCGCCGCCATATTCACCGCCGAGCGCCAGCCCTTGCAGCAGCCGCAACACCACCAGCGCCACCGGCGCGGCAACGCCGATGCTGGCATAGCTCGGCAGCAGGCCGACCAGGAAGGTGCTGGCGCCCATGATGCCCATGGTGACGAGAAAGGTGTTCTTGCGGCCAACGAGATCGCCAATCCGGCCGAACACCAGCGCGCCGAACGGCCGGACGGCAAAGCCGGCGGCAAAGGCGGCTAGCGCGAAGATGAAGCCGGTGGTCTCGTTGACGCCGGAAAAAAACTTGGCGCTGATGACGCTGGCGAGCAGGCCGTAGAGATAAAAATCATACCATTCGAACACCGTGCCGAGCGACGAGCCGAAGATGACCAATTTTTCGGAGGCGCGCGGCGGCTCTGTCGTGTCGGACGCGCCAGAGGCGCTGGGCGTTTCGGAAGCGGCCATGCTCAGGCGCACACAGGCATGGCGGAGACCGCAGGCCAGGCACGGCCGCGACGATTGCGCTGCAAGCTGATGATGGTGATGCGCTCCCCTGCCCCGACGCCCGCGCTCATCCTGTCAGAAATCCCCGCGCAGGCCAGCGCAAAATATTCTGCTGCCACCAGTGCCTGCCCTGCCCTTGCCCTTGCCGGGCAGGGCGACGCAGGCTCATTGCGAACCGCTGGCCAACGAGCGCGCCTGGTGCTGATAAGTCCGGCCTACGGGCAGCGTTTCGCCATTGGCGAGATGAATGACAAGCTTGCCATCCTCGCGCTCGACACGCTCGACGGCATCCCGGGCGACCCAGTGCGAGCGATGGATCTGGGCGCCGGCAACAGCGGTACCAAGCAGCGCCACGGCATCGGAAAAGCGCATGTAGATGAGCGCGCTGCCCTGGCGTGTGGTGACCTCGGTATAATGCTCCTGCGCCTTGAGGCTGATGATGGCCCTGCCGACATGCGGCGGAAGCTTCTGCATCAAAAGGTCCAGGCCGGTCTTGGCCGATGGCCCGGGCTCGACAACCGGCGGCGACGAGACTGGTTCTGCAGAGCGGGCGGCAACCTGCGACGGCTGGTAGTAAAAGTGCGAATAGCCGAAGCGCGATACGCCGAGGGCGTGGATCGCAAAATAGTTGAATGTCAGCCAGATCAGCGCCCGATTGAAGAACGAGATTGCCGCTTCGGTGAGATATTTCGGGTCGTTGAAAGCCCAGGGCCATGTTTGGAAAAATGCCGAGCCATCACGCAGGAAGGGCGTGAAAAAACTGTCCCGCAAAATCGTGAAGGGTGCATGGAGCAGGCATGCCATCAGGACGCCAGCAAGCAACGGAACCCAGAGCGGCAGGCGGAACGGGCGCGCGGCCTTGGCTGCGAGCGCGCTGAAGCCCTCCATGGCCAGCCAATTGAAGAGCAGGGACACAACGCCGAAGCCGGCGTGGACAAGACGGCTTTCAAAACGGACCGAGCCGAACTGGCCAAGACCGATGGTGAGGCCAATGATGATCGGCGGCAGCAGGATGAGCCGCGCATAAGGCCAAGGGGCAACATCAGATGACGCCATCACCAATGCCCTTTCAGCGTCATCCACCTGGTTCCCCACCGACAGCGAATTCAATCACAGATCATGTCGTGCTGCAATTCATGCTGCACGAATGTCATTCGTGCAGGTTCCTTGCCCAACCTACCATCGGTTCATGCGGCTCCATTTGCAGTCATGAAATTCGCCTTGTCCGGCGCGCGGTCAGAACGCCAGATTTGCCCCGCTGCTCGCCGAGAGTTTGATGGGCAGCGGGGTCAAGACCCGCTGAGCGATGCCGGCAATTTTGCCGGGCTGCGAGGCGGGGCCAAGGGGGAATTCGAATGATCGGTCAGATCAGAACAAAAATGCTGGTTTCGGTGTCGCTGCTGGCCAGTTGCGTGATCGGGACGCCGGCACTGGCGCAGGACAGCAGTGCCGCGGCCAGCGACTCCGCCTCGGCAGAGATTATCGTGACAGCGCGCCGCCGCGCGGAAAGCCTGCAGGACGTGCCGCTTTCCGTGCAGGCGTTCACGGCTGAAGCGCTGGCAGCCTCCAACATCAACAATGTCGAGGATCTGGCCGCCTTCGCGCCTGGGCTTCAGCTGTTCCAGAATGTCGATCGTGGCTATGGCCAGATCTTCATCCGCGGCATGCAGAACACGCCGCCGGTGGGGGACACGACGCGTGAGCTGGCCTCGATCTTTGTCGATGGCGTGTTTTTCACCGGCGGTGTCGCGGCGATCAACACCGACAATATCGAGCGCGTGGAGGTCATCCGCGGGCCACAGAGCGCCTTGTTCGGTCGCGCCACATTCTCCGGTGCCGTGAACTTCATCACAAAGACGCCGGGCAATGAATTTGCGGCTTCCGTCACGGCATCGGCTGCAACGGACGACGATTATCTGGTGTCCGCGAGCATCGATGCGCCGCTGGTGCGAGACGTGCTGGCAGCGCGGATTTCGGGCCGCTTCCAGGATTTTGGCGGCCAGTACACCAACGCCTTCAACGGCGCTCCGCTCGGCGAGCAGCAGGATGTGTCCCTCAGCGGCCAGCTCTATTTCACACCCGGCGAGCGGCTGAAGGCCAAGGTGACGGTAAACTACATCGAGCAGCGCGATGGCCCGGCGTCATCGATGCTGGTGGGCCGGCTGCCGGACCATAATTTCACCCTGCCGAACGGCCAGACGACATACCGTGGCGTGATCCGGCCCAAGGGCCAGCCTTCACAGAACCCGTTTGCGCCAGATTCGTCGCTGATCTTCTCCTTCCCGCCCTTCCCGGCAACCACGCCGTTTGACAGCACGGCCAATTCGGAGCGCCTCGGCTTGCGGCGCACCGGCATGGAGCGGGACTATTTCTTCGCGTCGCTCAGCCTCGATTATGACGTCGGAGGCGGCCATACCCTCAGCTATCTCGGCGGCTATTCGGACGAGGAGGCCGAGCGGCTTTATGATTTCGAACTCTCTCCCGAGAGCCGCTACTTCGGCAGCCGCCGGACCGACTCGCGGACCCACTCGCACGAACTGCGGCTGACATCGCCGGATGATGGCCGCTTCCGCTGGCTGGTCGGCGCTTACTATCTCGATACCAAGCTTTTCGAGCGTGACCCTGGCAACATCGTCGGGCGGGATTTCTCGCCAGTGCTCGGCCTGCCCGTCGGCGGCGTGGCCGTGGGTGCCGGGCCACGGATTATCGTGGACCGCAGCATCCAGAATTATGCGGTGTTCGGCTCGCTCGGCTACAAGCTGACCGACCAGCTCTCGCTGTCGCTGGAAGGGCGCTGGCAGAGCGACGAACTCACCGACGTCGTGAACCCGGCGACCGGGGCGACGCTTTCGGGCACCACCCGGGCTTTCCTGCCGCGCGGCATCATCGAGTATCGGCCAAACGACGACCTGCTGCTCTATGCCAGTGTCGCCAAGGGGCTGCGGCCGACCACCATCAACTCGCAGTTTGCCGCGCGGTCCGATGCCGACAAGGCGCTGATCCGCCAGGCCTTTCCGGAGCTGGTGGTTGACCTGCTGGCGCCGCCGGAAACCATCTGGAGCTATGAGCTGGGGCTGAAATCCACGGCCCTGGACGGGCGCCTGGTGTTCAACGCCAACGCCTATTATTCCGACTGGAAGAACTCGCAGGACCTGCAGTCGCTGCTCGCCGTTTTGAGCGATGGCTTCACGACGGGCACGCTGGTCACCATCAACGGCCCTGATATCGAGGCCTATGGTCTCGAGCTGGACGCCAATTTCAGGGCATCGAATGCCCTGACGCTGGGTGGGGCCTTTGCGTGGAACCACACATCGCTCACCGGGCCGCGCGGGGAATCCCAGCAGCTGCGCTTCCTGCTGCAGCAACGCCCCAATGGCGAGCGCCTGTCGCAGACGCCGGAGATCAGCGGCTCGTTCTTCGGCATGGTCGAGGGCGATCTGGGCGGCAAGGGCATGCGCTGGTTTGCCCGCGCCGAGGGTGTCTATGTCGGCAGCCGCTTTGCCTCGACGCTCAACCTGACCGAAACCGGGGACAGCTTCGACGCCAATCTGCGGATCGGCATCCAGAACGCCACCTACAGCGCCACCTTGTTTGTCACCAATCTGTTCCAGGACAAGACGTTCGAATCGCTGCGCGGCAATGCCGATTGCGCCACCAGCATCGCGTGCGGCACCCGGGCCTTTGAGGTGATGCTGCCCAACCGGCGTCAGTTCGGCATCACGCTGAGGGCCAATTTCAAGTGACGGTGGCGACACGGCGTGCCGTGCTCGCCGGCAGCCTCGCCGCTGCCGTCGCGAGCGCGCCTTTGCGGGCGGCGGGCCAGGCCACAATGGCGTCAGGCCCGTCGCTGGCCGGGCCGCTGCTCGATCTGTCAAAGCCCGAAGGCAATGCGCTGGCCCTTGCCCGTATCCAGGGGCATCTTGACCCGAAAGTGACAAGCTACAGCTGGTATGCCGGGCGGGTCAGCGGCTTTCGGCCCGGTGAGGCCGGGCGCGACCTGATGGGCATCATCGGCATGGGGGCCGTGCGGCTGCTGCCGATCGAGGGCGCCATGGGCTGGACAATGCTGCGCAAGGAGCTGGGCTTCTTCACGGATCTGGCCAGCGGCGCGGTGATCGACCGGTGGCACAATCCCTATCTCGATGAGGACGTGGAGGTGGTGCACCTGGCAAACCCGGCCATAAATTCCGCGATCAAGCCCTTTGTGCTGCAGCAGGGGCTGTATGAAACGACCGGAAAGCCAGCGGAAGCAAAGCCGCTGATGCTGCCGTGGCGGCAAGTCGGAGACCGGCTGATGACCGAGATGCACGCGCACCTCCGGGCAAAAAACCCGCTCGATCCGGCGATCTGGCCACGCGAGAGCAGCGGCGCCGAGATTTCGATTTCTGACAGCAACAGCTTCAATGTCAGCCTTGCCGACCTGCAGAACCCTGCGCTCCTGAAGGTGGAGAGCATAGGCCATTGGACGCACAGCCGGCCTTGGCAGCCCTGGATGCTGATGGGCCAGACCGAGGGCTATATCCAGTATGATTGCTTCACCGGCTCATCCGCATCACTTGCAAACATGCCAGCAGAGATTGTGAAGCTGGCGCGCGAGCGCTTTCCTGATTTTCTGGTGGCGCCGACGGAGATCAGCAAGGCTGAATCGTCGCTGGCGCGCTACATGCGGACGCGCAAGCCCCAGCCGGCAAAGCCGCAAACAGGCGGGCGCGGCGCATGATTCTGTCACGTCGATTGGTTCTGGCGTCCGCGGCGGGGTTGGCAGCCTTTGCCACTCGGGGCGCGGCAGCGCAGCCGGTGAGCCTCAGCCCTCTCGAGATGTTCACCCGTATCCGGTGCTCGCCGCCAGGGCGCCGGACCTGGTGGTGGTATAGTGGCCATATGCTTGGCCATCTGGCCGGCGAACCGGCGCGGCCGATGCTCTCGGTCATGGGCGTCAGCCGCTCGGAAATCGTAAAGCGGCCGGATGGCAGCATCGGCTATTCGCTGCTGGAGGCGGGTTACTATGGCGCACCCGATCGCCCCGGCATTGCCGATGGCGACATCACCAATGTCCTCACCGGCGCGCCGATGCGGCCCGAGCATTACCTCTCGCCGCAAGCGATCATCTTCACGCCCGAGCTGACGGTGAGGCCCGATCTACCCAGCCTGCCGCCTGGCCTCGACTACCGGGGCCGCATCACGCCGCCAGACATCAAGGACGGGCGCATCTGGATGGCCGAGGAATTGTTCGTGAAGGCGCCCGGGCTCAAGGGCGGCCCGCCGCGCGTCCTCAATTCACTGGCCAATTTCGAAGCTGACATCAATGATGTGACGGGAGCGGAGGGGTTTGTGCCGGCAACGATGCAATATACGACGCTCAACAGCTTCCGGCCCTGGATGAACATGGGCGGGCGAAGCGGCTCGATCATGATGCGGCTGAATGCCGTGAAGCTGCCGGACTGGAGCAAGGTGCCGGCCGAATTGCGCCAGCGTATCCGCAGCGACCATCCGGACTTTGCCGCCGATGTTTAAGCGCCTTCTTGCGGCTGCGCTGTTGGCGGCGATGGCCCCCGCCATGGCGCAGCCGGCGGCTGCGCCCAACCAGCCCAGGCCGCACATCGTCGCCGGCCATGGCGGCGTGCCGCTGGTGGTTCAGGAGTGGGGCAATCCCGATGGGCCGCCAATTCTGCTGATCCATGGTTTTTCATTCGGCGCTGTTTCGTTCAAGAATCAGATTGGCGAGATTGCGCGCCGGCACCGCCTTATCGCGCCTGATCTGCGGGGCCACGGCCTGTCCGCCAAGCCCTGGACGAGTGACGCCTATGCAGACCGTGCGATCTGGGCCGGGGACATTGCGGCGATCCTGAAGGCACTCAAGGTCGAGCGGCCGATCATCATCGGCTGGTCGTTCGGTGGCTATGTGGCGCTTGATTATCTGCGCCAGTGCGGCAGCGACTGTGCCGCCGGCCTGGTGCTTGCGGGCAGCGTGGCCGGGCTGGTCCCGCCGCCACCGCCCCCCGATCCGGCCACGAGTGGCATGCCCCCGCCCAAGGGCAACGCCCGCGCCGACAATTATCATGATTTTTTTGACGCTGCCGACTGGCTGTCCCGGGTCATGACCAAGGACCCGCCGGGACCGCTCGAAAAATGGCAGAAGCAGATGACCATCGGCATGATGAGCCCGATGGTGCGCCGCGCCATGGCCGGGATGCAGCTTGATAATCGCGATCTTGCCGCCCGGCTCGATCTGCCCGTGCTCTTCATTCATGGCCTGGCGGATGGCAGCGTGCCGCCTGCAACCGTTGCCGCCGCCGTCGCCAGCCTGCCGCGCGCACAGGACATCGGCTATGAAAACGTCGGGCATTCGCCGTTTGCAGAGCAAGCTGAACGCTTCAATAGCGACGTTATGAGCTTTGCGCGTTCTGTCGCACCATGAAATCCTGCGCGGTGGCGGCGGCGCTTGCGCTTTTCGCGGCCCAGCCGGCGGCGGCCCAGACCAGCGCACCAGAGGCAATTGCGCTGGTCGAGTCCTATCTCGACGCTCACAACGCCCATGACCTTGCGGGCACTCTCGCCCATTATCACCCGGACGCCAGCTTTCAGCTGAACATGGGGCGGCCACTGGTGCGCGGTCGCAGCGCCATAGCCGAGCTCGAGCGATTTGATGCCGTTGCAGAATCGATGCTGCTGCCTTTTGGCTGGTCGGCGGCGCACGATGGCAAGGGCTGGGCAGTTTCGGTGCGTGGCGTCATCGAGAACAGCCGGATCTTTTCGGCACTGGGGCTCGATATCGTGATGGCCGTGCCCAACGCGCCGATTTTTGTGCTGAAGGACGGTTTGATCGTGCAGGCGATCCAGCCTCCGCTGCAGGCGGCGTGCCTGCTTCCCATACAGAATGGCTTCACGGCGCTGGCAACCTGGCTGAACGCCACGGCCAGCCCGCTGGCGCCGACTCTGACGAAGGAGGGACGCATGGTGCTGAAGCCGGAACTCCTGCCCGCCATCATCGAGCAGATCGGCCGATGGCGAGCCGCGAGCGGCTGGGCGCCGGCACCGGCGCAATTGCGCGCCTGCGCCGTGCCTCCGGCCTGAACGGGCTGATACTCTGGCCCGGCGCGAAGCAGGCACCACCCATCAAACCATACAATCGTTTGTTGCTGTTAGAGCCCGGTGGCGATATTGGTAGCGGGAGTGGTTGGAGACCCGTGATGTTTGATCTGAATGCGCTGGCAAATCTTGATCTCGGTATCCTCGCAGGTACAGCGCGCACACGCTATGGCGAGATCCAGAACGTCAACAGCGGCCTTGTCGAGTGGAAGGCCGTGGATGGCCAGCCCGGCAATTACATCAAGGTGCTGGCGCTTGATCCGGTGCGCCACCGGGTCGATTTCCTCTTCAAGCAGGATCCGCACGCCAGCTTTGCGCGCCACAACCATGTGTGCACCGCTGTCGCGCTGACTCTGGAGGGCATCTGGGGCTATCGCGAGGGCGAGGAACTGATGTTCCCCGGCACCTTCTCCTATGAGCCGTCAGGCAGCGCTCACACGCCTTATGCCACCGGCACAGGCATGGTCGTCTATGCCAGCTTCCAGGGCAGCAGCGAGAAGATGCTGGAGATTCTCGATGAGAATGACCAGGTCATCGGCGAACTCAATCTCGATTTCTTCGCACAATATCAGGACGAGATGCCGCTCGTCGCCGCCTGAGCGGCCTCGCCTCTCAGGATGGCGATGAAGGCCCGGGCGATGTCCCTGGGCGTGTAGCGGCCTTCACGGTACCAGGTCTGGGACCAGTTGAGGCTCCCGAACAGCGCCACCTTGAACAGCCAGCGGTCAGTTTCCGGGCGCAGCGGCAGGGCCGCGATCAACTCCTCGAAGCGCAGTTCATAGCGGTCCCGCTCGGCATTGAGCATGGCCAGCATGGATGGCGGAAAGGAGCGCATGAACTCCGGGCTGACGATGCGCGCATAGGCACCGCCGTTCAGCAGGGCGGAGAGATGCGCCGCGCACACCGCTTCCAGAACCTGCCACGGCCCGCCGCTGCTCTCGGCCAGCGCCGCCTCGATGGCCTGTTCAAAGCGCGCCACGCCTTCGCGGTACACCGCCAGCAGCAGCTCTTCCTTGGACTTGAAGTGGTAATAGATCGAACCGGGCAGCATCCCGACAGACGTGGTGATGCTGCGGATCGACGTGCCGGCATAGCCTTTAGCGGCAAACATCGCCGCGGCTGTGTCGAGCACCGCCTGGCGCCGGCTCTCGCCACCACGCGCCTCCGGCTTGGCCTCGGCCTCCATCACCAGCTCTGCCTCTGAACGTGTCACGCGTGGTCCGCTCCCTCTGCCGCGCATGACTATGCAGCCTTAACCGCGCTGTAAAATGATAACCGAGCAGGCCGCTTCATCGAAGCCCATGACACCGCCACCATTTTCGGCACCGCCAGACTGGCTGGCGGTGCCGCAATCATGGCAAGGGTCAGAACTTCGCGCTGGCAGAGATGCCCCATTCGCGCGGGCGGCTGTAATAGGCCTCGACATAGCCCAGACCGCCGACGTTCACACCATTGGTCAGGTAGACCTCATCGGTGATGTTGGTGACGAACGCCGCGAGCTCGAAGGTCTGGTTCGGCGCCCAGGCGACACGGCCATTGAGGATCCAGTAGGAATCAGCCCGCAGTGCCGGGGTGTTGATGGCATCGCGGAACTGACTGGACTTGTAGTTGGCATCGGCGTGCAGCTTGATCGTCTGGTCGTTGGCGATGTCGAAGCTGTAGTCCGCCGTGATGTTCATCGTCAGCTTCGGCGCATTGATGAAGCGGTTGGTCGGCAGGATGCCGGAAGCCTGGGCCTCGGCGCCCACATCATTGTACTTGGTATCGAGGATGCCGACGCCAAGGCCGAACACCAGATCATCGACCGGCTCGGCCTGGATCTCGATTTCACCGCCCAGGATACGGCCTTCGGCAGCGTTCTGGATGGTGGTCTCGACGTTGCCGCCGCCCAGATCGACAACCGAAAGCAGCTGGATATCCTTGTAGTCGTTGTAGAAGCCGGCAACGTTGAAGGTCATCCGGCGATCAAACAGCGTGGTCTTCAGGCCCAGTTCGTAAGCGGTCAGGAATTCCGGATTGTAGCTGAGTGGCGGGGTGCCACCGAGTGCGCGGGAATTGTAACCGCCGGCCTTGTAGCCCTTTGAAGCCGATGCGTAGAGCAGCACGTCCTTGTTGATATGATAATCGAGCGCCACCTTGGGCAGGAACTCGGTGTACTTCAGCTGCTGCTCGGTTGGCGCGAACAGCGTAACGCCCGATTCCGGACGGATGAAGCTGTAGGTGTATTTCTTGTTGTCGTGGGTGACGCGGGCACCCAGCGTGATGTTGAAGGCGTCGGTCACGGCAAAGGTCGCCTCACCGAAGGCCGCGAGCGAATAGCCCTTGTAGACCTGCGGCGCGAGGGCGGTAAGATCGACCCCGATCAGGTCGAACAGGCCGGACAGCAGCGGTGCATAGAGCGTCGAGCGACCGCGCTCGCGGATACCGAAGACGCCGAAGACGAAGTTCAGCCGATCATCAAAGGCCTTGCCGTTGAGCTGGAACTCCTGGCTGAGCTGCGAGGTGGTTTCAGGGTTGTCGACCTGCACGATGTCGAACGGCGTGTGCTCGGAATCGCGCTTGATATCGATATCGGCCCAGCGATAGGCGGTGATCGAGCGGAAGGTCAGCGCGTCTGTTTCCACCGTCACGGCGAGCGAGCTGCCGAAGATCTCGGCCCAGTCGCGCGTTTCGACCGTGCCGCCTGAGTTGTAGACATCCTTGCCGTTGGCGGCGAGCGTCTTCACATAGGCCGCGCCATAGGTATCGAATGGCGCTTCAAGGTCCAGCCGCTCGGCGGTGATGGGAGCCAGAACCGGGTTGATCAGTCCCTCGGTGGCATCGTTGGGGGTGAACTGCACCATCGAGCCAGCCGGGCCGTTCTGCTTCTGCTTGGAGTATTCGCTGGTGAAGATCACCTCGACACTCTCTGTCGGCAGGGCGCGCAGGGTCAGCCGGGCGGCCTGCTTGTTCTCATTGCCAAGATCCTGGCCGATGAAGTTGGTGCCCAGCCCGTCGCGGTTGCGCGACGTGACCGCAAGCTTGCCGAACAGCTTGTCGGTGATCTTGAAATCAGCGACGGCGGCGAGGTCGATCCGGTCAAAGCTGCCATAGGTGGCTTCCACGCGGCCGCCGGTTTCACCCTCGGGCTTCTTGGTGATGATCTTGATGGCGCCGCCGATGGTGTTCTTGCCATAGAGCGTGCCCTGCGGACCGCGCAGGATTTCCACCCGCTCGATGTCCATGAAGCCGAAATCGCCGCCGACGCTGCGGGTGATGTAGACGCCGTCGATATAGAGGCCGACGCCGGGCTCGTTCGGGAAGGAGTAATCATCCTGGCCGACGCCGCGGATGAAGATCTGCGTGGCGCTGCCGCCGCCATTGGGGATGCCGCCATTGATATCGATGCTCGGCGCGATGTTGGCGAGGTCCTTGAAGCTCGTGATCTCGCGGTTCTCAAGGTTGGCTCCCGAGAACGCCACGATCGAGACCGGCGAATCCTGGAGGCGCTCTTCGCGCTTGCGAGCGGTGACGACGATCTCTTCCAGCCCACCATAGGCGTCCGCCGCCGGGGTTGCTCCTGTCGTCTGGGCACTGGCGCCGCTGGCCAAAATGGTCAGCGCGGTGGTCAACAGCAGTGTCATTTGAACAGTCTTCATCATCATCGTCCTCCCCTTTTGCGGCTCTCGCCGCCGCTCTGCTGCCCGCGGTTCATCCGCTGTGGCAATCGTTTGTTTGGTAACACTAAGAACAGTTCTCAATCGTGGTCAAGACGATTATGCGCGATGCATGTGGCCGGAACGCCACGTCACCCTGAAAAGCGTATCCGCACGATCTTGGGTGTCGAAGCCGGCAGCTGCGAGTAGGTTGCCCACACATCGCCATTTCTCGCATCGACTGCGATGTGACGCATGAACGCCGGGTCGGTCGGCAACGGAATCGTGTCGACACGCCCGCTCGCAGGATCAAAGCGGATGATCGTGCTGGCCAGCGACCCGGTAATCCAGACGACACCGCTGCGCGGATCAACCTCGGCATCATAAGCGCCGATGGTCGGGCTGCCGATCCGATGCCGCTTGAAGCTGCGGGTCTTGGGGTCGAAGCCGGTCAGGTAGCCGGTGTTCCATTCCGGTATCCAGATCGTGCCATCCTTGCCCAGCGCCAGCCGCCGCGGGCCGGAATTGCCGGCCGGCATCGGAAACACTTCAGACTTGCCGGTCACGGGATCGAGCCGGAACAGGGTGTTGGCGGCCAGCTGGCTGCCCCACAGGATGTCGTTGCGATCAATCTGCAGGCCATAGGGCAGCGGCTTGCCCTGCGCCTTGGTCAGCTGCGGCGCGGCGATGACATACTCGGCCACGGCGCCGGTGGCGGGATCGAGCCGTGCCACGCGCTCGGGCTTGCCGAAGTAGTCATTGAGCCAGGGACGACCCTTGCTGTCGAGCTCGACATCATGGGCATACATCTTCGCCGGGAACGTCTGCGTCTTGCCGGTCTTCACATCGAGCCGGACGAGGGACTGCGTGCCGCCCAGAACCACCCACAGCCCACCATCGGCCGCAAACTTGAGCGCGCGGACATCGCCGCCCGGCTTGCCGCCGTTGACCGGGAAACGCTGGGTCTTGCCGGTTGCCGGGTCCAGCGCCAGCATGTCGCCTTCAAAGAAACCCGTCACCCACACCCGGCCATCCGGGGCGATGGCGAGATCGTGGGGCAACTCGGTGAGGCTTGGATAGGGATATTCGGTGATCTCGACCTTGGCGGCCAGCGCCGGTTCAATCGCCTTGGCGCTTGCCACAGATCCGATCGTCGCCTCGCTCCAGGCTGTCGCCAGCCACTGCGCATAGGCATCGTCGTTGAAGTCGGCCGGGATGTTCTCATAGGCGTCCATCGCCCGCATCGCCTTGATGGCGGTGAGCCAGCCGGCCTTGTCACGTGGCTTGCCGTCCACCAGCACGCGCGAGGCAGCAATGCTGTGGCAGGTGGTGCAATTGACGATGAACTCGCGGCGCATGTCGCCATCGGGCAGCAGCGCCAGCCACTGCTCGCTCGTCGCAGCGAGTGATGGCTGCGGCTGCGCTGCCAGGGTCAGGTTGGTCTCGCTGGCTGCGGCGTTCGCCGGCAGCGCCTGCACCGCCGGGATGGCGCCGGGCCGCTGGGCGCGAAGTTTCCAGCCGGCGCCGCCGGCAAGGCCGAACCGGTAGCGCCCCTCCGCATCGGCAAACACGGAGTGCTCGATGCCGCTGGCTGCCTCCGTGAGCGTCAGAATGGCACCGGATGCCGGCTTGCCATCGGCGGTGGTCACCTGGCCGTGGACGGCGGGTGGCGTTGTTCCCGCTGCGCCGCAGCCGACAAGAAGCCCGGCCAGAGCCAGCATCGCAAATTGGCGCATCATCCTGTCACCATTGGCATCT